>JBCBZB010000142.1:0-2711 GCA_039815565.1 Planctomycetota bacterium
CGAAGAATCGCCCACTCGAAGTCGTCGCGGCCCGATACTACACCCACGCCATCGTTGAGCGCCTCGTAGAGGACCGCGAGGTCGTTCGCGAGCAGAGCAACCTCCGCCCGTCGGCGATGGTGAGTCACCCCCTTCAGCGCGTTCAGCTGCTTCGCCTGGCTGTAGACCGCATGCAGAGTGCGCACGGCATCGCCACCCTTGCCGCGAAGAGCTCGACGTTGGAGCCTTTGGGTGAGCCGCCCGAGGAGGTCCACCGCCCGATCGAGCTCAGAACGCTGGAGTCCGTCCAACAGATCTTGAACGTCCTCGACGCAGCGCAGTAGCTCCGCATCGTCATCGGCCGCCAGGTTCGACTCGCGCTCGATCAGGCGCTGGAGCCGGTCTCCGTCTTCCTGAGCCGGTAGGAGCGGGCAGGCGAGAGCCAGAACTAGCGAAAGGTGACTGTTGCGTCGCATCTCGTCTGACGACCCCCGCCAACAGGATCGATATAGATCTCCCAATACATCGTCTCCGGAGTCAGGGCCTTCATCGCCTCGGGCACATCGAGCCCGGAACGACCGGTCACATCCAGGGGGCCCAGGAACGGTTCGCCATCGAGCTCGACCTCGAGCAACAACCGAACGCCAGGTGCAACGTCCCCGGCATTCCAGTGGAAGCCCTCGGAGAGAAAGCGTTGGAACTCGACTTCTCCACTCGGCGACAGATCGCCCGGCCCCAGAGTCTGGTTCGGATCTACGACCGGCTGCTGGTTGCCCGGCTCCCAGAGCAGGACACCGAGCAGGACGACTGCCGCTGCCGCGGTGATCCAGGCCAGCCGGGCGCGCCTGGGCGTGACCCGCTCAGCCGTCGGAGCCATGGAGCTTCGGACCTGAGCAGCGATCGCCGCATCCGCCCCGCTCCACGGCTCGTCCTCCTCGAGCTCGATCTCTGATTCGAGCCGCAGCTCATCTTCGAGACACAGAAGCTCCTCGAGTTCACGCGCGAGCTCCGGATCCCGACGGAGAGCGGCCTGCACCGCTTCATCCAAGATCGATAGCTCTCCGCTGAGTACGGCGGCAACCAATTCGTCTCTTTCCACTCCTCTCGACGGATCGGTCATGCGCGCGCCTCTCCTGAGTCCTTACGAGAGAGATGGTCTCGGAGTCGCTGAAGAGCACGGTAGTAACGCGTTCGCAACGCTGCCATCGGTATGCCCTGCTCCTCCGAGATGCTTCGGAAATCTCGACCTTCGAGCAATCTCTGACGAACGATCTCTCCCTCGGCGCCTCCCAGACGGCCCAAGGCCTCGATCACCCGCTGCTCTTCTTCTCGTGCTGCGAGAGCGACATCAGGAGTCTCTCGCTCCTCCATGGGATCGAACTCCAGCGTAGGCATCCGCGCGCGACGCGCCCTGCGCGAATGCGCGAGAACGGTGTTCTTGCAGAACAGGCTGACCCACGCGTCGAACGGACAGTGCCCTCGGAACTCTCCGAGCCGCCCGAGCACGGCCACGACCACCTCGGAACTCAGATCAGGGAGGTCGGAAGGCTTCACCCACGCCAAGCGCTTGGCGTATCCCGCAACCAGTCTCGGAACCCGCTTCAGTCGAATTGCCAACCACTCTTCGGCAGCGGGATCTCGTGCGACCGCCCGCTGGACCCAATCACGGTCGCGAAGCCACTCGCTCTCATCGCTGGCACTCGACGAACGCTTACTCACGGACCAAAGAGTCTACTGCAAGTGAGCCTGACAGAGCCCCCACTGATTGCGGTGACAGACCCAGGCATTTGCACGGGGTCGAACGTCGGTCACAGCACCGAGGGAGTGGTCGGAGTTTCCGAAACAGCGAGCTCCGCTCACGACAGAAACGAGTGGCAATCCGAGCGCGATCCTCCCGCCACGCGCTTCTCGTTTCATCAACATCATGAAGCTTCGACTTCTACTGCACGCCCTGATGCGGGCTGCGTCTCTCTCGGCTCTGTTGACAGTGCCGATCTCGACACTGACAGCTCAGGGCCCGACTGACGTCCGCCTCTACGAGGGCCGGCTTCCGAGTTCGCAATCGATCGACTACCTCGTCCAATTTTCGGGCGGCGGCGATCCAGACGCGATGTATCTGGGCTCCACGCTCGCCCAAATCGACGTCCTCGAACGCAAGCCGGACGGCTCTCCTCGCGTGTTCCGTGCCTTCGCCCCGCTCCGAGGCTCGGTGACCGGCGGAGTGATTTCCTTCAACGACGGTCCGTTGCCGACAACAGCCAATCCGTCCACCTTGTTCCCCAGCTCCGCGAACCCCGGGGCACTGAACTTCAAGCTGAAGAACGCCGCGGGCACCTACGAGGCATCGATCGCAAGCGCGACAAACGTTGAGACGCTCGTCGGCCCAGGGAACCCCAAGGGCCACTCCGGGGCCGACTACCTGCGGGTGAAGCGGTACTTCTGCCCCTTCGTGAATCCCGCAGCCACGCAGCCGTCCGAGCAAACTTGTGGGGCGATGATCGTCTACGTGACGACCCGCTTCGACCTGCAGGGCTACATCGTCGAGTGCCTGTTCGCGAACTCCAGCCTCGCAGCACCAGTCGCCAGCTACGACGGGGATGTACCGGAGAACCCGGGTCACATCGTCTATGAGTCGCTCGAACTCGAGACCGGCTCAGCATCGATGAACGTCGTGCACGCGGACACCTACGGTGGTCCCGGTGGCGTCAACGGAAACTTCCTCGCGTCCGCCG
>JBCBZB010000099.1:0-14793 GCA_039815565.1 Planctomycetota bacterium
CCTCTCGGGCGACTTGTGGCCATCCGCAAGTCGCGGGCGTTCGAGGTGCTACGGCGACGGCCTCGAAGTTAAAGAGAGCGCAGTGCGCCGGCAGTTCCAGCAGCGGTGGGGTCAGGTCATCAGGCTGTGGATCGGCCTGCACCAACTCGGAGGACCTCCCTCGTTCCCAGTACCCCGAAACCGTCCTGGGTCACCGAGAAACGTCGTGAACTCCTGTGAGCCTCGGTCTGACCAACACGGCCCGGGGGCAGTTCAGATGTCTCGCAAAGCCCGAGCGCATCCGGAACACCGTTCGGAAACCCGCAGCCCGCTCGTTACTCTGCGCCGCTCCGATGGACCTAGGATGGTGGACTTGGATCGCAGTGCCCTTCCTGGGCGGCGTGATCGGCTATGTGACGAACACGCTTGCCGTGAAGATGCTGTTCCGGCCGATCAAGCCGAAGCGGTTCCTGTTCTTCCGGTTCCAGGGTCTCGTCGGACGGCGGCAGAACGACCTCGCCGCGAGCATCGGTGACGTCGTCGGTGAGCACCTCGTGCGGCACGAAGACCTCGTCCAGACCTTCCAGAACGTCGATCTGGCGCCGCTGATCGGCGAACTCCTCGAGCGGGGCATGGCGCCTAAGATCGAGGAACTCCGGGGCCTGCCGCTGATCGGCGGATTCCTGACGCCAAAGCTGATCGACGACCTCCGAGCGTCGATGACCAAGGGCATCCTCGACAACAAGCAGGAGATCCTCGACAAGCTCCAGGTGACCATCGAGGAGCACCTCGACATCGAGGATCTCGTTCGACAGAAAGTCGAGGCGTTCCCGGTCCAGGAACTCGAGCGGATGGTGTTGCGGGTCGCCTCGACGGAACTAAGGACGATCGAACTGCTCGGTGCGGTCCTCGGCGCGATCATCGGCCTCCTCCAGGTGGCGATCGTCGCCTGGACGTCCCAGGGCTGATCCGGCGCGCCGCCCGCACGGGCCAGTCACGAGCCGAAACCTGCATCCGCAGCGGGTTCCGACCTCGGCGAAGAATCCGGATACGCTGTGCGGCCCGAGTTGCCGAGCACCGAACCTCCCGACTCCGAACCCGACTCGAACGATGAAGGCCCCCTTCGACCCGATCCGCCGACTCGCCCCGACGACTCTCGCAGCCAGCCTGCTTCTGACCGCGGTCCCGAGCGCGTTGCTGTCCAGCGCAGCCGCTCAGGAAGACCCCGCGGATGTGGACTGGCGCCTGCCCTACCGCAGCCCAGAGACCAAGATCGCACCGCCGGACGGCTTGTTCGAAGTGCTCCGCAGACTGCAGACGATCTACAACCAGGCTCCGGAATCCGGGCAGCTGTCGGTCCGCGGTCGGGATGCAGTCGAGTCGGACG
Organism: Planctomycetota bacterium; assembly: GCA_039815565.1. Lineage (GTDB taxonomy): Bacteria > Planctomycetota > UBA1135 > UBA1135 > UBA2386 > JBCBZB01. The sequence continues at coordinate 1,367 of JBCBZB010000099.1, forward strand.
AATGGAGCGCCGCCATGGCGGACCTCGATCGCCTCGAGCTCCAGCCGCCCTACCTGTCGCTGATCATCCGCGACAGCAACATCCCGAACGATCGACGCACGGCGTTCTTCGGTTCGTTCCTGATCGAGCTGGACGACATGGTCCGGACGTTCATCGAACACATCCCCGGCGAACCGTCGCGATCGATCCGTGAAGAAGCCTACCTGCGCGCCGTGCGCTGGATGGCTCATCACGACAGCCCCGGCTACGAGCGCAGCGGTGAAGAGATCGCGGAGGCCGAAGCAACTCTCCACGCACGGCAACGTCGCGATCGCCTCGATCTGACGCCGTTCTTCGCGGTGCTCGACCTCGAAGAAGAAGTCGATCGAGCCCAGGGCCTGTGGTTCCTGACGCAGATCTCGCGCATCCACCCCTACTACGGCGAGAAGACGATGGAAGGCGCCTACCGCCGCCTCATCGAGCTCGCGGATGACCCGAGCGAACGAGTTCGGGCGCAGCTTCGCGAACTGGTGATCTGGGCCGACCCCGACCAGGACCGCCGTGAGGCCGGCCTCGACGAGGACGCCGACATCCGCGAGCGACTCGAAGCGATCCGCTACGAGATGTTCCCGCCGATCCGCCGAGTCTCGGCCGGCGTGTTCGAGCTCTACCCACACGCCGATCGCGACGAGATCCTCGAAGTCGGACAGCGCTGGCTCGAAGGTGGCGGCTTCGGCGAAAACGTCAGCGGTCGCGACTCTCGCGGCGTCGTCTACTACGGCCTCCGCCTGCCCGAGCTGCCCGAGCCGCTCAATCGACTCGGCATCCCCTCTGGCGTCGTCCTGGTCGCGATCTCGGGGAGCGTGGTTCGCCGTCCTTCCGATGTCGCCGAGCTGCTCGAGAACCACGCGAGACCCGGTGGAGCGTTCTTCCTCGAATACGTCGATGGCCAGGGCAAACGCCGCGCGGTCCAGTATCGGATCATGCGGGAGTACTGAGCCGCCCTCGGAGCGGCCCCCTCTCTTCGGAACCGCCAGCGTTTCGGGCATGATCCCCCGCCCGTGACTCTCGCGACCCTCGACCGCATCGCTCGTCGCTTCGGCGACCTGGAGATCCTGAGCTCAGCCTCGCTGCAGCTCGATCTTGGCGAACGCGTGGGCATCGTCGGCGCGAACGGCTCCGGCAAGACGACGCTGATCCGGATTCTGGCGGGCGCCGACGAACCGGATCTCGGAACCCGAACGCTCCGAAAGGGCCTGCGCCTGGCCTACGCCGAGCAGGTCCCGCGGTTGTCGCCCGGTATGACCGTGCGCGAGTTCGTTCGCCGTGGCGACGGCAGCTTCGACGATCTCGCCAGCCGTATCGCAGGCTTGGAGGCACGCCTGGCCGACAGCCCCGACGACCCGGAGGCTCTGCGGGACTACGGCGAACTTCAGACCGCGTTCGAAGCGGGCGGTGGCTACGAACGCGACCACGTCTGCGAGCGCGTCCTCGACGGCATCGGATTCCGTGGTGACGCCCTCGACAAGGATCTCAGAGTGCTGAGCGGCGGCGAGAAGTCCCGCGTCGTCCTTGCGTCGCTGATGACCACGCCGGCCGACCTGCTGATCCTCGACGAGCCGACGAACCATCTCGACCTCGAAGGAATCGCCTACGTCGAGGAGCAGGTGCAGCGTCACCCTGGAACGGTCGTCGTCGTCAGCCACGACCGACACTTCCTCGATGCGATCGCCACGCGCATCGTCGAAGTCGACGACGGGACGACCCAGTCCTACAAGGGCAACTACACGGCCTGGAAGAAGCAGCGCGACGAGCGCCTTCTTGCGGAGATGCGGGCGTTCAAGAACCAGCAGGCCTTCATCGAGAAGGAGATGGACTACGTCCGCCGCAACATGGGCTCGCGCATGACCCGGCAGGCAAAGGGTCGGCTCCGCAAACTCGCACGCCTCGAGACCATCAACGCGCCCAAACGCGGCCAACAGCGCACGCGTCTGCAGTTCGGCAACGAAGTTCGCGGCCGGACCGGCCAGACGATGATCGAAGCGCGAGGCCTGTCGGTGAAGGCCGGAGAACTCCAGGTCGTCGACCGGCAAGACCTGCGCGTGAACTTCGGCGAGACCGTCGCGCTGCTCGGCCGCAACGGCGCCGGCAAGTCCACGCTGCTTCGAGCGATGGTCGGGCAGCTCCCGCCCTCCGCCGGAGACGTCGAGCGAGCACACGGCTTGCGGATCGCACGCTTCAGCCAAGAGGTCACGGAACTCCCGCTCCACCTCACCGTGTTCGCCGCACTGAGACAGGTCGACCCCGAGGCGACCGACAAGGAGATCCGCGATCACCTCGCGCTGTTCCTCTTCCACGGCGAGGAGGTCGAGTCCCCGGTCGAGGGTCTCAGCGGTGGTGAGAAGCAGAGGCTCAACCTCGCCCGTCTGACCCGCTCGCCCTACGACCTGCTGCTGCTCGACGAACCGACCAATCACCTCGACATGGAGGGGCGTGAAGGCCTCGAGGACGCGATCAGGGGCTTCCCTGGGACCGTCGTAATCGTCACGCACGACCGCGCACTGATCGACACGGTCTGCGACCGAGTGCTCTATCTGGAAGGCGGTCAGGTGCGGGACTTCAGAGGCTCGCTCGACGAGTGCATGGACTCGATCCTGCAGGAGCGCGCTCAGAAGCGGAGCGCAGCCAAGCACGAGAAGCAGGCCGCACGTGCTGAGACAGCCGCCACGGCCGAGCCGAAGAAGGCCGCCCAGGCGACCAAGATCCGGAACCCGATGAAGTTCGCCGAACTCGAAGCGAACATCGTCGAAACCGAAGAGAAGCTCGAGACCGCCCGAAGCGATATGGCTCTCGAGGAGAACTACCGCGACGCTCAGAAGTTCCAAGCTCTCCAGGAGCTGGAGAAGACCCTCGAACGCGAACTACAGAAGCTCTACGAACGCTGGGAGAACTGGAATTGATCGACCCGCGCGCACACGTCGTGCAGCGAATCCTCGAAGCCGTCGGCGAACTTCCCGACGAACTCCGTGACCGGATCGCGCTCTCTCCGCCCAAGAACAAGGACCACGGGGACCTCGCCTTTGGAGCGTTCCAGGTCGCGAAGCACAAGGGCGAGCCGCCACCGAAGGTTGCAGCCGAGATTCAGCAGGCGCTGACTCAGGCAGCGGAAAGCGGTGACGAGTGGATCGAGTCCGCGAGTGCGGCCGGCCCCTTCGTGAACATCAAGCTGAAGCGTGAGGCGATCGCGCGCCAGGCGATCGCCGCGGCCTTCGCAAACGCAGCACCGTTCGGGCCGGCGGAGTCGAACGGTCGATCGATCGTCGTCGACTTCTCGTCGCCGAACATCGCGAAGCCGTTCCACATGGGACACCTGCGCTCGACGGTGATCGGCGCGGCACTCTGCCGCATTCACCGTCACCTCGGCTCCGAAGTCCATGGAGTCAACCACCTCGGTGACTGGGGCATGCCCTTCGCCAAGATGATGACGGCGTGGATGCACTTCGGTGATCAGGCGGAACTGGAGAAGAATCCGATGCGCCACATGTTCGAGCTGTACAAGCGCTACGGACAGGCGGCGAAGGAGAACCCCGCGCTCGATCAGGAGGCGGCCGCGCACTTCCAAGCCCTCGAATCTGGGGAAGACAACGAGGAGCGACGGATGTGGAAGTTCCTCCGCGACGAGTCGCTCAAGGCCTTCCAGGGTCCGTACGACCGACTGCAGGTAACCTTCGATCACTTCACCGGCGAGTCGTTCTACGAGGACAAAATCCCGGCTGCGCTTGAGCGCGTCGAGTCGAAGGGCGTCCTAGAGAAGGACGAGGGCGCGGACGTCGTTCAGCTGAAAGAGCTCGGCATCAAGGTGCCCTGCCTCCTGCGCAAGTCCGACGGCACGACGCTCTACCACACCCGCGACCTCGCGGCGGTCTTCTACCGCGACGAGACCTTCCACCCGGACCGCATCCTCTACGTCGTCGGTGCGGAGCAAAAGCTGCACTTCCAACAGCTGGGAGCCGTGCTCCAGAAGATGAACGAGCCGGTCGCGCCGAAGATCGAGCACGTCCCGTTCGGCCTGATCCTCGCGAAGAACGAAGAGAGCGGGAAGTGGGAGAAGTTCGCGAGTCGAGGCGGCAACGCGATCTTCCTCGATGAGGTGCTCGACGAAGCGGTCGCACAGGTGCGCAAGATCATCGAGGAGAAGAACCCCGACCTCGCGGACAAGGACCAGGTCGCCGAACAGATCGGCGTCTCGGCGATCGTCTTCAACGACCTCAAGAACGGTCGGATCAAGGACGTGAAGTTCGACTGGGATCAGATGCTGAACTTCGAAGGCGAGACCGGCCCATACGTTCAGTACGCGGTCGCTCGAATCTCGGGCATCCTTCGCAAGTGCGAGGTCGACCCCGAGGACACGAGCCTCGGCAACGACGTCGACTGGTCACTGCTCAGTGACGCGGACCAGCTGCTTCTGACCGCCTGGGACTTCGGCCCCTCGGTGCAGCGCGCGGCCGAGCAGAGCGAGCCGAGCGTGATCACCAACTACGCGATCCGCCTCGCCGGCGAGGTGCACAGCTACCTGCGCGAACACCGCGTGCTCGACGCAGAGCCCGCGACCAAGGCCGCGCGCATCGCGCTCGTCGCAGCAGTTCGCCGCGTGCTGAAGACCGCACTGGACCTGATCGGGGTCGCGGCCCCGGACGAGATGTGAGCGGGAAGTTCGCTTCGGAGACGTTCGCACCCGGCCCGGACGCGCGCACAGTCCGCGGCCCCGGCGGCTCGACCCGCCGCGTGCCCGATGGTTGGGAACTCGTCCCGCCTGGCGACGCTGCGCTCACTCGGCGGATCAAGGCCGGCGGCCCATCCTGGGTCGTGCAGGAGAAGAAGGGTCGCCGCACCTTCTCCCACGGAGTCTGGGCCGATGCGAAACGGATCGCCTCGATTCGCGCTGACCTCGAATCAGAGCGCGACGATCCGGCCTACCAACGGAAGCTCGAGGCTGGCCGAGCGCGCCGGGACAAGGCTCAGACCGCGTATGTCGAGGACTTCGCCCAGGCCGTTCGCGACTTCCTTCGCTTCCCCCTCCATCACCACGAGATGGCCGAGGAGATCGTACGTCGGGTGACCGCCCACGCGACGCCGGTCGGCAGCGGAACCGTCGCCCGAACGCAACGCATCCCGATCGAGAAGCGCGCGGAGTCGGCGGTGATCGCATGGATGCGGCACCAGACGACGGCGTATGACCACATGCAGATTCCTCGGGTCAGGGGCAAGCGACGCGAGGTTCGGCGGATGCTCGCCGAACGATCCCGCGAACTACTCGATGTCTATCGAACCGGTCGCGGACTCGAAGACGACGCGAACTGCCCGCTCCGCCGGTCGTTGAGCGGTCCTCCTCGATGAGCTCGCGCCGCTGATCGGCGCGAGGCTTCAGGCTCCGACGTCACTCATCGAAGCCGAGCCCGCAGGAATCCCGCGACCTCTTCCCCGAACGCCTGCTGCCCGTCGGGGTTGAAGTGCACGTCCCGTCGCTTCTGTAACCCATCGAGCTGCGGCAGTGCGAAGCCGTAGAGGTCGAGCACTTCGACTTCGTGCTCAGCCATGATCGAGGTCGCGATCTCGTTGTAGAGGATCGCGTCCTCGGGGGTCCTGAGTGGCCCGTTCACGTTCTCGGGAACCGGAGTCGTCGTCGCGAAGATCAGACGGGCGCCGGTCTGTTCGAGACGCTCGACGATCTTCTCGAGGTTCTGACGGTAGGTCTCGGGCTCCGCCTGACGCGGGTGGTTCGGGTTGCGTGAGTTGCGACCCGTGTCCGGGTCGACGGACTTCAGATCGTGCAGGCCGAAGTTGAAGTAGATGACGTCCCAGTCGCTGCCCTGAGCACTGAGCCACCGATCGATGCTGGCAACACCCTTGGTCGTGCCCTCACAGTTCTCCGCTCGGTTCCAAGCCTGCATCGGGCGGTACACGCGGGCCTCGCCCTGCAACATCTTGCGGACGATGCGGGTGTAGTAGATCGAAATGGAGTCACCGAGGATCAGGACCTTGGGGAGTGCTTCGAACGCCGGATTGGTCCGCGGCATCCGCGCACCGACGCTCTCGAGATGCTCGACGAGACTCTCATCGAGGCGGGTGACGACTCCCTCGTTCGCCGCCGAGACGTCCGCCTTCTCCTCGGGATCCGAGAGCAGATCGAACAACTCGAAGCGCGGCCCTCCCTCGCGGAAGAACCGATCCTCGTAGTGCTTGATCAGCTTCCATCGTCCACTCCGGACAATGCTGTAGGGCACGACCTCGCCGAATCGGTAGTGCGGGAAGTGAAAGAACAACGGCCGTTCCGGGAGGTCCGCTGCACCCTGCAGGATGGGGCCGAACGATCGACCGTCGATGCCCACCGGCGCGTCGAGTCCCAAGAGGTCGCAGACCGTCGGCGTCACATCGATTCCACACACCGGCTCGTCAACGACGCGACCACCCTCGATCGTCCCGCTCCACCGGACGATCATCGGGACGCGAAGACCTCCCTCGTACGGGAACCCCTTGCCCGAGCGCAGCCCGAGGTTCCTGGTCGGCCCGACGAGCCCCCCATTATCGGACGTGAACACGATCAAGGTGTCGTCGGACAGCTCCAGACGAGCCAATTCGGCGAGGATGCGACCGACCGCGTCATCGACACTCTGCACCATCGCCGCGTACTTGGCGTTCTTCTGCGGCGAGTCGTTCGGCTTCTGTCGATAACGCTCGGCGACCTCCTCGATCGCCTGGATCGGCGTGTGCACGGCGTAGGGCGCGTAGTGCAGGAAGAACTGACGATCCTTGTTCCGTTCGATGAAGGCGACGGCCTCATCCGCCTCACGGTCGGTCAGGTACTGCCCTTCGGTTCGCGGCTCGAGACCGGGGATCCCCTGAACCAGATCCTTGTTGGTGAACGGGTCGAAGTAGCTCGGCGGTTGGCCGTAGTCGCAACCTCCGAAGTTCTCGTCGTAGCCCTGGTGCTCGGGGTACCAGTCCTCGTCACCGAGGTGCCACTTCCCGATGTGACAAGTTCGGTAGCCTGCAGCCTGCATGCGCTCGCCAATCGTGACCTCGTCGAGTGGCAGGAAGTATGGGTTCGGCGGGCAGAGAAGCGGCCGCGCCGGTCCACCGACATAGGACGGACTGGGGTCTTGGATGTCGGTGCTGTCTCCGCGTTGGAACGTCGCGCGAATCCAGTCCGTGATGCCCAGCCGAGCCGGCCACTTGCCGGTCTGCAATGCCGCCCGGCTCGGAGAGCACACCGCACATGCGGCGTAGGCCTGAGTGAAGCGCACGCCATCGGCGGCCAGGCCATCGATGTTCGGGGTCTCGAAGAAGGTCGAGCCCTGACACCCGAGGTCAGCCCAGCCGAGATCGTCGACGTGGATGACGATCACGTTCGGTCCCGGATCTGGATCGAACGACTCCTGTTCGCTCGCCGGAACAAGGGCAGCCCAAGAGATCAGTGCGAGAGCGGCCGACACGCGCCACCGGGAGGCGACCGACGCCGCCCGAGACGGAATGGGGAGAAGGCTCGACATCGCTCGCGAGTCTAACCACCCGAACGACCATCAAGCCCACGAGACAGGCCTCCCGATACCGAGGACATGATCCGATCGATCATCGCCGTGACTTCCCTCTCCGCCGTGCTCGTGACCACCGGCTGTGCGAGGGAAGCGAGTGCGGACTTCGCCCCGCTGTCGCACCCGCTGGAAGCCGGGAGTGGACTCGGCGAGATCCGACTCGGACAGACGACCTTTCTCGATTGCCTGGTGAAGTATCCGAAGGCCAAGGCCACGTTCGCAGCGAGCGACGACGGCTACCTGGCCGAGCTGTTCTTCCCTCGCATCGCCCTGCGGATGACCTTTCCGATGGGTCGCGAGTCGCTCCAGACGATGGAGCTCAGCACACTGAAGCGTCTCGTGATCGACGCCGAGAACACAGCGCGCGCCAACCCGACGATCGCTCAGGCCCGACTCTCGAACATCTGGTTCGGAACGCGCGGGCGTTCGGATGATCCGGACGAGGCGCAGCCCTGCGGTGGGATCGCGCTCGACGGCGCCACCTACCCGGGAATCCAGATCGGCGCTTCGTTCGACCAGGTCGTCGCGGCGCTCGGTGAGGGTGACACACCCCAAGACCCGACCCTCCCCGAGGATCCGAACGACGGGGACGGAGACGAAGAGCCGAAGTACCGCACCGGCGAGTTCAACCTGCGGTGGGAAGGGCTGACGCTCGGCTTCACGAAGCCGACACACTCGGATCCGTACGAGCAGCCCTACCTGATCTCGGTCCTAATCTACCAGCCCTACACGGACGAGTAGTTCGAATCAGGGGCGAAGCCGGGTCACCAGGACGCGCGTCTCGGTCATGTCCTCGATGGCCCAACGAATCCCCTCGCGCCCGAGACCGGAGTCCTTCACTCCGCCGTACGGCATGTGATCGACCCGAAAGCTCGGCACGTCGTTGATGACGACACCGCCGACATCCAGGCGATCCCAGGCCTTGTGGACTTTCTGCACGTCCTGCACGAACAGCCCGGCCTGCAAGCCGAACGCGCTGTTGTTGATCTCGTCGATCGCCGTATCGAAGTCGTCGAACGGCGCGATCACCGAGACCGGACCGAAGGCCTCCTCCTGGTAGACCTCGCTGTCGTCGGGAACGTTCTCGAGCACCGTCGCCTCGAGCATCGCGCCGTCGCGCTTGCCACCGCACAGGACCTTCGCACCGGCCGCTGCCGCACGCTGAATCCAATCCTCGAGGCGTGAGGCCTCCTTCTCGGAGATCATCGGGCCGAGGAACGTGTCCTCATCCTTCGGGTTACCGGCCTTCAACCCCGAAACGGCCTTCACCCACCGCCGCTTGAAGTCGTCGTAGAGACTTCGGTGCACGAGAATGCGCTGCACGGAGATGCAGCTCTGCCCACTCTGGTAGTAGGCGCCGAAGATCGCCCGCTCGACGACGTCGTCGAGATCCGAGCCCTCGTCGACGAGGCAGGCAGCGTTGCCGCCAAGCTCCAGGACGACAGGCTTCTTGCCGGCCTTCTTCTTCAGGTCCCAGCCGACCCCCGGTGAGCCGGTGAACGACAGAAGCTTCAAGCGCTCATCCTCGGTGAACAGAGCAGCGCCATCCCGTCGACACGGAAGGATCGAGAACGCGCCTTTCGGCAAGTCGGTCTCGGCCAACACCTCGCCGATCAACAGAGCGCCGATCGGTGTCAGGCTCGCCGGCTTGAGGACGAACGGGCACCCGACCGCGAGCGCTGGCGCGACCTTGTGTGCGGCGAGGTTCAGCGGAAAGTTGAATGGCGAGATGAACGAGCAGGGCCCGATCGGCACCTTCTTCGTCGCTCCGCGGTAGCCGACCGTGCGCTCGGTGATCTCCATCGGCAGCGTCTCGCCGTAGATGCGTGTCGCCTCACCGGATGCGATCCGGAACGTATCGATCAGTCGCGTGACCTCGCCGCGCGCGTCCTTGATCGGCTTGCCCGCCTCGACACACAACGACTCCGCGAACTCGTCGAATCGCTCGGTGAAGCGGTCGACACAGTGATCGAGGACCTCTCGGCGCTTGTAGGCCGGGAACGACCGGAGCGCGTCCATCGAGGCTTCGGCCAGACCGATCGCCTCGTCGATCAACTCCGGCGAGGCCAGCGGCACACGGAAGGCGACGTCCCCGGAGTACTTATCCAGGACTTCGAGGTCCTGGTTCGGTGTGCGGGGCTCGTTGCCGACGAAGAGCGGGTAGGTGTCCTTCAACATGAAGAGAGCTCGGGGAGTGAGGGCAGGTAATCGACGGATCAGATCGGGCAGACGATGTCGCCGAGCCGCTCGGTCAACTTCCGGTTCTCGGAGTAGTCGATCGGGACGGCGACGAGCGAGGGCCCGTCGTGCTCGACCGCATTGTGCAACGCCTTCTGCAGGTCTTTCGAGTTCTCGACGAACTGCCCGTGCCACCCGAACGCCTCGGCAAGCTGCATCCAGTTTGGGTTCGTGAACGACAGATCGGTGTGCCGACCGAACTCGTTCTCCTGCTTCCAGGCAATCAGCCCGTAGGCGTTGTCGATCCAGACCATGATGTTGACGTTGAGGCCGAGGCGACTCGCGGTCTCCATCTCCTGGACGTTCATCATGAAGTCACCGTCGCCGCAGACGCCGAACACGTTCTCGCCAGGCGAGGCGATCTTCGCGGAGATCACGCCCGGCAGCGGCAAGCCCATCGAGCAGAATCCGTTCGGGATCAGACAGGTGTTCGGCTCGTGGCAGTGGTAGTGCCTCGCGATCCACATCTTGTGAGCACCGACGCCGGACAGAACGATGTCGTTCGGTCCGAGCACTCGACGCAGGTCCCACAGCGCCTTCTGCGGGCGGATCGAACCCTCGGTCTCGTCGTTCGCGTGCTCTTCGAAGTCGGCGAGCATCGCATGGCGCGTGGACTTCTGAACTGAGAAGTCAAACTCGAACGGCGCATGCTTCCTCAGCTCCTCAGCCAAGGCTGAGAGCGAGGACGCGATATCGCCGACCACCTCGACCTGCGGGTTGTAGTGCGAGTCGACTTCTGCCGGCAGGAAGTCGATGTGCACGATCTTCTTGCCACCCTCGTCGTTCCAGAGCCAGGGGTGGTACTCGACCATGTCGTAACCGACCGTAATCACGACATCGGCGGCATCGACCGCGCAGGAGACGTGGTCCTTCGACTGCAGACCGACCGTGAACAGGCACTCGTCGGCGTCCATGTCGATCGCGCCCTTGCCCATGAAGGTGCTGGCGACACCGATGCCGGTCAGCTCGGCCAGCACGCGTAGCTCCCGACTCGCCCGCTTCCGGATCGCACCGTTGCCCGCAAGGATGATGGGCTTGCTCGCTTCACTGATCCGACGCGCCGCGTGTTCGATCGCCTCAGCGTCCGGGGATGGACGGCGAAAGCGCCGCACGACCATCGGCTCCTCACTCGTCTCGAGTTTCGCGATGTCCTCCGGCAATTCGAGCAAGACCGCTCCCGGCTTCTCCGTGCGTGAGAGTCGGACCGCCTTGCGGACGACCTCAGGAATCGTGTCCGGGTGGTGGATCGCGTGCGCCCACTTCGTCACCGGCTCGTACATGCGCACGACGTCCATGATCTGGTGGGACTCCTTGTGCTGCCTCGCCGTCGAGCCCTGCCCGGTCAGCACCAGCATCGGCGCCCGGTCCATGTTTGCGTCGGCGACCCCGGTGATCAGGTTCGTCGCACCCGGACCGAGCGTTCCGAGGCAGCCTGCCGGATTACCGGTGAGTCGCCCATAGACCTCGGCCATGAACGCCGCCCCTTGTTCGTGGCGCGTCAGCACGAACTCGATCGAGTTCGACTTCTCGAGCGCCATCATGAAGTCAGCGTTCTCCTCACCGGGTACGCCAAAGATGTGGGTGATGCCCTCGCGCTCGAGGCACCGGACGAAGAGTTCGGAGGCTTTCATCTCGAAATCGGTCAGGCCGAGCAGAACGCCGGGCCGGAGGTCGTGTGCCTACGACAATCCCGTGGCACGGACTTCAAAATTCTCGCTGCAGTCAACGGAGGCGGGTCCACGACCGGCTCACCGCGAGGATCTGATCGGAAAACGTTGTGCCGTAGACCCCAGCGGTAGACTCCCCGCATGGACCTGGCCGCCCACATCCGCGACGTCCCGGACTTCCCGAAGCCCGGAATCACGTTCAAGGACATCTCGCCGCTTCTCGGCAACCCCGAAGCTCTCAAGCACTCGATCGAGCTGATGGCCGAACGGATCGAACGATCCGGTGCGGACTACATCGCCGGCATCGAGTCCCGCGGCTTCCTGTTCGGCACGCCAGTCGCCAATCTGCTCGGGAAGGGCTTCGTCCCGATCCGAAAGCCCGGCAAGCTGCCCTGGCAGACCCACCACGTCGAATACTCGCTCGAGTACGGCACCGACCGGATCGAGATGCACACCGATGCTGTTCCGGAAGGTGCGAAAGTCGCGATCGTCGATGACCTGTTGGCGACCGGAGGCACGGCGGAAGCCGCCTGCATGCTGCTCAAGCACGTGAAGGCAGAGATCACCGGATGTTTTTTCGTGATCGAATTGGCCTTCCTGGACGGCCGATCGAAGCTCGGCGACGTCGCCTGCGACGCGCTGCTGCAGTACTCCTGAGTCCGCCTGGCTGGCGGGCTCTGCAGCAGATCCGCAACCCGGAGACGAAACCGACCACTAGATCTTGTGGGCGTCGAAAGAGCGCTCGCAGCGCGGATTCGATTCGTCTCGCGTCTGGCACGAAGTTCGCGGATTCGCTGAAGTCGGGGCCCCCGACCAGCCGATAACAAAAATCCGGGAGAGCGGGCTCAAGTACGACGGGGGTCGTGCCGATACTTCGTGTGTCGCCCGACCGGAAGGTTCGGCGACCGTTCTTTCCGCAGCCCAGACGCTTCACGACAAAGGCACTCCCATCGAAAGGTGGGGTCGCAAAACCACGGGCCTACGGCGATCCACGGATCGCTACGGCAGCCGGTCTCCGAACGAAGCCAACCCCCGACTCCCCGGTCGTCGGTCCCGTGCCACCAGGAAACCCTGCGTTGGTGCCGGCCGCCTGCCCTGAGCCTCGGAACCGTCACCTCCCCAGCGGAGCTGCGTCGGTCCTGAGGATCGCCCTCTCGGAGAGTCGTTGGATGGTCCGCGCGGAAAGACAGGCTTTGAGGTTCGACACTCGTGATTCGCCTCGGCTGCACGCTCGCTCCTGAGCGCTCCGCCTCTCACGCAGTTCCGAACCCCCGATCATGGCCAGCTCCAACGCCGCTTCGAAGACCGTCACCCCCGCCCGTTCGACGAAGGCCCGCCGCAATGGCACCACCGGCAAGCTCAGCGAAGAAGAGCTGCAGCAGATCTGGCGCACCTACAAGAAGACCGGTGACCGCAACCTGCGGAACGTGCTGCTCGAGACGCACATGCCTCTCGTCCGCATGATCGCCGAGCGCCTTCTCCAGACCCTGCCGAAATCCATCGAACTGGATGACCTGACGAGCGCTGGCGTCTTCGGCCTTCTCGACGCGATCGACGGCTTCGACCTCGACCGAGGCATCAAGTTCAAGACCTACTGCACGACGCGTATCCGCGGCTCCATTCTCGATGAGCTGCGGAGCCAGGACTGGGTCCCGCGCCTGGTCCGCCTGAAGGCACACAAGCTCGACCGCGCGACCCGCGCGCTCGAAGGCAAGCTGGGCCGGAGCCCGAACATGATCGAGCTCTCGCGGGAAATGGAGATCTCGATCGAGGAGCTGCAGAAGACCGTCTCCGAGGCCAACCCGCGTGCGATGTTCTCGCTGTCCGAGAAGTGGGACGACAGTGACGACGACAAGGACATGGAGAAGGTCGAGATCCTCGCCGACAAGAAGGGCGTCGATCCGATCCAGTCGCTGCAGCAGAAGGACGTCCTCGAGGCGATCACCCGCAA
>JBCBZB010000018.1:0-68237 GCA_039815565.1 Planctomycetota bacterium
CGAGCGCCTTGCGCGTCAGAGTCTCGAGATCGACTTCGATGACTCGGTAGCCATCGAGCGACCCGTCCTCGAGCGGGTTCGTGTCGCACTGAGCCTTCTTCAGGTCCGTCGGCGAGAACTTGGCCGTGTTGACGATCAGAATGCCGTCGCTCTTCAGCTGCTTGATGTGCACCTTCAGAGCCGCCGGGTTCATCGCCACCAACACGTCGGGCGCATCGCCGGGCGTGTGGATGTCGAAGTTCGAGAACCGCAGCTGGAACGCCGACACACCCGGAATCGTTCCGGCGGGCGCACGGATTTCGGCGGGGAAGTCCGGGAACGTCGCGAGGTCGTTCCCCATCAGCGCAGACGTGTGAGTCAGCTGACTTCCGGTCAGCTGCATACCGTCACCAGAGTCACCGGCGAACCGGATGACGATCTGGTCGAGTTCTTGGGTGGGCGCGTTCGCCTGGGTCTCGGTCATAAGCGGGCGTTCCGCCCGGCCTGGTCGGAAGCCGGGTACGGACTGCCAAGCTTAGCAAGGAGAACGGAGTTTCCCGAGCGCGGGCATGGTGTTCGGCGGCCCGCAATCCGAGGCCGCCCCCGCTGCCCGTCGACCCGCTCCCTCACCCTCTCTTCGGGTGCTTCGCCCCCACCAGGACCGGACACGGCGCCGCATCGAGCACTTCCTCGACCGTGCTCCCCATCAGACGCTCGAGGAATCCGGTCTCGCCCGGCGGAATCAGGATCAGATCGACTTCCTGGACGATCGCCTCCTTGAGGATCTGCTCGGGGACCTCCTCACTGACGGTCGCATGACCCCGGGCCCGAACTCCGGCCTCCTCGGCCTGATCGACGAGCTCCTGGAGGATGTCCTTCGCGTCCCCGACCATCGCCTCGGTCAGCGTCGCGCCCACGACCGGCTTCTGGCGTGCCCGGTGGCGGGCGATCAACGCGACCATCGACGGCGTGTCGATGACGCCGAAGAGGATCAACTCGGCCTTCAGCTGGGCCGCGAGACTGATCGCGTAGCCGAGCTCGGGACCGCCCTTGGCGGCGAACTCGACGAAAGCGAGAATGCGATGGACGACCGGGTCGGTCATGGAATCAGGAGGTTCGGACCTGCGAGCAGCTTAGCGCAGCACCCGCGCGCTCAGGCCGAGAGTTCCGCACGAACGCGGACCAGGAGATCGAAGGTTCGCTCGATGCCCACGCGCTCGGGCAGCTCCGAGCCCTCGTATTCGATGCCGACGAAACCGCGGTAGCCCGCGTCGACGACGATCTTGAGCATCCGGTGGTAGTCGGTATGGATCTCCTTCCCGCCCGCGTCGAAGTCGTGGCTTTTCGCACTGACCGCCTTCGCGAAGGGCATCAGCTCCTCGACACCCTGGTAGCGGTCATAAGTCTGGCCGCCGCCAAGGTCGAAGTTCCCGAAGTCCGGCAGCGTGCCGACCCGCGGGTGGTCAACGCGACGCATGACATCGGAGAGCCAACTGCCGTCCGAAGACAGGCCACCGTGATTCTCGACCAGGACGTTCAAGCCATGACCGTCCGCGACCTCACAGAGCTGGTGCAGGCCGTCCGCTGCACGATCGAGCTGCTCGTCTCGAGATCCCGAAGATCGGGCGTTGACCCGGATCGAGTGGCAACCGAGCTGCTGCGCCAGATCGAGCCACGGACGATGGTTTTCGACGGCTCGCTTACGCTCGAACTCACCTGAGTCGCCAAGGTGACCGAGGCCATCGCACATGATCAGGAGCGACTGCACGCCGGCGTCGTCACAGCGCTGCTTGAGCTCCGCGCCGAATCCCGGTTCATCGACCCGGTTCCCGTAAAACGAGTTCACGTATTCGACCGCGTCGATCCCCATCGACTTCGTCGTCGCGGGAAAATCCATCGGGTCGAGTTCGCCGGACTGCAGCTCGAGATGCAGCGACCACTGCGCCAGCGAGATCGTGAACAACTCACCGGTCGAAGCCCTAGCGGCCCCACCACCGGTGGGCCCCGGAACCGGCTCCTCGGACTTGCAGCTCGCGAGGAAGGAAAGCGGCATCCCAGCCGCCCCGAGGCAGAGAGAGCCGCGAACGAACGAGCGACGATCGAGCGAATCCATACCGCCAACTGTAGCGGTGCGAAGTCGCTCGGCGCAGCTCGAACCGGCAGGCCGAAGGCTCGGACCTAGTCTTCGGATGCGGTGTCGCCGGGCTCGGGCGCGCCGGCGAACACCCGGAACGGGTTCCAAGACTGGATCCTCGAGCCGTTCTCGAACACGTCGATCACGCCACACGACCCCAACGGCAACTGCAGACTCGTCGTGCGGCTGAGCCGCATCCCGAGCATCGCGGCCGCAAAGCCACTGACCATGCCACCCGAGGCGACCACGCAGATCGTCTTACGGGCGAAGTCCGTCCGATGCTCCCCCCACCAGTCGAGGAACCGCTCGACGGCCATGCCGAGGCTCTCTCCCTCAGGCGCCTGGATCTCGCCGAACTGAAAGAAGAAGTCGCGGACCCGATCGGGGTCCTCGCGAGCGATTTCCTCCCAGGTCCGGCCCTGCCAGGCCCCGAGCTCTTGGTCACGTAGGCGATCGTCAACCTGCACTTCGAGCCCCTTCGCGGCCCCGAGCGCGGTCGCCGGATCCAGGCAGTGTTGCTGACTCGGCGCCGCGATGTAGTCGACGTTCACCTCGGCGATCCACTCGAGCCACTCGAGCATTTGGCTCTGGCCCCGGTGCCCGAGCTCGGCAGACTCGGCACCGACGGCGCGCCCCTCCTCCGAACTCGCGAGTTGCGGGTGTCGGAACAGGATCAGGCGGCAGAAGTCCTTCGGTTGATCGCTCACGAGCGCAGTCGACGAAACCGAGCCGCAGGCGTCAACTGGATTGAGGCCTCGGATTGACGCAACAGGTTCGATCGAGGGGCGGACACCCGGACCGAGCGCGCTGGCTCGTGGCACCTGCGGACCCTGCACGCGATGATGCCGACATGTTCTCGGTCCTCCCCACGCACATCGACGGCCTCGACGCGATCCTCGCCGGCGGCATCCGCTATCCGGAGGACGGCTCGGCGTTCGTGTTTCTCACCGGAGGACCAGGCTCCGGCAAGACCGTGCTCGCGCTCGAACTCGTCGCCCGACAGTGGCTCGCGGCCGAGGACGACAGCCTGTTTCTCTACTACTCGGTCGAGCACTCGCCGAAGAGCATCCGCCGCAAGCTGATGCACGACTTCGGCTTCTACGGGCACGACCAGAGCACGATCCTGGAGGAACCCGAGGAAGTCCCGCACAAGCTCGTCCTCCGTCGCGCGTCGTCCGATGCCAAACTGGTGGTTACCCAGGCCTCGCCAGCACAGCTCGGGGAGGACAAGAACCCAGGGTCCATCGGCATCGACTGGATCCTCGCCGAGATCGGCAACCACCAGATGACCCGCTCGGTGAAGGTCGTGTGCGTCGACAACCTCGGACTGCTGCTGACCGAACTCGACTTCTACGGCCGTCGTCGCGCGCTGCTCGCACTGCGTCGTTCGCTGAACAAGAGCGGCGTGCACGGGCTCTTCGTGCACGAGGTCGCAGATCGGCGCGAGTCCCAGGTCCCGAGCGCCGAGGAGTTCTCGACCGACCTCTACATCCAACTCGGGTTCGCGACCAACCAGTCGTTGTTCAAGACGCGGACGATCGAGATCCAGAAGGCGCGACACCAGTACTACTACCGCGGCCCCCACGACTTCTCGATCGCCGGTCGAGGGGTCAAGCGCGACACCTACCTCGGCGCGCGCAACGAGCGCGGTCCCGGCCTGCACATCTACCCCTCGGTGCCCGCCCTCCTGTCGATCGCCCGGGACGGCAGCGAAGGCGTCGTCCCACCCCGCGGACGCGAGCCGATCGCACTCGGATCGGAGAGCCTCGAACGCGCGTTCCCTGCCGGCGAACGCCCGGGCAGCGGCTCCTCGATCGTCGTACTCGCGGAGCCCGGCACGCGCCCGACCCGTCTTGCGATGCAGTTCCTCGCCGCGGGTATCGGTGCCGGGGAGCGCGGCCTGCTGGTCTCGACCGCCGAGGATCACGACGCCCTGCTCCGCTCGGCGTCCGCCACGGAGGAGCTCCAAGACCTGCTCGACGGTGACCGATTCCGAGAGGAACTCTCGATCCTGCACCTGCACCCGGAGTTCATCTCGGCCGGAAAGTTCACGGGAGACCTCATGCGCCTGGTCGAGACGACAAGCGCGCAGCAGAAGCCGATCGACCGCCTGGCCTTCGCCGACATCCATCGGCTTGAAGACCGCTTCCCTCTCCTCCGCGGGCAGAACTTCATGCTCCCGGCCCTGCTCGACATGCTTCGTTACCAAGGCGTCACGCCGATGGTCATCGAGCTGGTCCCACAGGGCACCGCCGAGAACGAGAGTGGCGTCGACCCATCGCCTTACCTCGTGCTCTTCGACGCGGTCGTCCACCTCTACGTCGGCGACCCGGGAGACGGCACGCCACGGGCCTGCGTGAAGGTACTGAAGCCCGCGGATCCCGAGGGTGAATCGCAGCCCCTCCCGCTGCGCCGCTGACCGAGGGCTGGACCCCACCCATGACAGAACCGCGTTCGAGGAATCGCCGAAGCCCGCTTCGCCGGTTGGTGAAGTCGACCTTTCGGCTGACTCTGCTCGTGGTTCTCGTCCTGGGCGGGACCAGCCTGTGGGTGATCGGCAGCACGTCTTCACGCTGCGTCGAGGCCGCGGAAGCACCCGAGCGAGACTGGGCGATCGTCCTCGGAGCCTCCGTTCTCCGCAGTGGCCGCCCGTCACCGATGCTCGACGAGAGGCTGCGCACGACGGCGCAGCTCTACCACGACCGACGGGTCGAACGAATCCTCTGTAGCGGCGACCGCGACCCCGACGCCGGCTATGACGAGGTCGGGCCGATGCGAGCACGACTCGTGGAGTTGGGTGTCCCGTTCGAGCGAATCACCCTGGACAGCTTCGGATTCCGGACCTTCGACAGCATGGTCCGTGCCGGCTCGGCGTTCGGGATCGACAGCGCCCTGGTCGTGACGAATCCGTTCCACGTCCCTCGAGCGGTCTACATCGCCCGCCAGAATGGCATCGACTGCGTCGGAATCTTCGCCGACCACGGCGAGAACTACTCGACCCGAACCACTCTGCGCTCTCAGGGACGCGAGGCCCTCGCTCGCGTCGTCGCCCTCATGGACTGCCATCTCCTTGGCACCGAGCCGAAGAGGACCCAACGATGAAGCCGAAGAACTCGCCGATGCGCATCCGGCAGAACCACCACGTGCTCGCGGTTCACTCCTTCGCGAAGACGGACGCGTTCTTTGTCGACCTGCTCGGGTTCGAAGTCGTCCACGAGGACGGCGGCGACTGGCGCTTCTACCGCCGTGACGAAACTCTGGTCATGGCGGGAACCTGCCTCGAAGACCCGCTGCCACGGGAGACCGGGAGTCACTCCTACTTTGCCTATTTCGAAGTGGACGACGTCGATTCCTGGTTCCGGACCGTCGAACTTCGGATCGAAGGGACCGGCGCAATCCTGCGGAAAGCCGTGCGGGACGAGCCCTGGGGGCAACGAGAGTTCGCCCTGGAGTCCGCCGAGGGTCACCGCGTGATGATCGGGCAGGCGATCCGCCCGCACTCCTCGGAGTAGACTCTCGGTGATGCGTAGTCCACTCCTGGTCGCCCTCGCGCTCGTCACGCTGCCCGACCTGGGGCAGGCCCAAGAAGACGAACACAAGATCCCGCCGGTGTTCCGCTCGTTGTCCTTCGACGCGGCGAAGACGGAGGCGAAGAACGACGAACGCCTGTTTCTCGTCGACGCGATGACCTCATGGTGCGGCCCCTGCAAGGAGATGGACCGCACCACCTGGATCGACCCAACCCTCGTCGAGTGGTTGGAACAGAACACGGTTCCGATCCAGCTCGACATGGACCTGAACACCGCGATCAAGGAAGAGCTCGGTGTCAAAGCGTTCCCGACGATCGTCGTGATGAAGGGTGACCGGATCCTCGACCGGGTCGTCGGGCTGAGGGACGCCGAGTTCGTGCTCGAGTGGCTGCAGGGCCTCCGATCCGGTCGGACGCACGCGGACCGACTTCGCGCCCAACTCCGCTCGCACTTCGCCGACGAAGTCGAACTGACCTACACCGAGATGGTCGATCTGGCTCAGGGCCTGGCCGGAGTTGGCGCCTTCGAGGACTCGCTGCGCATGTGCCAGTGGCTGTTCGAGAACGCTCGAAACCAACGCATCCCGTCGGGGCCGATCGGTCTGGCGGTTGCCAACCTGACCTCGGACCTCTCTCAGACGACGCCGGACGCCACGAAGATCGCGCGAGACATGCGCGACGCGTTCACCACCATCGTGAACGAGCGCCCGAACCGCGCGGACCTGCTCGCATGGATGCGGCTGAGCCGCGCTCTCGGCGAGAGCGATCTCGTCGTCGAATGGAGCAAGGCCCAGGCCAAGACGGACGAGGGCCGCAAGGCTCTGCAGATGGGCGGCCCTCTGTGGTTCGGCTTTCTGATCGACGCTGGAGCTTTCGAAGCTGCTGGCCACAACGTCATCGAGCCAGTCGGTCCGTTCTTTTCTCTCGTTCGCGCGATCAAGCTCGAGAACGGTGAGCCCGATCCGGTCGAAGAGGTTGGCAACGGAGTCCGGCACAGCATGGCACCGACGCTGCCGATGATTCGCCGCCGCGGACCCGGCGAGCCAGAACGGACTCTCGCAGAGCAATACGACTTTCAGTTCCGCGACGACGCCGGCCAAGTCTACGCCGCCCTTCTCGCCGCCAGCCGCTCCGAGGACGCGACCAAGCTCGCGGACTACGTCCTTGAGAACTGCAACGACAAGAAGGCCGCCTCACTCGCGCTCGTGACCTGGGCCCTGAAGGCAGAGGTCTTCGACGCCGCGCGTGATCGTCATCTGCGCTGGCTTCGCGCGAGCTGGCTCTGAGGCCGCGGACTGCGGCCCCCGGCGCGGCGCTCCCTCAGCCGTTGCGGGACCGCTTGTAGCCGGCAACGATCGCGTCCACGACCGACGGGTCAGCGAGCGTGCTCGTGTCGCCGAGTTGGTCGAGCGCTCCTTCGCCGACCTTACGAAGGATCCGACGCATGATCTTGCCACTTCGGGTCTTGGGCAGACCCGGCACGACCTGGATCCGGTCGGGCGTCGCGATCGGACCGATCATCTCCCGCACGACTTTCGCAAGCTCGGCCACGAACTCGGA
Organism: Planctomycetota bacterium; assembly: GCA_039815565.1. GTDB lineage: Bacteria > Planctomycetota > UBA1135 > UBA1135 > UBA2386 > JBCBZB01. The sequence goes on from JBCBZB010000018.1 coordinate 7,203, forward strand.
CTCGTTCTCGTCGCCGACTCTGTGGTCGTGAGCCGGCGCAACGAAGGCGAGGATCCCCTGCCCCTTCACATCATGGGGGAATCCGACGACCGCCGCCTCCGACACGCCTTCGTGCGTGACCAGGGCCGACTCGATCTCCGCCGTTCCGAGGCGGTGCCCTGAGACGTTCAGCACGTCATCGACTCGACCGGTGATCCAGTAGTAGCCGTCTTCGTCCCGTCGGCACCCATCGCCAGTGAAGTAGCGGCCGGGATAGGTGCGGAAGTAGGTCTCGACGAAGCGTTGATGATCGCCATAGATCGTGCGTGCTTGAGAGGGCCAGGATCGCTCGATCACGAGGTTGCCCTCGACACCGTTGCCTTCGACGGTGTTGCCCTCAGCATCGACCAGTGCAGGAACGACCCCGAAGAACGGGAAAGTCGCCGAACCGGGCTTCGTCGGCGTCGCAAACGGCAGCGGCGTGATCATGTGCCCACCGGTCTCGGTCTGCCACCAGGTATCGACGATCGCGCAACGGCCCCGACCGACGACGCGGTCGTACCAGTCCCAGATCTCCGGGTTGATCGGCTCTCCGACCGTGCCGAGGACTCGCAAGGACTTCAGATCGTGCTTCGTGACGAAGTCGTCACCGGCCTTCGCGATCGCTCGCAGTGCGGTTGGCGCGGTGTAGAAGCTGGTGATGCCGAGGTCCTCGACGAGCTGCCAATAGCGGCCCGCGTCCGGGTACACCGGCGTGGACTCGAACATCACCGTCGTCGCACCGTTGCAGAGCGGTCCATACACGATGTAGGAGTGACCGGTGATCCAACCGATGTCCGCCGCGCAGCAGTAGACATCCTCGGGCTGCAGGTCGAACACGACCTCGTGGGTCAGCGCCGCAAAGAGCAGGTATCCGGCGGTCGTGTGCAGGAGCCCCTTCGGCTTGCCGGTCGAGCCCGACGTGTAGAGCACGAAGAGCGGGTCTTCGGAATCCATCGACTCCGGATCACAGTCGGCAGCCTGCTTCGTCAGCTCGGACTCGAGATCAAAGTCCCGACCGTCCTGCATCGGCACCTCGACGTCCGTACGCCGCAGCACCAGAACGGTACCGACATCGGTTCCGTCACAAGCACGATCGACCGTCTGCTTCAGCGGGATCTTCTTGCCACCGCGCAGCCCCTCATTCGCCGTCACAACGATCCGGCAATCCGCATCCTTGATCCGGTCGCGGAGCGCCTCGGCCGAGAAACCAGCGAACACGACCGAGTGCACCGCACCGATGCGCGCACAGGCAAGCATCGCGAAGGCAGCCTCCGGGACCATCGGCAGGTAGAGACAAACGCGATCCCCCCTCTCGACCCCGTGAGCCTTGAGCACATTCGCCATTCGGCAGACGGACTCGTGGAGTTCGCGGTAGCTGATGCGTCGGTATTCACCGGGCTCGTCGCTGGCCCATACGATGGCGTCCTTGTCGGCCTGCGTCGGGAGATGGCGATCGATGCAGTTGACCGTGACGTTCAGGCGCGCACCCTCGAACCAACGAAACTCGGCCTTCTCGAAGTCCTCGAACCGCACCCGGTCCCACCGCTTCTCGAAGTCGAGCCGCTCGGCCTGCTCGGCCCAGAACCCATCCGGGTCTTCGACCGAACGTCGGTAGAGCTCTTCGTAGTGTTCGAAGGACGGGACGTGCGCCTTCGCCTGTCCGTCCTGAGGCGGCCTGTGGAGTTCCGACATCACGATTCAGTGTCCTGCGGCTCGAGCGCAGGCGCAATCGCGCAGTCTGCCACGACCCTCGGGCCCCACCGGCCCGACGGGCTGTCCGACTCAGTCGATTTGGATACGAACCGACAAGCGTCCGACCGCATCGCGCGGGTCCATCTCGAGTCGAAGCGCGGCGCCGAGATCCAAGCCCGACAGCAGGCGAACGGACTCCAGCGGACGACGATCTTCGGCGGAGCCGGGATCGAACCGCAACGAGAACGCACGAGTCTGAGCCTCGCTGCTCGCCGGAGGCACGTCGTCACGACCGGACATCAGAATCAATCGGTCTTCCACGATCTGCACCGACAGACCCAGCACTTCCGGGAGCTCACCGGCCTCTCGACCACCCCGGCCTCCGAGACGATCTTCGAAGACCTGACGAAGCCCCTCGGGATCGGACAAACCGAGCGCCGCGACCGTCACTCCGTCGGCTCCGACGGCCAGAGCGATCCGCCCATCGAGCCGACGCGAGACCGACCTCACCATCGACCAGACCATCTCCTGTGCTCCCCCGAGCCCGATCTCGAGACCCGTCGAGGAGCCCGAGTCGGCGAGATTCCGGATCATCCGCTCGAGGACCGCGGTCTGGGTGTAGGCCTCGAACCGGACGAGGCTCGTGTCGGCCGCGGAGAAGTCCAAGACCGACGGACGAGAGGGGTCGGCCAGGGCTGCGCCGAGCCCACCCGAACCGGACGGACAGAGCAGGAATCCGCGGTAGTCGAGGCCTGTGGCGGAGTCTTCCGGCAGGGGTTCGAGGAGCACGGATTCGAATCGATCGATGCCGAACGCCGTCAGGAACGTCGAGAGGGTTCCGGTGAGCATCCCGGCGATCGGGTCGGACCCGGTCGCTTCCGCCGCCTCGCGTTGCAGCGAATCGATCAGGATCTGAAGGTCGCAGTAGAGCGCACTCGAACCCGCTCCGAGCCCACCGAGCGACCAGGCCTTGCGGAAGTTCCGCGACTCCGCGAGTGAGGCCCATCCGACCTGAGAGCCGGACATCTGAACCCACTCCGCGCCATCGATGTCGTCGACGATGACTTTATCGGTCGGCGTCGAGCCGGTCAGGATGCGGCGGATCGTCCGAACGCTCTGATTGCCTTGGAACGCACCCGCGCTCACCGGATCGAGCAAGACGAAGACGGCATCGCCGGGGATCGACGACGCGACGTCGGGGACGTCGGCGACGAGCGCTTCACGACTGCTGCACGAAGTCACGAGCGCAGTCAGCAAGACGCCGAGTCCGAGCCGATTCACGACAGACCGCGGCACCAACGCAGAAGCATTCGCACCGCCGTGCCCGCAGCACCGCTGCGGTAGTAGTCCTTCGCCCGACCGCCCCAGGCGGTTCCGGCGATATCGATGTGTGCCCAAGTCGTGTCGCCGACGAAGTAACTGAGGAAAGCCGCACCAGCAATCGTTCCGTTGCCGTGAGCCGGCGACTGGATGTTCTTCAGATCAGCGAAGTTGCTCTTCATCTGATCGCGGTGAGCCGGCCACAGCGGCAACTGCCAGTTCGGTTCGTCGGCCGCGTCTCCGGCGTCGATCAGGTCCTCGATGTGCTCGTCGTCATTCCCCATGACGCCCGCGACCTCATGGCCGAGAGCGACGACGACCGCGCCGGTCAGCGTCGCGAGATCGACGATGCTATCCGGTTCGTAGTTCTTGACGGCATAGGCCAACGCGTCGGCGAGGATCAGTCGACCCTCGGCGTCCGTATTCAGCACTTCGATCGTCGTGCCGTCCATCGCGGTGACGACGTCACCCGGCTTCTGGGCGTCCGCATCCGGCATGTTCTCGCTCGATGGAACGATGCCGACGATCCGCGTCTTCGGACCGACGTCCTTGAGCGCGCCCGCTGCGATGGCGTGGAACAAGCCGAGCACAGCCCCGCCACCACACATGTCGTAGCGCATCTCGTCCATCTTTCCGGACGGCTTGATGCTGATACCGCCGGAGTCGAAGGTCAGGCCTTTGCCCACCACGCAGACGGTCTTCTTGTAGCCGCGCGGCGCGTAGTCCATCAGGATCAGCTTGGCCGGCTGGACCGAACCCCGGGAGACGCCGAGCAGGGAGTACATCCCCAGCTTCTCCATGTCCTTCTCCTCGAGGATCTTCACCTTGAGGTTGGTGCCGGCGAATCCTTTGGCCTCGTCCGCGAGCCGCGACGGGGTCGCGTGGTTGCCGGCCATGTTTTCGATGTCGCGCGCGAAGATCGTCGCCTCGCCACCGATCGAGCCAAACTTCAGCCCCCGCTCGAAGGCCTTCCGCCAATCCGCGCCCTGCTTGCCGTCGAACAATCGTACAACCGCGGTCTGAGCACTGCGCTTCTTGGGCTTCTCCTTGCGGGGCGGCTGGTAACGGTAGGCGCCGAGGAGAAGCCCCTCCGCGATCGCCGCTCCAGCATCGAAGGCCTCGACGGCCTTGAGCTCGTCCGCACAGCACAGAACCTCGAACAGGTCGACTCCGACACGCTCCGCTTGCTGCTGCGCGACAGCGGCTGCGCGACGGAGTGTCTCGGTGTCGAGGTTCTTCGCATCGCCGAGCCCGACGAATCCGAGCCGCTTCGGCTCACCGCGTGCACCGGCGGGACGATGAAACAGCGAAGCCGCTCGCCGTGACGTCTTCAGATCACCGGTGCGCTTGCAACGCTTCGCGCCGTCCTTGACGGCCTCATCGACGTCGAAACGAGTGCTGTCGGAGACGAGGAGAGTGGCGAGCTCCTGGCGAGCCAGGACTTGCTTTTGAGTCGGAGTGCGGACCTTCATGTCGATCGCGGACGCGCTGGCGTCCGGCAGGCGCCAACATCGTCCAAGGTCGACCAAAAAGCCAACCAGCGATTCACGAGTCAGACGATTCCGCCGCGATTCGGCGACGGATCGCCGTTATTCCGGATCGGGCAGATCACCGACCCAACGCCGATCGCCCGAGCGGAGTGTCTCGCGCTTGAAGATCGGCACCTCCTTCTTGATCCGATCCATCACCTCGGCGCAGGCAGCGAACGCCGGCCCGCGGTGCGCGGAGGCGACCGCGATCAGGACTGAGGCCTCCCCGATCGGAACCGGCCCCAACCGATGCTGGACCCAGGCGCGGCGGATCTCGTGCCGCTCGAGCACCGACTCGAGCAGACGCATTCCGACCTCGACTGCCATTTCCTCGTAGGCCTCGTAGCTGAGCCCTTCGACCGACTGACCTTCGTGGTGATCGCGGGTCACTCCGGCGAACGAGACGATCGCGCCGTCGGCGTCGCTCCGGAGCCCGACCTCGAACGCGGACCGTTCGAGTGGCTCGGAGCAGAACTCGAACTTCGCCCGCGGCGCCTCGCCACTCCCCCCGCTAATCGGTGGGATGAACGCGACTTCATCGCCCTCTTGAAGGACGTAGTCCAGGTCGACGTAGGATCGATTGACGGCCCGGGCGAGCGGGATCGAGCGGACTCCAGGGAACCGGGCCTCGAGCTCGTCGAGCAGTCCACCGACGGTCACTCCCTCGGCGAGCTCGAGCGAGAGTTCGTCCTGGCCGACCAGCTCCCGGACTGAAGCGAAACAGCGCAGCGTGACGTTCACACCGCTAAAGCTAGGACGCGAGCGACTCGGATTCCCGGATCGGCTGGGAACCTGCACGACTTCCCAGCGAACGGAACGCCACAGGATTGACGCCATGACCAACCGACCCAGCGACATCATGTTCAGCGACTCCGTGAAGGCCGTCCAGGAGCAGCTGGGCTCCCGCCGCGGCTACGAGAGCATGGCGGAGCGCGGTGGGTTCCAGTCCGAACTCAATGCCGAGGTGACCGCCTTCATCGCCCAGCGTGACTCGTTCTACCTCGCTACGGCGAGTGCCGACGGTCGTCCCTACATCCAACATCGCGGCGGCCCGAAGGGATTCCTCCGAGTCCTCGACGAGAGAACTCTCGGCTTCGCGGACTTCCGCGGCAACAAGCAGTACATCTCGGTCGGCAACCTCAACGAGAACGATCGAGCCTTCGTGTTCTTGATGGACTACGCGAATCGCCAGCGCATCAAGCTCTGGGGGCGCGCCGAGATCGTCGAAGACGACCCGGAACTCGTCGAACGGCTACGTATCGATGGCTACGACGGCAAGCCGGAGCGCGCGTTCTTGTTCCACGTCGAAGCCTGGGACGTGAATTGTCCGCAGCACATCGTTCCGCGGTTCTCCCACGAGGACATCGAGCCTCTGCGGGAACGCATCCGCGCACTCGAGGCTGAGAACCTCGAGCTGCGCGAGCGACTGGGTAAAGCCCCAGACGCTTCGCACTGAGCGATCGACCGACGCCCGCCGAAGCGCGCGTCGTGATCCGCTCTCACTCGCCGATCGCGGCCGCGACCAGGCAACCGCGGGCCACCGCGGTCAGCGCGTCTTCGGCGCGGAAGATCCGGCCGACCGGCATCGGGAAGTCGATCTTCGCGAACTCTTCGCGGAAGACTTCGATGAAGCCACCGACCATCGAGGTGCCGCCCGCGCAGGCGATATCGATCGGCTCCGAGAACGTCGGCATGTTCTGACCGCGCTCGAAGCGATCCTTGACGTTCTTCAGCACGTACTGGATCAGGTTGCGGTAGTAGATCGCCACCGCGGCCTGGTCCTCACCCTGCGGATCGCGGATGTCGACGCCCGACTCCTTGATGAAGGTCGCCTTGCTGTGCTTGATGCCACGGACGCGAGCAACGTTCTGGTCGATCCAGTCGCCACCACGTGCCACCGAGAAGCTGACGCACGGAATCGACTTGTAGGCGATGCAAGCGTTGGCCATGCCACCGCCGAAGCTCAGGCCGATGCCGGTGAAGTCGCTCTCGGCGAGCTCCGAGAACACGACAGCGTGTGCCTCGTTGATCGACTTCGCGGTGTAGCCGAGCTTGCTGACTTCGGCTTCGAAGCGACCCGTGTGGTAGATCACGTCGTTCTCGACGTCGAGCGACTCGGCCGGGACGCAGAAGTAGCAGTTCTCGCCCGGTGCCGCCGGCTCGCCGAGGACCTTCGAAATGATCATCCGCATCATCGGCAGAGCGTCGCGCTCGTTCGCCGAGATCAGGCCGTCCGCCATCGGGCGACGGGTGTTCTTTCCGAAGACGTTCGCGAGCTCGAAAGCTGCCTCGCCGATGACGACGAGCTTGCCGTCGTGCACCACGTAGGGAACCTTCGCGTTCGTCAGCATCTTCTTTGAGTAGACGTCGTCGCCGATGTCGAGGAACGCGTTGCGCTCCACGTTCACGGTGATCGAGCCGTCGTCTTGCTGAATGGCAGCTGCGATGTTCGCAGTACCGAGATCGAGGCCCTTGCCGAGGCACAGGCCAGCCGTCGTTTCGGTCATTTCGGCCGGGTTATCGGCCATGTTGGTTTCGTCAGTCATCGATTCGTCCTGTCTCCCCGTCGTCACGGAATCCCCTTCGGTCTGGGCGGTGGGCCTACTCAAGCTCCTCCGCCCTTGAGCTTCTTCAGTCGCTCGAGGTTGGCGGCGATGCCGGTTCCCGACTTCGCCTTGACCTCCATCGAGTCGAGGTTCGACTCGAGCTCCACGTCTTCGGTCTGATCGAACATCGAGCTGAGGTCGACGTCTCCGGCGTCGACGGCGGAGCTGATGCCCATCTTCTTTCCGAATTGCTCGAGGCGATCGTTCATCGAAGTGACGAAGGTCTCCAGCATCGACGTGTCCGGTTGCGCTGCGGCCTGCGGCTGTGGAGCCGCCTGCTGCTGCAGCTGAGTCTGTGCCTTGAGCGTCGCGAGCTCGCTCATCATGTTCGTGAGCAACTGCGCCGAGACGGCATCTTGTTGCGGCGACTGAGCGGGGCGCGCTTCGAGCTCGCTGATGCGCTTCGTCAACCGCTCGATCTCCGCGTCCTTATCGGCGAGATCCTCGGAGCCTCCGCCGCCCTGCGTCCGCAGTTCCTCGGCCTCAGCCTCGACCTCTTGGAGATCGCTCTCGAGCGACCGAAGCTGCTCGGTCGCGGCTTCGAGGCGGCGCGTCGTCGACTCGAGGTCCGACTGTGCCTGCTGGTATTCCGCCTGCTCGCGCTGGCGCTCGGCCATCACGTCGGCGAACTCGGCACGGCTCGCCTCGACAAGCCGGTCGATCTCCTCCTTGGGCAGGCGGTCGTCGTTCGTCAGCGCCCGCTCGACCGACTCGCGGATCATCTGGGCCACATGCTCGGCCTTGATGACCTTGACGCGCTTGCGACCACGGTTCTCGAGTTCTTCGAGCGACGTGGTCGTCGAACGAGCGTTCAACGCCTCTTTGACGTGTTGGATCGACTCCATGAGCACTTTCGGCGGGACGACGACAGGTCGTCCACGCTGTGGGTGCTCATCGGATTCCCAAGGTCACGTTCTTGAGAAGGCTGACTCGACGGACCGTCTCGAAATCGATCACGCCTGCAGGCCGCCCAGCGTCGGGGATTGCGGGCGATCGGGGTGATCGTTGCCACCCCGAGAGTGTCGCAGGAATCGACGGAGTCACGATCTCGTGACCGCGTTCCGGACTCCTCGGGTCCGTCGGGACGCGCTCGATCGGGTGATCAGAACGGGATGTCGTCGTACTGCTCGGGCGGCGGTCCATCGGAGCCACCACCCTGTGCACCACCTTGCGCACCTCCAGGAGCGCCACCGCCGTAGGCCTTCTGCCCACCGCCGCCACCACCACCGCCGGCACCCTCACGGCCGCCAACGAACTGGAAGTTCTCGATCACGACTTCGAGCTTCGAGCGCTTGTCGCCGTTCTGACCTTCCCACTGCGAGAACTGCAGACGGCCCTCGACGAACAGGCTGCGGCCCTTCGTCAGGTACTGATTGATGACTTCGGCCTGCTTACCGAACGCGGTCAGGTCGACGAAGCAGGTGTCCTCCTTCTGCTCTCCCTGGACGCTGTACTTCCGATTCACAGCCATACCCAACTTGGCGATCGGCATGCCGCTCTGGGTGTATCGGAGTTCGGGATCGCGGGTCAGATTGCCCAGCAGGATGACCTTGTTGAAGTTCGCCATGGCGTCTTGCGGCTGCGCCCCCTGCGCTCACCGCCGATCCGCGATCGTAGCCTTGAGCGATCGGCGGTTGTATCGTGCGTTCTCATCCGAGCGGCGGGAGGCACTCGTTCCGGCGAAACGAACGCCCGCAACGAGGCCAGCGCAGGCTGTCGTCAACCTCTCGCCAACCGGACTCGAAACACTCGCCGCCGCTCTTCTCTCTCGCTCGGAACGGCGGCGTTCTCCACAGGATTTGCACCGAAGGAATCGACGACGATGAACGACGAATCGAACACGGCCGAAGAGCTCGAGAACGCGGTGCCCGAACCGACTCCCGCTTCCAGCAAGGGAGGCTCCGAGCGTCGACGTGCCCCCCGTGCGAAGGGCGATTTCGCCGTCCGAGTCCACGGCAGCGAAGCCGGCGACTCGCGCATCAAGGACCTGTCGACGAACGGCCTGTGCTGCTTCCACGACGACCCGATCGACGAGATGCAGATGGTCCAGATCTCCCTGGAGATCCCGGGAGACATCCCGGCTCCTGAGAGTGGGGCCCACGAGGTCAAGGGCGCTGTCGTCCGCTGCGATCCGCGCACGGATGGAGAGCCGGGCTTCGAGATCGCGATCTACTTCACGGAGATCCCGAGTCTGACGAAGCTCGCGATCGATGGCTGGGTGAAGGCCAACCCGCCGGCTTGAGCCGGCGCGGCGTCACGACGACGCAGACTCGACCGCCTTGCGTCGCGCCACGACGAAGCGGTCGTGGCCGGAGAGATCCTTCACGATCTCAAGCTCCCCCAGACCAGCTTCCGCAGACACCGCGCGCAGGGCCTCGGCACTCGCCTCGACCGAGCCGACTCCGGTCTCCAACGCGCACAGACCTCCTGTTCGCAATCGCGTCACGAGCTGGGTCGCGATCTCGCGGTATGGCGCCCCCGGATCGCTCGGCGGAGTGAACAGCGCGACGTCCGGCTCGAAACGCCGGACCGCGGCTTCGAGCCCACTCGGGTTGTCCGGGTCGACGTAGGGCGGGTTGGACACGACCAGGTCGAACGTCTCACCCTCGCGAACCGGTTCCCACCAAGAGCCCGCGAGCAAGCGGATCCGACCACCGAGTTCGAATCGCGCGATGTTGCGCTCGGCGATCGCGCGAGCCTTCTCATCGACTTCGACCGCGGTCACGTGCAAACCCGGACGCGCATGACACAACGCGATCGGGATCGCTCCGGAACCGGTCCCAAGATCGATCGCCGAAGATGCGGTCTCCGGCAGGCGCGCGAGAACCAGCTCGACGAGCTCTTCGGTCTCGGGTCGCGGAATCAGCACCCCCGGACCGACCTCGAGTTCGTGGCCGCAGAAGTCCTGCGTCCCGCAGAGGTAGGCGATCGGTTCGCCGTGCGCACGTCGAGCGATCAAGGCCCGCAGCGCAGCACGCTCTGACTCTTCGAGCGGTCGATCGTGCTGCAAATAGAGCTGCAGACGATCGAGGCCGAGCACGTGGCCGAGCAACCACTCAGCCGAACGCCGAGGTGCCTCGACGCCCTTTTGCTCGAGCCAGGATGCGGCGGCGTCGAGCACCGCCTTCAACGTCGAGGGCGGGTCGCCCATCGATCCAGACGACCCGTCCGCCATCGGCTCAGCGACGGCGGCGGCCCTTCGCGGCTCCGCCCTTCTTGTCGCCCGCGCCGTCGGTCTTCGCGGCGCGCGCGGACTTGGCAGCCTGGTTCTGCTTCTTCGCGGTCTTGGCACCGCCGAAGATCGCCATCGCCATCGCGATTTCGGCCCAGAGCGCGCCGAGGAGAACGATGAAACGGCCGGGGCCGAACTGCGTCAGGAACTGGCTCGCCTGGTGCTGCGCGCCGTAGCCCGAGAAGTTCGTGTAGTCGCCGAAGAAGTCGCCGAGGCCGTAGTTGCCACGCTCACCAGCGACGATCACCAGCGTCTCGTTCTCCAGTTCGACCGTCTCAAGCGATTCCCCGCCGGCTTCTTCGAAAGCCGATTCCGTCAGGACACGGTTCACCAGGATCGTGCCCGGGCGGTTGATCAACTCGTTGACCTGCGCGAGCAGCGGGATCAGCGACGCGACAACCCACAGGAGCGCCGAGCCCTTGAAGCGGTTGACCGCGATCGAACCCCACCACGACCACATCAAGCCGATCGCGATGAACAGCGAGATCGCGCCGCCGAGGGTCTCGTAGCCCACAGACTCATACTCGCCAGCGCCGAACGGCATCATCAGGCCGATGAACATCAGCAGACCGGCGAACAGGAAGCGGAAGTACTCCTTGTCCGCAGCCGGGTTGTAGGCCGGAGCGCCGAGGATCGGCACACCAGCCGAGACGGCGACGGCCGCCGTGCCGCCTGGACCTTGCGCCATGGCGGCCGCTTCGGTCGTCGGCATCGCGGGAGGAGTCGTCGGCTGATCGTCGAGAGGCTCGAGCTCTTGGAGTTCGTCGGTCATGCGAGGGGTCGGAATTCGAGGGTTTGAGCGGACGGCGCTCGTGCGGGAGAGGGATCCCGGCCGGAGTCAGTCACGCGGTGGAACCAGAGGGATTGGAACCAGAGAGATTGGAACCGTGGAGTGGAACCGTGAACGAGTGTCGGAGAACGGAACCGCAGTCGATCCGGTTCGGCCCAAAAGGCCGGATCGGTCGGTGCGATTCAGGATCACCGGTCGCTGAGTCGACGATTCGCGAGCGAAGCGCCGATTCGGGGCCGCGAGAGGCTAGCAGGACCCGGCCTGCGAAGCACGAACGAGCCCCACAAGGCGGCTCCGTGGCTTAGAGCTCCGCGATCCGGCGTTCTCGGTCGGCCCCCAGCAGGGCGTCCACGACCGGCTCGAGCTTGCCCTCCATGACCGTCTGGAGGGTGAAGTTCTCGCCGATCCGGTGGTCCGTCAGGCGGTTCTGCGGGAAGTTGTAGGTTCGGATCCGCGCCGAGCGATCCCCAGAGCCGATCTGCGAACGCCGGTCCGCCGCTCGCTCCGAGTCGGCACGCTGCCGCTCCTGGTCGAGGAGCCGGGTCCGCAGCAGCTTCAGCGCCTTCTGGCGATTCTTCACCTGCGACCGCTCCTCCTGACAGAAGACCGAGAGTCCGGTCGGCTTGTGCGTCAGCCGGACCGCACTCGAAACCTTGTTCACGTTCTGGCCGCCGGGCCCCGAGGCCCGGACCGCCTGCATCTCGAGGTCGGAGTCCGGGATGTGCACCTCGACCTCCTCGGCCTCGGGAAGCACCGCCACGGTCGCGGCCGAGGTGTGGATCCGCCCCTGCGACTCCGTCGCGGGCACACGCTGCACGCGGTGGCCCCCGCTCTCGAACTGCAGGCGATGGAACACTCCATCGCCGGAAACCAGAACGGTCACCTCGCGGTAGCCTCCGAGTTCGGACGGAGACTCTTCGAGCAACTCGACGCGAAAGCCCTGACGCTCGGCGTAGCGCGTGTAGAGATGCAGCAGGTCGCGCGCCCAGAGCGCCGCTTCGTCCCCACCAGTTCCGGCGCGGATCTCGAGGACCGCCGAACGCCCCCCATCCCCTCCGGTCTCGAGCAACCGATCGAGCAGCGACTCGATCGCTGCGGAAACCTCCCGCTGGAGCTCTGGCAACTCCTCGCGTGCGAGCTCGATCAGGTCGGGGTCTTCGCCTGCCGGACTCTCGAGCAAGGCGCTCTGTTCCTCGAGGTCGCGCAGACGCGGCTGCAACGACTCGTAGGCATCGACCACCGGCTGCAACTGGCCGAGCTCGCGCTGCACCTTGGCCGCTCCTCCGAGCGACTGCATGCGTTCGGTGTCGGCGAGCGCGTCGGTCAATTCCGACTGACGCGCGACCATCGCATCGAGGGTGCGACGGACCGAGGGGCGCAACTCAGTGAACACAGCGCTCAGACCTCGGGTTGGGCGTGACGTCTGCCCGGGCGTGAACTCGCCGCATCACGGCACCGCGATCGCACGACCGGTCCGAGCGGCGAGTCGAGTCGTGCTCTCAGCTCTCGGCGGTCTTCTTCGAGCCGCGGCCGTAGCGCTGGCGGAACTTGTCGACCCGGCCGGCCGTGTCGACGAACCGCTGCTGACCGGTGTAGAACGGGTGGCAGGCCGAGCAGATGTCGACCTTGATCGCGTCCTTGGTCGAACGGGTCTCGAACTTGTTGCCGCAGGCACACGTCACTTCGACGCGCTCGTACTTCGGATGGGTGTCGGCTTTCATCGCTTTCGGCCCCGGGCCATCGCCCAAGAGGGCCGAGTAGGTTAGGGCGCGTCCCGCGACCGTCAAGGGTCTGGCGGAACCAGGTTTCGGATCAGCGAAGCCAAGGACGCAAACGCTCGAGCTCTTCGGGGTCCTCCAGCCCCACTCCGACCGCGATCGGCGGAACTTGGGCCTGCCCGCCGAGAATCGACCACACCTCGAGAAGAGCAGCCCGAGCCTCAGGACCGAGCGCCTGGAGACGCCCCTCCGGCACCAGGATCGCTGCTTCCTCAAACTCGAACTCGGCGCCGGCAGCGTCCCCCGACCCGGCGGAAGGCCCCGCACGTCCAATCTGCTCGACCGACACCCCCCGCACCACCTCGATCCGCCCCGCGGACGAAATGCTCAAGACCGGTGCCGAAGCCTCGGGGACTTCGGACGTGGGCCCGACCACCCGGAGCCGTCGTGCTCGCCCGCGCGGCATCATCGTCGGCAGACCGACCCGGTAGTCCGGCGGAGCCTCGGCCCGCACCTCCCTCTCGTTTCTCTCCGGATCCTGCGACCAGCGGAACCAGTAGAGCGCGGCCAAGGACGAGAGAATGACGACGATCGCCAGGGACACTCGAACCAGGAAGCCGCGCCGTGGCGTCGACTCGAGAGCGCCGGTCACGACGGATTGCCTCCCAAGCCGCGACGGCATTGCTCGAGTGCGACGCACACGGCTTCCACCGGCAGCCCGATGACCGCGTTCCGATCTCCCGCGATCAGGGTCGCGGCGCACTCGGGATCCTGAAGCCCGTAGGCCCCGGCCTTCCCCCGCCAGCCGCCCGAGTCCAGCCAGGCCATCAGCTCCGAAGGCTCCCGAGACGGGAGGGAGACCCGGCTCGTCACGACTCCCTCGACAACACGACCACTCGGCCGCTCCACGAGTGCGAAGGCCGTGTGCACCTGGTGTTCGAAGCCTCCCAGCTGCAGCAGCATCCGAAGTGCCTCCGCCCGATCAGCGGCCTTGCCGAACTCGACGCCGCCGAGTTCGACGACGGTGTCGCTGCCGAGTACGAACCCGGCGCCGAGCTCCGGAGCCCAAGGCGCACCGAGCGCTTTCGAGTGCGCCCGCTGCACCGCCAACTCAATCGGCACTCCGGAACCCTCGACCTCGGGCCCCGGCGTGATCAGCTGGTAGTCGAGGTTCGCGGCACGCAGGAGCTCCTGACGTCTTGGCGAGCTGGATGCGAGGAACAGCATCGGCCTCCGATCGTCCCCGGGAGGGCCGTCGAGATCGACCTCGGGATCCGTTCGAGCCGAATCGAAGTCCGCCCGAGGCCCGCAATCGAGCCGGCTTCCGCCGCTCAGCGGTTCTTGGCCGGCGCGAGGCGCAGCAGCAGGCAGGCCGGCGACAGCTCGGGCTTCCGAATCACCTTCGTCTTGCCCTTGGGCGCACCGACGTCGACCGGAAGGTGGCCGAAGGGTGCGAGAAGCGCACGGGCGCGGTCGATGAAGTCCGTGACGTCCTTGGACTTCGGGTCCCAACCGAGGCGCGTCTGGGTGCGAACCGTCGAACGCGTCGAGAACATCACGTCCTCGAGGTCGAGCATGCTCTGCAGGAAGTTGATGGCGGGCTGCTCGATCGCAGGCACGCGCTGGAAGAAGTTCTTCCGATCCGAGACCGATCCCTCGCGCAGCTCGTCTAGACCAACGTGGTTCTGGTCGTTGTAGATCTGCAGGAAGGCCTCGTGCATCCGCTCGCAGCGAGCGAGCAGGTCCGGGATCTCGAGGTCGAGGAGGAGGGCCTCGAGCTCGTAGGCCTCGGTGATCCGCTGTTCGTTGCGGTCGACGAGTTCCTCGTCGAGTCGCTCGCGTACGGCCTGACCGAAACCACAGGGAAGCCCGTCGGCGAACAGGATGTGAACCAGACCGGTGACCAGGTCACCCTGGGTCGGCTCCTCAGGTGGAGTCAGACCCGACAGCGCTTCTTCGAGATCCTTCAGGATCTGCTCGAAGTTGGCCTTCTTCGGATCGAGCGGTGCCCGAATGTCCTCGGGCTCGGCCTGGGCAGTCGCGCTGCGCTTCTTAGAGGTCTTTTTCTTGGTCGCCATGCCCATCAGTCAGGCCAGATACGGTTCGGGCGTGTCTCTCGCGGGATCCAAAAAGGCCCGCGCGCAGCGAGGCCACGGCGACGACTACCCGAGGGGTTTTCGAGACGAGGAGGAAACGAACTGATCAGCCGCGAGGCTCGAGTCCGCGTCGTCCCGGGGGAACGGCGCCCTCACTCTCGAAGCGAGGGTCCGGACCAGCACCTCAGTCGTTTGCGCTCGCCGCCGCTTCCGCCGGCTTGTGCTTCGCGCGCCAGCGCTTCTTCGCCAGGCGGCCCTTGAGTTGGGACGGTGGCGAAAACTCCTTCGCCTTGCGCTTCCGCGGGTTCTTGTCCTTCGCGGTCTTCCGCTCCGGCAGCTTGACGCCTGATCGCTTGATCAGGCTGGCCACGGTCTCGGAAGGCTGCGCACCGACGCTCAACCAGTATTCGATCCGCTCGACATCGAGCTTGTACTGCTCCTCGGCACGCGGGTGCTTGGGGAGGTAGTAGCCCAGGGTCTCGATGACCCGTCCATCACGCTTGAAGCGCGCCTCGGTGGCGCAAACGCGGTAGGTCGGGTGGTTGAGTCGTCCGAAACGGGTCAGGCGCAGCTTGACGGCCAAGGGGTTGATTCCTGCAAAAACGGGGTTCTCCGGAGCCTGTCGCGGCAGTCGGGTCCGGGGAAAAGGGCGGGAAGTCTAGCCCTGCCGCCGGTCAACCTCCACCTGCTCCGGGGAAAAAAGACTCCGGGCAGACCGAACGGACCCGATTCGGACCCGCTCAGCGACCCTTCCCGCGCATGAAGTCGTCGAACGCGGAGTTGCCGCCACCGCCGAATCGACCCTTCTTCTTCTTCTTGCCCTGGCCGAGGCCTGCGGGGAGCCCTCCGGGCATTCCGCCAGGCATGCCTCCACCACCGAGCTGGTCGAGGCCGCCGCCGGGCATTCCCGGCATGCCTCCGCCCGCACCAGCACCGCCCATCATTCCTTCCAGGCCGCCCTTGCCGAGCTTCGACATCATCTTCTGCATCATCTTGAACTGCTTGATGAGGTCGTGGACCGCCTGCAACTCGTTGCCCGAGCCCTTCGCGATCCGGCGGCGACGCTGCACGTCGATCACGTCCGGGTGCTGACGCTCGAAGACCGTCATCGACTGGATCATCGCCTCGACGCGCTTGAAGCGGTTGTCGTCGAGATCGATATTCTTCATCGCCTGCCCCATGCCCGGCAGCATGCCAAGCACCTTCTTCATCGGGCCGAGCTTGCGGATGAAGTTCAGCTGCTTGATGAAGTCCTCGAAGTTGAACTGCCCCTTAAGCAGCCGCTTCGCATCCTTCTCGGCCTCCTTCTCGTCGACGACCTCTTGGGCCTTCTCGACGAGCGAGACGACGTCCCCCATGTCGAGGATCCGACCGGCCATGCGCGGCGGGTCGAACTCCTCGAGCTCGTCGGCCTTCTCGCCGGTGCCGACATAGAGGATCGGCTTGCCCGTGATCTTCTTGACCGACAGGGCTGCACCACCACGTGCGTCACCGTCGGTCTTAGTCAGGATCACGCCAGAGATCGGCAGCCGCTGATCGAACTCTTTGGCCGACTGCACGGCGTCCTGACCGAGCATCGAGTCGCAGACGAGCAGCACGCCGTGCGGCTTGCAGATCTTGTTGACCTGCTCGAGCTCGGTCATGAGCTCGTCGTCGATGTGCAGGCGCCCAGCCGTGTCGAGGATCACGACGTCGTGAAGGTTCTTCTTCGCGAGCTCGATGCCGCGCTTGCAGACCTGCGGCGGGGACTGGTCCGTGCCCTCGGCGTGGACGGCGATGCCGAGCTGCTTACCAAGCGTCTGCAGCTGCTCGACCGCGGCGGGGCGCTGAAGGTCGGCCGCGACCAGGAGAGGGTTCTTCTTCTTCCGCTGCTTGAGGAAGAGCGCGAGCTTCGCACAGGTCGTCGTTTTTCCAGAGCCCTGCAGACCGGCGGTCATCAGGATCAGCGGCCCCTTGTCCGTGCTCGGCAGCGACGCTTTCTCTCCACCGAGGAGCTCGGTCAGCTCGTCGTGGAAGACCTTGATGAACTGCTCACCCGGATCGACGGCTTTCAGGACCTCCTGGCCGAGAGCCCGCTTCTTGACGTCCTCGACGAAGTCCTTGGCGACCTGGTAGTGGACGTCAGCCTCGAGCAGCGACTGCCGAACCGCCCGAATCCCCTCCTCGACGTTGGCTTCGGTGAGGGTCTTGTTGCCGACGATCGACCGGTAGGCCTTCGTCAGGGAGCCGCTGAGGGAGTCGAACATGTTCGGTCGCGAGGAGATCGGGCACCGATCTCTGGCTGGAAAGTCTCGGACGAGCAGTCGGATCGGTCAAGGAAACGGAGTTCCAGCCACCAGGCCCCGAGAATCACCCCCGCTTCGAGCTGAGCTCACGACGCCTCGGTCGAGGGAGCAACCTCTCCAGCACGGCGGCCAGCTCGCACGCGAGATGCCGCTCTGACGAATCGCCGTGACTAGTCTCCGGCTCGACACTACCTCCGGATGGGTCCTCCACTTGGGCGACCGCCGATTCAGAAGGAGATCAGGATGCACGTTACCCGAACGACGACTCGGACCGTGGCGATGTACCTCGCCCTCGGAGCCGCCCCCCTCACAGCACAATTGGCGCCCCAGCCGGTTCTGTCCCCACCGAACGATGGAGACATCTTCGGTCTCGAGGCTCAGATGCGACGCCTGGACTTTCGGATCGGCGCGCTCGTCGACGCAGACGGTGATGGTGACGTGGACTTCGTCGGCGCGGACGGCGACCAGATCCGGCAGAACTTCACGAACCTGGTCGCGCCGAACCCGATCGATCTACCTCCGCTCCTCGCGTCGACCTCAGGGTCGGTGTTCCAGGCTTTCGGGGACTTCGACCAGGATGGCCACCTGGACCTCGCGCGTGGTGGGCTGGAGATCCTGTTCGGGCCGCTCATCGCGCCCGAACGGACGACGAACGATCGTCGATGTATTCGCGTTTCCCGACCAGCTGCTGACGGTCGGACTGACAGATCTCCTGCAGGCGATCGACCTCGACGCGGACGGCGACCTGGATCTGCTCGCCGTCGATCGGCCGACGGGTCCGCAACCGGCCTTCGTGGAGGTCGTTCTGTACGACAACGACGGGACCGGTTCGTTCACGAGGAACCAGGCGCTCAGCGGCCCTCTCACCAATCTCGTCCAGATCCTGCCGATTCAGAACGACGGTTCAGGTTCACCCGAGCTCCTGCGCTACATCAGCTTCACCGGGTTCCAAATCTTGACTCGGAACGCGAACGGCACCTACTCGACCACCTCGGTGCCGTCCCTGCCGAGCTCACTCACGGATGACCCGCGCTTCACCGTCCTCGACATCGACGGCGACGGGCTCGACGACGTGGCGGTGATCGAGCGCAACGGGCTTGGGACCGCTGGTGGAACACTCCGCGTGTTCCGAAACACCGGAGGCTCCTTCGCACAGATCGGTCTCTCGGCGACGATCTCCGACGTCGTATTCGGAATCGACGCCCTCGACGTCGAGGGAGATGGCGCCCTCGACCTGGCCGTCCAGACGCTCTCCGGCGTTCGCCTCTACGGCAACGACGGCTCGGGCGTCATGAGCCTACGGCAGACCATTCCGACCGCGTTCAATCCGTTCACCGTCGGACTGCGCGAAGTCGGAGACCTCGATGCCGATGGCCGAGACGACCTTCTGCTAGCCGCTGGCCCGAACGTCGCAATCGGCTTCGGTCAGCCCGACGGAACCATCAGTGCTCCGAGAGCCCCGTTTTTCGATCGCGCCGACCTTCGACAGCTCTACGACGACCAGATCCTCGCCGGAGACATCGACGGAGACGGACGGACCGACCTGTACGCCTCCGGCAACTCGATCGGCCTCGCGATCCAGCGCGGAACCGGCGACTACCTGGTCACCTCCGCTTCGGCTCCTCCAAGGCTAGCATTCGAATCCGTCGTCGCGGACACCGACGGTGACGGGCAAACCGAGCTCTACCAGATCGATCGCGCTTCGACGATTCGGCTGGCCGACGGCAGCGGGCGGATCTCAACGAGCTCGTTGCAGACCGCGCTGGATCCGGACGATCTCACGTGCATCGATGCCGACGGCGACGGCGACGACGAGATCCTCGGACTCGATCCGTTGACGGCCGGCATCTTCGCCCTGCTGGTCCCAGACCCGGCCAACATCCTGGCGGTGGATCCGAGCGCCTTCCCAGGACCGGTAAACCCCTCGGGGGTGACCACGACTCCCAATCGGATCGTGGTGCTCGATGTCGATGATGATGGTGATCAGGACTTTCTGGCCTACGCCAACGTGGTCACCCTCAACACGCAAGTCGGATACACGATGATCAATGACGGAAGCGGGGTGTTCTCGCTGGGGATCACGCTGCCTGTGATGGGCATCGGCACGAATCCGCCCAGTTCATTCGTGCTCGGCGACCCGGCAGTCGGTGACCTCGACGGCGACGGAGACATCGACCTCGCGTTCCCCGGACTGCAAACGCAGTTGCTCAATGACGGATCCGGCAACTTCACGGTCGGGCCCGGCGGGATTCCGTCGCCCCCGTCGGAGCTGTACCTAGCTGTCGATCTCGACGTCGATGGCGTGAACGAAATCGTCTCGTGGAGCAGCGATTCGCCGTCGGAGCTCTACATCCTATGCAACAACGGAGCCGGCGCATTCGTCCCTGCGAACATTCCGGTCGTCGCTCTGGACCAAGCGGTCGAAATCCCGATGAACTCTGCAGTTCACAAGGCCTTCACCCTGGCAGATCTCGATGACGACGGTGACCAAGACCTGATCGCTGGCGCAAATGTGTTGCTCTCCACAGCTGCTCAACTGCGGTTGAATGCTCCGCTGCGGGTCGGCGAGCGAACCGCCTGGACTTGGAGTGTGCCGAACCGACCGATCGAAGACCTCGGCGAAACGGCGGTCGCACTCGAATCGCTGCTGATCTCGACGACTCCTCTGGCGACCACGCTCCCCCTCGACCTAGGTGCGCTCGCTCTGAACGCCCCGATCTCAATCGCGACGGGAATCCGCATATTGGCTAGCCCCCTCCCGGCACTCGGGTTCATCCCGTTGAACGTGCCGTCGACTCCAGCGCTCGCTGGTGTCGAGATCTACAGTCAGGGTGCAGCCATAGACGTGGAACTCGGTGGGCCAGGTCTGGCCGTGGGCGCGACGAACGTGATCCGCTCCGTGATCTCGTTCTGAGGGAGTCGAACCTGTTCGGCTGCGGGAGATCGAGCCGGGATTCTCTAACGAGACTGCCTCTGATCCGTGACACCATCGCGCCGGCGCGAGCTATTCCAGAGGAGATGCTACGAAGTCGAACCGACCGGTCGCTAAGGGAACCGTTCTCGCACCGGCCTCGACTTCACGCCGGCGTCCCAAGGCTCTGAATCAGCGGTACGCGCGGAAGACCCCGAGGATTTGGAGCACTGGAACGCCCTTTGCTCATCGGCAGGCGCGCCCCGCAAACCAACTTTCGGAGCCTGCCCATGAATCCAAACACCCAGAAGGCGGCGAATGCCGCGGCACTCGCAATCGCATTGACGTGCACGCCACTGATCGCGCAGTCCAACGAACCACTGCTCACCGCCCCCAACGATGAGGATGCATTCCAGCTAGAACTCCAGGCCAGGGGCGGGTCCCCGATACTCGGGCTGGTGGACGCGGACGGTGACGGTGACCTCGACTTCGTGAGCGAGACCAACGATCAGATCAGACGAAACCTCGGCCCGAGGTTGCTCGGAAGCTCGATCAATGTACCGCCGATCCTCGCGTCGACGACCGAATCGAACCGACTGGCGTTCGGCGATTTCGACCAAGACGGCCACGTCGACATGGCCCGAGGCGGAATCGAGATCGTGTTCGGTCCGCTCCTGACGCCCAACGGAAGACGAGTCGTCGTCGATGTGCTCGCCCTTCCCGCCAGCTCGCTCATTCGTGATGAAGACCTGCAGGCCATCGACCTCGATGCAGATGGCGACCTTGACCTCGTCGCGGTCGACCGGCCAGCCGGCACTCCGTTGTCAGCGAGCCAGGCGTTCATCTACCTGAACGACGGAACAGGGAGCTTCTCTTCGCGTCAGGCCATTACGCCCTTGATCCCCGGCCCGATCGACTTCACGCCGATCCAATTCGACGGGAATGGCCCAACCGAGCTCCTACAGCGAGTCCCGGGCTTCGCAATCGCACTTCGGTCCCGCAATCCGGACGGAACCTACACCAGCAGTTCGCTCAGCTTGCCGCTGAGCCCCGGCGAGCTCGTCGACGACCTCACCGTAGCCGACATGGACGGCGACGGAACCGAGGACTTGATCGTATCGACGACTCGCAACAGCCAAACACGACTACGCGTTCTACCGAACTCCGGAGGATCATTCGGGCTATTGGCGAACGACCCGGCACCTCAAGCGGCGGATGGGCAACTCGTCGCCGTCGACCCTGATGGCGACGGGAACGTCGACATCGCGGTTACGACCTCGCGGTCCATTCAAACGTTTGTGAATGATGGCACTGGGCGTCTCTCCCCCACCCCGGAGATCGAAGCGAGAGCGTCCGCGCCGCAGCATCGGTTCGGAGACATCGACGGCGACGGACGCGATGACTTCCTACTACGCGACGGGCTCGACTTCGCGATCGGCTTCGGTCAATTGGACGGCCGATTCGGCGAACTCCGGCAACAGTTCTTCGACCGGGCCGAAGTCGACTTCTTCACGTTCTCCAGCGAAATCCACGCCGGGGACTTCAACGGCGATCGACGACGAGACCTCGTCAGTCTCGGGACAGACGTGGACTTCGCGTTCGGTCGAGGAACCGGTGACTACGACCGACTCTTCCTCCAAGGGTTTTCCGCCCTGGCGGGAAACGAAATGGCGGTCGTGACGGACCTCGATGGTGACGGCACGGACGAGATCACTGCGTTCGGCCGGTTCGGCGGAGCGATTCGAATCGACAGTCAATCGATCACCCCCCTCAACCAAATCAGCGGATTCCAACCCACCGCGGTGGCGACCATTGATGCGGATGGCGACGGAGACGACGAGATCGTCGCGATCTCCGGCCTGAACTCGGTCGTCCTGGTCGTCCCCGATTCCTCCGGCGGACTCATGTTCGACGCTGGGGCCTTTCCCGGACCGACAAGGCCGTCATCACCAACGGCCGACCCGACCCATCTCGAAGTCTTCGATGCGGACGGAGACGGCGACCCGGATGTCCTACTGACCGCGGAAGTCGTCACCAGCGGAACGCGAGCTGGTTACCTCCTCCTAAACAACGGCGGAGTGTTCTCGCTCGGCTCTTCGCTGCCCGTGATGGGACTCGGCGCGCCTTCCTCGGCGAGCACGACTCTCGGAGCGCCGGCCGTCGGCGACTTCGACGGCGACTCCGACATCGACCTCGCCTACCCCGGATTGCAGACTCAACTTCTCAACGATGGATCGGGAGCCTACGCGATCGGAGAGTCCGCGATCCCATCCGGCGCGGCCGACCTCTATCTGGCCCCTGACCTCGACCTCGACGGAACCAGCGAGATCCTCGCTTGGTCCGAGTCAGCGCCAGGCGAGCTCAGAGTCTTCCGAAACGACGGAGCGGGTCGATTCTCGCTGTCCTTGCGATCTCCGCTTGTTCTCGAACGACTTCGTTCGAGGGCACCGGACCAAAGGCCTCGGGACCTCTTCTTGACCGCCGACCTCGACGACGATGGGGACCAAGACCTGATCGCGGGCTCGACGATTCTCCTTTCGACGTCAGCTCAACTCGAGCTGCGCGCCCCGGTCCGGATCGGAACCTCAACGCGCTGGCTCTGGAGGTTCAAGCCGACAGAAGTCGAAGGCCTCGGCCGTTCTGGCATCGCGTTCGGAGCCTTCCTGCTGTCGACGAGCCCACTCCAACAAGCGACCCCGCTCGGACTCGGCTCGCTCTCGATCAGCGCAGGGCTCGCGTTCGCCTCCTTCGCCAACACGCCCGGGGGAGTCATCCGGTTCCGAAGCTCAGAACTGAACGTACCCGCGATGCCGCAGTTGGCCGGAATCGAGATCTACTGCCAGGGAGTCGCGATCTACCGCCAGGTGGTTGGGACGGGCACTACGGTCGGCGCGACGAACACGATTCGCACGGTCATCCTGCCCTGACCGCGCCTTGAGGCGCAAGAGAGCCGCCCCACCAAGGGTGCGGCCCTCACTCGCAGGCTCGGCGGCGACCGCCTGCGCGCGGGAGGCCGCGCGAGCTCAGGAGGTGAACGGAGCGAAGCGCTCGACTCAACCGTCCGAGATGCGCTCGATGTCTGCGCCGAGGCGCTGCAGCTTCTGCTCGATGCGCTCGTAGCCGCGGTCGATGTGGTAGACCCGGCGCACGTCGGTGTGCCCGTCTGCGACGAGCCCCGCCAGCACGAGCGAAGCCGAAGCCCGCAGATCACTCGCCATGACCGGCGCACCGCTGAGGTTCGGCGAGCCCTGGATGATCGCGATCGAGCCCTCGCGACGGATCTTGGCGCCGAGGCGAGTCAGCTCGTTTGCGTGCATGAAGCGCTCGGGATAGACCTTCTCGGTGATCACCGAGACACCGTCCGCCTTGCACATCAGCGCCATGAACTGCGCCTGGATGTCGGTCGGGAACCCGGGGTAGGGCAGCGTCGTGACGTCGACCGCGCGGATCCGACCGTCGTCGGTCGGGATGTTGTGGATGACGTCGCCGTCGAGACGGAACTTCGCACCCGCCTCCTCGAGCTTGTCGATCACGGCGAGCAGGTGAGCTGGCCTCGCGCCTTCGACCGCGATCTCGGCGTTCGTCATCAGGGCACCGATCAGGTAGGTCGACGCCTCGATGCGGTCCGGAATGATGTCGTATTCGCAGCCGTGGAGCCGATCGACCCCTTCGACGACCAGGCAGTGGCTGCCGACGCCGGAGATCTTCGCACCGCACTTGTTGAGGAAGTTGCAGAGGTCCTCGATCTCGGGCTCCATCGCCGCGAACTCGAGCACGCTTGTGCCTTCACCCAGTACGGCAGCCATCAGCACGTTCGCCGTCCCGAGCACCGTCGAACCGAAGTTGCCGCCGAGGAACACCGTTCCGCCACGAACCGGTCCGGAGACGGTCACGTAGCCATCGGACATCGTGACCTCGGCACCGAGAGCCTTGACGCCCTTGATGTGCAGGTCGACCGGTCGGTGCCCGAGCACGCACCCACCCGGGTAGCTGACCTTCGCGCTTCCGCGTCGGGCCCAGAGCGGACCGAGGCAGACGAACGACGCACGCATCGTCCGAACGAGGTCGTAGGGCGCCTCGATGATTTCGGGATCCACGGTCTCGAGATAGAGACCGCCATCCGCCAAACGCTCGGTCCGCACTCCCAGGCGCTCGAGGATGCGGCACATGTTGTCGATGTCCTTGAGGAACGGAACGTTCCTCAGGAGCACACGACCCTCGACGAGCAAGCTGGCGGCGAGGATGGGGAGCGCTGCGTTCTTGCTGCCGGAGACGCGGATCGGACCGCGAA
The DNA here is from genome assembly GCA_039815565.1 of Planctomycetota bacterium. Lineage (GTDB taxonomy): Bacteria > Planctomycetota > UBA1135 > UBA1135 > UBA2386 > JBCBZB01. The sequence continues at coordinate 31,694 of JBCBZB010000018.1, forward strand.
GATCGCGGCCGCCACGGATGCGGATTCGGTCCATGTCCCTCCCGGATCATGGTCCCTCAAGCCACCTGCCGACTGGTCGGATGCGCGCGACCAGTCACCTTCCGGCGACTGTAGGGAGAAGTGTGAGACGAGCTGGCGGTGACGGGCCCACACCTCGGTTCCGTGCACCGCCGAACACGAAGAGGCGGCGGGGCGACTGACCATCGGCCCGCAGGGCGAATGCTAACGTTCGGAGCGACGAGTTCCAGCGTGCGGTCAGCCGCAATCACTTTCACTCGTCACCCTTCGGTCCGCGGTCAATACCGACGGAAGAGGTCGCGGAGGGTGATCTTCTTCTGCTTTCCCCGCCCGGTCCCGCCGTAGGTGCCGAACGGCCCCTCCGAAGGTCGCTGCCCGACGCTCCGGATCCTGCCCCGACCGAAGCCAGAGCCGAACCCGCCTCCGCGCCCGCCCCTCGATGGCGCCGAGGCGAACTGCATGGGTGCTGTCACCCTCCCGGTTGCCATCAGGATCGCCGCCAGCACGTAGCCGAAACCGAAACCGCCGATGTGCGCCCACCAGGCCACACCGCCGCCGCCTCCAGCCGCGACGTTGAGTAACTGCATCCCGATCCAGAGCCCGAGGAACACCGCCGCAGACCAGGTGACGATGAAGAAGAAGAACCCGAGCGGCACCAGCCCGACGACTTTTGCTCGCGGGAAGAGCTTCAGGTAGGCGCCGAGCACCCCGGCCACGGCGCCCGAGGCCCCGACCATCGGGATCCCCGAGCCTGGCTCGGACACGATCTGGGTGCCGAGCGCAACGAGGCCAGCTCCGAAGTAGGCCAGTAGGAACCATCCGCGCCCGAACCGGTCCTCGACGTTGTCGCCGAACACCCACAGGAACAGCATGTTGCCGGCGATGTGCATGATCCCGCCGTGGACGAACATGTGGGTCAGGGTGCGGGTCCACCAGCTGGACTCACGCGGGATGAGCGGATAGCCCTCGGGACCGACCTGGATCTCGACGAAGCGACCGTCGGCCAGCGGCTCACGAACGGTCTGGATCAGACTCGGCTCGATCCCCCCGGTGTAGTGGGCTGCGACCGCGCCAAGACTCCGCGCCGCGTCGTTCAGGTCCATCGCGGTCCCGAGGAACACGAGGACGTTGATCGCGATCAGCGCATAGATCAGGACCGGCCTCGTGCTGGCCGGGTTCAGGTCTCGAAGGGGAATCATCCAGTCGTGGAGTTCAGGCTCGCGTTCCGGCGCACTCGAACTCGCGGAGGACCGTAGCGGACCGCTACGCTCTTGGCACTCGCATGCGCGTCCTCCTGATAAGCCACGGCCTACCGCCCGAAAGCGTCGGAGGCGTCGAGCAGCACGTCGACGGCATCGCCCGGGCACTCGCCGAGCGCGGCCATCACGTCCACGTGCTCGCCAAGTCGGGCCGGGACGGACACGAGCAGGGCTCCTGCATCGACGAAACTCCGGAGCAGACCGGCCGCGCCACGCCTTACCGCGTGACACGGATCGTCTACCGCTACGAGGATCTGGAATCCCTCCGCTCGCTCTACCGCGTGCCGGCCATGGACGCGGCGATCGAAGCCTTCCTCGATCGAACCGAATCCACGCACGGAGCCTTCGACGCGGTCCACGTGCACCACCTGACCGGACTGTCCACCGGCCTTCTGGAAGTCCTCAAGCGTCGCGGAACCCGCACGCTGATGACCCTCCACGACTACTGGCTCCTCTGCCCCCGTGGGCAGATGTGGGACCGGCAGGGTCGAATGGTCGAGGCGGCCGAACCCCAGCGTTGTGCGGAGTGCCTGCACGCGAGCTTCGGCGGCTGGGTCCCCGAGGGAGCGGAAGGCCGGAGCGTCGTGACCGAGCGACTCGAGGACACGCGAGCGCTCCTCGACCTCCCAGATCAGTTGATCACGCCTTCGGCGCGGGCGATTCCCCCGTTCAAGGCGCTCGGACTCCCGGCCGATCGGATCCGCGTCGTCGAGAACGCCGTCGACACCCGCCGGCTCCGTCGGGTTGCGAGCCCGGACTTCGACCCGAATCGCCGGCTACGCATCGGCTTTCTCGGAACCCTGATCCCGAGCAAGGGGCTGCGGATCCTGGTCCGAGCCCTGCTTCGCCTCCCTCCCGGCCAGATCGAACTCCGGATTCACGGCAACACGGTCAACTACCACGGAGACACCGGCTACCTCTGCCGGGTGTTCGAGAGCCTCCGGCCCGGCGACCGGGTCTCCTACCACGGCCCCTACGACGACGCGCAGCTGCCCGAGATCCTGTCTGAGATCGACGTCCTCGCTGCCCCGGCCCTCTGGCGCGAGGTGTTCGGCCTGACCGCCCGCGAGGCCCTGAGCGCCGGTCGACCCGTCCTGGTCTCGAACCGCGGTTCCCTCCAGGACGCGCTCCAGGGTGGCGAAGCCGGTCTGGTGCTGCCCGCCGGCGACGAGCTGGCCTGGGCTCAGGCGATCGACCAGCTCGACCGAGACCGCCCCAGGCTCCAGCGAATGAGCGAAGCGGCCCGGACGGTCTGCGCACCGAGGGCCTTCGAGGACCTAGCCGCCGAGCTCGAGGGACTCTACCGGGGCCGCTGACGCGGCTGGATCCGGGCCCGGATCGGCCTTGAACCCGATTGGCTTGCTCCCTAGCCTCTCCCGGTTCCGGCGACCGTGCTACCCACGATCGGGCCACCGGACTCCTCATCCTCGACGATCCGCCCGGCGGACGTCGCTCTCGGCGCCGGATTCCGGCTCGCGAGCGCCCCTCCGACGCGCCCATCCTCCGCGCCTTCCGTTCGATGCAAGACCTCTTCGACCTCGGTCCTTCCGACGACCTCCCGGAATCGACTGAACACCTCTCTTTCGAAGGCCCCAACGACAGTGACCTGCCGGAGGACTCCGACTTCGACGGCGGCTCGTTCAGCGGCGGCTCGTTCGGAGGCTCCGACGAAGACGAAGACATCGATCCGGCCGAACTCGCGGCCTACCGCCGCGCGTCGGTCAGTGATGAGGCCCCAGCTGCCGAGCCGTCGTTCACCGACTCGCCGGCGACCGAGACCGCAACCGAAGAAGCGGATCCGCTCGAGGCCCTGCAGGGCGACATCGACCACCCGTCGATCGCCGAGTTCCGTCAGGCCGCGTTCCACACCGTCGACTCGCTGCAGACGCTGGAGAACTGGATCGAGTCGCCGATGTCCGGCGGGATCCAGCGCGCTGTCGCGCTCTGGGCTCTCGGCCGTCACGAGTCGGCTGTCGATGGCCTCGAGGACCAGAAAGACAACCCGGCGATCGCCGTCTGCCTCGCCCGCACCTACCGCGCTCTCGGCCGTTACGACGAAGCTCTCACGATCCTGAAGAACAAGGCGAGCGACCCCTACCAGGCAGCGGCCTACCTGCAGACTGTCGAGAGCAAGAAGGACGCCGAGGCCTTCCGCAAGGCGTTCGACGAGGTCGGCGGCACGCTGAACGAGGTCGACAAAATCTACTTCGAAGGCCGCACGCTCGAGTTCGAAGGTGACGCGCTCGGCGCGATCAGCCTCTACGACCAGGCTCTCGGCAAGGATCCGAAGCACCCCGAATCCCTGTTCCGCCTCGCGCTGAACGTCGACCTCCGCGGTGAGGACGAGGAGGCCCGCGAGCTCTACGAGCGTGCGCTGCTGGCCCCGCCCGTCAACGAGGTCGTCGTCATCAACCTGGGCATCCTCTACGAGGACATGGGCAACTTCCGCCGCGCGATGCAGTGCTTCGACCTCGCCCTCCAGGCGAACCCGCAGAACCAGCGCGCGCGCATGTATCGCCGCGACGCCGCCGCGGCGCTGAACATGTTCTACGACGAGGACCAGGAGCGCCGCGAAGACAAGCGGAACAAGGTCCTCCGCACGCCGATCAACGACTTCGAGCTGTCGGTCCGCAGCCGGAACTGCCTTGCCAAGATGGGCGTTTACACGCTCGGCGACCTGGTCAAGAAGTCCGAGGCTGAGCTGCTCAGCTACAAGAACTTCGGCGAGACCTCGTTGATGGAGATAAAGGAGATCCTCCGCAACAAGAATCTCCGTCTGGGCATGGACCAGGACGAGATCATCGCCGCTCCGCTCGAGGAGGGTGGCGAAGTCGCCGAGGTGCCGACCGAGGACATGCCGGACCCGAACAACCCGGACCCGATCCGCCGCCCGGTCACCGAGCTCGACCTCTCGGTTCGCAGCCGCCGGATCGTCGACCTGCTGAAGATCCGCTCGATCGGAGACCTCTGCAACAAGACCGAAGCCGAGCTGCTCGCCTGCCCGAACTTCGGCCAGACCTCGCTCAACGAGATCAAGACGAAGCTCGACGAGCTCGGCCTCGCGCTGCGCGCCTGAGCTGGGAGTGATCGAAACCTGAGCGCCCCCACCTGGGGCGCCCACTCGACCGCCCACTCTGGCGAACGAGGCATCCGACTCCGGCTCGAGACGACGCGTTGTACGACCACCTGACCGGCACCGTCGTCCGCGCCAGCGGGACGACTGCGATCCTGCACGTGAACGGCCTCGGGTTCGAGCTCCGTGTGCCAGTGCGCACCGGAGGCTCGTTGCAACCGGAACAGGCCGCGACGTTGTTCACGATCCTGCACACGAACGACGGCCACCCGACTCTGCTCGGATTCGGTGAGCGCCCCGAGCGCGACCTGGCCCGCCAACTCCTGGCGGTCTCCGGCGTCGGACCGACGATGGCACTCGCTGTCCTGAGCACCTACGCCCCGGACGAGATCGGCTCGGCGATCCGACAGAGTGACGTCGCGGCGATGCAGAAAGTGAAGGGCGTCGGCAAAAAGACCGCCGAACGCCTGTGCCTCGAACTCCGCGACAAGATCGACAAGCTCGATCTGGGCGAGTTGGCGATCGCAGCCGACCCGGGCGCTCCCGCCGACAACTCGGACGTGGACGCTCGCGCCGAGGACGCGATCGGAGCCTTGATCACGCTCGGCTTCGCCGAGGCGGACGCACGCAAGAAGGCGATGAAACAGCTTGCCGACCAGCCAGAGCTGTCGACCGAGCAGCTGGTCAAGGCCGTCCTGCGCAGCTGAGCCGCTTCAGCGCGGCTGGGCTTCGGCCGTGGTCTCGACGACCGTCGCGACCGACGAGATCGCTCCCTGGAACTCGATGTTCGATTCGGTGGGCGACTCGAGCGCGGACGCTGCCGTTTCGTAGGTGCGCAGACGGCGCATCAGTCGCTCGTCCTCACGCCCGGCAGCCTGCAGCGCCTGACGACCGTAGAGCACGGCCTCGTCGAATCGCTCGTTGAGGAACAGCGCCAGAGCGTAGGCGTCAAACACGGCCGCGTGCGGTCGCTGGATCGAACCGTTCGCGCGCTCGGAGATCGCCAGCGCCGCGGCGTCGAAGCGTCCGGCGAGTTCGTCGTCGGTCATCAGATTGCGGGCGAGGCGTGCGAGTCGCTCGGGATCCCCACGGTGTTGGTCGACGATGTGCGTCAGCAGACGGTCCGCGGGCTCCGGCAACTCGTTCTCGTGCATCCACTGGAAGTGCGAGATCAGGTTGCGCGACGGCGTGCAGTTGTGGTGATCGTTCTCGACCACCGCATCGACCGCGAGGTCCGCGCACTCGTTCAGTCGTTGACGGACGACTTCGAGACGCTGCTCGTTCGATTCGAGTCGACGACGAGCCTGCATCAGCTGCTCCTCGAGGACCTGCATGCGGTCCTGGAGTTGGCGGCGGACGCTGTCGTTCTGAACGCGCGTGGAGTTTCGCGGTTGGTCCGTGCCGAGCGACGGGTCCTGGAACGCGGTCGCAGCGAGGGTCAGTGCGGGGACGGCCACGAGGCCGAGAGCGAGTGCGATCTTCTTCATGGGGCTACCAGCGCAGAGGTTCTCTCCGTTCCGTGTCACCGATCGGACGCGGACCCCGCCATGCTGCCCGCTCTTCAACGACTTGGGTAGTCGGTAGCCGTCGGAATCCCAGGACGTCGGACCGTAAGTCGGGTAGCAGGCCTCGGATGGGACTCAGCGCCGAGCGGACCGACGACTCCGATCGGAGAGGTACAAAGCCAGCAACTGCACGTCGTTGGGACGCACGCCGGGCAAGCGCGAAGCCTCTCCGAGCGTGTGCGGTCGACGGCGCCGACATTGGTCGCGCCCCTCATTGCTCAAGCCCTCGACCCGATCGATGTCGAAGTCCCGCGGGATGGCCCGGGCCTCCATCTTGCGGAGGCGCTCGACCTCCGACGCCTGACGCCGGATGTAGCCGGCGTACTTCACCTCGGCTTCGAGCTCGGAACGATCCTCCGGAAGAAGATGCTCGAACTCACTCTCGTTCCAGGCGCAGAGGTCGTCGACCGAGACCTCGGGCCGACGGAGCCACTCCTCGTAGGTCCGGCCTTCGCGCCGGAGTTTCGCGACCGATTCGAGCGCACTCGCGATCCGCTGCTCCTTCGCCTTCACCCGAGCGATCGAGACGTCGTCCACCAAGTCGTAACGACGACCGATCTCCGCTAACCGACGGTCGGCGTTGTCCGCGCGCAAGAGCAGTCGGAATTCCGCGCGGCTCGTGAACATCCGATACGGCTCTTCGGGGTTCACTCGGCACAGGTCGTCGATCATCACACCGAGGTAGCTCGACGCCCGGTCGAGGATCATCGGGTCGAGTCCACGAGCGAACCGCGAAGCGTTGACGCCGGCGACAAGACCCTGACCCGCCGCTTCCTCGTAGCCACTCGTGCCGTTGATCTGACCGGCGGCGAACAGTCCCTGAACGCCTTGGACGTGCAGGTCGGCCCGGATCTGATCGGTCTCCAGGAAGTCGTATTCGACTGCGTAGCCGTGACGGAGGATGCGTGCGTTCTCGAGCCCCGGAACCGTGCGCAGGAACTCTTCCTGCACATCGACCGGCAAACTCGTCGACAGCCCGTTCGGATAGATCTCGTCGGAGTCCGCGCCTTCAGGCTCCAGCTGGATCTGGTGGGATTCCTTGTCCGCGAACCGAACGATCTTGTCCTCGACACTCGGGCAGTAGCGCGGCCCCTGACCGACGATCCGCCCCTGCACCATCGGCGAGAGATGTGCGTTCTTCGCGATCACCTCGTGCGTGCGCGGATTCGTCCGCGTGATCCAACACGGCAACTGTTCGCGATCGATCCGCTCGGTTCGGAACGAGAACGGTCGCGGCGGGTCATCGCCGGGCTGGAGTTCGAGGCCATCGAAGTCGATCGATCGCTTGGACAGCCGCGGTGGCGTGCCGGTCTTGTGTCGGCCGAGTCGCAGACCGAGGGCGCGGAGTTCGACCGCGATACGACTCGCAGCCGCCTCACCGTGTCGACCGCCGTCCCGCTCCCAGTCGCCAGCGAACAGCTTTCCGCCGAGAAAGGTGCCCGTCGTGAGCACGACGGCCTTCGAATCGATCGAAGTACCGTCCGCGAGATCGACTCCGACCACGGCCCGATCGGCATCGACGTTGCCCGAGGCGTTCCGGATCCGGAGCCCGACCACCTCGCCCCGGATCACCGACAACCCGTCCTGGGCCAGGACCTGGGCGACCATCGCACGGTTGTAGGCCTCGCGATCACACTGTGCGCGAGGGGCGCGGACGGCCGGCCCTTTCCTGGTGTTCAGAGTCCGGAACTGGATCCCAGTCGCGTCGGTCGCCAGGGCCATGGCTCCGCCCAAGGCGTCGACCTCGCGCACGAGGTGCCCCTTGGCGATCCCCCCGATCGCCGGATTGCAGGACATCCGGCCGATCGCCGCCGGATCGAGCACGACACACGCCGTGCGCGCCCCGCTGCGCGCACTGGCGAGGGCCGCTTCGGCACCGGCGTGACCGCCGCCGACGACGACCACGTCGAAATCGCAGGACTCGGAGGATGTGCTCATGAAGGGGCCGCGAAGTCTAGCAACCCGCGGAACAAACGACGCGGCTCGAGGGACCGCTTGAGCCGCGAAGGGCTTGCAGCGACGATTCCGCTCATGCCTTCGGCCGACCCCCTGACCCAGCGCCTGCGCCCCTTCACCCAAGCGCTCCTCGCCTTCGCGGCGCTCGCTTGCGGAGCCACGGCCCAGGAGGAGCCGGCTCCAGGTGCCGAACCATCCTCGGAAGCGACGAACGGCGAGGGAGCCGAAGCTCCGGCGAAGGGAACGACGGGCCCGCTGGACGACCTGCTGGAGAAGACCCGCACCGCTCAGGACCAGACGACCGAGTCGCCACTGGCCGGCTTCCTGAAGGACCTCCGGCTCGACTACAACGGCAGCGCCGACTACCTCGAAGAGAAGTTCGACGCGATCGCTGGACTCGGCGACGAGGTGACGCCCGGCCTGCTCGAGCTCCTCGCTCCTGAGGCGCCGGTCGACACCGCCGAGCGAAACCTCGCGCGCAACGCCCGCCGCGTCCTCCAGCGCATGGATCTCGAGTCGCAGTCGGACGTCCTGATCGACTTGTTCGAATCGGGGAACCGCGAGACCCGCATCCAGGTACTGCCTCTGCTAGGGCGCGCCGGCGGCCCCCGTGTCGAAGCGCTCCTCGTGCGCAGTTTTCCGCTGTTCGCCAACTCCGGGCTGGTCGCCTCGGCCTTCGACACCGATCGAAGGCTCGGATGCGCCGCGCTCTCCGCACAGGCGCGCGCCCACGTCCAACACCCCGATCAGCAGGTGCGGGCAGCGGCCGTTCGGCACGTCTACTCGTCCGGGAAGCAGATCGCCCTGCCGGCCCTGCGGGAAGCCCTCCGCGCCGAGCGCCAGACCAACATCCTCGGCCAGCACATCCGGGGACTTCCGGGCCTGACCAGCCGTGATGCCGAGACGGCAGCGATCCTGCTCGGAATTCTGCAGAACTCTGCGACCTCCCTCCGGACCGAGGACCGCCGCCGACTTCTGCGTGGGCTGGGCACAATCGCGCCGCTCGAGCACGTCCCGACGGCGGAGTTCCTCGAGACCCAGGTCGAGGAAGCCCCCCAGTTCGAGGACGCACTCCAGGCCGGCCTCGGTCTTCGGGATCTCGGGGAGAAACGACCCGAGCGGAAGGTCTATGACCGGGCCGAGACGGAGTTCCGGGAGGACCCGAGCGGCAGCACCCTGGAGCAGTTCGGCGACGCCTACCGGGCCTTCGATGACTTCCGCAAGGCCGAGCAGGCCTACAAGCGGGCGATCGACCGCGACGGCAGGAACCCTCTGTTCCGGCGCCGCCTCCAGCGCAAATTGGCCGCCGTCTACGCCGCCTCAGAGAACAACAGCAAGTTCGCCAAGGCGGTCGAAGCCGCCCAGATGAGCCGCGCCGATCTCGAAGAGATGGCCGAGGACGATCCCGCGGTGGCAGCGATGCTGCAGAACGAGCGGGTCCAGAAGCTCCTCGCCGACATCTTCAAGGACGACTGACGACCAGTCCTGTGGCTTGAATCAACCGCCTGGGAGGCGCAGACTGCCGGATTCCTGCCAGCGAACGGCAGCGCAGCCAAATGGACGTCACTGTCGCCGAGTCCGGTCCCTGCCGGCGCACTCTCACGATCTCGATCCCCCCTGAATCGGTCCGCACCCGACTGGATCAGGCTTTCAAGGACGCTTCGACCAAGGTCAAGCTGAAGGGCTTCCGGAGTGGCCGCGTTCCGCGCGCCGTTCTCGAGAAGCGCTACGGCGAAGCGATCCGCGCCGAGGCGCGCGAGCAGCTGATGAATGAATCGCTGCGCACCGCCTGCGAGGAGAAGGGCCTCGAGATGGTCGGCCGTCCGGAACTCGACGGAGCAGGCTCCGAGGAGTCGAACGACGAAGCCGAGCAGCCGACGGCGCCGGAGCTCGACGAGTCCAAGCCCTTCGAATTCACGGTGCACTTCGACGTGCGACCCGAATTCGAGTTGATGGACGTGTCGACGATCGAGGTCGAAGCCGAACCGACGAAGGTCACCGACGAGGACGTCGAGCAGGGCCTCGCCCAACTCGCCGATCAGAAGAAGACCCTCGAGAAGGTCGACGAGCCGATTCAGGAGGGAGACTTCCTGACGGCGAAACTCGATTTCCAGGACGAAGGCGGCGATTCGATCCTCGTTCGCGAGGACGCCAAGCTGAACCTCAACCTTCCGATCGCCGGAGCGGACACGACCCAGTTCCAAGCCGCGCTGAACGAGAAGAAGGCCGGTGACACCGCCGACGTCGGACTGACGTTCCCGGACAACTTCGAAGTCGAAGACGTCCGCGGGCAGACCGGCACGGTGAAGGTGCACATCGAAGAGGTGCAGCGCGTCGTCGCAGCCCCGATCGACGACGAACTCGCCAAGTCGTTCGAATTCGAGTCGGTCGACGAGCTCCGCAAGACGATGGGTGAACGGATCGGCATCGAGAAGATCCGCGCCGAGAAGGCTCGCCAAGAGGGCGCGATCCTCCAACGTCTCGCGGACGAGCATCCGTTCGAAATCCCGGAGTCGACGCTCGAACAGCAGAAGGAAGGCGAGCGCAACAAGGCCCGTCAGCAGATGCAGCAAGCGGGTGCCGACGAGGAATCGATCGAAGCCCGCATCGCCGAGGCCAGCGACGACATCGACAAGCAGGCCGAGCGCATGGTTCGCCTGTTCTACATCGTCGACGCAATCGCCCGGAAGGAAGGCCTCCGCGTCGAGCGGGAGGAACTCGAGCAGGAGGTGCACGCAATCGCGGCACACCACGGCGTCGATGTCCAAGAAGTCGTCAAGGCCTACCAGGAACGCAACATGTTCGGCGAACTGCAGCTCGGGATCCTCGAGCGCAAGGCCCGCGCATGGCTGCGTCAAACGGCCAAGATCAGTGGCCAGGACTTCGACGAAGATGCGGATCTGACCGCCGCCGGCGAGTCGGACGGTTCTGACGAAGGCGCCTCCGGTTGGGAGGCCTCGTCTGCCGAAGAGAAGGACTGAGTAGAGGGCAACGAGCGCGCGTCCGGACCCCGTTGGATCCGGGCCGTACCTCCGCCCGAATTCCGACGAGTTTCACGTCCGTTTCCGCGACGTGATCGACACAATCGAACCCCATGCCCGTCATCCCCTACGTCATCGAGAAGACCGGTCGCGGTGAGCGGCAGTACGACATCTACAGCCGCCTGCTGGAAGATCGCATCGTCTTCATCGGCACGCCGATCGACGACATGGTCGCCAACGTGGTGATCGCCCAGCTGCTGTTCCTCCAGAAGGAGAACAAGAACCAGGACATCTCCCTGTTCCTGAACACGCCGGGCGGCAGCGTGACGGCCGGACTCGCGATCTACGACACGATGCAGTTCGTGCAGTGCCCGGTCGCGACCTACTGCATCGGCCAGGCCGCCTCGATGGGCGCCGTCTTGCTGGCCGCGGGCTCGAAAGGCAAGCGCCACGCTCTGCCGCACGCCCGCGTCATGATCCACCAGCCCTGGGGCGGAGTTCAGGGCACGGCCGCGGATATCTCGATCCAAGCGGAAGAGATCCTGAAGATGAAGACCACCCTGACCGGTATTCTCGCGAATCACTCCGGCCAGGACCCAGCTCGCGTCCTCAAGGACAGCGACCGCGACTTCTTCATGAGCGCCCCCGAGGCACTCGAATACGGGCTCGTCGACGAGATCGTCGAAGTGTCCAAGGGCTGATCGATCCGCTTCATCCGAGCGAGCGCCGCGGCCAAACCGCCGCGGCGAGATCACAGCCGGCGCTCAAGTGAGTGCCCGAGGTCGGGGAAGCCCCCATCCGAGCGCTCCAACCGACTCCGCCGCCCGTTGGCCCCGGCCCTGGACCGGGATACACTCCAGGTTCCCAGGGAGGCCGAAACCGGCGCACTCGTTGGGGTCTGAAATGCCCAAGACGAACGGAGGCAAGAGTGGTCGCTCAGTGGAGCGGTGCACCTTCTGCGAGAAGTCCCGCCATCATGTGAAGTCCCTGATCGCGGGACCTCCGGGGGTCTACATCTGCAACGAGTGCATCGACATCTGCAACACGATCCTCAAGGAAGAGGATCGGCGGACTCACGGTGAGCCGGAGTCGACGAGCTTCGTCAAGGACATCGTCCTCAAGGACAAGGTCCCGACCCCCCAAGAGCTGCACGATCGCCTCGGCGACTACGTGATCGGCCAAGAGCACGCCAAGAAGGTCTTGTCGGTCGCGGTCTACGGCCACTACCGCCGCCTGCACGCGCGCTACCAGAACCCCGACCTCGAACTCGAGAAGTCGAACATCCTGCTCGTCGGGCCAACCGGATCGGGCAAGACGCTGCTCGCCAAGACCCTGGCGAAGCTACTCGACGTTCCGTTCGCCATTGCAGACGCCACGACGCTGACCGAAGCCGGCTACGTCGGCGAGGACGTCGAGAACATCCTTCTCAAGCTGCTGCAGAACGCGAACTTCGATGTCGAGCGCGCGCAGCAGGGCATCGTCTATATCGACGAGATCGACAAAATCGGTCGCACGACGCAGAACGTTTCGATCACCCGCGACGTCAGTGGCGAAGGTGTGCAGCAGGCTCTGCTCAAGATCCTCGAAGGCACGGTGGCGAACGTCCCCCCGCAGGGTGGTCGCAAGCACCCCGAGCAGAGTTACATCCAGGTCTCGACCGACAACATCCTCTTCATCTGCGGCGGAACGTTCTCCGGCATCGAAGAGTCGATCGCGCGACGCCTCGGCCAGCAGGTCATGGGCTTCCAGCGTGAGATGGCACAGGGTCCCGCACCGCTGCGCGGCGCCGAGTTCGACGGTGATGAGACCGCGACGCAGAAGCGTGATGCGCTGATCCACCGCCTCGACCAGAAGGACCTCGTCGAGTTCGGCCTGATTCCGGAGTTCGTCGGACGACTGCCGGTCATCGCACCGATGCGCTCGCTGACTCTCGAAGAAATCGTCGCGGTCATGACTCAACCTCGAAACGCCCTGGTCAAGCAGTACCAGGCCTACTTCGAGATGGAGGACTGCAAGCTCGAGTTCACGCAGGACGCGCTCGAAGAGATCGCACGCGTGGCGATGGCCCGCGAGACCGGCGTTCGCGCCCTTCGCTCGTTGTTCGAGCAGGTGCTGCTAAACGTCCGCTACGACCTCCCGAGTCGCTCCGGCACGGAGCAACTCGTCGTCGACATCGACTTCGTCCGCTCCCGCCTCGAAGATCAGCCGGGAGACCCGGAAGATCCGCGCAAGCGCGAGACGGCCTGAGTCCGACCAACGCGTCGCCCCGATGACCGAGCCCTCGCAACTCCCGGCGGACGGAGCTCCGCCGGAGACCCGGCTCGTGAGTGCCGTCGCACTCAGCGACGATGAGCTGGAACAGCTGGGTGCCGAACTCGGCGCGAAGCCGTTCCAGGTCCGCCAGATTCGGCACTGGATCTTCGAACGCGGCGCGAAGTCCTGGGATGAATGCCACAACCTGCCGAAGGTTCTTCGCGAGCAGTTGAAGGCGCGGCTGCCGGTTCGACAGAGCACGATCGAGACGATCGATGACTCGGACGACGGCACCCGCAAGTTGCTCCTCCGACTCGGTGACGACGAGTCCGTGGAGACCGTCATTATCCCGGAGGGTGACCGACTGACGCTCTGCGTCTCGAGCCAGGTCGGCTGCCCCGTCGCCTGCATCTTCTGCGCATCGGGTCTCGACGGAGTCCGCCGCAACCTGCGTCGCGGCGAGATCCTCGAACAGTTCCTCCACGCGCGCGACCTGCTGGCCGAGGCGGATCTCGGTCAGACCAAGGCTCGGTTTTCGAACGTCGTCGTGATGGGGCTCGGCGAGCCGATGCTGAACCTCAGGGAGCTGAACCCCGCACTCTCACGATTGACCGACCCAGACGGGATCGGGCTCGGAGCTCGCCGGGTGACGGTCTCCACCTCCGGTCACCCCGTGCGAATGCGTGAGTTCGCGGGAACCGACCGACACTACGGACTCGCGGTCTCGCTCCACGCGGCCGACGACGGGTTGCGCAAGAAGCTGGTGCCAACTGCCAAGGCTTCGGTGCAGGAGATCGTCGACGCGGCGCAATCCTACGGCGCCAAGCACAACCGCGAGGTCACCTTCGAAGTCGTCTTGCTGGACGGGATCAATGACGACTCGCGAGCAGCCGATGCGTTGATCGAGCGCCTCCGCGACCTTCGTTGCACGGTCAACCTGATCCCCTGGAACCCGGTCGATCGGATCGAGGATCTGGCGCGCCCAAGAGACGATCGAGTCGATGCGTTCGCCGAGCGCCTGCGGCATGGCCGCGTCAACGTCACCGTTCGGAGACAGCGGGGCGCCGACCGCAGTGCAGCCTGCGGCCAGCTGCGGCTCCGTTCACTCTGAGCGGAGCCGTCTGCCGACCACGTCAGCGATCGCGACGGATCCGTCGCAGCCCACCCGGCGGAGTCGAACCTTCCGGCTGCTCACCCGCCCCCGGAGCAGGCTCGCTGACCGGCGGCACCTCGCGGATCTCCGGGCCACGACCCGACGGCTCGGGCATCTCGAAGGTCCCAGCGGCCTTCTTGGATTCGCCACGGCGCAGGTAGGCGACCTCGATCTCGGCACCGTTCTGGAGCGACCCGAGAACCGAGGCGACGTCCTCTGCGGAAGAAACCGAGCGCCCGGCGATCGAGAGCAGCACGTCCTTCGCTTCCAGGCCCATCGACTCGGCAAGCGAGCCTTCCTGCACCTCGCGTACGAACTGGCCCTGGCCCGGCGTCAGCCCGAGGAACTCGGCCAACTGATCACTGACCGGCTCGATGTAGACACCAAGCTTCGGCCCGCGAGCTGACGGTGACAGGACCGGATCGCGCTGGATCCGTGGACGTAGCCCTTGGCCGGAGCGCGGGACCACGCGGTCGAAAGGATCGATGATCGATGGGCCGGTCAGCGGATCTCCGCGATCGACGCGCAAGCGGAAACCGGGGAACGCGCCCCCGCCTCCGAGGCTCTCGTCCGCGATCTCCGGGTACTTCTCGCGGAACGCCTCGAGACTCTCCGCCTCGTAGGTCTTCACGACCGGATCACCGTTCTCGTCCTCTTCGCGGACTTCGACCCGCACGCCATCCGGCCCGATCTGGACCGACCGACTCGAACCGTTCGAAACGCCTGGAACCAAGCGATCGAAGGGATCACCGAACCCCGGCAGCGGGTCGACTCCGCGCGAGCGAAGCATCTCGTCCATCCGACGACGCATCTCGTCGAACTGTCGCTGGAACTCGTCCGGCTGCGGCGCATCCCCTCTCTCGAGTTCTCGTGGCTCCGCGCCCTGCGGCACACGGCGCAGGCGACCGCCGCGTCGCGGCTGGACCTCCGCCTCTCCGTCCCGGGCTCGATCCAGTTCGCCGAGCAGCCGCTCGGCTCGCCACCGCAGCTCTTCATCGGCCGTGGTGTCCACCGCACCCTTCAGGGCCGCGCGCGCCTTCTCGCCGGCCTGCCTCAGGGTGTTCTCCGCCGCTTCGCGCACGCGGAACTGACTCGAACCGAGGTCAGTGACCGCCTTCCGGATCGCCTCGCCCGGGATCTCCGCCTCGGTCACCGGTGCGGGCTCGCGGAGGACCGGCGGGGCCGGCTCCGGCTCCTGCGCTCGAAGAGTGGGAAAGAAACAGGTTGGGCCCGTCAGGGTCAGCAGGCCCAGGATCAGCGTCGTTCTCATGGGTCGGATTCGTTCGTTCGTCGCCAAAACGGAGGGCTCCTACGACTTCGGCATCCGAAGTCCTCGACCGTGATCGATCCCGGAATCCCCCCGAGAACAACCCCGGTCGTTGGAGCTCAGCGGCTTCTCGACGACCGATCGAACCAAAGACTCCGGAGAGGCTCTACGGAATCCTCACTCAGCAGGTCAAAGACCGAACGAACGCGGTCCAAGAGTCCGGAGCCCCCGTCCTGGCGACGGCGCAGGTCCTCGAGCCGGCTCTGCCGTTCGAGTGGCCGAACCCAGAAGTTCTGCGCGAACGCCACGTCGGTCGACGGACCAATCGGCCCCGTGCCCTCGACTTCGCTCCGATCCGGTTCAGAGCGATCTCGCCGCACCGGAATCGTGCCCGCGAGCTCGAACTCGCGAGCCTCTCGAAGTGCCTCCAGACGTGCGAGCAGGCCACTCGCCGCCCTCTCGGGAGCCCGGTCGGCGACCGGCGTCACGTCGAGCCCCAAGGGACCAACTGCCGGTCTTCCCGGTTCCGATCTCCGCGAGTCCGGGGTTCGGTCGCTAGACCAGGTGAAGAACGCCGCCAGGCCGAGCACCAGGACCGCGGCAAGGCTCCGCAAGGCCGAACGTCCGAGCCTCCGCGGACGCTCTCCGGTCGAGATCGCGAGGGCCTGCAAGCAGTCGGCCTGGAGCTCGTCAAAGAACTGCTCCGCGGCCAGACCGCCCTCGGCGGGCGTCTCAACCGACGAGTCCGCCGGGTTTGGCGCACCCTCCCGAAGAGCCGCAAATCCACGCCCGATCCGATTCTGCGTCGCCAACTCGAGGCGACAGCTCAGACAGGCCGTGAAGTGACCGCGCAGCCCCCTCCGCTCCTGGTCGGGCAGATCGCCGGCCAGGAAGAGCTGGATCCGTGAGGTTGCTTCGGAGCAGTCCAAGGAAGGGTCGGGGTCGTAGGTCACAGAGAGGACGCTGAGCAGCCACCGGGACCCGGAACCGCCCATTTCACCCGTCCTCGGCTTTACCTACGGACGAGTCGCCACGCTGCATGACCGGGATCCAAGGAAATCTCGGAGCCCGACTTTCCTCTACCCCGCAAGTTCACAGGGTCACCTCCGCAGGGCCACGTTCGCAGGGTCACGGGGATCGAGCGGCCCAACAGGTCCACTCGGGACCGCCCCCAGGGTCCTTAGAGGCCGGCTCAGCCGCCTTCGGTACGCTCAACGCGATCCCAGGTCTCGCGGAACACTTGCCGCCCGCGGTGCAGGCGCCACCGTGCGGTCGCGTGGGTCACCTTCAGGATCGGCGCGATCTCCCGACAGCTCAGTCCGTGGATGTCCCGGAGGACGAGCACGGCCCGAAACTTCGGATCGAGGCGATCGAGGACCGCCCAGACGCGATCCTGAACCTCACGGCGCTCGGCGGGCTCCGACGGCCCCTCGGCCTCGGATGGCCGCTCTCCGAGGGCATCCAACTCGACCGAGCGAGCGCTCTTGCGCTTCCTCAGCGTGTCGATCGCGAGATTCGTCGCGATGCGATGCACCCAAGTCGAGAACGACTTCGAGAAGTCGAAGCGATGCATCGAGCGATGCACCCGCACGAAGCTCTCCTGAACGACGTCTCGCGCATCCTCGGCGCGACCGAGGATGTGGTAGGCGACCCAGTAGAGACGCCGCTGGTAGCGGGCGACGATCAACTCGTAGGCCGAACCCTCGCCGCGAAGAACGGCGCGCAGCAAGTCCTCGTCGGAGACCTGCGTCTCGCTCCCCGGTGGTTGCTGGTCGGGAGCTCCCCCCGCAACCCGAGACGGCCCAGCCTGCCGCGGGCCGACCTGACGCGGGCCGGATTCGGCACCCTCCCGGCGGCTGGCGAGTTCTCGACGAAGAGCAGCGGAGTCCAGCGAGTGTTGCGGCATGGCGTCGAGGTGTGGTCTGGACCTCGGGAGGGGTGTCCGAGGTCGCGCGCGACCGGGGTGGCCGCCGGCCTGTGTGGCCAGCGGCCGGGTTCGACTGTCGTCCGCGGGCAGATTTCCCGCAGACACCCAGTCGAGAGGATCGCGCGAGGAGTTCGCGCGAACGCGGCGGCCGAGCGACGCCTCAGAGCGTCGCAGGCAGGCCCATGCTCCGGAACTTGTCGAAACGCTTGGCTAGGAGATCGTCGGTCGACAGAGCCTGGAGTTCATCCAGCCAGTCGTTGAGTCGCGAACGGACACGCTGGAACGTCCCGAGCGGATCCTTGTGGGCTCCGCCGAGTGGCTCCTCGATGACTTCATCGACCAGCCCCTGCTCGGCGAGGTGCTCACTGGTGAGCTTGAGGGCCTCAGCCGCCTCGGGTGCCTTGTCGCCGCTCTTCCACAAGATCGCGGCGCAACCCTCTGGGGAGATGACCGAATAGTAGCTGTGCTCGAGGATCGCGACACGGTCGCCGATGCCGATGCCGAGCGCGCCGCCCGATCCACCTTCACCGATCACGAGCGCGACGATCGGCACCTTGATCGAGAACATCTCGAGGATGTTCTGGGCGATCGCACCGGCCTGGCCTCGCTCCTCCGCGCCGATTCCCGGGTAGGCACCCGGCGTATTGATCAGCGTGACGATGGGCAGGTTCATCTTCTCGGCAAGACGCATCTTGAGGAGTGCCTTGCGGTAGCCCTCGGGGTGCGCGCAGCCGAAGTTGCAGGCGAGACGATCCTTGACCGTCTTCCCCTTGCGGTGCGCGACCAGCAGGAAGCGCTTCTGCCCCATCGTCGCGAGCCCGGTCAGGATCGCCTGGTCGTCGCCGTAAAGTCGGTCGCCGTGCAACTCCGTGAAGTCGTCGCACATCTTCTCGACGTAGTCGGTCGCGAGCGGTCGATCGGGGTGCCGCGCGACGGTCACCCGCTCCCAGGGAGTGAGGCCCGCGTAGATCTCTGAGGTCTGCTTCTGCAGACGGTCCTCGAGGGCCGAGATCTCCCCGCTCAGATCGAGGTGCGTCCGAGCGGCGAGGCCGCGAAGCTCTTCGATCTTCTGCTCGATCTCGAGCAACGGGCGCTCGAAGCCGAGGGCGTTCTTGCTGGAATCGGTGGACGGTGATTCGGTGGCTGCCATGTCCGATGCGGACCTCCGGATCGGTCGAAGGACCGCCCTGGAGGATTGGGAGAGGATAGCGGTTGGGAGCCTTGGCGAAAGCCTCCAAGCGATTCACCGTGAACTGACCCCCACCCGTGTTGGGGCCAGAGGCCACATCCCCGGATCGCGAGTTTCTGAGGTCACCGAGGCGGGTTCCGGTGCACCGGGAGTGCAAGAGGCCCTCTGAGTCGTCGAGGGCCTCCGCGAGACCTGACCAACCGACTGCGGCGAGAGTCTTGGCTCGTCCGCAAGCCGCGTTGGTACCTGGACTCCCACGTGCAGCCCCTCCTCGCCTTCCGCATTCTCGTCCGGCCCCGGTCCCACCGGGACGACGAATCCCCGGCCCCGTTGGCCGGATCGTTGCCTCGGCGGCTTCGACCGTGGCAGGTGCTGCCGTGGCGACAAGACTTCGGTCGGCGAAGCGGACACTCGTTGTCGAGCCGGGCAAAACCGTGGACCGAGGCGCGTCCGGCGTGAGGCGATGGGACCACGTCACAACACCGGCCGGGGTCAGTTCAGGCCGTTCGGAGCGTGGCTTTCGAGGCAGCGCTCCGGCATGTTCTGCGCATGAAGTGTTGGCGTATCGAAGTCCTGACCAAGGACGGGATGCCAGACCCGATTGGCGATGCGGCTGCGCGGAGTCTTCGGGCCGCAGGGCTCGAGGTTTCGAGGGTCCGATCGGTCCGGGGATACCTCTGTGATCCCTCCCTCGGCCGCGAGGCGATCGAGGCTCTCTGCCGCGAGGTCCTGGTCGATCCGATCGCCGACCGCTGCGAGATCCTGACTCCGGAAGAGCTCCCCGAGTCGGCTCCGAATCGTCTGACGATCCAGCCCCGGCCAGGGGTCACCGACCCGGTCGCGCAGACGATGCAGGAGGCGCTCGCGCTCTGCGACCTGCCGCAAGTCACGACTGGCACGTATCGCGGGTTCCTCGTCGAGTCCGGCCACAGCCCGCAAGAACTGCAGGACGCGGCGGGTCAGGGACTCGCGAATGAGGTCATCGAGCAGGTCCTCACCGGCACTCCACCGATCGGCCTCCCCGGTCCTGGTGGCCAACCCGACCTGGCCGTGCGCGACGTCCCTCTCGACGGACTCGACGACGCGGGCCTCGAGAAGATCTCCGTCGAAGGCGGCCTCGCGCTGACGGTCCGCGAGATGCGAACGATCCAGTCTCACTACGGAGACGCGGGCCGCGCGCCGACCCAGATCGAACTCGAGACGATCGCGCAGACCTGGTCCGAGCACTGCAAGCACAAGACGCTGACCGGCCAGATCCGGTTCGGCGACGAGGTCATCGACAACCTTCTGACGTCCGAGATCGCGCGCGTCACGAACGAACTCGACCGCGACTTCTGCGTTTCGGTGTTCGTCGACAACGCTGGCGTCATCACCTTCGACGACGACGACTGCGTCTGCATCAAGGTCGAGACGCACAACCACCCGAGCGCAATCGAACCTTTCGGCGGCTCGGCGACCGGCGTCGGCGGAGTGATTCGCGACATACTCGGCACCGGCCTCGGCGCCTGGCCGGTCGCTTCGACCGACGTGTTCTGCCTCGCACCGCCCGATACGAAGGAAGAAGACGTCCCCAAGGGCTGCCTGCACCCCGAGCGTGTGCTCCGCGGAGTCGTCCAAGGTGTGCGGGACTACGGCAACCCGATGGGCATTCCGACCGTGCAGGGCGCGGTGCACTTCGACCCGGACTTCGTCGGCAACCCGCTGGTCTACGTCGGCAACATCGGCATCCTCCCGAAGGACAAGGTGCAGAAGCAGCCGAAGCCCGGCGATCGGATCATCACGGTCGGTGGACGGACCGGTCGCGACGGCATCCACGGGGCGACCTTCTCGTCGCTCGCGCTCCATACCGAGTCGGAGACCGTGTCGAGCGGCGCCGTCCAGATCGGTGACCCGATCACCGAACGCAAGGTGATGGAATTGGTCGTTCGCGCCCGCGACGAAGGCCTTTTCCACGCGATCACCGACTGCGGTGCCGGAGGCTTCTCCTCGGCCGTCGGCGAGATGGCCGAGGGCCTCGGCGCTCGCGTCCAACTCGACAAGGCACCGTTGAAGTACGCGGGCCTCGCTCCTTGGGAGATCTGGATCAGCGAAGCTCAGGAGCGAATGGTCCTCTCCGTTCCCGAGGCCAACCTCCCCCGCCTCGCCGAGCTCTGCGCTGAGGAGAACGTCGAGTGGGCCGACCTCGGATCCTTCGACGACACCGGCCGCCTCGTTCTCGAATACGACGGCACGCTCCACGGCGACCTCGACCTGCACTTCATGCACGAAGGCCTCCCGGTCTTCGAACGAGAAGCACGCTACACCGAGCCCGACCTGTCCGACCCGAACCTGCCGGAGTGGAGTGGAACCCAGCTCGCCGATGCACTGCACCAGACACTGCGTGACCCGAACGTCGCCAGCAAGGAGTGGATCATCCGGCAGTACGACCACGAAGTTCAGGCGGCCGCCGCGACCAAGCCGCTGATCGGCCCCGAGCGGCTGGGCCCGGGCGACGGCTCAGTCCTCGCACCGAAACTCGGGTCGAACCGCGGCGTGGTGCTCTCGAGCGGGCTCAACCCGCGCTACTCGCGCATCGACCCGGCCGCGATGGCGGAGTGCGCGCTCGACGAGGCGATGCGCAACATCGTCGCTCAGGGCGGCGACCCGGAACACACCGCGATCCTGGACAACTACTCGTGGGGCAACTGCGAGGACCCCGAGCAGCTCGGCGGCCTCGTCCGGGCGACCCGCTCTCTTTGCTCGCTGGCGAAGACGTATCGCACGCCGTTCATCAGCGGGAAGGACTCGCTGAACAACACGTTCCATGACGGCGACCGCAAGATCTCGATCCCCGGCTGCCTCCTCGTGACTGCGATGTCGGTCATCCCCGACGTCCGGCGGACGATCGACGCCAGCCCGAAGACCGACGACGGCTATCTGTGCCTTGTCGGCCTGACCAAGGACGAGCTCGGCGGCTCGGTCTACTGGAAGACTCGCGGCGAACTCGGACGAAGCGTGCCGCGCGTCGACCAAGAGATGGGGAAGAAGGTCCTCGACCGGATGGCGCGCGCAATCGCCGCCGAGTCGGTCACGGCCTGCCACGACCTCTCCGAAGGCGGACTCGCCGTCGCCTGCGCCGAATTCGCGATCAGCTCACGCAAGGGCCTCGACATCGACCTCGCCGAAGCCCCGCGCAACGCCGAGCTCAGCGCTGAGCGGATCCTTTTCAGCGAGTCTCAGAGCCGCTTCCTCTGCGAGGTGCCGGCAGACCGACTGCAGGACTTCGAAGCGAACCTCGGCGAGGTCCCGTTCGGGATCCTCGGACGTATCCGCTCCGACCAGCAGGTCCTCGCGGTCCACAACGGGACCGAGACGCTGTTCACCGCCCCGATCGACGAACTGACCACGAGCTTCCGCAGCACCCTCGATCTCGACAACACCCTCGAGGGACAGAGCCGATGACGAACCCAAGAGCCCTCGTCCTCCGCGCGCCGGGGATCAACTGCAACCGCGAGACCGAGTTCGCACTGAGCCGCGCCGGAGCTCGTGCGGAGACCCGCGCACTGAGCCAATGCCTCGCGGATCCGAGCGTGATTGAGAACGCGCAGATCCTGGTCTTCCCGGGCGGATTCTCGTTCGGTGACGACCTTGGCGCAGGACGCATGTTCGCACTGTCGATGCGCAGGCGTCTCGACTCCTCGCTGCAGACGTTCCTCGAACGCGGCGGCCTCGTGCTCGGCATCTGCAACGGCTTTCAGGCCCTCGTCGCACTCGGGCTCCTCCCGAGCCCCGAACGTGCCGCGCTCGTCACCAACCAGAGCGGTCACTACGAGTGCCGCTGGGTGCGCTTGAAGTCGATCGACGAACACCGCTGCGCCTACTTGCCGCAGGGACTCGAGCTCGAACTACCGGTTGCCCACGCCGAAGGCCGCCTGCTGTTCGAGTCGCCGGCCGTGGCCGAGCGACTGTGCGACGAAGGGCAGACCCCGTTGCGCTACGTCGATGCGAGTGGCGAAGCGACGACGGACTTCCCGGACAACCCGAACGGCGCCCCGCTCGGAATCGCCTCTCTCTGCGATCCAACCGGCCGGATCTTCGGCCTGATGCCGCACCCGGACCGCGCGTTCCTGCCCCACCATTCGCGGGGACTCGGAGCGCTGCGAAGCGGTGCGACGGTCGACTCACCCGGCGCCGTGATCTTCGACGGGATCGTCAGCCAAAGCCGCGAACTCGTCTGAGTCCGCGGCGCGCGGCCTGCACCCTCCGAGTGAGAGGCGGCCGCGGCGAGTAGCAACTCAGGCCGACGCGTCGGTGACCTGGTGCATGTGGACGTCCTGCTGCGGGAACGGGATGGAGATATTGTTCGCGTCGAACTTCTCCTTCACCTGACGGGTGATGTCCCAGTGGACGTCCCAGTAGTCGGCCGTCTTGCACCACGGGCGGACGATGAAGTTCACCGAGCTGTCGGCGAGCTCGTGCAGCTTGATCGTGACCGCCGGGTCTTTCAGGACCAGCGGGTGGTTCTCGACGATCTCGGTCAGGACCTTCAGGGCCTTCTCGATGTCGTCGCCGTAACCGATGCCGTAGGTCAGGTCGACACGACGGGTGTTGTTCGCGGTGATGTTGGTGATCACGTCACCCCAGACCATGCCGTTCGGGACGACGATCGTCTGGTTGTCGAAGGTCTTGATCGTCGTCGAGACGAGCGTCATGCCATCGACCTTGCCGGTCACACCAGCCGCCGAGACGACGTCACCGAGGTCGAACGGACGGTAGAGCATCACCATGACGCCAGCAGCGAAGTTGCTGAGGGTTCCCTGGAGCGCGAAACCGATCACGAAACCAACCGCTCCGATCGCTGCGACAAACGGCCCGATGTCCACACCGATCTCGCCGAGCGCGACGATCAGACCGATGAAGTTGACGAGCTTCCGCGAGGTGTTGACGACGAAGTTGCGGAGCAGAGCCGGCGAGTTCTTCATCGACTTCATCGCTCGATCGGCGATGCGCGCGATGATTCCGGCGAGGAAGCGGAAGATGAAGATGATCGCCAGGAAGGTGACGATGTCGATTGCGAAGGCGATGCCGCCCTCCTCATCGAGCACCCAGGCCTGGATGTAGTCGAAGACCGCGCCGACACCCGACAGGTCCGGCGGAGCTTGGACAGACTCGGCGTAGGCACGCCAACCCGCCGCATCGCCACCCTTGGCCTCGTAGGCCTCGATGACGACGAGGAAGCGCTCCTTGAGCTTCTTCAGCTCGTTGGAGCGGTCGAGAGCATCTGCAGTCTGCTGGCTCGAATCGCCACCGGCACCTTCGCCGCTGCGGATCTTCGCAACCTCGAGGTTGCGAACGACCTCGGCCTTCTCGCGAACGATGCCTTGCCAGACCGCGAG
Organism: Planctomycetota bacterium; assembly: GCA_039815565.1. GTDB lineage: Bacteria > Planctomycetota > UBA1135 > UBA1135 > UBA2386 > JBCBZB01. The sequence continues at coordinate 55,710 of JBCBZB010000018.1, forward strand.
TCGCTCCTCGATTTCCGCGAGCTCGAGCGGACGCATCTGCGCCTCGAGCACCTTCAGGTTGACCGCGAGAGCTTCGGCGGTCGTGAGATCAGCTTGCTGCTCCTCAGCAGCCTTCAAGGCGTCCTTGACCCGGGTGCGCACGGCAGCCGCAGCCTCCGTGCTTCCACCGTCGTCACGAGCGTCGAGCGCAACGATGAGCTTGTCGAGCACACCGAGTGCGCGATCGACCGCGGACCGAGCGATGTCTTTCTCACCACCCTTGGCTGCGTCGAACGCGTCCACGGCGGACTGGGTCACGGATTGCCAGGCGCCTAGAGCACCTTGCAGTTCGGCCGTCGAGACCTCGGAAAGGTCCTTGAAGGTATCCAGGTCGACCGAGCCGGCTTCTTCGAGCGAACTCGGCTTCGGCAGCGAATCATCGTCGTCCTGGGAAGACGCGGTCGAGCCCGGACCGGCGGAGTCGCCTTCCTGAGCGGTGAGAACAGAAGTGGATCCGAGCAGCACGAGCGCTGCCAGACCAAGAGAGCGAAGAAATGGATTCATGATGGGGCGAAGGATTGTCTGTTCGGGACAACCCGGATTCACGTCCCAGTTCGCGATCTGCGTCGCGGACCCACCGGTGCGACCGCGGCGGTCGCATCGTGTTCACCGAATCTCGAGCACCTGCTCGGCGAAGGCACGAAACTCCTCGCGCGTCGCACGGCCTCGGTGCACTTCCACCCTCTCTCCGTCGCGATCGATGAGCACGGTGGTCGGCAGCGCCCCCGCAACGCCCAGAACCTCGACGATCCGCGCCGGTTTCGCTTCACCGTCAAAGAGCCGACAAGGCAAGTCCCAGCCGCGTTCGACCAGGAACTTGGGCACATCGGTTGCCATCCGGTCTTTCGGGTAGCCATAGACCATCGGGTCCATCGCCACGATCAGGCACACCAGACCATCGGAGGCGAACTCCTCGGCCACGGCCAAAAAGTCCGGCATCTCAGCGACGCAGGGATCGCACCAGGTCGCCCAGTAGTTCACCAGCATGGGCGATCCGCGATGACTGGCGATCCACTCGCGGAGCTGCTCGGCCGACTGCGGCTCGAGGCGCTCCGTCGAGGCGCCGTCGGAATCCGCAGAGTCAGGAGCCCGGAACTCCGTGACGGAGTTCCCGCCCTCATGCTGAGACTCGGAAGAACTCGGCCCCGATCGTTCGCACCCGGTGAGCACGAACGCCGTGACGGCAGCCACAGCGAGGAACTGATTCACTCGCCGCGCCGGATGATGCCGGGCCCGTCGTCCTGACGCTTCTTCGGCTTGGGCGCGAACTTGATCGAGCAACCGACCGACGGGGTCTGGAACGGCTCGAGTTCCTTCTCCTCGTCAAGCAAGGTGTCGAGGACGTCCTTCAGGTATTCGACCTCGACATTCTCTCCGCGCTGATCGTCGTCGATCGAACCGCGGTAGACGAAGGTGCGCCGCTGGTCGAAGACGTAGATGTCCGGCGTCGTCTGCGCCCCCATCAGGCGAGCGAGCTTGCTCTGCGTGTCGACGAGGACCCGGTAGGGCAACTCGTGCTCGCGGAGGTGCGCCCGAATCTCGGGGAACGCCTTCTTCATCTCTTCCTCGGTCGGCTCGACCCGCATGCGCCGCGCGACACCGTCGCGGAGCAGTTCGCCGTTGGCGACGTTCGAGTTGACCATCAGGAACACGACGTCTTCACGCTCGCCGTAGCTCTCGACGAGCTCTTTCAACCGCCCCTCCCAGCCGAGCTGCACCGGGCAACGCGTCGCCCAGAAGTTCACGACGAGAATCTTGTTGGCCAGACTCCGGGGGTTCAGCGAGTTGCCGTCGATGTCCGTGAGCTGGATTTCAGCAACTGCCTCGACGAACTCCCGACTCATCCGCTCGCCGAGGACGAGCTCAGGCTTCTTCTTCGGCTTGTCTTCCGGCTTCGGCTCGGGCTTCTGCCCGGAGCCCTGTTCGCCAGTCGCTGGCTTCTCCTCGCCACCCTCCACCGGCAGCGGAATCGGCACCTCTTCGGGAACCTCTTCGATCGGTCGGGGCTCCTGAACCGGCGTCTCCACCGGGGTCGGCTCTTGGGCCTGCGCAACGCTGGCGCCGAGGAGCAGGGCGCAGCACGTGGACGTGAGGATTCGCATGTTGGACTCGTGGCGACGTCGCGACCCGAGCAGAACTCCCGGATCCGAGCGACCTGGATCGGTCGCTTCTCTCCCGATTCAACGCCTAGAGGGCGGAAACTGCGAGCCCCGAGCCGAATCCCGGGCTCGGGGCCGGCTCGACAGGGTCAGTTCCCCTGCGCGAAGTAGACGATCACACCGACGATGGCGAGACCGAGAATCACGGCGAACGCGATCTTCCAAGCCGACCACGGACGCTGGCCTTGGACCTCGCCGGTCACCGCGTTGACGACGATCTGGTAGCGCTTCTCCCCGTACTTGTAGGTCAGCAACCAACAGGGCAGCAGCAGGTGCTTGTACTTCAGGCCGGCATAGCGGGTGTCCATCGAACTGATGCGTTGGACGTCGCCACCGATGCGGCGCTTAACGTCCGATCGAAGTGCCGACTCGATCCGTGACTTCGCGGTCTGGAATCCCCGCTTCAGAGGGATGTCGTAGGTCCTCGCCAGATAGCCCGACAGGTAGCCCGGCGAGAAGGGTTGCAGAGTCGCCAGCGGCCAGGGCTCGAGCTTGTCGACCGTACTCTCCGGCAAACCGCCGGTCGCGAGCACCAGCTCGTCGTCGAAGAATCGTCGGAACTTGCCCGACGCCGACCTCCATCGAGTCCTGGTCTCGGTGACCGTGCGGTCGCCGACCTTCCGCGTCACCGTGTAGTGATCGCCGCGCTGACCCGTGTAGCGAGTGGCGGTCATCGCATCGAAGGTCCAGAACGGTAGGTAGCAGCCCTCGAAGCGCCCCTGAACCCCACGCTTCTTGAAGTCCGTCGGAGCGAACCAAAGGCCCTTCACCCACTTCGCGAGATTGGCGCGCGCCTTCTCTCGCTCGACCCGGAACGGAAGCACGCCATCGACCGGCAGTCGCTCGGTGGCACGGTGCACATCGTCTCGCTGCAGCGGTGTGCCGCAGTACGGACACTCATCTGCAGTCAGCGTGCCCTCGAAGGTGACCTCGGCCGCGCAGTTTGTACAGCGAATCTCGGAGAGCTCGCCCTGCTCACCCTCGGCTACGCGATCGCGATTCGAAGACCGCCGTTCCGACTCGCGCTCGAGCGCGGACTCGAGATCGTTCTCCGCGATTCCGCCGTCCTCGTGATCGAGATCCTCCTCGTGACCACAGAACGAGCACTTCAGACGCTGTGCGCCGATGTGGAACTCGAGATCGGCGCCGCAAGACTGGCAGGGGAAGAACCGGACCTCGTCCTTGTCGTCCGTCGGAGTACTCGGAGCAGTCGCAGCCGGGTTCGGATCGGTGAGCGGCGGCGCCGCGTCCCCGTCGGGACCCGGAACCGGAGGCGGAGTGTTGGCCATCGAGGGCAGGGAGAAGGAGAACCAGCGAGATGGGCGGGCCCGCGCCGATCAGCCGACCGGCGGTGGCGGAGGCGGCGGAGCCGAACTGGCGAACAGCGGCGCGAGTCGTGGCTGCTCTCCAGCCTTCGCCCAGCCGCTCATGCCGGAGGTCCAGACCATCGTGTCGCGAGTCAGCTGACCCGACCGGACCATCTGCCCCAGTTGTTGCATCGAGAAGGGCCCCTGGGTCTGGCCCTCACTCGCCGTATGCCAGGCGGACGGTGCTGGCGGAGGCGGCGGAGCCATCCCGCCGGTCGCACCGGGAGCCATCGGGCTGCCGGGCAACTGCGTGCCGGCAAACTGCTGCGCCATGGCCAGACCGACACCGAGCCCCATCGCGTCGGCCGCCGGACCACCACCACCGGTCTGGTCGGTCAACGATCGACCCATCTGGTACTGCTGGAAGCGCCCCATGTCGCCGATCACGCCCATCGACGTTCGCGTGTCGAGCGCCTTTTCGACGGCCTCCGGCAGCGACACGTTGACCAAGAACAGCTGCGGCACATCGAGTCCGTACTCGTCGTCGATCCGTTCGCAGACTTCTTCGCGCAGCTTCTCGGCCAGAGCCTCGTAGCTGCCCGCCAGGTCGAGTGCGGCCATGCCGGACGACCCGAGCACATCGGCGAGCGCTTGATTGATCACGCCGCGCATCAGCGTGGTCAGCTCATCGGTTTCGAACACCCCGTCGGTCCCGACAAGCTCTTCGAGCAAACGCTTCGGATCGCGCGCGGTGAGTGTGAAAGTGCCGAAGGCTCGCAGCCGGATCGGACCGAACTCCGGGTCGCGGAGCATGACCGGGTTCGGCGTACCCCACTTGAGGTCGGTCAGTGTCCGCGTGGAGACGAAGTAGACCTCAGCCTTGAACGGGCTGTCGAAGCCGTACTTCCAACCCATGATCGTGGACAGGATCGGCAGGTTCCGCGTCTCGAGCCTGTGCGTGCCCGGTTCGAAGATGTCGGCAACCTGACCTTCGCGTACGAAGACGGCGACCTGGCCCGGTCGCACAATCAGTTGTGCGCCGTTCTTGATCTGATCGTGGTAGCGCGGAAAGCGCCAAACGAGCGTAGAACGCGAGTCGTCGAGCCATTCGATGATGTCGACGAGTTCGCCACGGAGTTTCGAGAACAGTCCCATGACAGCGAGAGAGCCTGAGGCTATCGCGCGGATAGGTCACACTCGAATCCGAATTCACGACCGAAGGACTCGGCGCCGGATTCGCCTCGTCCGCCCCGGTCAGAAACCAGACGGGTCCGCAGACCTCGAAGCGGCTCGTCTCGCGTGCGCTTCGATCGCTGCGGAGAGCCCGGCGAGTCCAATCGGTTTCGTGACGTAATCGGTCGCCCCAGCCTCGGCGCAGAGCCTGCGCTCGTCGGATCCGAGACTCGCCGAGACGACCACCAAAGGGGTGTCAGACGCGTTGCCATCCAGCCCCCGAACTCGCCGTGCGACCTCGATGCCGTCCATCTCAGGCATCTGCAGGTCCGTCAAGATCAGATCGAAGCTCTCGGTCCTGAGCTTGCTGAGAGCCTCGTGCCCCGAATCGCAACACACCGCCTCGTGCCCGAGCACACCGAGCTGCGTCGACAAGATCGTCAGGTTCTCCTCGGTGTCGTCGACGACGAGCACGCGCCGAGGACGATCACGAACCTCTTCGACGGCAGAGTCGATGGCCGAGGAATCCGATTCTCGTCCAGCAACCTCCAGCTCGAGTGTGAAGTCGAATGTCGTACCGACCCCAGGCTCGCTACGGACCGTGAGCTCTCCGCCCATCTGACCAACGAGATCCTGCGCAATCGTCAACCCGAGTCCTGTCCCACCGAAATCGCGGGAGGTCGTGGCCTCAGCTTGCTGGAACGCATGGAACACCCGGGCGGATTGTTCCTCGGTCATCCCCACGCCGGTATCGCGCACAGCGAATCGAAAGCGGGAGCGACCGTCTTTTCCGAGCCCGATCCCGTCGATCGCGATCTCGACGAATCCACTCGGCGTGAACTTGATCGCGTTGTGGGTCAGGTTGATCAGCACCTGTCGAAGCCGGCCTTCGTCACCGACCACCATCGTCGGGAGTGAGTCATCGACGCGACGCCTTACATCAAGCCCGCGCTGGTTCGCGGAGATGACTGCAACGGATCGGACGGACTGCACGAACTCGCTCAGATTGAACGGACGTAGATCGAGCTCGAACCGCCCAGATTGGATCTTCGACAGATCGAGCACATCGTTGATCAAAGTCAGCAGAGAGCGAGACGACGCCGTCAACGACTCGAGAAGCTCCAGATCGGCGAAGCGATCTGGAGCTTGCTCGATTAGTTCGAGACCACCGAGAATCGCGTGCAGCGGGTTGCGCAGTTCGTGGCTGACGTTCGCAACGAACGCAGACATCGTCGCGTTGGCAGACTCGGCCGCAGCACGCGCACTTTCGATGTCCGCGAAGAACAGCTCACGCTCGACCAGCTGCGCAAGATCTTCGAGCAGCCGAACATCGGGCGTGGAGAACTCCCGCGGGGCACGATCGATCACGCAGAGAGTACCAACTCGACTGCCGTTGGGTGCAGTCAGCGGAGTTCCCGCGTAGAAGCGGATGTTGGGATCACCCAGAACGAGAGGGTTGCCTACGAACCGAGCATCACGAGTCGCATCCGGAACCACCATCGTCGACGGCGTCAGGATCGTGTGCCCGCAGAACGACTCTTTGCGACCGGTCTCGCAGACATCCAAACCGGCGATCGACTTAAACCACTGCCGGTCCTGATCGACCAGGCTCACGGCAGCGATCGGGAGGTCGAACAGCCGGGTGGCCAGCCGGGTCAATCGGTCGAACCGCTGTTCCGTCTCCGTGTCCAGGACACCGAGGTCGCGAAGGGTCCGGAGTCTCGAGGACTCGTTCGATGGTTTCGGTGGCGTCTGCAACTCCGTCTCTCTTCCGATAGGTTCGTCCTGGATCGCGTCGAGACTTGACGGATTGGGATGATCCGATCCTGAAGACGGATTCCGAGCCGGGGATTCCCCGTAGTCAGAGGTCTTCGGTGAACCAGAGCGCGCCGAGGAGCCCGGGGTCGGCCCGCGTCACCAGTCGGATCGGGATGCGCTCGAGCAACGCAGAGAACCGTCCCTTGTCCTCGAACGACTCACGCAGTCGCGACTGCTGAAGGAACTCGACGATGCGCGGCGGAATACCGCCCGCCAGGTAGACGCCTCCTTCACTCAGGAGCAACAAGGCCGTGTCGCCGGCGAAACTTCCGAGCACGTCGGCGAACAGCTCCAACGCGGCTCGGAAGATCGGGGAGCCCGCGACCGGCAACCCATCTGTCCGAATCAGCCCCGCCCCGGCCTCGCCGATCAACCGCGGCGCATCGTCCGAGGTCTTGATCGCCTCGAGCGCGCTCTGCCGTTCGGCGAGTGGCCAGTCGTCGCTGAGACACAAGACCCGGGCGATCGTCTCGAGGCCTGGACCAGACGCGACGCGCTCGACTGACACCCGACCGTAGGTGCCGCGCAACTCGTCGTAGACCAAACGCTCGCGATCGTTCTTGGGGGCGAACTCTTGATGCCCCCCCTCCGACGCTCGGATCTCGAAACCTCCGCCCGGGATCGGAACCGCGTAGCCGACCCCTAGTCCGGTGCCAGGTCCGAGCACTGCGATCGGCCCGTCGGGTCGAGCTTCCCGCCCACCGAGCTCGACCCAGTCTTGCGGACCGAGCGCCAGGGCGGCCCGACTCTGGAGCGCGAAGTCGTTCACGACGACGACCTTGTCCGTGCCCAGCTCCTTCCGAAGTTCGCCTCGATCGATCACGAAGGGGAGATTCGTCGCTCGACAGATGCCGTCGCGCACCGGGCCTGCCACACCAAAACACGCTCGCTCGACCGTCTGCCCAGGCAAGGCGCCCGCAACCTCATCGAGAAACCGCCGTAGCAGCACGCCGAAGTCGGGCGAGTCATCGGACGGGTAGATCCGCTGAATCGCCGGCTCCGCCGACACCCCAGGAGGGCCGCTCGGGTCGGTGTCCGACCCGGAGTCCAGAAAAAGGGCGAATCGGGTGTTCGTCCCACCCACGTCACCGACCAAACGCGCCATCACGCCGAAGGATCCCCGCCAGGGGCCCCCGACGCCAGCCAAAGGGTCCGAACCCGGTCCGATTCGCCGTCGCGGCGAGCCCGCTCTGCCACTAAGGTCTCGCGAGATTCCATCGGCTCTCCCCAGGTGGGCGCGCCCCGATCCCTCCGATCATGTCCTTCGACCTGTCCCAACACGGTATCTCCGTCACCAACGTGCTGCGCAACGCATCGCCTTCCATGCTCTATGAGCAGGCGATCCTGCGTGGCGAAGGCAAACTCCTAGCGTCTGGCGGCCTTGTCGCCCGCTCCGGTGAGAAGACCGGGCGTTCGCCGAAGGACAAGCGCGTCGTCGATTGCCCGGACGTGCACGACGATGTCTGGTGGGGTGACGTCAACATGCCGCTCAGCGAGGAGATCTTCGAGATCAACCGACAGCGGGCCGTGGACTTCCTGAACACGCGCGACCAGCTCTACGTGATCGACGGCTTCGCTGGCTGGGACGAGAAGTACCGCCAGAAGATCCGGATCATCTGCCTGAACGCCTACCACGCGCTGTTCATGCACAACATGCTGATCCGCCCGACCGCGGAGCAGCTCGAGTCGTTCGGCGACCCGGACTACGTCGTCTACAACTCGGGCCTCTTCCCGGCGAACCCGAAGACGAACCAGATGACGTCCCCGACCTCGGTCGACGTCTGCTTCAAGCGCGGCGAATTCGTCATCCTCGGCACGCAGTACGCGGGCGAGATGAAGAAGGGTGTGTTCACGATCATGAACTACCTGATGCCGAAGCAAGGCGTGCTCTCGATGCACTGCTCGGCGAACGAAGGCGAAGACGCGAGCGACGTGTCGATCTTCTTCGGCCTGTCGGGCACCGGCAAGACCACGCTGTCGGCCGACCCGCACCGCAAGCTGATCGGCGACGACGAACACTGCTGGACCGACGAAGGCGTCTTCAACATCGAAGGCGGCTGCTACGCGAAGGCGATCAACCTGTCCGAGGAGAAGGAGCCCGAGATCTACAATGCGATCCGCTACGGCTCGGTCCTCGAGAACGTCGTCTACGACGAAGCCCAGCGTGTCGTCGACTACGACGACGGCTCGATCACCGAAAACACGCGCGTCTCTTACCCGGTCGAGTTCATCCCCAACTCGAAGATCCCCTGCGTCGGCAGCCACCCGCGCAACGTGATCTTTCTGACCTGCGACGCCTTCGGTGTCCTGCCGCCGGTCAGCAAGCTGACCCCCGACCAGGCGATGTATCACTTCATCTCGGGTTACACGGCAAAGGTCGCCGGTACCGAGATGGGCGTCACCGAACCCCAGGCCACCTTCTCGGCCTGCTTCGGCGCGGCCTTCATGGTCTGGCATCCGTCCAAGTACGCCGAGCTGCTCGCCGAGCGGATCGAGTCGCACGGCTCGACGGCCTGGCTCGTGAACACCGGCTGGTCCGGTGGCCCGCACGGCGTCGGCGAACGAATGAGTCTGAAGTGGACCCGCGCGATCATCGACGCGATCCACGATGGCTCGCTCAAGGACGCACCGACCGTCACGGACGAGCTGTTCGGCCTGGTGATCCCAACCCAGTGCGCGAATGTGCCGGAAGAAGTCCTGGTGCCGAAGAACACCTGGGCGGACAAGGCGGCCTACGACGACAAGGCCAAGCACCTGGCCGGACTCTTCGCGAAGAACTTCGAGCAGTTCGCCGACGGTTCGAGCGAGCGAATCCTCAAGGCTGGCCCGCGGATCTGACTTCGGGCCCCGAGATCCTGGACCACGGCAAGACGCCAAGCGGGTTGGCAGCTTCGAGATCGACTTCGAATGGCCGCTGACGAGCTTGACCAGGATCTCCGCCGACTCGGCGGGACGGACCACGACTCCCCGCTCGCCGCGGAGACGACTCGATTCGTCTCCGACTCGTGCCGGATCCTCCGCTCGGCACAGTCCGCGGACATCCACGAGGACATCCGCGACGCTCGGATGCCTCCGAGCTTCGAACAGGCCGGGCCACGTGCCCGCCTGCACTTCGCGCCCGGACAGGCGCAGGCCGGAATCGTCACCTGCGGTGGCATCTGCCCTGGCCTCAACAACGTCATCCGCGCCCTGGTGCTCACCCTCTGGCACCACTACCGCTGCGAAGACGTGCTCGGATTCCGCTACGGCTACACCGGTCTGACCGCAGCGCCGCCGGAGCCCCCGATCCCCCTTACCCCCGACGCATTCGTCGGTGCGATGAGCCGCGGCGGCACGATGCTCGGCACCTCGCGCGGCCCCCAGGACATCGACGAGATGATCGATTCCCTGGTGCGCCACAACCGCAACGTTCTGTTCTGCGTCGGCGGCGACGGAACCCTACGCGGCGCCTGGGCAATCGAAGAGCGGCTGCGGGAACGCGGGCTGCCGATCTCCGTCGTCGCCGTGCCGAAGACGATCGACAACGACATCCAACACGTCGAGCGCTCGTTCGGGTTCACGACCGCCGTCGACGAGGCCACGCGGGCGATCACCAGCGCGCACTTCGAAGCGCAAGCGACTCTCAACGGAGTTGGACTGGTCAAGCTGATGGGCCGACACGCGGGCTACATCGCCGCCGCGGCCACCCTGGCCCGCACGGACGTCAATTTCTGCCTGGTGCCGGAGTGCCCGATTCCGCTCGAAGGGCCGGGCGGCCTGCTGGACGCTATCGAACGCCGCCTCGATCGCCGGCGTCACGCGGTGCTCGTCGTCGCCGAGGGCTTCGGCCAAGACCTGATGCTGGGCGACTCGGAGCGAGAACTCGACGCCTCCGGCAACGTGAAGCTCGCCGACATCGGCCCGTTCCTGAAGAAGAAGATTCAGGAGCACATGGCGAAGAAGCAGAAGCCTCTGTCGCTGAAGTACATCGACCCGAGCTACATGATCCGAAGCGTGCCGGCGCGCGGCTTCGACGCCGAGCTCTGCCACATCTTCGGCCAGCATGCCGTCCACGCGGCCATGACCGGCCGGAGCGGCCTGATGATCGGGCACATCAACCAGCACTTCGTGCACGTCCCGCTTCCCGAGGCCATCCGCGTCCCACGACGTATCCGAACGACCGATCCCATCTGGCAGCGTGTCCTCGAGGCAACGGGCCAGAATTCCTATCTCCAACCCGCTACGCCCGTTCGAGGCCAGCACTGACATGACCAACCTGCAAGAACTGCTCGGCGCGGAAGCCGAGTCCCTCCTCACCTACCAAGCCAAGGGCTTCAGCAAGGACGTCCTGCACGTCCCCGGTCCGGACTTCGTCGACCGCGTCGTGTCGGTCAGCGACCGCTCGCCGCAGGTGATGCGCAACTTCCAGTCGATGCTGAACCACGGCCGCCTCGCAGGCACTGGCTACGTGTCGATCTTGCCGGTCGACCAGGGCATCGAGCACACCGCGGGCGCGTCGTTCTCCCCGAACCCGATCTACTTCGATCCGGAGAACATCGTCAAGCTCGCGATCGAGGGTGGCTGCAACGCCGTCGCCTCGACGCTGGGCGTCCTCGGCGCCGTCAGCCGCAAGTACGCGCACAGGATCCCATTCATGGTCAAGCTCAACCACAACGAGCTCATGACCTACCCGAACAAGTTCCGCCAGGTCATGTTCGCCCAGGTCGAGCAGGCGTTCGAGCTCGGCGCGACCGCCGTCGGCGCGACGATCTACTTCGGTTCCGAGGAGTCGATGGACGAGCTGCGTGAGGTCCAGGAAGCCTTCGCCCGAGCTCACGAACTGGGCATGGTCTGCGTCCTTTGGTGCTACCTGCGCAACGGCGGCTTCAAGAAGGACGGCGTCGACTACCACGCGGCCGCCGACACGACCGGCCAGGCGAACCACCTCGGCGTCACGATCGAAGCCGACATCATCAAGCAGAAGCTGCCGGAGAATAACCGCGGCTTCGAGAAGATCGGCTTCGGCAAGACCAAGGAGAACGTCTACAGCGACCTGACTCCTGGCGATCACCCGATCGAACTCTGCCGCTACCAGATCGCGAGCAACTACATGGGCCGCGCCCCGCTGATCAACTCGGGTGGCGCATCCGGTGAGAACGACTTCCAGGAAGCAGCCAAGACCGCCGTCATCAACAAGCGCGCCGGTGGTATGGGCCTGATCTCGGGTCGCAAGGCGTTCCAGCGTCCGATGGACGAGGGCATCAAGCTGCTCCACACGATCCAGGACGTCTACCTCGACAACTCGGTCACGCTCGCGTGACCGCCCCCCTGCTCTTCGCGTGGCTGCCGACGATCGGCGACCGCAGCGAGCGTGCCGCTGAGACCTCGCGGCACTGGCTCCAGCCCGAAGAGCAGGAGCGGATGGAACGCTTCGTCCGAGATGCGGACCGACGATTGTTCCTGCTCGCGCGCTTCCTCGCGCGCGGGCTCCTCGCGGACGCGACGCAAACCTCGCCCGAGGACTGGCGATTCGAGCTCGGGCCCCACGACCGGCCGATCCCGCGACACGACGCCGTCGATCCGGCGGCGACTCCGGACTGCAACTGGAGTCACACCGACGGCCTCGCCTGCGCCGTCCTCGGCACGGGCCGGGTCGGAACCGATACCGAGAGACTCGATCGACGGACCCCGACGCGCAATCCTCGTCGCTTCCTCACCGCGCCCGAGCTCCAGCAATGCCAGGCGGACGACGGCGAGATCGTCGCCGAACGCTTCTGGCGAATCTGGACCCTGAAGGAAGCCTGGCTGAAGTGCACGGGAACCGGCGTCGCCGGCGGGCTCCAGTCGGTCAGCCTCCGGATCGATCGAGACGAGCCCTGCTTCGAGTGCGGCGGAGCTTCGAATGCCAAATTGTTCGAAATCCGTCCAAACGAGACACACACCTGCGCGATCGCCTCCAACCCGCTTCCCGAGCGGGTCTCCGGGAGAACCCCCGATTCGTGGGACCACTGGCTGCGTCAGATCTGACGTCTCAGCCCCCCAGAGTCTCTCAG
>JBCBZB010000032.1:0-49230 GCA_039815565.1 Planctomycetota bacterium
CGATCTTCGATCGCGCGGCGCTCGAGGCCGGCAGTCAACGACCGGCCAGTGGTCGCCCCGCGGGCGACCGCAGAGGCCTGGGAGAACCCAGGCCGGCTAGATCACTGCGCTTGGATGCAGACGTCGATGCCGTTGCCCAGCGAGATGAAGAACGGGTTGCCGGCGCCCGGGTCCAGAGCCGCGGCCTGGACGAACAGCTGCAGGCCGGCGAGGCCCATCAGCGGCGGGATCGGCGTGACGTTCGGGACGCCGCCGGTCATCGCCGGGATCGTCGACTCACCGCTCGAGCGGAGCACACAGCCCGGCGCGCCGAGGGCGGTCAGGTCGAGGCCCGGGTTGCTGAAGCCGAGCAGCAGGAAGCTGCCGATGGCGGTCGGCGGGACCTGCTCCAGGACGACGTCGAGCGAGGAGCCGAGGACCGGAGTCGTCAGCGCGGTCGCGCGGATGCCGATCGAGCTCATGCCCGTGTCGACGGCGGCCATGGCGGTCGCCGAGAGGTCGGTCGCCGGAACGACCGTTGCGAAGTCCGAGAAGCCGACACCTTGCGCGACACCGACGTTCGAGACGGCGACCGGGAAGTAGTTGTCCAGGCGGAACTTGATGACGCCATTGGCGTTCAGAACGATCTGCGTCGTGAAGGTCGACGGCTGGCCGAACTCAGGGACCGCGTCCCACGAGACGAGGACGTCCGTGCCGATCTCTTCGATCGTGACGGTGCCACCGACGCTCGGGTCGTAGTCCGCACCGATCTGCACGTTCGAGACCGAGTTCAGGAAGTCGCCAACGCCCGGACCACCGATGGTGGCGGCGTTTGCCGTGGTGTCGAACAGCACGCGGCCGTTCGAGTCGATCTCGATCGAGGTGACCGTGGTGCCACCAGGGCCGGTGACCGCGTTCGCCAGCATGAGCGGACCGGACAGGACGTCGTCGCCCAGCATCAGGACCGTCGCGGCGCCGGACGGAGCCTGGTAGTTGCTACCGGCAGTCGAGGTGACCGTGTAGCCGCCTTGGCCGTTCGGGGTGAAGCAGATCTCGGTGCCACTGATGTCCGACGGAGCACCGCCGGCAGCGTTGAACTGCTCGATGACGAGCGAGGCGTCGTTGAACGCCGGGCACTCATCGCCGAACGAGACCGCCTTGGCGACCGGGACGTTGCCCGAGAAGTAGTTGATGTCGCCGTTCCAGATGCGAGCGCCCGAGGCGCCGAAGAGGCCGCCAGCGAAACGACCCGGCGAGACCGAGCCGCCGTCGAACGCGAGGTTCGCGTCCGAGAACATGCCGTTGGCACCCGAGAAGGTCGTGTAGAGCGGGGCGCCGTCGTTGTAGGTGATGGCGATCGCGTAGGTGCCCGGCGCGAGGAAGAAGCCGCCTGGGATCGGCCCCGGCGACGGCAGGTTGGCGCCGGCGGTCGCGATCGAAGAGGCGAAGTCGGGCTCTAGCTCCGGCGTGGCGAGGTCGTTGTCCCAGAAGGCCGGGATCAATTCGTTGCCGCGGAAGGTCGGGGTCACACCACCGGCTTCGGCCATGTCCACCACGTAGACCTCACAGCTGGTCGTCTGACCGGCCGCGAAGTTTAGGTTGTGGCCGATGTCGAACAGCGTGATGCCGGCCGGGTCGGTGACCGTCAGATCGAAGTACGTCGTCGTGTCGACCGCACCCGAAAAGAACGTAGGCATGAAGCCCGTCGAAAGAGTGTTCGGAGTCGCCTGGGCGGCGGCACCTCCGGCGAGGACGGCCATCGCCGTCAGAGAGATCAGAGAACGCATTTTGCTCCTGAGCAGGGGTTGCAGTGGAGGAAGCGGAAACTGGGGCAGGGCCCAGGAATCCAACTAGGTTGGACGCACGCCGGGTGGTCCCTGATCCGTCGACCGCGAAAAAAACATTCGGCGAGTCCGAAACTCGAGAAGATGGACTGATCGGAGGACGCTGGGCCGCAAGGCGACGCGCTGTTCGCGGATCATCCCATGCTGTCGACGGTTCGCGAGCGCCGCTCGAGCGACTCGCGTCGCGATCGGCGCGCGTGACCAGTCCGCGTGATCCGCTCGAAATCGCAAACGCCGCTCGACCCGAAGGTCGCGCGGCGTGGAGAGCCGACCGCTAGGCGGTCAGCGTCAGGTTCGGTCACCCTGCGGGCGACCGAGCTCAATCACTGAGCCTGAATCGTGGCTTCGATGCCGTTCGCCAGCGAGATGAAGAACGGGTTGCCGGCGAATGGGTCCAGAGCCGCTCCCTGGAGGAACAGGGTCAGGCCAGCGAGGCCCGGCAGGTTCGGGATCGGAGTGACCTGCGGGAGGTCCGGGTTGGCGACCGGGAGGGTCGCTTCGCCGGCCGAGCGCAGGACACAGCCTGGCGCGCCGAGGGCGGTCAGGTCGAGGCCCGGGTTGCTGAAGCCGAGCAGCAGGAAGGTGCCGATCGCGGTCGCCGGGACCTGCGAGAACTGGACGTCGAGGCTGCCGCCGAGGATCGGCAAGGACGTCGCGTCGGCGCGGACGCCAATCGAGTTCGTTCCGGTGTCGATCGGCATGGCGATGACGCCAGAGAGGTCGGTCGCGAACAGCGCCGGGGCGAGGTCCGAGAAGCCGACGCCCTGGGCGAGACCGACGTTCGACAGAGCCACCGGGAAGTAGTTGTCGAAGCGGAGGGTGATGTTGCCCGCCGCGTCCAGGACGATCTGGGTCGTGAGAGTCGAGATCTGGCCGAACTCCGGGACGGCGTCCCAGGTCACGACGACGTCGCTGCCGATCTCTTCGACCGTGACCGTGCCACCCATGCTCGGGTCGTAGTCCGCACCGATCTGGACGTTCGAGACCGAAGTCACGATGTCACCGATCTGAGGGCCACCGACGGTCGCGACGTTCGCGGTCGTGTCGAACAGGATTCGGCCGTTCGAGTCGATCTCGATCATGTTCGTCGTGACGCCTCCAGGGCCGGTCACGTTGTTGGTCAGCGTGATCGGTCCCGAGAGGGCGTCGTCGCCGAGCATCAGGACCGTGGCGGCGCCGCTCGGGGCGACGAAGCCGCTGCCCGTGCCGTCGCCGGACACGTTGTAGCCACCCGTGCCGTTCGGCGCGAAGCTGATCGAGCTGCCGGTCAGGTCCGCCGGGGCGCCAGCGGCCGGGTTGAACTGGTCAACGACGAAGGTCGCGTCGTTGAAGGCCGGGCACTCATCGCCAAACGAGACGGCCGAGGCGACCGGGACGTTGCCGGAGAAGTAGTTGAAGGTGCCCTGCCAGAGGAAGGCGCCCGGTGCGTTGAACGGGGCGCCGAGGAACGGAGCGCCGAAGGATCCACCGCTGAAGGCCAGCTCGGCGTTCGAAACGGCACCCATCGTGCCCGGGTTCGGGAGGAAGATCGGGTTGCTCGCCGGGTAGGTGATGGCCATCGAGTGCTGGCCCATCGGGAGGAACAGGCCACCCGGGATCGGGCCCGGCGAAGGAAGGCCAGCGCCGCCCGAGGTCATCGTGCCCGAAACGTCCGGATCGACCGGCCAGAAGGCGGCGTTCGTCTCGTTGTTCAGGAACGTGCCACCCGTCGTCAGCGAGACGCGGATGTCGTAGTCCAGGACCGTGCCCGCCACGAAGTTCATGTGGTGGTCGATCTGGAACAGCGTGATTCCAGCCGGATCCGTGACGTCGAGGTCGAAGTAGGCGGTGACGTCAGCAGCGCCAGACGTAAACGCGCCGCCGAGGCCGAAGCCGCGGTCGAGTTGCAGTGGCGTGGCCTGGGCCGACGCGGCAACAGTGAAAGCGGCAGCGGCCGCCAGAGTGATCAGAGCTCGCATTAGGAATGAGGGGTTCTGTACAGGGAACACACCGCGCGCCGGGGGTTCGGCGGACGTTGCGGTGCGAGGGGTGGACGTAGGAAAACTACCCAAGGATCCGTGCCTTCCGAAGAAACCCCGGATCCGATCCAACAGGTCTGATATCCCCGCGTCCACCCGCGTTACCGACTTCTCCCTGGCTTCTCGAGCCGGTTGGGCCGCGAGCGTGCTTCGGAAGCTCCGTTCGGGCCGGGAAGACGGTGTTCTGGTGAGGGCGAGAGGAAATCAGACCTGCGGACGACAACGCGCGTTCGTCGGTCCGGGCTCACGGATTCACAGCGGAGTCCTGATCTTGGACTCTCGTGGAGGCCTGGGTCTCCCGGACCGATTTCTCGGTGCTTCCGATCGTTCCGAGACCTCGGTCGACCAGTTAGTAGGCCGCGGCCTTTCCGATGTGAGGCGTGCAGATCTTGCTCAGGTCAGATCCCGTCCCCCTGCGATCGGCCTCGAACTCAGGCTTCGGCCGCCTCCGGTGCGCTCCAGCCGGGGTGCTCACGCTGGTTGCGCGTGGACTGGCCGTCACGGTGACTCCGAACGGGCTCGGTTCCCGTGGTCTGCCGGGGATCGGGCGGTCATACTGCCGCGCCCGCGACCCGAGGCCCTCCCCTCCTCGCTCGGAGAGGCCCGGGGATGGCTCCGTCATGTCCGAGCAGAAACAGACCTACCGACCCGAGACGATCGAGCCGAAGTGGCAGGCGTTCTGGGAACAGCACGACATCTTCCGGACCCCTAACCCCGGCGATGCAGACTTCGATGGCTCGAAGCCGAAGTTCTACGCGCTGGACATGTTTCCCTATCCGTCGGGCGCTGGCCTGCACGTCGGGCACCCCGAGGGCTACACCGCGACGGACATCGTCTCCCGCTTCAAGCGGATGACCGGACACAACGTCCTGCACCCGATGGGGTGGGACGCTTTTGGCCTGCCAGCTGAGCAGTACGCCATCCAGACCGGTCGCCATCCGGCCGACACGACTCGCGAGAACGTCGACAACTTCCGCCGCCAGCTGAAAATGCTGGGCTTCAGCTACGACTGGAGTCGGGAGTTCGCGACGAGCGATCCGGACTACTTCAGGTGGACTCAGTGGATCTTCAAGAAGCTTCACGAGAAGGGGCTCGCCTACGTCTCGAACGCGCCGGTCTGGTGGTGCGAGGCACTCGGCACCGTGCTCGCGAACGACGAGGTCGTCGATGGGCGGAGCGAGCGTGGCAACCACCCTTGTGAACGGCGTCCACTGCCGCAGTGGATGCTGAAGATCACCGACTACGCCGATCGACTGCTCGGCGGTCTCGACCAGGTCAATTGGTCCGACTCGCTCAAAGCGCAGCAGCGGGAGTGGATTGGCCGCAGCGAAGGCGCCGAGATCCGCTTTCCGGTCGTCGGGCACGAGGCTCAGGTCTCGGTGTTCACGACCAGGCCCGACACGCTCTTTGGTGCGGGCTTCCTGGTGCTCGCTCCCGAGCATCCTCTCACGGCGGCGATCACTACGGCGGAAAAGCGCCAGGAGATCGATGCCTACGTGCAGAAGGCTGCGACGAAAAGCGAGCTCGAGCGGACCGAGCTGAGTAAGGAGAAGACAGGTGTCTTCACCGGGGCTGTCGCTCGCAACCCGCTCTTCGAAGACGGCGATCCGAGAGGCGAGCTGCCGATCTGGGTCGCGGACTACGTGCTCGTCGGCTACGGCACCGGTGCGATCATGGCCGTGCCGGCTGGTGACGAGCGGGACTTCGAGTTCTGCGAAACGCTTGGCATTCCGGTGCCACCGATCTTCGCGCCGGACACTGGTGAGCCGGATCATGATCAGGCGGTGCGCGAAGGTAAGGCCTGCTGGACCGGCGAGGCCTGCTACTCAGAAGTCAACCGCTGCGACGGCCTGGACCTGGTTGGGAAGTCGATTTCTGACGCGAAGCAAGCTGTTGTCGACTGGCTCGCCGCGAAGGATCTGGCGGGGCCACGCGTGCAGTTCCGGATCCGCGACTGGTTGTTCTCGCGGCAGCGCTACTGGGGCGAGCCGTTCCCGGTCGTGCACACCGAGGGTGGTGTGGAACTCCTGCCGGACGACCAGCTGCCACTCGAGTTGCCGCTGATGGACGACTTCCGTCCGATCGGACAGCCGGAGTCGCCGCTCGCGCGTGCGACCGAGTGGGTGAACACGACCGCGCCATCGGGTGCTGCGGGCAAGCGGGAGACGAACACGATGCCGGGGGCGGCCGGTTCGAGTTGGTACTTCCTGCGCTTCTGCGACCCGAAGAACCAGGCCGAGTTCTGCTCGAAGGAAGCGGCGGACTACTGGTTGCCGGTCGACCTCTACGTCGGCGGCACCGAGCATGCCGTTGGTCACCTGCTCTACTCGCGCTTCTGGACCAAGGTGCTGCACGACCTCGGTCTGTGTCCGGTCGACGAGCCGTTCCACAAGCTGTTCAACCAAGGAATGATCCTGAGCTTCGCGTTCGAGGATCAGCGTGGTGCGACCGTGCCGGTCGCCGAGGTCGAGGAGGCCGACGACGGCAAGAGTGTCCACAAGGAGACCCGCGAACCGCTCAAGCAGATCGTCACGAAGATGTCGAAGCGCTACGGCAACGTCGTGAACCCCGACGAGGTCGTCCGGGAGTATGGCGCGGACACGCTCCGCCTCTACGAGATGTACATGGGGCCGCTCGCGGACCCGAAGCCCTGGAACCAGAAGGACGTGCCCGGTGTGCACCGATTCCTGGGCCGCGTGTGGCGATTGTGTGTTCCGGAGGAGTCCGCTGATGGAGTCGTGCATGCGCACCTGACCGAAGAGCGTGATCCCAACGCGGATCTCGAGAAGGCTCTGCACCGCTGCATCGAAAAGGTGACGCAGGACATCGAGCGGATGGCGTTCAACACGGCGATCGCCGCGATGATGATCTTCGTTAACGACGCGACCAAGAAGGCGAAGGCGCTGACGCGTTCGCAGATGCTGCGCTTCGCACAGATCGTCTCGCCGTTCGCGCCGCACCTCGGAGAAGAACTGTGGGAGCGCCTCGGTGGCGAAGGCCAGCTGGCCTACAGCGCCTGGCCTGACACCGACCCGAAACTGCTCGTCGACGACACGGTCAAGATGGCCGTGCAGGTGCTCGGCAAGGTCCGCGGAACGATCGAGGTGGCGAAGGATGCGTCGAAAGACGACGTGCTGGCGACAGCACGCGAAGCGGTCGCCTCACGCCTCGAGGGCAAGGAGGTCGTCAAAGAGATCTACGTGCCCGGGAAGATCGTCAACTTCGTGGTGAAGGGGTGAGGTCGTGATCGAGTACGGAAGTCGAACATGACCGAGTCCACCCACACCGAGCGCAACGTCTTCGGCCAACCTCTCAAGGGTTGCAGCGTCGATCCGATGACCGGCTTCTTCCGCGATGGCTGTTGCCGGACCGGGGAGCACGATCACGGCTCGCACACGGTCTGCGCCGAGGTCACCGCCGAGTTCCTCGAGTTCTCGAAGTCGCGTGGCAACGATTTGTCGACGCCGCGGCCGGAGTACGGCTTTCCGGGGCTGAATCCGGGCGACTCGTGGTGCCTTTGCGCGAGCCGTTGGCTCGAAGCGCAGCGAGCGGGATGCGCTCCGCTCGTCAAGCTCGAGGCGACCCATGAGGCCGCACTCGAGATCGTGACGCTCCCGGTTCTGCGGGAGCACCAGGCCGACTGAGCACGCTCAGCGGCGCTGCTCGTCGAACTCGGACTCGTCGACGAACTCTCCGTCCTCGACGTCTTCGTCTTCGGGCCAGAACTCGGCGTCGTCGGCGAGGTCGTCTTCGAAGTCTCCTTCGTACTCTTCGTCGTAGTCCTCATCGAACTCGGCGTCGAGTTCCTCGTCGGAGAGGTCGTCTCCGAAATCCTCGTTCCCGCTGCTCAGCACCGCCTGTCGGCGGCGGCGTGACAACAGGAAAATCGTGACGAGGGCCAGGACGAACACTCCGCCGCCGGCTGCGACTGGGATCAGGTTGTCCTCGCTCGCGAGGTTGGGCAGGGTCTGGGTCGTCTCGACGCCTCGGCTCGCGGTCAGAGCGGCCTCGACCTTCGGGCGCAGTGCGTCCGATTCGGTACCGAGACGGCGCTCGAGCGAGTCGACGGCGCGCGGGTCGCCGAGCTGACCGAGTCGTTCGATCGCGTAGCGACGCACCAGGGTCGCGTCGTGGGCGAGCAGGTCGAGCAGGCTTGCGAGTTCGTCCTCAGAACCGAGGTCCTGGCTCGTCGACTGCAGCGCGAAGGCCAGTGCGCGCTCTTCCTCGTCACTCGGCGACTCGATCGCGCTCGCCGCGCGGACGACGTCTTGGGCCGCCCGACGATCGGCCAGCGCGAGGATTGCTGCGGTGCGGTCCGGGCCCGGCACGTCGGTGCGGTCGATCAGCTCGAACAGCAGCGTCGCATCCATCGCCTGGCCGTGACGACCGAGGAACTGGGCGGCCAGCCCGCGGATCGTGACGTCGTCGTGCTCGAGCGCCTCCCGCATGGTCTGAATCGGCGCCTTCTTCTTCAGTCCGCAGAGCGCGATCATCGCGTTCTGGCGCAGCGGCTTCGAATCGCTCTGCAGGGCCGCGGCGAGAGCCGGCGCGGCGATGCGGTCGGGGTGCTGAGCGAGGAGCCATGCGGCGCGCGCGTTGACCAGATCCGAAGGCGTGCTGAGTAGGCTCGCGAGCGCTTCGGGAGAGTTGCCCTCGGCCTCGACTTCGCGCAGACGCGCGATCCAATCGGCTTCTTCCGACGGTTGGAGTGCGGCTTCGGTCGACTCGCCGTTCGCCGCAATCCTTGAGGCAGTCTCGATGTCGAATCGATCCGATGCGAACTGCAGGAGTTCGAACACCGCGTTCGTGTTGCCCTCACGGCGGATGGTCACGCCGCGGCCGTCGGCGCGAAGCTCCGCGTCAGCGAGGTCCATCGAGCTCTCGAAGTCGAGGAACCAGTCTTGCAGGGTCTGCGGAACGATCGTCAGGACTGCCGAAACACCGAGGCCGGTGCCGGTGACGATCACCTGGCTGTCCGTGGCCGAGTTCTGCAGCACGGTGCGCCCGCGCGAGAGTTCGTCGTCCGTGATGCTCGCGGAGCGCTCCGAGTCGGTCGCGGTTGTGGCGATCGTCAGTGCTCCGTCGACGAGGCGTAGGTGCAGGCCGTTGTCGGTGACCAAGGCGTCGTTCGTCGACTCCGCACCCGCCTGCGCGAAGACTTCGGCGAACCGCGTGGCGTTCGAGACTTCGATGCTCGTGAAGAAGCCTGCTTCCGTGCGGGTGACCGCGACGAACGAACCGAGCGACGAGACGAACGGTTCGAGGTCAGAGGCTTGTGCCCCCGTCAGCGATCCGGAGTCTCCGAACATCGCCTGTGCGGCCTGGCTCCAGATCGGTGCACTCTGTTGTGTCGCTTCCAACCAGTCCTCGGCCGACATGCGCATCGCCATCGCCGGGCCCGCCCCGGTCGTGGCGAAGCGGCCGGTGACCATCTCGCCGAGTTGAGAGGTGGTCGTCAGGCCGGTCGCAACCGAGTCGATCGACTCGGGGCCGAAGCCGATCAGCGTCGTGAGTCGCGATTCACCTTCGTCGTCGGTGAGCAGGAACCCGGTGCTCGTGCGTCCGTCCGCTCCGCCGCCTGGCGCGAACATCGTCAGCAACGGTTCCATCGACTCCGTGACCAGTACGTGATCGGAGAACGACTGGAAGTTCTCGGTCGCGGCCAGGCCGGTCGTGGTCGAGCCGATCTGGTCCAGCGCGTCCGCGGTGATCTCGATGTCCGATCCGAGCACGATTGTCGAGCCGCGGCGGCCAAGGTAGGCCTCGGCGAAGCCTTCGCCGACCGGGATCGAGACCGAGCGGGGCAGTTCGGTCGACGGCTCGAGGTCGGTGCTCAGGATCAACACCAGCTGGGAGTCGTCGGTCGTCGCGAGACTGAAGCCCGACTCGAGCCAGCCGAACATCTGGCTCTCGGTTGCGTTCCACTCGTCGCGGGCGATCTCGAACAGCGGCGAGAGCCAGCTGCGCACCTGGGGCTTGCCGCGCAGGGCCAGCAGCGAAGTGCGGAGGCGGTTGGCGGTCTCGGAGTCTCGATCCCTCAGGTCCGCAACCGACACCGCGAACGAACTGCCCGAAGGCATCGCCGCAGCGTTTTGGATCGCGGTCGTGGGAGCCGGATCTTGTGGCGTCAGGAGGCTGGTGAGGGCGAGCAGTGTGGCGGCGTGCATCATCTCGGGTCGCGGGTCTCGACCTCGGAGATATCGGCGGTTCCGGCACCCGTGCGTGAGGCGATCGGACCTTCAGCGAGTCAGGGGTCTCGGAAAGGGGCTGAGGGGCTCCAGGGGCCGGTTCCGGCGTCTCGGGGTGGTCCGCGGCGCCGAGGCGCCCTTCTCAGCGGAGGTTTTTGCGCGAGGGTCTCCGACTCGCGGTTGACCGGTGCCGAGGCCAGTCGCTTCAATACTCGGCCCGGCGCGAGCCGAGGATCTGAGCGGGCCATTAGCTCAGTTGGTTAGAGCGCCAGCTTCACACGTTGGAAGTCACTGGTTCGAATCCAGTATGGCCCACTCCCCTCCACCTCGGGGGTTCCCGCGCCAGGTGCTCGGAGGGTTCTCGGTCTTGGAAGGCTCGCCGCCCTGGCTCGAGTCCGGAGGCCGAATCGCCGATCGGAGATCGGGAGCGATCCATGATCCTGATTCCGAGCCTCTTGGTCTGTGAGGGCAAGGTCGTCGATCCGGTCGACGGCCACTGCCTGTTCGCGGATGTGTTCGAAGCCGTGCGTACGCTTCGGGACTTCGGTGCCGAGTTCTTCCACCTCGACGCCGAGCCGAACGAACGGAAGGCCCTCGTCGAGGGATTTGCCGAGCGAGGCCTTCCTCTGGAAGTCGAGGCCCGAGGTTCTTCGCCGGAGCAAGCGCTGGAGCTTCTGGCCTCGGGTGCGGACTGCGCCGTGTTCGGAGCTGGGGACGCGTTGGAGTCGATCCCTGAAGAGATGCGCTTCCGCAGTGTCGTCGTCCTCGACGAGGTTTCGATGGATCGCGCGTCGGCGCTCGTCGATCAGGGCTTCACCCGTCTTCGAATCGAAGGTGCTCCCGACATGGTTGAGCAGGACCTGGAGTCGCTCGTCACGATCGGAGCCGAGACCAGCCTCGGCACTGAGGTGCGCGACAAGTCGGGCTTCGCACAACTCGAGTCCCTCGCGGAGAAGGGGCTCGCGAGCGCGATCCTCCACGGTGCGACCCGGCGAGCTCAGGCGCACTGCACGAACAGCTGACCGGCTGGCTGGTCAGTAAGCGCCGAGCGTGGCGCGTAGACCGTTGCCGAAGATCAGGCCCAACGGAGAGGTGCCGGTCGTGTCGAGATCCACACCCTGAACGAAGATCTCCTGACCGGCGAGTGTCGGCATGGACGGGAGCGGGAGTGCGACCGTTGCGTGCGTCGATCCGCTGCTCAGTGGTGCGTAGACCTCACCCGAGCTCCGAAGCGCACAGGCGAAGTTTCCGATCGATGGCAGGATCGCCATCGGGTCCGAGAACCCGATCAGTAGTCCGGACGCGATGAGCGTCTGACCTTCGACGCCGACCTCGAACGTGCCACCGAGGATCGGGCGGCTCTCCGCGAAACTTCGGATGCCGGCGGTCTCAACCCCGGTGTTGACTCCTAGCCCGGTCAGGGCCGAGAAGTCCGTTTGCCGGAGCCGGCCGAGGAAGGAGAGCGCGTGAGCGCTCGCGCCGGAGGAGACTCCGACGACCGCGGGCCATCTGGGGGAGTAGTCCTCGAACGTCAGAAGGAATGAGCCGTCTGGCCGGAGTACGACTTGAGTCGTGTGTCGATCGGTCAAGCCGATCCGCTCGCGCAGGTCGAACCAAGTGAATACGGCTTGCCCATCGATGACGTCGTACGAGATGTGGTGAAGCGTCGTCAGGTTTTCGTGGGTGTAGTCGCAGCCGGCACTGATCACTGGGTCTCCGTCGAACAGGGCTCCAGGATTCGCAGTCGGGTTGAAGACGTATGGCGCCAGCAGCGAAGACGTGCCGAGTCGCACGCCACCCTTCAGATCGACGAGAACTTCGGATGTCGTGGTGCCCAGCGCTGTAAAGCTCAACGGCAGCTGAAGCGGAAGCGACAGCCGTCGCGTTCCCCCCGACAATCCGACCAGGATCCCGCTGCCAGTGACCGGGATGTACTGGTCCGAGAGCCGGCGGATCTCGTACCCGGTTGCCACTGGCGTGAACAAGATCGATAGGCCCTCGAGATCGGGCGTCTTGCTCTGTTCGTAGTTGAAGCTCTCGAATGCCAAGAACGGATCGTTGTCCAGGGGGCAGTTGGATCCGAGTGGTTCGAGAGTGGCGAACGAACTGCTCCCGGCGACGTAGTTCAGCGTCATCGGGACTCGAACGTCGTCGAGTCCCCCGATCGAGCCCCCAGAAACCGTACTGCGAAGCACGTAGCCGAACTGCATCGACACGTCCGGGTTCGCCGTCGCTGGACTCGAGGGGTCTACGGGAAACCAAACCGGGCGGGCCAGGTTCCAGACGATCGCGATCGCGTGTCGTCCGGGAGCGAGCGTGAGTCCGTCGTGTAGGAATGCGCGCGCAGAATCAGGTCCCTGACTGATGTCTTGTCGAACTTCTGCCGTCGCGGTCGGGCTGCTTGGCCAGGTGAGCGCTGGGTTGGTCAGGAACGTACCGCCGAGACCGACGGTGAAGTTGTTGACCACTGTCGCGGTCGGGTCGGACACGACGTAGAGGTCGAGAGTCCCGTCGATCGAGCGGTCGAGCCCGTTCGTGCCCATGACGGGAGCGACGGTGAGATCGATCGTCTCGATGGTGATCCCGTTCGGGTTCAACACGTCGAGGTCGAACAGGATGGAGGCTGCGCGATCGGATTCGAGTGCGCTCAGCGGCGAGTTGGCAGTGACCGGCAGCTGGCTTGTGCCGCCGGCGGGCGTGGGTTGAGCGGCGATTGTGGGGGCGATCGAGACCGTGGTGAGCACGATCAGGGTGGAGCGACTGAGCATGAATGGGCCTTGGGGACGATTCTCGCAGTCTAGCGCCCCGACCGGTGAGGGGGGCGCGGCTCAGGCGCTCGCCCTGCCGACCGGTGCGGAGCGACCTCGTCTCAGCCGAACTGGATGCCCTGCGCGAGCGGCAGGTCCTTGCCCCAGTTCACGGTGCTGGTCTGGCGGCGCATGTAGGCCTTCCAGGAGTCGCTGCCTGACTCGCGGCCACCGCCGGTGTCCTTCTCGCCGCCGAACGCGCCGCCGATCTCGGCGCCGGAGGTGCCGATGTTGACGTTGGCGATACCGCAGTCGGAGCCGACCGCGGAGAGGAAGCGTTCTGCCTCACGAACGTCGTTCGTGAAGATCGACGAGCTGAGTCCCTGCGGGACGTCGTTCTGAATCTCGATTGCCTGCTCGACCGAGTCGATCGGCATGACGTAGAGGATCGGAGCGAAGGTCTCTTCGCAGACGAGTGGCATCGTGTGCTTCGCACGGATGATCGTCGGCTGCACGAAGTGGCCACCTTCGCAGTCTCCGCCAGCAGCGTGGCGCGAGCCGCCGGTCAGGACTTCGCCGCCTTGTTCCTTCGCGGTCGCGACCGCGTTCTCGAACATGGTGACTGCGTCCTCGTCGATCAGCGGACCCATCAGCGTCTTCTCGTCGAGCGGGTTGCCGATCGAGACGGTCGCGTAAGCCTTCACCAGCCGCTCGGTGAGCTCGCCGATGACCGAGCTGTGCGCGAGCACGCGGCGGGTCGTCGTGCAGCGTTGGCCGGCGGTGCCGACGGCGCCGAAGACGATCGCGCGAACGGCGAGGTCGAGATCAGCCTTGTCGCTGACGATCAGCGCATTGTTGCCTCCGAGCTCGAGCAGGGAACGTCCGAGGCGTGCGCCGACGCGCTCGCCGACGATGCGACCCATGCGCGTCGAGCCGGTCGCTGAGATCAGCGGCAGGCGACGGTCGTCGACCATCGTCGAGCCGACGTCTTGGTCCTGGCCGACGATCAGGCTGATCAGCGCGCCGTAGCCCTCTTCCTCGAGGACCTCGGCACAGACTCGAGTCATCGCGATTGCGATGATCGGCGTCTTGCGCGACGGCTTCCAGATCTGCGCGTTGCCGCAGACCAGGGCGAGCATCGAGTTCCAGGCCCAAACAGCGGCCGGGAAGTTGAACGCGGTGATGATTCCGATCGTGCCCAGCGGGTGCCAGGTCTCACGCATCGTGTGCTGCGGGCGCTCCGAGGCGATCGTCAAGCCGTAGAGCTGGCGCGAGAGACCGACTGCGAAGTCAGCGATGTCGATGCACTCTTGGATCTCGCCGAGACCCTCCTGGTAGATCTTGCCGCACTCGAGCGAGACGAGCTTGCCGAGCTCTTCCTTCCGCTCGCGCATCCGTAGACCGATCTTGCGGACGAACTCGCCGCGGATCGGAGCCGGAACCTCACGCCAACGCTTTTGGGCTTCCGCGGCCTTCGCGATGACGGTCTCGTAGTCCTGCAGCGAGGCGTCGTTCACGGAGGCGATCGTGTGGCCGGTGGCCGGGCTCAGCGACGCGAGGGTGTCGCCGGAGGTCTGGATCCACTCGCCGGCGTAGGCGCCGGGGTTCTGGTCCTGGATGCCCAGGGTCTTCAGGAAGTCGAGGTTCATCGTTCGGTCGGGAGGGGTGGGGGCCAGGGACTGAGCCTCGCCCGAATCGGGGGGTGGTTTGTGTCAGGCGTCGGAACTGTCGGTGGCACCGGCGCCACGGACTGGTCCAGATCCCGAGAGTTCGTCGAGTCGTTGTTCGAGCAGGGCCACGCGTTGGCCGAGCTTCCGATTGCGATAGGTCAGCTTGCTGAGGCGGATCGAGAACTGGAGCGCGACCAGCATCAGGAACAGAAGCGCGCCGAAGAACAGGGCCGACGGGGCCGTCTTGGCGCCAATCAGGCTCGCGAACCAACTCAGCAGCGAGTCGAAGATTGCGAGGATGACCAGCAGGACCGCGGTTCCGAGCCAGAGCGTGCTCTGTTCCTCTCGCAGCTTCCGTCGGCGGATCAGTTCGAGGACGAACAGCGCGACCACCACGGAGAGGACGATCGCCGTGGTCTTCTGCTCCGGCTGAAGCGTCAGCAGGTCGATCGATTCGGTCGGAACGGTCATGCGCGCCGGTTGGTCTGCGAGTTCGGGGTGGACTCCGAACGGAGCTTGGATTGGCGATCGCGAGCGAGTGCCCGCCCGGAGCGGAACGCCGAGGCGCGCCGGACCCGCAGGAGGCAGAGACTGAGCGCCATCTTGTAGGCGTAGAAGAGGATCCGCGTGCCGCGGTGCATCGACACGCCGCCGAGCCGCTCGCGCATGACGACCGGGACTTCCGAGAGTCGGAGGCCGGAGCGACTGAGGTGGATCAGCACGTCTGCGTCGGGGTAGTCTTCGGGGAAGTGGTCGAGGGTGAGGTGATCGAGCGCGCGCCGGTTGAGGGCCTGAAATCCGGACGTCGGATCGGTGATCCGTTGCCCGGTCCAGCGCGTGACAAGGAACGCGAAGGCCTTGGAGCCGAGTCGACGAAGTCGGCTGGTCCGCGGCGCGGTCCCCAGGAAGCGGGACCCGACCACGACATCGGCCCCCTCCTCGGTTGGCGATAGAGCGAGCGGTGCCAGGAGATCGGGGATCGATGCCGGCACGTGTTGGCCGTCGCCGTCGAGTTGGATGACGCGGTCGGCGTTCTCCCGGTGAGCGAAGTGGTAGCCGGTCTGCAGAGCGACGCCGTAGCCGAGGTTGAACGGGTGGCGCAGCACGGCGGCACCACTCTCCTTCGCGACCTCGCCGGTGCGGTCGCCACTGCCGTCGTCGATGACGACGACCTGGGCCTGCGGCAGTTCTCGCAGGACGTCGCGGACGACGGGTCCGATCCGCTCTTCCTCATTACAGGCGGGGATCAGGACGACGGTCCGCGGCTCTGCGAGGCTCGTTCGCAACACGATCGGGAGGATACGAGCGCGACGAGCCGGTGTCTGCCGTCACTCGCCCTGGATCGCGATCTTGCGCGCTTCTGAGGCGACGGTCCTCGGCACGTCGATCGTCAGGACGCCGCGTTCGCGGCGCGCCTCGGTCCCATCGTGGTCGATGTCCTGGGGCAGGGTGAGACGACGCTGAAAAGCTCCGCGGCGGTGTTCGATCCGGCGGAACTCGGCGCCTTCGGGGGATTCCTTGTCCAGGTGTCGCTCGGCCGAGATGGGGATCTCGTGGCCTTCGATCGCGATTTGCACCTCGTCCTTGTCGATGTCGGGCGTCTCGAAGCTGAAAACCTAGGTCTGGTGTGAACTGACCCCGCTCGGTGTTGGTGCGGGGAATTCACCGGCTGGTCGCTCTGTCGAAGTCTTGCCCGAGGTCGCGACCTTTCCCAGCGGTTTGGGACGGCGAAGGCTCTACACCACGTCAGTCGCTGCCAGATCGAATCCGTCGGGAAGCCGTCCAGTCGGTCTCTCGGGCGACTTATGGCCATCCGCAAGTCGCGGGCATTCGAGGTGCTGCGGCGACGGCCTCGAAGTGAGAGAGAGCGCAGTGCGCCCGCATTTCGAGCAGCAGTGGGGTTAGGTCATCAGGCTGTGGATCGGCCTGCACCACTTCGGAGGGCCTCCCTCGTTCCCAGTGCCCCGAAACCGTCCTGGGTCAGCGAGAAACTTCGCGAACTACTGAGAGCCGAAGTCTGACCAACACGGGCCGGGAGCAGTTCATCTTAGTTGCCCGAGTCACCGTTGGTGGCGCGGACCCAAGTCGCGGATTCAAGCCGCGAGCCAAAGCGTATCGGGGCCCGAGAAGGCCTGAAACGGCAGCTTGCGAGGGTTTTGACCATCGAGCACTGCCGAATCGGCAGATCGACCAGGGCGGACTGAGAGGCCGGCTGGTTCATCCAGACGGCGACCGGATACGGTTCGCCTCGATGGTTGCAGTACGGACTCGACGGATCACCCAGCCCGTTCGCATGCTCGCGCTACTGGGGCTCACCGCCCTGGTCTCGATCGGCGGTCTCGCAGCGCAGGAGCCCCCGGCCACGGCGGCTGAGGCGGCGGCTGCGTCGACGACGGTTCCGTTGCGGGTCGTCGGCGGCAAGTTGGTGCTGAACTGTGAGCTGTCGACTCCGACCCGCCGCATCCCAGCGAACGTGTTCATCGAGCCCGACACCGACACTGCGTTCCAGCTGCATGGTCAGGCGGCGCGAGCGCTCCGTCCCGGCCCGGGCGCGCCGGTGACGATCCACCTTCCGGGCTTCGACGTCGTCACGCCGAGCGCGGCCGGGGCCGACGACCGGTTCCTCAGCGACTACACGAAGCGTTACAGCGCCGAGATCGCCGAGGTGGGAGTCGTCGCGGTGGTCGGGATGAAGCTGCTCGCCGAGTACCTCGTGACCTTCGACCTGGCGACCGAGTCCCTTCAGTTGTCGACTCCTCGAGCGCGGTCTCCCGAGCCGGTTTTGGGAGACGAGACGACGATCGTGGTGCCGTTCACGATGGAGCGCGACCGGGTGTTCCTGCCGGCGCGACTTCCGGGTGGTGTTCCGGGTGCGGTCGCTCTGGGTGGCTCCCGCTACGACACGGTTGCGAATCAGAAGACTCTCAACGATCGGTCGGTGCGTGACGCGCGGGGCTTCGAGCTGCGGATCGAGGAGCACGAAGTGCACGCGTTCGTGCCGTTTCGTCGTGAGCGTGTCTCGCTGAAGCATCCGGACGGTGTGTTCGGCGTGCTCGGCATCAATTGGCTGGAGCACGTCGAGGTCGAGCTCGATTTCACGAACCGACGCGCGACCCTTCGCGAATCCAAGGCTGCGTCGGACTTCACCGCGGATTCGGACTTCCTCCATGCGATCGCCGAGCGGGAGGAGGCCCTGCTTCAGGCCGGGCTCGAGGACTACGCCGGAACGCGGCTGTGTGAAGAGGCTTCGCGTCTCTTGCTCCAACTTCGGCTCACCCGCCGGGCCTCGGACGATGACGTCCAGTTCGCCTTGAACTCGCTCGGTGTTGCGTTGCCGAGCGATCTGCGGACAACCGAGCTGGTGTCGGTCATGGATCAGCTCGCGAGCTTCTCCCGCCTGGACATGGTGTTGTTCACTGGCGAGATGGCGATCGAGAGCGGACGAGAGGACCGCTACCCGGAAGCCGTGCACCAGGCACACGCGACGCTCGGGCGCATCCATCTCGATCAGGGTGATCTCGACACGTCCTGGAAGCATCTCTTGTCCGCGGCCTTCGGAATGCCGGAGGACGGGCCGAACAACTACCAGTTGGGCCGGCTCTACGAAGAGCAGGGGCGCTACAAGCGCGCGTTTTCTCGCTACGTCCAGGCCGTGATCCAGCCGGACTCCGGTCCGGACGCGCTGCGTGCACTCGAGTCGTTGCAGCAGAAGATGGAGCCGGGTCAGGCGTTGTCGATCGAGCAGGTCGAGCGGTTGACGGCCGGCAAGGTGCAGTCCTTCGGCACGGCCACCGAGTTCGAACCGAACGACGAGAACTCAACGGACCGAGTCACCCTCGTCGAGTTCTTCACCAATGCGAACTTCGGTGACAACCTCCGCGGTTCGGTCGGAGGATCGCTCGGCAACGAGGGCTTGCTCGATCACTTCTCGACCGGGCACGTGGTGTTCGTCAGCTACCACCTGCCGGTGCCCGCACTCGACCCTCTGTGCAACGAGGTCGCGACGACCGCAGCCGATCGCTACGGCGTCGGGCCCGACTGCCACGTGATCGATGGCGACAAGGCGGGGCCGGGCGCCGGCAATTGGCGTCAGAAGAACGAGATCTACGAGGCGAATCGTGAGCTGGTCCTCGACGCGTTGAAGAAGTCGAGTGGCTACTCGCTCGATCTCAGCGGTGCGGTCGAGGACGGGCGTGTCGCGGGCCGCGTGGAAGTCTCCGGTCGGGAGTCGACCAAGCTCTCGATCGAAGTACTCCTGACCGAGCGCGGCGTCGTCTATCCGGGACGCAGTCAGATCCTGATCCATCGCCACGTCGCCCGCGCGTCGCTGGTCGGACCGCCGCGTGGTCAAAAGGTTGTCTTCGAGGGCGGCCGCATGGACGTTTCGTTCGACGAGTCCTTGTCTGAGCTCTCCGATCAGAACGAGCGGTTCCTCGATGATCTGATGTTCTCGGGGGCTGGGACTGTCGAGAAGGTCTCGATCGACTTCGACACCCGCGAACTGAGCCTCGTCGCCATTCTCCGGAATCGCTTCTCGGAAGAGGTCCTACAGGTCGCGACGATCGACCTCTGAGGCGTTGAGGGTGCTGATTTGGCGGCCCTCGGACGAATCGGCCCGATCGGATACCCTGTTACGAATGCGCAGACCCCTCCGCTGCCTCGGGTGGCCGCTTCTGGCGGCAACCCTGTTCCTACCTGTACCCGTCGAAGGGCAGGTCCGTGGCGGTGGTCGAGAGCGCGAGCGCCCGGCTCGCGAGGCCGAGCAGGAAGAAGAGACCGAAGATGCTCCGCTCAGTGAGGCCGGCACGCGCGCCGTCCTGACCTACTACGAGCGGAGTGAGGACTGGCCGGTCCGCGTTCTCGCATTGCTTCGGCTCGGCAGTCACTGGCATCCCGTCGGCGCGCCGATCGTGGCTGAGGCGCTCGGCGAGAAAGACCCGCGCTTGAAGGTCTACGCGCTGGAGATGCTCCAGCGGACCCGAGACGACGTGCTCCGGTCCGTTGCGACTCCGGACTTGATCGACGCGCTGATCAAGCTCTCGAAGGGGCCGCGCCCGTTCGAGAAGCCGATCGTTCGTCTGATCCGCAGGATCAGCGGTGATGACACGCTCGAGAACCGCTCCGACATCAAGTCGTGGTGGCGCCGCGCGGAGAAGGACGGTTACGAGCCTGCTCCGTGGCCTGAGATTCCTGAGCAACCGGACGGTGAGGAAGGCGACCGGACGAGCACCGGCGTGCTCGACCAGGTCCTCGATCTGAAGGAAGCCGGGCTCGACCTCGCGATCGTGATCGATGGGACCGGCAGCATGGGTGGGCCGATCGCCGCCTGCACCAAGGCGATGGACGACTTGATCGTGTTGCTGGGTGAGCTGACCTCCCGGTTCCGCGTCGGCGTCGTCGTCTACCGCGACTTCGGCGACATGTCGGACGGTGCCGATGTCGCTCTTCCGCTGCGTCCACGCGGTCGCGAAGCCCAGAAGGAGCTCTCGCGCATCGTCGCCGGTGGTGGCGGCGATGCTCCGGAGCGGGTCGAGAAGGGCTTCGAGTTCGCGATCTCGCGAGAGATGCGGTGGCGCCCCGAGGCGAACAAGCTGATCGTCATCATCGGCGATGCACCGCCCCATGCGAACACGCAGGAAGCGCTGGTCGAGGCGGTGAAAATGGCGCGCGAGAGTGCTGCGGCCGTGATCTCTGGGGGCCCGACGACCGGTGCGGCTCAGGAACTCGTCCGGCCGTTCCTGACTTCGTGCATCGCGGCGAGTCCGGCAGCCTCCAGCCCGTTTCGCGAGATCGCCGAGGCCGGCGGCGGGACCTTCGCGCAGTTGTCTGCCGAGGACAGTGACCGCGCCGCGCGACAGATCGCCAGCCACGTGCTCCGCTTGTCCTTTGGTGCCCGCTGGCGTCGACAGGCTGAGGAATTCGCCCGGATCTACTTCGACTGGCGCGACAAAAAGGTCCTTCGCTGAGCGAGTGCGGAGCCGGGTGAACAGGCGGTTCTCCGCCGCACCGGCTGTCTCGGAGCCTCGGAGAGGGGTGAGCAGGGAGCGCTCTCGGGCGCTCGGAGCGCCGGTTTGGCCCGCTGGAGCAGATTCCGTTCGGCGGGCCCGGTTCGCGGCCTGGGCAGGAAAGTTGCGGCCACTCTGGAACCGTGACCTGTCCGTGACGTCCGGGCACCTCCCCTAGAGCGTCCGAGTCGGCTAACGTCGGCGCGTTCTTCGGGGGGACCGAGAACAAGCACAGCCGAGGTTTCGTCAAGCCCCATGACAACCAGCTCCTCGAATTCTCTCACGCAGTCGTTCCTGATCGGTGCTCTGGTCGGCGGTTTCGCTTCGTTCGCGACGATCTCGTTGATGAGCGACGACACTGACCGGATGCCTGAGCCCGCGACGATCGTCGCCGACGACTCGCGGGCCGACGACGATCGCGCGCCGATCGAAGCCGGCAACGCCGCGATCAGTACCAGTCGTCGCGCGACGCGACCGGATCCGGACGAAGACGATTCCGACGACTCGAACGATCCCGATCTGACGGCCAACGGCGAGGTGCCGGCAGCGACGGTCGAGGCGGTCGAAACCTCGGACCGGTTCCGTCAGCTCATGGACGAGCTGCGTCTCCTCGTGACCAGTGGCGTGATCGAGCGCCACTACCAGGGCAACGAGGACGGGTTGCTGCAGTTCCTCGTCAACGTCCTCATGCAGGGTGGGCAGCCACACGAGGCGCTCGCGATGCTGCAACGCTACGAGCCGAGTGAGCAGCACCTAGGTCTGCTCTACCAACTCGCCTCGTCGTTGCAGTCGATGGGAGACGCGGAGGCGACTGCCCAGGCGGCTCTCCTCGGTCTGAAGATCGGGCCCGGGAACACCTACTTCCTCGATCTGCTCCAGGGCATGGATCCGAACGCGGCCCTCGCGGAGGTGGAGGCGATGCTCGCCACCGCGAGCGAAGGCAACCGCGCGATGCGGGAGATCGAGCGCATCGCGATGCTGTTCATCGCCGGGCAAGGGGAGCGCGGTCTCGCTGAGATCGATCGCCTGATCCAGGAAGGTCGGGAGATTCCAGACCATCTCTGGGAGCGCCTTCTCACGGCCGATCCGGTGGCGGCTGAGCAGCGATTCGCGCAGATGATGCAGGGGCTCGATGCGGCTTCGGCGTCGAACATCGGCCTCCGCTGGATCCGCTCGATTCTCGCCCAGGGCGACGGGCCGCGTGCTCTCGAGCAACTCAACAACCTGCTCGCGGCTGCTCCGGACAACGCTGACTACCGCAACCAGCTCGCGTCGATGGACCGTGAGGCTGCTCTTCGTTGGAGCTCCGAGCGGATCCTCGTCGATTCGAGCTCGGGAATGCTGGAGTTCCACGGCTCGATGCTGGTGCAGGCCGGTCGTCAGCAAGAGGCGATCGACATCTACATGCAGCTGCTCGACAGCAACCCGAACAGCAGTGCCCGTTGGCAGTTGCTGCAACTCGCTCCCCTCCAGGCGGCACCGCGGTTGGTCGAGATCGCGCGGGTCAGCAACGACGACGAGCTCTACGGCGACATCGCGGACGCGCTGTGGCGGGAGGGGCACCATGCCCAGGCGGCTCAGTACTGGCGCACGGCGAACCGGATCGATCCCGACGATGGCGAATGGACGGGTAAGATCGCTTCGGTCGAGGCCGGCCGTGACCCACTGTGAGGCCGTCTCAGATCAGGAGCAGCGTGATCGCCGTCGCCAGGGTGGCGCCGATCAGGTTCAGGGCGAACCCGTTCTTCGCCATCTGAACGATCGGCACTTTGCCGGTGCCGAAAACGATCGCGTTCGGTGCGGTCGCGACCGGCAGCATGAAGGCGCATGAGGCGCTGATCGCAGCCGGGATCATCAAGCGCTTCGGGTCGAGACCGTTCTCGAGCGCCGCGTCGGCCAGGATCGGCAGCAGGAGGATCGCCGATGCGGTGTTGCTGCTGACCTCGGTCAGGAACGTGATGAAGAGCGCGATCGAGAGCACCAACACGACCGGATGAAGGTCGGCCAGCAGTCCGAGTTGCGACCCCACGGCCTTCGACAAGCCGGATTCCTGGCTGGCCGCCGCGAGGGCGATCCCGCCGGCGAAGAGCAGTAGGAGGCCCCACGGGATCGCCTCGGCCGTCTTCCAATCGAGCAGTCGACCTGGCTCGTGATCGGCGCTCGCGCTGTCCCGTGCGTCACGTCCCTCCGGGATTAGGAACGCAAGACCGACGGCGACGAGTGCGACCGTCTCATCGCCGACGATCGCCTTCGCCTTGCCGTTGACGATCTCGGTCAGGCCGAACCAATGCGACCATCCGCCGGCGAGGAAGGGGGCCTCGCGTGTGATCCAGGCCACTGCGGTGGTCAGGAACAGCGCGAGGACGCGCTTTTCGCGGATCCGCATCGGCCCGGGATCGGGGAGCTGGCCGACTTCCCCAGTTCCGAGTCCGCGACCGAGCCAGAGCCAGGCGATCGGGAGGAACACGAAGGTGAACGGGATCCCGAAGGCCATCCACTCGGCGAACGAATACGCCTCGCCGATCTTCTCGTTCATGACACCGAGGCAGATCACGTTCGGTGGCGTGCCGATCGGTGTCGCGATTCCGCCGACGCTGCCGGCGTAGGCGATGCCGAGAAGGAGCGCGATCGGCAGGCGGTCGTCGTCGCTCTGGCTGATCACCGCGGCGGCGACCGGCAGCATCATCAGCACCGTGGCCGAATTGCTGATCCACATCGAGCCGAGCGCCGTGGCCATCATGAACCCGAGCAGCACTCCCTTGGTGCCGAAGCGCCCGAAGGCGCGCACCATCCACAACGCGAGTCGGCGATGAGCGCCTGATCGTTCGACGACCCGTGAGAGCATGAATCCGCCGAGCAACAGCAGGATCATCGGGTGCCCGTAGGCTTGCGCGACCGTCTTGTTGTCGAGCACTCCGAGCATCGGCAGGAGTGCGAACGGGAGCATCGACGTCGCCGGGATCGGAATCGGCTCGGTCATCCACCAGACCGCGCAGAGCGTGGTCAGGGCGGCGGTCGCGATGGCTTCGTTGCCGAGCCCCGTGGAGAGCGACCACAGCGCGACGGCAAGAGCGAGGAGCGGACCGAGCCAGAGGCCGATCTGTTGACGAGTCATCGTCGGGAGGCGGGGGCGGCAGTGGTCGCCGTCGGCACCGACCCTACCGAACTCAAATCGATCGAGTCGATCTGGAGTTCTCCGATGTCGTCGAGCGGGCGCTCTGTCACCAGGATCACACGGACGACTCCGTCCTGGTCGATGTGCTCGAGGCTGCCGATCGAGACGCTTAGTCGTTCAAAGACTCCGGACGGTTCGCGTTCGATCACCGTGTCGGTGCGCCCGGTGCGCGTGTTGCGAAGACCCAGTCGGAGGATGTTCCCGGGCATGGCCGGTTCGACTCGCACGACGACGTCGAGGTCGAGTCCCCGCAGGGAGCTCGCGTCGATCGGGATGTCGGAGAGTGGAATACCGACGTTCACCCCGGCGATGTCGATGCCGTCTTCGGGGATCGACTCGATCGCCCAGATCCGACCGTCCTCACTCTCGATGTCTCGGACCGACCCTTCGACGACGCTCCCGAGGCCGCTGACGAGCTGGGCGTCTTCGATTCGGGCATCGACCGATATCAGTGTCGGGCTCGCTCCCAGCGGATTCGGGAGCACGTCCAGGCCGGTGAAGTTGTATCGCTGAGCGATGGACAGGAGTCGGACGTTCGAACCGTCGGGGTTCGAGGTGAACACCCGGGGCGTGGCGTCACCGAACTCGGGGCGAGTGCCCAGGAAGAATAGAGCTTCGTCGTCGGTGCTGAGACGAGGTCGTCGGTCTTCGCCGGCCGGATCGGTCAGCTGCTCCAGGCCGCTGCCATCGATACCGATCGAGAACAGCCCGCGCCGACCACCTGGGAGTTCTCGTGAGAAGACGACGCGTTGGCCGTCGGGGCTGAAAGTCGGGTCGCGATCGCCACCGGTCTCCGAGCCGCCGTCCGTCAGGCAACTGAGGTTCGATCCGTTTCGACGCACGGTCCAGATCGTCGGTCGAACGAGGCCGGCGTCGGCGATGACGAACACGATCAGGTCCGCGATCGGCGACCAATCGGGTTCGAACTCCTGGAACGGATCCGAGGTCAGGAGTTGTTCGCTCCCGCTGCCATCCGTCGAGCGGACGTAGAGCCGCGAGCCGGTTCCCGTCCGCGTCGAGGCGAAGACGAGCTCCGTTCCGTCGGGAGAGAAGGCTGGGCGGTCGTCGGGCGACGTGTCCGTGGTCAGTCGTCGTAGCGCGATCGCGCCACTGCGCGAATCGATGTAGATCTCGCGGCTGGTCTCGATACCGGGCGTCAGTTCGAGGACGAACGCGAAGGTGTCACCGTCCGGAGCGGAGCGAACGTCGCGCTCGACGCCGTTCAACTCCCGTAGTGTCGTCGTCGCGAGACCGACGCGATCTCGCTGAATCACACCGCTGATCTCGGACGTAGTGTCCGTTCGGGCGAGCGACAGCAGCAGTTCTGGGCCAGTGCTGACCGCCTCGATCGGACCCGCGTCGTTGATCCCGAACAGTTCGTCGGAGTCGACGCATCCCGACAGGGCGGGGATCAGAAGCGCAGCACCGAGTGCTGCGCAGCG
Organism: Planctomycetota bacterium; assembly: GCA_039815565.1. Taxonomy (GTDB): domain Bacteria; phylum Planctomycetota; class UBA1135; order UBA1135; family UBA2386; genus JBCBZB01. The sequence goes on from JBCBZB010000032.1 coordinate 25,069, forward strand.
ACGAGTCAGAGAGCTCAACCGATTGACGAAGAGAGTTGGACCTGTGCCTGGCGGCTCGCGATGCGATCCGCGCGAAGCGAGCTGAACCCGGCCCAGAACAGGCCGAAGGCGAACAGGCCGTGGAAGAAGCCCGGCGCGAACATGCCGATCATGAACGACAGCACCGAAGTGGCGAGTGCGTAGAACGACAATGCGATTTCGACCCGCGGCATCACGCCGCGACGACTTCGGTAGGTCGCCTGGACGGTTGCGCTCTTCTGATCCGACTGCTTCGGCGTACGGACGAACTCACCGGGGTCGCGGTCGAACGCCGCGATCACCGCCAGTGTGTTGTTCACGCTGAGTGCCGCGCCGGAGGCGACGAGCCATGGCAGCTTGACCAGGTGCTTCAGCTTCTTGCGACCACCGGCGACCGACGCGACTCCGTAGTAGAGGAACACGCTGAAGGTGGCGCCAAACAGCGGTGAGGCCTCGAAGAGGCTCGACATCAAGCTGCCGCGGGTGTCGCCCAGATAGCGAACCAGCTGGAGCGGGAGGCCGACGAGCACGACCGCGAGGATCAGCGGGAACGCGAAGTTGCCGAGCAGGTGAACGTTGGCCTCGATCTTCCGGCGCAGGCCGATCGGCGAGGTGCAGATGCGACCGAGGAGCTTGCGACCGACTTGGATCGCGCCCTTTGCCCAGCGGTACTGCTGGGTCTGGAACGCGTTCATGTTCGGAGGCAGCTCGGCCGGGCAGACCGTCGTCGGGTCGTAGACGAACTTCCAGCCGCGCAGCTGCGAGCGGTACGAAAGGTCGAGGTCCTCGGTGATCGTGTCGTGTTGCCAGCCGCCGGCGTCGTCGATCGCGGCGCGACGGAACACTCCGCCGGTGCCGTTGAAGTTGAAGAAGTAGCCGGAGCGCGAGCGGGCGACGTGCTCGACGAGGAAGTGGCCGTCGAGCAGGGTCGCCTGCGTCTCGGTCAGGAGGCCGTCGTCGGCGTTCAGGTGGCCCCACCGGGTTTGCACCATGCCGACACGGTCGCTGTCCTTCAGCCCACCGTTGTGGTCGGGGTAGAAGTGCGGCAGCGTCCGGCGGAGAAAGTCGATCGGCGGAACGAAGTCCGCGTCGAACACCGCGACGAACTCGCTGTCGTCCCGCTCGAGTCCGTATTCGAGCGCGCCGGCCTTGTAGCCGACCCGGTCCGGACGTCGAACGTGCTCGATGTTCAGGCCCTTCTGCTTCTCCACTTCGACCGCGCGCTCACAGATCTGGACGGTCTCGTCGGTCGAGTCGTCGAGCACCTGGATCTTCAGGCGGTTCCGCGGGTAGTCGATCTTCGCAACGGACTCGATCAGGCGAGCCGCCACGTAGCGCTCGTTGTAGATCGGTAGCTGGATGTTGACCGTGGGCAGATCGGTCTCGGCGATCGGCGTGATCTCGGGGTGACGCTTCCGGTGGATCGCCCAGAGGATCACCATCCATGCGCGGTGCATGCCCAGCAGGGCGAGCGGCACGAGCAGGATGAAGTAGGTGACCTGCAGCGCGACCTCGAACTCGTTGATCGACTGAGTCGGGAGCGGGGCGGGCAGTGGAGCGAACGAAGCCAGGTGGAGTTCCAACGGGAGCCTCGGGGGCGGGGCGGGGTGAGGTCCTTGCGACCTGTGGAGGTGGTGCGGCGCGAGTCGGCGGCGGTGCACCGAGGTGGCCACGAATCGTTGCGATTCGTCGTGATCCGACAACCCCGTTCAGGGAGTCGGATCGATGTGCGGCGGATTCTTCCGAGGCCGGACGCACGACGGGTGAAGGAAACGGTCCGTGGGGGGCGGGAATTTATACGCCGAACGATAAAACGACGCCCCCCCTTCGACGAAAGGTCCTCTCGACCGAACGCGTCCGATCCGGCCCCTTGCAGCTCTCCGACTTCGATTTCGACCTGCCGGCCACGGCGATCGCCGACCGGCCGAGCGAGCCCCGCTCCGCTTCTCGGCTCCTGGTCCACGACCGTGCGGCCTGCTCACTCCGCCATCTGCGGGCCCATGACCTCCCGGGGCTCCTCGAACCCGGGGATCTGTGCGTGTTCAACGACACGCGAGTGCTTCCGCACCGTCTGGTCGGGCAACGGACGACCGGAGCCCGCGTCGAGGTCCTGATCCTGAGACGCGACGGTCTGCGCTGCGAGGGCTTCGTGAAGCCGCTGAAGAAGCTGCGGGGAGACGTGTCGGTTCCGCTCGAGGGCGGGATGCTCGAGCTCAGGCCGTTGCCGGAGGAAAGCGTCGGCCTCGACGGGGGGCGACTGTGCTTCGAGCTCCATCCGGGCGAGGCGGCCGACCACGAGCGCCTCCGCGGAGCGGATGATCCGACCGGGGTCGTGCTCGAGCAGGTCGGGCGCGCGCCTCTCCCGCCCTACATCGCGCGCCCGGACGACGAAGATCCGAGCATCGATCGCGAGCGGTATCAGACCCTCTTCGCGGCGCGGCCCGGCGCGGTCGCCGCCCCGACTGCGGGGCTGCACTTCGACGAAGAACTGCTCCAAGGGCTCGAGGATCGCGGAGTGCGTCAGGCAAGGGTGACTCTCCACGTCGGCGAGGGGACCTTTGCCCCGGTCCGGGTCGACGAGGTCGAGGATCACCGGATGCACGCGGAGGTGTTCGAGCTGCCCGAGGCGACGAAGCAGGCGATCGATGAGACCCGTGCTCGAGGCCGACGAGTCGTGGCGATCGGCACCACGTCGGCTCGCGTCCTCGAGAGCTGTGCCCGCGACGACGGACAGGTCGAGGCGCGCCATGGTTCGACCCGGCTGTTTCTGCGTCCTGGACGTCGTTTCCGCGTCGTCGATGCTCTGTGGACTAACTTCCACCTGCCCGAATCGACGCTCTTGATGATGCTCGCGACCTTCACCGGTCACCAACGCATGCTCGCGGTCTATCGGGAGGCTGTGCGCAACGGGTATCGGTTCTTCAGTTACGGTGACGTGTCGCTCTGGCTCTGACGATCCGCCGATGACCGACAAGCGCGTCACGCTCGCACTGGCTGCCTTCATGGACTCGCCGCATTCGCTGCGGCTCGATGCTCCGTCGACCGAGGAGATCCGGTTGATCACCGAACGGTTCTTGTCGGCGTCGTTCGAAGACCTCGGCCGCCCGCCCGAGGAACTCGACGGCGACGGTCTGCGCGAGTTGATGAGCACCGCGCTGCCGTTGCGCTTCGGTGAGTCGGATCTGCTGGCGGAGCATCTCGAGCCGGTTCTCGAGGCCTACCTAGAACACCTTTCCGAGGTCGCGGTACTCACGCACTCGTTCGAGCTGAAGATGGCCTTCGAGCCCGGACTGCGGGAGTTTCGGGCCGCCGTCGAGTCACGCCGTGGACCGCGGAGGAAGTCCGGGAGTGAGGCGAAGCCCTTCGTTCACGGAGCCTCGCGCACCGGTCGCAACGACCCCTGCCCCTGCGGTTCTGGCCGCAAGTTCAAACACTGCCACGGAAAGAGCTGAGGGCTCAGCCGTCGGTTTCGTTCGCCGGAAGATCGAGCCGCGCGATCAGGTCTTTCGCCTGTGCGATTCGCTGATCGCTGCCGGAGAGCAGGATGCTGTTCGAGTCGTCGTGGACGTGGACGACGAGCGCACTTTCGCCACTCTGCTCAGCCTCGTCTGCCAAGGCGATCAGCGTGTCGGCAAGGGTCGAGGCCTCGACGTGTTCGACGAAGATGACCTGGAACGGCGCGTCTTCGGAGTCGGTGGAATTCGCGGTCGCGGTTGTGGACTGGCAGGCCGGGATCCAGACCAGGGCCAGAAGCGAGAAGAGCGTTGCGAGAGGCTTGTTCATCGTGGGTTCCGGATCGGGGCCTGATGGACGTCTTGGAAGGAACCCGCCTTCCCGAGGATTCCGATCGGCTAGATGCCGCGTCCCGCAGCCGAGGCGGCGACTCGTGCCGATGGATCAGTCCGCGACGAGTGCGGCTCGGATCTCCGCGGCGGCACTCTGCGGGTCCGCTGCGGTCAGGATCGCCGACGAAACGGCTGCGCGGTCCGTGCCTTCGGAGCGGAGCCGAGGTAGGCCGCCGAGGGTGATTCCACCGATCGGAAACACCGGCACGCTCGCTCGAGCGAGGATCTGGCGCAGGGCACCTTCCGGTTGTCCTTCCGCGTAGCCCTTCGTCGTCGTGGCGAACATCGGGCCGAAGCCGACGTGGTCGGCGCCGTCGCGAAGGGCGCGATCGAGCTCCTCGAGCGAGTGCGTCGAGACGCCGAGGCACTGTTCGTCTCGGAGCATTCGGCGCGCCTTGGTCGGAGGGGTGTCGCCTTGGCCGACGTGGGTTCCGAAGGCCGAGAGCTCCACGGCCAGCTCCACGTCGTCGTTGATGACGACCGGGACGTCGTGCGCCGAGCAATGCTCGACGCAGCGTGCGGCGCCGTCGCGGTCGGTTTCGCCCGGTGTCCGCCACTGCACGAGGTCGACGCCGCCACGGAGAGCTGCCTCGAGCGTGTCCCAGGGGGCGCGAGGGCACAGCGACGGGGTGAACAGCAGGTAGAGGTGGCGTCCGTCGAACATCAGGCGTTCGGATCTTGGGGCCCGGGCTCCCTGGTTCCCAGATCCTCACTCCTCAGAACCGCGGTTGCCGGGTGAGTCCTTCACCGGGCCTGCGGTTACGCTCTTCTCCGTGTTCGCCGACTCGCTCTGGCTCAATCTGCTCCTCTTCGTCTGCGGTCAGATCGCAGGTTGGAGCATTCTGCGCTCGGGCCTCGTGGTGACCGGTGTGGCGGTCCTCGCGGTTCTCTGGATCGCGGCCGATCTCGCTCTCGTTCTTCGATTCGTGCTCGATGATCAGGGCGCGGCCTACCTGGCCTCCCTGTGGATTACGCAGCTCACGGCTCTCGGCGCCGCGGCCGGCTACTTCGGGCTGAGGATTCGGACCGCCAGGGACTCTGCTCGTCTCGCGGCGCGCCAGGACATCTCGGAGATCCAGCGCTTGCTCCTGCGCGCCGAGCGCGACGAAGCGGTCGTGCGGCTGCGCAAGCTCGTGCGGCGCGACCCCTGGCACGTCGCCGCGCGCATCCTCCTCGCTTCGGAGCTACGGGAGCGCGGCAAGCTCGGTGCGGCCAAGCGATTGCTCCAGGGCGCGCGTCGGATCGACGATGGGGCCTACCTCGATCTGATCGAAGCCGAGGCCAAGCGCTTGCCCGGCAAGGGGGCCTCCTCGACCAAGACGATGGTCCGTACAAAGAGCCGACCCCGCACTGCGAGCAGCGCGAGGTCGGCAACGGAGAGGCAGAATGTCGAGAGTTCGGGGGCTGCGACCGGTGGAGCGGGGGGCCGCAGCGGCGGAACGGAGAGTGGAGCGGACTCGGGCGTTCAGGTGGAGTCGCGCGCGAAGGCCTGAGCCTTCGTGCGACCACTCCGGTGATTCGTGTGGGTGGAAGAAGCTGGTTCGAGCCGGTCAGACGGCCTTGAACTTCTTGCGCTGAACCTCTTCAGCGAAGGCTTCGGCTTCCTCGCGGCTGAAGAGCCGAACCTGGCCACCGCAGTCGACGCAGTAGCTTCGGTTCACGCTCATCAGGTAGTGCTTGTAGTCCTGGCACTCGTCGCACCACTTGGTCTCGGCGTAGAAGTCGCGGTTGTCCATGTCGGTTCCTCCCGGTCGTGGGTCGGGGAGACAAGAGCAGGCAGCGTTCCGGCCATCCGAAAAAAGTCGCCGACCCCGAACCCCTCGATGGTGTCGGGGGTTTCGCGAATCGCTGCCGAGGAGCCGATGTTGCGTCGGCACGACGCTGGGGGATTCGCACGACAGCGAGGCGTTGCGTTGCTGCAACGAAGGGCCATCGGGGGCTGCGTTCAGTCGATCTCGGACTCTGCGGACCGGCCGTCGAGCGCCGCCAGCACCCGTGGATGCTGCTCGGTCCGGCAGCGATTCCGCAACTGCGGGTCGTTCGGGTTCATTCGATGGATCGCCCAGGCGGCGTGCTCCCGGACGAGCGCACTCGGATCCTCCAGGGCTTTCCGCAGAGCCGGCAACGCGCGCTCTTCGCGTCGGTTGCCGAGTACGATCGCAGCGTTGCGGCGCAGGCCGTCGCGCGTCGCGCGTCGAATCGGGGTGCCGGTCCAATCGGCATCCCATGCCGCCTGGTCGAGTTCGAGCACCTGCACGAGGTCGTAGCGTTGCACCGCGCGATGGGGCGCATGCCAGTCGGTGCGCGGAGTGTTGGGAGCCGGCGACTTGGATGTGAACGGACAGACCTCGAGGCAGACGTCGCAGCCGAACAGCCAATCACCGAGGTTCTCGCGCATGGATTCGGGGATCGGGCCGCGCGACTCGATCGTCGCGTGGCTGATGCAGCGGCGGGCGTCGACTTCGAACGGCTGCACGATCGCGTCGGTCGGGCAGGCGTCGATGCAGCGGGTGCAGGATCCGCAGGACCCTGGGGAGGGCAGGTCGAGTGGGAGTTCTGCCGGGACCAGCGCCTCGGCGAGCAACAGGTAGGGGCCGTGGGTCGGCGAGATCACTCCCGCACTCTTGGCGAGGAACCCGAGGCCCGACTGCACCGCGAGCGCACGCTCGAGGACGGGCACGGCATCGGTTCCGATGTGCACCGACCCGTGCGGAAGGCCTTCGGATTCGAGTCGCTCACGAAGTTTTCGGAGTGCCTTCCCCAGGACACGATGGTAGTCGCGCCCCGAGGCGTAGCGGGCGATCCGCCCGCCCGACGGGAGCTCGATACTCGGGCCGCCGTAGTCGTGAGCCAGAGAGATCGTCGAGCGAGCTCCGGGGGCGAATCGCTGAGGGTCGGCGATGACCTCTCGGTGCTCTCGCAGCCACTCCATGTCGCCATGGCGACCCTGGTCGATCCAAGACAGGAACCGTGATTCCTGTCCGCCGAGATCCGCCGGGCCGAATCGGACCAGCTCGAATCCCAGTTCCGCGGCAAACTCGCGGATCAGTTCGGGTCGGATTCTCGGTGCCATCGGACGGATCAGTTCGGGAACAACCGTTCGGGCCGTCCCCAGGGGGTTGAGATTCTCAAAACCACCTGCCGAGCGGCCCTGGGGCTATCGAAAAACCCGGGTTTTAGGCAACATACATCGTGGCCTGAGCGGGCCGCTTTCTCCCCTTTCGACCAGCTCCCCATGGTCAACGCCCGAACCCCTGCCCGACCGATCTCCGAGAGGATCCTTCTCCTGTGGGAGAAGACTGGGCTCGATTCCCTCCATCGCCTGGCGATGGGGCAAGTGCCGTTCCCCGAGCTTGGCAGTCCGACCGGGCCGTCCCTGAAGGTAGACCTCAGCGACGCTGAGTTCCTTGACTGGTTCGGCACGGCGCTGATGGACGCCTACCAGCAAACCGGCGACCGCGAAGCCCTCGAACTCCTGTTCGAAGCCCACGAGACGCTCTTCCGTCGTCGCCTGCGCTTCCAGCTACGCCGCATGGGCTCGCGCCTCGATCTCGAGGACGTGCTGCAGGAGTCGATGCTCAACGTGCTGCGCTACCCGCATCGGTTCAGCGTCGAGAAGGCCGATTCGTTCCGCGTCTGGGTCCTGACGATCCTTCGCAACACGGTTCTGAAGCAACTGCGCTCGTACAGCCGTGCGAGCCGTCTCGGTTCCTTGGACGCCGAGTTTGGCGAAGAGTCGCCGAGTGTGCTCGACCCGCGGGCCAAGACCCCGCTGCGGCGCGCCACGGACTCGGAGAGTGCGAAGTCCGTCGATCGTGCGTTCCTGCTCTGGTTGACGCTCTACCACGCCCAGTTCCGCGAACTCTCGGAGCGCGAGCAGTTCGCGTTGGCGAAGGTCGAGGTCGAGCACTGGAGCTACAAGCAGGTGGCCGAGTCGCTCGGTATCCGCGTGGAGAACCTGAAGATGGTGATCTTCCGCGCGCGCCGGAAGATCGTTCGTGGGTTGACTGAGACCCTGGCCACGATGTCGGTCGCTGCGCGCGATCATCGACGTATTCGTTCGTTGGGGGCCTGACTCGTGCGACCGACGGTGCTTGGACATCCCTGTGGTCCGATCCAAGTGGACCTCAGCGCGATGCTGGATGGTGAGCTCGGCGCGAGCTCCGTCCGGCGTGTGATGGTCCACATCGAAGCCTGCGACTCGTGTCGTGGGTTCTTCGAGAGCATCCGCCAGCAAGCCGGCGCTCATCGCGTGCTCCACGAGAGTGAGCACGCGGTCGCGGTCGAAGTGCCCGCGGAGGCGGGCGGCACGATGCAGATCGCCGCGGACGAACTGCGTCGGCAGCTGCTCGAGAATCGCGAGCGACTCGCGAAGATCCTCTACGAGTTGGGCCGCGGCTATGTCCTGATGGGGCTGTCACCGAACTTCTCGCGAATCGTCTCGAAGGAGCCGGTCCCGATTCCGGACGTCGCGCAGCAGGGGAAACACCTAGTCGCGGAAGTCGAACGGCTGCACGAAGGCGAGGTCGGCGGCGAGTGGGTCCGCGCCCGCGAAGCGTTTGGTGCGGCCTGGAACAGCAGTCCCGAAGTGCGACTCGACCAGGGCATCGCCCTGCTTCGCGAGGCCCTGTTACTCGCGCCCGACATCTACGAGATCCGGATCTACCTCGGGCACGCCCTGCACGTTGCTGGCTACGCGGAGCGGGCCAGCGAAGAATTCCGCTCGGTCCTGGAGGGCTCTGAGGACCTCGAGGCGCGTGGATTCGCGCTTTTGCACCTCGGCAACGTCCACCTCGAATCGGGCCGCATCCCGGAGGCTCACGCACGATTCTCGGAGCTGGTCGAGTCGGGCGCGGTCGCGCAGAAACCGCAGCTGGGACCGGTCTACTTCAACCTCGCGCTGTGCTCAGCGTTCCTCGGTCGGGCCGAAGAGTGCGAAACCTGGCTTGAGCGACTGGATAGGGATCTTCCGCATCGACGCCGCATGATTGCCGACGAGATCGCGCGCCGCCCGGATTTCCTCCAGGCCCTCTCGCGCGATTCCGAAGTTTATCGCAGACTGGAGATGCGCTTCCCCCACTGGTTCGGGGAGGTTCGTGCGTCGACCCCCGCACACCCCGAACCCGGAGACGAACGCTGATGACTTCGACTCGCAGATTCCTGGCCTCGCTTTGGGTCCTGCTCCTGGTGGGCGGGCTCCCGGGCCACGGTGGTGGCAGCGGTGGCGTGGTAGTGCTTCCCCACGCGGTTTCGCTGGAAGAGGTCGATACCGTCACCTTGGCGACTCACAGCTTCGACACGGAGGAGGACATCAACCTCCGCCTCGCTCCCGAGCTCGCTTCGGCGTCCGTGGCGATCTTCGCGGACTCGCAAGAGATCCCGGTCGTCGGCTCGATCGAGGGTGTGTCGATCTCTATCTCCGCCAACGAGATCTCGATGCTGCAAGAGAGCGGCGTCCACTTGCTGAAGTACGAGTTCGTCGTGCCGAGTGGCAAGGCTCAGGTCTTGCGATTGGAACTCGGCTCGGCGGTTGTCGGCCCGACCCTCGAGGTCCGCTGAGCGCCTGACGACGCCCGCGGCGCCCGACTCGTCCGAGATCGAGGCGCGCGAATTCCCCGGACGAGCTCCGGTTGCGACCGATAACTGATCCTGGGGGCGGTCTGCCATGTGGCCGCGTCCTCGAACGGATTGGGGATGGGTGATTCACCTGTAGGAATCCGCGCGTCGCAGAGCGCGGTCGGATCAGCGATCGGCGGAGTGCTCGTGAACCGGGTGCTCGGAGCCTTGCTCGGGGTCCAGGGGCTGCCGGTCGCGAATTCGACCGGCTCAATCGGGAGTGCCGACGGGTCGTCAGGCTCGACGCCCGGGTCGGTGCCTCAGCTGGTGCCGGGAGCGATCTTGTTCGGTCGCAGTGTCGCGTTGCCGGCGGGTTCCCAAGGAGGCGCTGCAGGACCCGCCCTGTTGGCGACGACAGCGGGACCGTTCGTGGTCCCGGACGGAACCGAGCTTCCGGAGGGGCAGGTGTTCGAGTTGCGGGTCGTAGACTCGGGTGAACGCCCCCGGCTGACTGTGCTGCGTCCGATCGACCTGGCGTCGCTCGGGCCGACTCTGTCACCGACGGAGGCGGCGAACCTCGTGTTCGGTGCGGGTCGGGTGCAGGAAGCGGTGACGCCCCCCGGTGAGTCAGTGCTCCGCGCGGAACGGACGCGGTCTCGTCCGATCGAGTCGAGTCTTCTCTCGACCACCAAGGCCTTCGGGCCGGCGGTGTTGCTGGACGTCTCGGAGGTTCGGTCGGCGGAGAAGCTCCTCGGCCCGATCGCGGAAGCCAACGGCCCGGACGCGGAGGTCGAGTCTGGGCGGGGAGTTCCGGAGCCCGTGAGTGCGTCCTCGGAGTCCACGGCCGAAGTCCTGGTCACGCCTCGCACGAATGGCGCCGACGTGCATCGCGCTCCTGCGGATGAGGCTGCGACCGCTTCAAGTCCCAGTCCGGACGATTCGGAGTTCGCTCGGAGCATCGAGGTCGACCTTTCCCGGCTGGGTCGCGTCCGTGTCCAGATCGACGCGCGGGGTGGCGGGCTGAGACTCCGACTGTCGGCCGACCTCGACTCGACGGTCGAGACGCTGCGTGCTCGCGCCGAAGGGCTGAGGCGTGCGGTCGGCCCGCAGATGCCGTTCGACCTCTCGTTCGGCGAGTGGAGCGATACACCCAGAGCGGAGTCGATGCCGGCGTCGGCTGGACTGCGCCGCTCGGGAGGGTTGGATCTCCGGGCATGAGTCGCCGCCGACCGACCGATGGCTCTGTTCGCGCGATCGCACTCGGCTACGACCGCGGCGAGGACGAGGCTCCGTCCGTGCTCGCCTCGGGGGCCGGCTCCGTGGCCGAGCGGATCCTCGAGCTCGCGAACGAGAAGGACATTCCGATCCGCCAGGATGAGGATCTGATTGCCTGCCTGACTCCGTTGATGGTCGGGGAGTCGATCCCGGTCGAGGCCTTCGAGGCCGTCGCACGCATCCTGGCGTTCCTCTACGAGCTCAACGACGAGGGCAGCGAGGACATCGACGCGGATGCCCAGCGCTCGCGGCCGTAGACTCCGGCGGTGAGCTCAGGCGACGAACCCCTTCTTCTCGGCCCCGGTCCGTCTCCGGTTGCAGTCCGAGTCCTCGAGGCGGCGGCCCGTCCGCTCGTCGGTCACCTCGACCCGCGTTTCCTCGCGGAGATGGACGAGGTCCGTTCGATGCTGCGCGAGCTGTGCGAGACGGGCAATCCCTTCACGTTGCCGATCTCCGGTACCGGATCCGCTGGGATGGAGGCGGCCGTCGCCAACCTCGTCGAGGAGGGTGATTCCTGTGTCATCGGGGTGAACGGGGTCTTCGGTGGGCGGATTGCGGAACTCGTTCGGCGACATGGTGGCGAGCCGCTGTTGGTCGAGGTGCCGTTCGGAGAAGCGATCCCGCAAGAGCGCTTGATCGAAGTGGCTCGGGATCGCCAGGCCCGTCTGCTCGCGGTCGTGCACGCAGAGACATCGACCGGCGTGCTGCAGCCGATCGATCGATTGGCATCCGGACTCGAGGGACTCGACTGCCTGCTTCTGGTCGACGCTGTGACTAGCCTCGGCGGAGTGCCTGTCCGCGTCGACGCTTGGGGTATCGACGCGCTCTACTCGGGAACCCAGAAATGCCTCTCGGCGCCGCCTGGTCTGGCGCCGCTCACCGTTTCGGACCGAGCGTTCAAGCGCGTGCGGTCGCGCCGCGCACCGCCGCACTCCTGGTATCTCGACCTGCAACTCCTCGCTGGCTACTGGGACGAGGGTGGAGCGAGGGCCTACCACCACACCGCACCAGTCGCCGCGATCCGGTCCTTGGCTGAGGCGCTTCGCGTTCTTCAGGAAGAGCCAGCCGCCGAGCGTCACGAGCGGCACCTGAGAACGGCGAGGCACTTGTGGGCTGGGCTCGCCGAGCTCGGATTCGAGCTGCTGGTCGAGGAGTCGGTCCGCACGCCGATGCTGACCTCGGTCCTGGTTCCGGACGGGGTCGACGAGGCCGCGCTCCGACGCTCACTTCTCGCCGATCACGGCATCGAGGTCGGCGGAGGGCTCGGGCCGTTGAAGGGGCGGGTCTTCCGCGTCGGTCTGATGGGGCACGGAGCGCGAGAGGCGAACGTCGATCGACTTCTCGAGGCGCTGGCCTCGTTCCTGCGGTCGCGTTGATCGTTCGGCTACTGCGGGCTCCAGCCGACCAAGTGATCGACTGGGCCGTGTCCTGAGCCGACGTCGAGGTCGTCGGCTGCGACGATCGCTCGGTGCAAGTAGGACTTTGCTTGCTCGATGGCCGGCACCAGGCCTTCGCCTCGTGCTTTCAGTGCCGCAATCGCGGACGAGAGCGTGCAGCCCGTGCCGTGTGTGTTCGTCGTCGCGATTCGCGGTGCCGAGAACCACGAGGGGCCCGACTGGTCCACGAGCACGTCGCGAGCTTCCGACCCGGAGCCGTGGCCGCCCTTCACGAGCACGGCTCGTGCCCCGAGCTCTCGAATGCCCTGCGCCTGGCGAAGCATATCGTCGTCGGTTCGGGCCGGTTCGGTTCCGAGCAGTACTGCGGCCTCGGCGAGGTTCGGCGTGCACAGATCGCAGAGCGGCAGGAGCGTTTCGCGCAGTGCAGCTGCGGCCTGTTCGTCGATCAGTCGATCGCCCGAGGTGGCGACCATGACGGGGTCGAGTACGACGAAGCGCGCGCGGTCTTGATCGAACGATTCGACGACCGCCGCGATCGCCTCGCGGTTCCCGAGCATGCCGATCTTGATGGCGTCGACGCGAAGGTCGTCCAACACCGCGTGGAGCTGGGCCCGGAGGAACTCCGCGGGCACCTGATGGACGCCAGACACGCCCTTGGTGTTCTGGGCCGTCAGGGCGGCGAGGACGGCGGAGCCGTAGACCCCGAGAGCGGTGAACGTCTTGAGGTCGGCTTGGATCCCGGCTCCGCCCGAGGGGTCGGAGCCGGCGATCGTGAGTGCGATCGGCCGGGAGGACATGGTCAGGTCCGACTTGTCGGCCCCGGCGCGCTCTCGATCAAGTCGTCGCGAGGTAACGGCGGAGTTCCCAGCCGTGCACCTGGGCGATGTAGGACTGCCACTCCTGGCGCTTCGCGGCGATGAACTGGTTGAAGATGTGCTCGCCGAGCGCCTCCTTGAGGAGCGGGCTCTTCTCGAGCTGGTCGACCGCTTCGCTGAGGTTGCCGGGCAGGCTCGAGATCTTCATGCGCGCGCGTTCACGCTGCGACATCTCGTAGATGTTCTTCGAGACCGGCGGCGGCGGCTCGATCTGGTTCTCGACTCCGTCGAGACCGGCCGACAGCACGGCGGCGAACGCGAGGTAGGGGTTGCAGCTCGGGTCCGGCATGCGGATCTCCATGCGCGTGCCGAGGCCTCGGCGCTCGGGGATTCGAATCATCGGCGAGCGGTTGCGCATCGACCAAGCGATGTGCGTGGGAGCTTCGTAGCCCGGAACCAGTCGCTTGTAGCTGTTGACGATCGGGTTCGTCACCGCGGCCAGAGCCTTGGCGTGCTTGATCACCCCACCGATGAAGTGCTGACCGCGCTGCGAGATGCCCCACTCCGCGTTCGGGTCCGCGAACTGGTTGTCCTTCTCCGCGAGGTCGAACATCGACAGGTGCACATGCATGCCCGAACCGTTGATGCCGAAGATCGGCTTCGGCATGAACGTCGCGTGCAGGCCGAACGAGCGTGCGACACGGCGAACCGTGTACTTGAAGGTCGACAGGTTGTCCGCCGTCGTCAGCGCATCGCCGTAGCGGAAGTCGATCTCGTGCTGGCCCGGAGCCACTTCGTGGTGGCTCGCCTCCACCTGGAGGCCAAGCGCCTCCAGGTAGTTCGTGATCTCGTGGCGGCAGCCCTCGGCCTGGTCGAGCGGGGCGGCGTCGAAGTAACCGGCTCCGTCATGCACACGAGTGGTTGGACTGCCATCCGGGTCGCGCTCGAAGAGGAAGAATTCCGCCTCCGGACCGGCCATCAGTCGCGAGCCCATCGCCTCGGCGCGCTCGATCACGCGCTTGAGCGTGTTGCGCGGGCAACCCTGGAACGGCGTGCCGTCCGGGTTCATCACGTCGCAGATCAGTCGCGCGACCTTGCCACGGCCTTCGTCCGACCACGGGTAGACGCGGTAGGTGTCGAAGTCGGGTCGAAGGAGCATGTCGGACTCTTCGATCCGAACGAACCCCTCGATCGACGAGCCGTCGAACATGATCTGGCCATCGAGGGCCTTGTCGAACTGCGAGGTCGGGATCTCGATGTTCTTGTTCTGGCCGACGATGTCCGTGAAGCAGAGGTGTAGGAAGCGAACGTTGTCGTCCTTCAGCTTGCGGGCGACGTCGTCGCGAGTGTTGGTCGCGCGGGTCTGCGGCGAATCAGCGAGGTGCGTCATATCGGTTTTCTGACCACCGTGTGGGGGCGGTCCGTCTCGGAGGCTTGTGTTATAGATATTCGGCAGAAACTGCAATCTAGCAGGAGCAGTTTGGCCGAAAATCGTGATTTTCTGACCGAGTGATGATGCAGCTCTGCCCGAAAAGCACCTGGCGGGCATCACCGTGGCTTTCGCTTTGGCGTATGTGCGATGTCCGAAAAGCCGGTCTCAGCCGGGGTGTCGGTGGGTTGTGGCTGCTAGATTGCGCCCATGACCGATTCCGGCTTCGCCGCCTCGATCCGTGAGAGCATCGCCACCAAGGAACGCCTCCTGCAGCAGTGCCTGGGGGAGATCGAAGCGTTCTGCCAGCTCGCGGCGGACAGTCTGAACGCCGGCGGCAAGCTGATGCTCTGCGGTAACGGGGGTTCGTCGTGCGACGCCGCTCACGCCGCCGGTGAGCTGATCGGTTGGTTCGAGGTCAAAGACCGTGAGGGTCTGCCGGCGATCGCGCTGGGGCACGAGGTTCCTGCTCTCACCGCGATCGCGAACGACGCCGGCTACGAACAAGTGTTCTCGCGCCAGGTCCGGGCTCTGGGCCGTCCCGAGGACCTCCTGATCGGGATCTCCACGTCGGGCGGCTCGAAGAACGTCGTTGCGGCTCTGAAGGTCGCGAAGGAGATGGGGATGAAGAGCGCGGGCTTGATCTCCGAGCGGGGCGGTCCGATCGCCGAGCTGGCCGACGTCTCGATCCGTGTGCCTTCGGATTCGACTCCGCGGATCCAGGAGAGCCACCTGCTGGTCATTCACCTGCTCTGCGCGCATCTCGAGCAGGTCATCGCTGTCTGAATCGAAGAGACCCCGGGTCGTCAGCGGCCGCTCGGAGGTGACGGCGGCTCGGTGAGCTCGAGCGTCTCCAGTCGGCCGCGCAGTTCCTCGAGCGGATTCCCCGTGCCTTCGCTGAGAGGGGTCCGCAATCGCAGCACGGTGCCGAACACTCCTTCGTGTCCCGGCACCGGCGGGATCGGTCCATCGTGCTCCGTCGTCTGCATGTCGCGGACGGTCTGAAGCAGTTCGTGTCCGAGGCGAGCACGTGTCGGATTCACCGACATGCCGTCGTCGGGGGCGTACAGGTCAAGGATGCGTTCCTGCGGGAACGCTCGGTTCCCGACCTGTCGGCAGCGTGAGAGGAATGCTTCGAGTTCCTCGAGTGGCTGGCGACTCGCGATCACGAAGATGTCGAGGGCGCCGATCGATTCGCCGGTCTGCCAGCAGAGTTCGCGGCCGCCGTCCTGGCCGGGAAGCTGGTGCTTACCAGCGCGCAGTCGTCGACGGTCATCGCGCAGTTCGACGACACGGGACCGGAGTTGCGAGCTCGGCCACATCGACGCGTGGCCGCGGACGAGGTCGAAGCTCGCGATGTAGAGGTGCAGCGGCTCGGACATCTCCAGGCCGAGACGGAACGCGTTGCGCGCCTCGACTTCCTCCAGAGGCTCGATCGCGTGCCAGCTGCGCGTCGTGCCCGGCTGCGCGAACTCGAAGTGGGTGCTGATCGGGCTGTCGATCCGCGGGGATTCGGGTTCGCCGCGGTCCAGCCAAAGCGGAACCGCCAGGGCTGCGAGGCTCAGTGCACTCGCGGAGACGATGGCGATCCGGGGAAGACGTTGCGGGCGGTCGGACAAAGGGATTCCTCTGCCCAGTTCGTCGACACACTCGCGCCTGGAGCTTGAGGCGGATCGGAGCCTCTCTCTTCGCTGCCAAGGGCCTCAGGAGCCCGGGTCAGCCGTGAAGCGGGAAGAACCAGGGCAGCAGCATGATCCCGACCAGCGCCAGCAGCAGGTCCATTCCGAGGCCGACCCGTAGGAAGTGTCGGAATCGGTAGCCACCCGGGCCGAGGACCAGCAGGTTGGTCTTGTAGCCGAGTGGGTTGGCGAACGAGATGCTCGCCCCGAACGCGACCGCCATCACGAGAGCGCGTTCGTCGAGCCCTGCCGTGCGGCCGAGGGCCAAGGCGACCGGTGTCATGACGACTGCGACCGCATTGTTCGAGAGGAGTTCGGTCAGACCGACTGTTGCGAGGAACAGGGCTCCGAGGAGTGCTCGGTCTCCGAGTGGGCCGAACACGTCCTGGAATGCCTGGGCGAGCAGCACGTCTGCGCCCGACGCTCGCAGACCCTGGCTCAGTGCCAGGGTGCCGGCGATGAAGATCAGGATCGGCCAGTGGATTGCCCGCTGGGCCTGTTCGATCGTCAGGCACGAGCCAAGCACCATCGCCGTGGCGCCGAGCAGTGCGGTGACGACCGGGTCGACACCGAGGATGAAGAGCAGGACCACGACGCCGAGCACGGCGAGCGCGAAGCTGGCTTTCTCTCGGCGGTAGATCTTCTCGTCGACGCCCTCGATCAGATGGAAGTCACCGCTGCGGCGCAGACTGTCCTTCGCTGAGTCGGGACCGAACGCGAGAAGGACGTCGCCGGTCGTCATCCGAAGTTCCGACAGGCGCTCGCGAATGTGATGTCCGCGGCGAAGCAGGCCGACGACGCTGGCGTCGTGGTGGGTCTTCAGCTGCAGATTCTTGACCTTCTTGCCGAGCACGCTGGCGTCTGGCGCGGTCGCCAGCTCGAAGAAGCTCATCGCGTTCGGATCGAACCGCTCGGTCTCCTGTGGCGGCTTGCGACCCGTAGACAGGGCCTCACGGTCGCTCGAATGAGCCTTCGAGGTGTGAAGCTCGGCTAGATCTCCAACCTGCCCGCTCAGCGTGATGATGTCTCGCTCCTGAAGCTCCGTGTCGCCGAACGGAGGGTGCAGAGCGACCTCGTCGCGGACCACCATTCCGACGCGGGGTCTCGGGCCAGATGCTTCCTTTCCGAGATCCGCGACCCTCATCCCGACCAGAGGGCTGCCGCTCCGAAGCGTCAACTCGGTCACATACTCGCGCAGGTCCTGCGCGCCCGGCTGGCTCGCGAGCGACGGGATTCGGGGAAGTAGCTTCCGTCCGATCAGCGCGAGATAGGCGATGCCGGTGACCGCCAGCACGAGCCCGAGCGGCGTCATCTCGAAGAACTCGATCTTCGGTTCGCCGAGATCCTCGAGCACACCGCTGACGAGCAGGTTCGTCGAGGTGCCGACCAGCGTCGTCATGCCGCCGACGATCGACGCGTAGCTCAGCGGGATCAGAAGTCTGGACGGGTAGATCCCAGTCCGGCGACAGATCGTCGTAATCACCGGCAGGAAGGTGACGACGACGAGGATGTTGTTGACGAACGCCGACAGCAGGGCGGCCATTCCCATGATCAGCAGGGTGACCATGACCTCGCTGTTGCCGGTGCGGGCGAGGATGCGTTCGGCTAGGAGCGAAGCGGCGCCGGTCCGCAGAAAGCCTTCACCGACGACGTAGAGCGCGCCGACCGTTACGACCGCCTTGTTCCCGAACCCCTGCACGGCGAGTGCGGGCTCGACGAGTCCTGGCCAGGCACAGACCCCCAGGATCAGCCCGACGCCGACCACGGTCAGGTGTGCCTTTTCGGTCGCGACGAGAACGGTGGCCGTCGCCGCGAGCGCGAAGATGTAGAGGTGGATCCAGTCGAGCATCGGATTGCAGGCCGCGACGACGGTGTCGGGTCTCCCGACCGAAAACCAAGTGATTCGATCGGAGGTCCGGATTCCACCATCCCGTCCGGCGGAAGCCCGGTTCCGTTCGGAGTTTCGGAGGAGCTTCGCCGTTGGCAGCGTTCGTGCACCGCCCTCCTCGTCTTCGGCGTCATTCGGCGATGACTCATCCGGCTCGGCCGTCGGTTACGACCTCGCGACTTCGGGCTCGGCGCCCGGTCTCAGCGACGTCCGCGCGCAGGCTCGAGTTGTGCGTCGACTGGTGGGCGTTCGTCGCGACGTTCGTCGGTGCGCTGTTGGGCTCCGTCGCCGTCTAGCCGACTCAGTCCCGCCGATGCACCCGCGTCGGCGACGCCTGATCGGTCGGCATCACCAGGATGTCGTCGAGGCAGACGTGGCTCGGGCGCGTGATCGCGAAGAGGATGCAGTCGGCGATGTCTTGGGCGCGCAGCGGGCGCATGCCCGTGTAGACCTTGTCGGCCTTGCTGCGGTCGCCGCGGAATCGGACTTCGCTGAACTCGGTGTCGACCATGCCGGGGTCGACGCTCATGACGCGGAGGCCGTGGCGGTAGGTCTCGCGGCGGAGGCCCTCGGCGATCGAGCGGACGCCCCGCTTGGTCGCGCAGTAGACGCTGCCTCCTTCGTAGGTCTCGTGGCCGGCGATGGAGCCGATCATCACGACGTCGCCGCTCTCGCGTTCGATCATCTCGGGGACGACGCGGCGGGTGACTTCGAGAAGGCCCACGACGTTGGTTTCGATCATCTCGCGCCAGGCGATGCCGTCGGCCGAGGCGACGGTCTCGGTGCCGCGGGCGAGGCCGGCGTTGTTGACGAGGACGTCGATCGGGCCGTTCTTGTCGCGCGCGGCCGTGAGGAAGGCCTCGATCGATCCGGTGTCGCAGACGTCGAGTTCGTGGCGCAGTGAGCCTTCGCCGAGATCCGGCAACCGGTCGACGCGGCGGGCGCCGATCGAGAGCTTGGCGCCGGCCTGCTTGCAGGCTTCAGCGGTGGCGAGGCCGATGCCGGAGCTGGCACCGGTGACGACGACGTGGCGACCGGAGAGGTTCATGTGACGAGGTGATAGAGGCTTCGAAGCGCGGTGACGACACAGACCGCCAGAACGATGGGCCGGACCATTCCCTGGCCGCGGGCGAGGCTGAAGCGCGCGGCGAGAAAGCTGCCGAGACCGCAGCCGAGCGCGACCCACATCGCCGGGCCCCACTGGATGCCGCCGGTGACGCTGAAGGTGATGACCGACGTCGTCGCAGCGAACAGCACGATGATCATCTTTGCGGCGTTCACACGGATCAGGTCCTGACTGTAGACCGAGCGCAGGGCCAGCATCGTGACGAGGCCGGTGCCGACTTGCAGAAAGCCCATGTAGAAGCCGACTCCGAGGAACGCGAGCTGCGCTCGGCGAGGGGCTATGGGCTGCAGCGACTGCGAGCGCTTTCCGAGGACGAGCTGCGCTCCGAGCCAGCAAACGGTGGTCAGAAGCGCCGCTTCGTAGACCCAGGACGGCAGCTTCAGCGCGAGGAACGCACCGAGCACGGCGCCCGGGATCGTGTAGAGGCCGAAGCGCCAGGACTCGGGAGTGGGGCGCTGGTTCTTCGACGCGAACCCGATCGCGCCCATGAGCCCGATCGCGAGTGCCGCCGGCCTCAGGGAGGCGTTGGCGAGGCGGGGCTCGAGACCCGCACCGAGGTCCAAGGCGAGCAACCCGAGGGCGCCGCCGGCGCCGGCGAGGTTGTTGATGAACCCCATCACACAGCCGGCGACGAAGAGCAGCGTCGGGATGAGGATGTCTTCCAGGGCGGTGCGCCGGATCTGTGGCGCCGGGAGTCGGGATCGAGCGAGGCGGAAGGGAAGGGCCTAGTCCTGCCCCGCCCGTCGACAGATCAGGTCAGCAGGTGCTTGACCGTGTCGCGCTCTTGCTGGAGTTCGTCGGTCGAGGCCTGGATCTGAGCCTTCGCGTAGTCGTCGATCTCGAAACCCTCGACGATCTTCCAGTTGCCACGGCCATCGGTCGTGCAGGGGAATGAGCTGACGAGGCCTTCGGGGACGTCGTACTGGCCGTTGCTGTAGACGCAGAGCGACACTGGATCGTCTTCGGTCGCACCCCGGTAGAGGATCGCTGCGTGCTCGAGTGCGGCGTTCGCGGCCGACATCGCCGACGAGAGACCGCGTGCCTCGATGATCGCCGCGCCGCGCTTCTGCACGGTCTGCACGAATTCACCCTTCAGGTAGTCGGCGTCGCCGATGACCTCGAGGGCCGACCTGCCGTCGATCTTGGCGTTGGTCCAGTCGGGGAACTGCGTCGCGCTGTGGTTGCCCCAGATGATCGTGTTGGTGACCTGGTTGTGGTGCATCGAGGCCTTCTGCGCCAGCTGCGCTTTCGCGCGGTTCTGGTCGAGGCGCGTCATCGCGGTGAAGCGATCGTTCGGCACGTCGGGCGCCGAGTGCATCGCGATCAGGCAGTTCGTGTTGCAGGGGTTGCCGACGACGACCGCGCGAACATCAGTGGAGGCGTGGTCGTTGATGGCTCGGCCCTGGCCCGTGAAGATCGGCCCGTTCTCGAGGATCAGATCCTTGCGCTCCATGCCCTTGCCGCGCGGCTTGCTTCCGATCAGGAAGACGAGGTCGGCATCCTTGAAGGCCACGTTCGCGTCGTCGGACATCTGGATGTCCTGTAGCAGCGGGAACGCGCAGTCCTCGAGTTCCATGCAGACGCCCTTGAGCGCACCGAGCGCGGGGGTGATCTCGAGCAGTTGGAGGATGACGGGGGTGTCCGGGCCGAACACGGCGCCGGAGGCGAGGCGGGGCAGGATGCTGTAGCCGATCTGGCCGGCAGCGCCGGTGACGGCGATGCGCTTGGGCTTGGTCATGCGGGCATTCGATCGCCGAAGGGCGCACGATCAAGACCGACGCTGGGATTCGCGGTCGGCCGAATGCCAGGCCGCTTTACGCTCAGCCGCCTTCGGCGTGGATCGACGCGTCCTGGATCGGGGCCAGGAAGTCTCGTTCGACGCGGATCCACTCGGGGTGGCGTCGGAAGATCTCGAACGCCGCGCGGTCCTCAAACACCGAGAACAGCGCCAGCGTGTAACCCGCGTTCTTCTCCGCGAGGTTCTCTGAGACCGTCAGGTGCAGCACGCCCGGCAGGGTCTCGACCAGCGCCTGCAGTTCCGCGCGAGCATCGCGGACTTCGGCGAGGGAGACGCCTTGGCGAAGGCGGATCAGGATGACGTGGTGAAACGGAGCGGCCGACACCCAGGCAACTCTAAGTTGCGCCGAGGTCGGCCGGAAAGGGAGAGAAGGCGTCCACGGACGCGATTCCCTCGTTCAAGAGGCGTCCGGCTCAGCCCGCTTCGCGAGTCTGTCCGTCTCCCGATTCACTGGGTTGTCCGTTGGTCAGCCTGAGATGGAGCGGACGGCGCGCGTCATGCTCTTCACCGCAACGGTGGCCGTGATGGATACCCGTTTCGCCTACTTGCCAACAGAAGACGACTTTGCCCGTTTTCGTTCGTCCGTTCAGGTGAACGGTGAGCGGTTGCAGCCGCAATACGTGGCCGCCGAGTTCTTCGACCTCTGCCAGGCTCTCCCGGAAGCCAGCCTCGCACTCGCGGAGGCGGATCTCCAGATCCGCGATCGACGAGTCGAGTCCTTCCGGCGTCGAAGCAGAGGACAGGTTGCGCAGGTCCCTGCGGAGTTGCCGTAGCTCGCTACGACGCTCCTCGACCTCACGCGCGATGGACGTCAGCAGGGGAACGACCGAGTTGGCCTCCTGCAGATTGTAGGTCTTGTCCATGATCGTGGTCCTCCGTGCTTGTGAGACAAACGCTTCCAAAGAGGCGCTTGATGAAACGGGCGCGTAACAACGTCCGACCGCTGTCCCTTGCTGCATCGGACGAGAGTCCTTACGGAAGGTCGCCGCGGACGATTCCGAGATTTCGAAACTCGTCGGTCAGGCGGCCCTCAGGCCTTCAGATCCGACGTGTTCCGCAAGGGGTCGTTCGCAGCAACGCGTCTCTTGGACTCTTAGTGTTCCTGGACGGGCGAGTTTCGTGCCAAACTCCCGCTCGCCCCGGAATCTGCGACCTGATCGTCGCAAATCGCGCAAACGCGCCCAGCAGGCGGGGTTCAGTCCCGTGAAGATCTGAACAAGACGCGAACTGGTCCGTTGTTGGAAGCAGCGATCAAATCGAGATCGCCGTCGCCGTTCAGATCGCGCGCGAGGAGGGCCACTGTGTCCTCGCGGAGCACCACTCCCGATTCGCGTGAAGCGATCGCCTCGAGTCCGGTTTCGGTGCCGCGCAGTACGAGACCGAGACCGCCAGCCATGCGTCCGGTCTCCGGTTCGTTCGGGAAGAAGTTCTGTCCGAGTGCGACATCTGCGAGGCCGTCTCCATCGAAGTCACCGACTGCGACACCGCGCGCCGGGGCGACCTGCGAGATCGCGGGCAGTTCCTCCGCAACGAAGCGTTCTCCGTCGCGGCGCCACAAGATGTGGTGGAGGTCGTCGACCTCGAGAACGGTCGCGGCTTCGAGTGCTTCCGCGCCGTAGATCTCCGGCAGCGTGCTCTCTGCGAACTCTTCGAAGGTCGGAAACTTCTCGCCGAGCATCGGGATCGCGTTCGAGCTGCACGAGCGCCCGCGAACCGGAAGGAGTTGGCCGTCCTCGAACTTCGCTTCGATCACATCGAGGATACCGTCGTCGTCGAAGTCATCCACGTAGAGGCGTGCGGGCTCATCATCGCTCGCGCTGTACTTCGTGTTCGTTCCGAGGTTCGTGGCGATCAGATCGAGGTCACCATCCCCGTCGACGTCACCCGCCCCGAGCCCGTGCCACAGACCTCGCTTGTCTGCGAGCCCGAAGTCGGCCGAGCGGTCGACGAAGCCCTCCGCGGTGTTCATGAGCGCCTTGAGGCTCTGCCACTGGGCTGCCAGGACCAGGTCTTCGCGACCGTCCTCGTCCAGGTCGATCCACAAGGCGTCCGTGACGAGGCCCGAGTCTGCGAGAGTAGGAGCGAGATCCGAAGCGTCGACGAAACGGCCGCCTTCGTTCCGGTACAGGCGGCTCGGCGGCGCGAACGGGTAGCGTCCCTTTTCGATCCGGCCACCGACGAACAGGTCTAGGTCGCCGTCTTGGTCGAAGTCCGAGCTCCGGACGACCATCGTCGCCTCGCGGTGGTCTGGGAGCGCGTCGAGGTCGCGCACGAAGCCCTTCTCGCCTTCGTTGCGGTAGAGCCGATCGCGGTAGCTCTCGTCGCCAGCCGCGGCCTCGTTGCTGCCACTCGCGACGTAGAGGTCGAGGTCACCGTCCGAATCGGCGTCGAAGAACAACGCACCGAGGTCCTCGCTCGCAGCATCTTCCTTCCACGGGCCCTCGAGCGGTTCGAAGCGCCCCGCGTCGAACTCGTAGAGCGTTCCGGCCTCCCCGCGGGCACCGCCGATGAATACGTCTTCGTCCCCATCGCCGTCGAAGTCCCCGACGGTCAGGGCCGGGCCGAGTCGCGAGTGACGGTGCGGGACGAGTGGCTGTTCGGCGAAGTCATCAAACTCGTTCTCCGTGTGCCTGTGGGACAGACCGATCGGCTCGGCTCCATCCCGGAACCAGGTGCTCGGTCGCTCGGAGTCGAAGCCCCTGTGGCCTTCGCCGTTCTTCGGGTCGCGGATCGTCAGCAGGTGATCGCCTTCGATCTGTTCGAGGACTGTCCGAGAACCCGAAGGCCAGTCGACGATCAGCGAATCGACTGTCGTTGCGTCGCCCAGGCCGAAGTGCTCGATCGCCTCATGGCCGCCGAGGAATCCACGCGAGGTCACGACGAGGCGCTCGATGCGTTGCCCCGAGACCATCGCCGTGATGCGAGCGCCGAGTCCCTGGGTGTTCGCGTCGACCCCTTCGAGTCGGACGGTGAGCGAGTGGCGGTCTTGTCCACCGCGGTTGATGAAGACCGAGGCGTCCTGATTTTGGTTGTTGACGACGATGTCGAGGTCGCCGTCTCGGTCGAGATCGACGACGGCGGCTCCCTGGCCGATACTCATCTCGTCCAAGCCCCACTCCGGGGCCACGTCGCGGAACTTCGGTAGCCCGCTACCCTTGGCCGCCACGTTGCGTAGTGCGATGTTGCGATCGGGCCTCGGCGGGATGGTCTGAGCGAGGCGGAGCGCCTCGCGAATGCGTCCGCTGTTCCACAGCTCGCTGAACTCCATCGCGACGTCCGGGTCATCGTCGAAGCGCGGGATGCCGTTTGTCGCGAACAAGTCGATTCGGCCATCCG
>JBCBZB010000088.1:0-20235 GCA_039815565.1 Planctomycetota bacterium
AGCAGGACGAACTCGAAGATGTCCGAGATCTCCTTGTGCAGGCGGAGGCCGGTCGTGGGGAGGCGGTTGATGTCGCCCAGGTAGCCCTGGTGGTGGATGATCTCACGGTGGTTCATCTCGAAGTAGTTGAACCGCGTGTTGATCAACATGATCACCATCACGATGACGTAGAAGCCCGAGATCAGCCCATAGAACTGGTTGTTCATCTGGACGTCGATTCCGTTCAGGAGGCCGCGCAGCGGATTGCTGAAGTCGAACGACTCGCTCGCCCAGCCGAGGCCGAGCACGATCGCGACGATCGCTACGACCAGGGTCACGGACTTCACCCTCGAGAAATCGAAGGCAAAGATCAGCATGTTCAGGCAGAAGACGAGCACGTAGAGCGAGCCCAACGTGCTGTTGCCGAGAGCCTCGGGGCCCTCGTCGGAGCCGTAGCCCTGGATCATCTGGACGATCCAGCAGACCAGCCCCATCAGTAGTGTGGGGTAGAGGAAGACGACCTTCGGCCAGGGTCGGATGATGACACTGGTCGGCGTGTCCGATTGGTCCTTCAGATCGACGGGGGGAGTCTCAGTCATGATGAGCAGCGCGTCGGCGGGATCGTGGCCCTGCCAAGTCTCAGGGTCAACGCAGGAATGCGGGCGGACGCTCCTGCATCAGGGATCGCCGAGAATTCTGTCTCCCTCCTGGCTGTTTGGGGGCCTACGGAGGTTCCACGGCGGGTCCGCGCACGAAACGTGTTGCGGTACGGCCCGTCTCCTGTGGCCAACCCTTCGCGTTCCCCGCAAGATCTGAGGGAGGAAGAGCTCCTGGCCCTGCCGATTCGATGAAGTCCCTGTTCCTGGTCGTCCTGTCCGTCTTGCTCGGCCTCGGCTCCGCGTTTGCCCAAAACGGGTCGAACTCGCGCGTCGAGAGCGATGTGACCGTCCTTCGCGTGCCGGTCGAGGGCCAGATCGATCGCGCGACAGTGCGTCTCGTCCAGCGGGCGCTGGAACGGGCGGCCGACGACCCGAACCTCGGCCGAGTCGTTCTCGACATCAACTCGCCCGGCGAGGCGGATTCGGCGCTCGACCTGCTCGAGAACCTGGTCAGCAACGTGCTCGCCGCGGATCAGGTCGAGGTGTCGGCGTACATCCGGAGCCAGGCCTTTTCGGGCGGCGCGTTTCTCGCCCTGTCCTGCGACCAGGTCTACATGTCCCGGCGAGCTCAGCTCGGCGCGATCACGCCGGTGCTACGGTCGTTCTGGGGGCTCGACGACTCCGATTCCAACGAGACTCGGGACCGGCTGATCGATTCGTTTCGCGCGCGGGTACGCGACGTTCTCAGTCAGCGCGGGGCGACTTCGCCGGCGCAACTGCTGCTCGCGGACGCACTCGTCGATGACTCGATCCGGTTGGTCGAGCTGACCTACCTGACCGAGTCGGGTCTTCAGGAGACGAAGCTCGTTCGCGACTCGGAGCTCTCGAGCTACGACCCCGATTCGATCCTCCGGCAGAGACCGCTCGAGACCCCGCTGACTCTCAGTTCGGACACGGCCCTCGAGTATGGGCTCTGCACGGCACGCTTCGATCAGCTCGAAGATCTCGTGCGCGATGAGTTCGGGCTCCCGACGTCGTCGATCCGGACGATGGAGTCGAATTGGTCGGAGTCGTTCGTCTCGTGGATCGAGTCGTTCAAGCTCTTGCTATTCCTGTTCGGGTTCATCGCGTTGATGATCGAGGCGAAGACCCCGGGGCTTGTCATTCCCGGTGTGCTCGGTGTCCTCGCGATCGCGACCGCGTTGTTCAGCTCGGTGATGCTCGGACTCGCGGACTGGGTCGAGGTCTTGTTCTTCGTCATCGGCCTCGGCCTGATCGCCGTCGAGATCTTCCTCGTTCCGGGGACGATGATCGCTGGCCTTTTCGGGCTGCTGAGCATGGTCTTCGGCCTGATCTTGACACAGCAGACCTTCTTCTGGCCGAGTGATCCCTCGCAAGAGGCGATCATGTTCGGCAACGTGCTCGACGTCGTCTGGCTCGCTCTCGGCCTGATCGTCGGGAGCATCTTGGTCTTCACGTTTCTCCCGAAGATTCCGATCCTCAATCGACTGCAGCTCAAGGCTCCGGAGCCGGCCTTCGCGACCGGCGCCTCGGGGCGTTTCACCGAAGACAGCCCCTCGGAGGCTTCGGCCTGGACCGGGCGCGTGCTGCGCGCGGTCTCGGATCTGCGGCCTTCGGGAATCGCGGAGGCCGACGATCGAGAGCGGGTCGACGTCTCTTCGACTGGCGGTTTCGTCGCCGCCGGTGCCCGTGTCCGGGTGGTCGAGGTCTCGGGGAATCGGTTCCTGGTCGAGCCGGTCGAGGACAAGGCTGATGTCTCCGATCCCGAAGCTGGTGCGGCGGACTGGGGGATGATCGTCTTCCTGCTGATCGTCGCCCTGGCGCTCAGTATCGGTGAGGTGTTCCTCGTCTCGTTCGGCCTGCTCGGTCTGACGGCGACGGGTTGCGCGATCGCTGCGATCGTCATGACTTTCGCGCAGGCGGGGCAGGTCGCCGGCTATCTCGTACTCGTTGGGACCGCGGTCTTCATCCCGGGGATCGCCTGGCTCTTTTACAAGCATCTGGCCGACACCTGGGTCGGACGGATGATGTTCCTGCAGGGGCCGGACCCGGGCTCCCAGACAGCTGCCGCCGAAGACCCCGAGATCGCATCTCTCGTCGGGCAGCGGGGCCGCACCGAATCGCCGCTTCGGCCGGCAGGTATCGCTCGAATCGGAGGGAGGCGGATCGACGTCACGACGCGTGGCGAGCTCATCGACTCCGGCGCCCAGGTCGAAGTGCTGCAAACGGATGGCAACCGAGTCGTCGTGCGCGAGGCCTCCGCCACTGCCTCTGACTCGCCTGTCGCGCCGTCCCTGCCAGAGGCCGAGGCCTCGACCGACCAACTCTGATTGAACCCGGCTGTCCGTGGCGCGAGCCCGGTCCGCCACAACGAATCTACCTCAACCAACCATGATCCCTGTTCTCGCTGAAATCGACGGCCTCACGATCCTCCTCGGGGTCCTGATCCTCATTGCGCTCGTCGTCTTCCTGCTGCTGTTCCGGTTCCTGAACCTCTTCGTTCAGGCCTACCTGTCCAAGGCGCCGATCGGTCTCTTCACGCTGGTCGGGATGTCGCTGCGGAAGGTGAACCCGGCGGTCATCGTCAAGGCGCGCATCTCGGCCGTGCAGGCTGGCATCGGGCTGACCAACCAGGACCTCGAAGCGCACTACCTCGCCGGTGGCAACGTCATCAACGTGGTCCGTGCGCTGATCGCTGCCGACCGAGCGAACCTGGGACTCGAGTTCCGTCGCGCGGCGGCGATCGACCTGGCTGGCCGAGACGTGCTGGAGGCGGTTCAGACGTCGGTGAACCCGCGAGTGATCGACTGCCCGGCGAGCGGCAAGGTGGCCGCGATGGCCAAGGACGGCATCCAAGTGCTCGCTCGTGCTCGAGTGACTGTCCGCGCGAACATCGATCGACTCGTCGGTGGTGCGATCGAGGAGACGATCATCGCCCGTGTGGGCGAAGGCATCGTCTCCAGCATCGGTTCCTCCGACACTCACAAAGACGTGCTCGAGAACCCTGATTCGATCAGCCGCACGGTTCTGCAGAAGGGACTCGATGCCGGTACCGCGTTTGAGATCCTTTCGATCGACATCGCGGACGTCGACATCGGGGAGAACATCGGTTCTCGCCTCCAGGCCGACCAGGCCGAAGCGGATAAGCGCGTCGCCCAAGCCAAGGCCGAGGAGCGTCGCGCGATGGCCGTCGCCGTCGAGCAAGAAAACTCGGCGTCGGTCATGGAGAACCGCTCGAAGGTCGTCCTCGCCGAAGCCGAGGTCCCGAAGGCTCTGTCCGAAGCGCTGCGTGCTGGCCGGCTCGGCGTGATGGACTACTACCGCATGCAGAACATCCAGTCGGACACCGAGATGCGTTCGCAGATCGCGCGCGGTGAAGAGTCGGATACCGACGAGCGTGGCCGTCCTGACCAGAGCTGATCGACTGCGTCGCGCGGAGGTGCGGCCATGAAACTGATCGACTTCATCATCGAGAACCCCTGGATCCTTCTGATCGTCGTCTCCTGGTTGGTGTCGGCGTTCGGCGGCATCATGCAGAGGGCGGCCAAGAAGGCTGCGGAACAACAGCAGAAGGCGGCTCGCAAAGCGGACGGCGGGAGTGCGGACGCTCCGGATCAGATCGATCCGGCGGTCGCTGCCCGTCGGGTCGAGGAGGTTCTGGAGCGTCGCCGTGAAGTGGAGCAGCGACGTCTCGAGCAGGCTCGTGCGCGCCAGGAGCGGCAGGCTGTCCGCCGCGTCGAAGCCCAGGCGACGCGTTCAGGCGTGCCGACCGGCGGTTCCTCGCCGCGCGGACCCGTGGCGTCCCCGATTCCGACCCCGCCTCCGATGCCGGTGGAGGTCGTGAAGGATCGCCGAACGACCTTGTCGGAAGAGCTCGCGCTCAAGGAGGCGGAACGGCGGCGGCGAACGGCGGCCCAGGACCTGGCCCGGGACGCGCACCTGGGCGACAACGTCCGCGGACGTCACCTGGAGATCCACGCGGCCGACGGTCGCGTCGCGAGCCGAGCCGAGGCTCCGTCCAGCGGGACCGCTCGCGGGCGATCTTCCGCGATGCGGAGCCTCGTCAACCTCGATCGGCCGGCTCGCGCGTTCATTTCGATGGAAGTATTTGGGGCTCCCGTCGGGATGCGCGACCGTCCGATCGGACGGCCGTACCACTGAGTTGCCGGGCGGCGGTCCCGCTCAGTTCTTGCGCACCGGGGCGGCCGGATCTTCCGACGCCTTGAGTCGGCCCATCTGATCCCAGAGCTCTGGGTCGATCAGCGGTCGGCTGTCCTGCTGCGCCAGCTCGAACGCGATGTCGTAGACGTAGGTCGCGATCCGCAAGAGCTTCGGGTAGTCGATCTTGTCCGGCGTGTCGTCCGGCTGGTGGTACTGCGGGTGGAAGCCCGTGAAGAAGAAGGCGATCGGGACGCCGAACCGCGCGAAGTTGAAGTGGTCGCTGCGCGAGTAGACGCCCTCTTCGTCGAATTCGATCGCGAAGTTGTTGCGATCCTCGTTCAGCCGCATGCAAAGGGCGTGCAGGTCGTTCGAGAGCTTCTGGGTGCCAACGAGGTGGAGGCAGTTGAGGTTCTCGTCAGCGGTTTCGTTGCCCGCCTGACGGCCTTCTTCGTTCCGGCCGATCATGTCCATCTGGAGCTCGGCGACCATCGACTCGAGCGGCACGGTCGGATTGTCGGAGTAGTAGCGGGAACCGATCAGGCCGTTCTCCTCGCCACAGAACGCGAGGAGAAGAATCGAACGCTTCGGCCGCACCGGGTTCTGGGCAAACGCCTTGGCGACCGCCATCAGGCCGGTCGAGCCCGAGCCGTCGTCGTCGGCTCCGAAGTAGATCGTGTCACCGCGCTTGCCGAGGTGATCCAAGTGGCTCCCGATCACGACGTACTCGTCGCGAAGCTGCGGATCTGAACCTGGGAGGATCGCACAGACGTTGAACGCCGGGGCCTGCTCGGTGGTGACCTCGATCGAGGCGCGGACCTTGAGTTCGGCGTCGCTTCGCGACTCGCCGCCGAGGTCTGGGAGCTGGATGCCAGCCGCTTCGGTGACCTGGGCGAGCATGTCCATGTCGATCACCGGCACGACCGGTTGAAGGGCCGCTCCGGCGCTGGCACGGTTCGTTCGGCGGGCGGCACTGGTGCGCTCCGAGAACGAGTCGGCGTGTTCGTAGGCGACCTCGGACGCCACCGCGACCAGGCGGCCGCCGGCTTCGTCGATCTTCTGGCGGAGGTTCTGGAGCGAACGGGAAACGAACCGCGGATCTTTGCGCACCCGACCGCGGAACTCGATTTCGGTCAAATCGGCGGAGGTGGCCAGAAGGACGGCTCGCCCCTCGAGAGATCCTTCAGCCGGTTCCCACTCGCGTGGGCTCTCCGTGGTGACCACGCTGAGGGGGCCGCTGAAGTCGAACGCAGCCGTCGCCCAACCCTTCAGCCCGCCGCCGACGAGGATCTTCATCGCGTCGTCACCTTCGCCGAAGAACAACCCCTGGTCGCCGTCCGCGACCGCGGTGCGATTCCACGGAACGACCTGGAGGTAGTCTTCTCCGGCGCCCGGTTCGTAGCCGAGCGAGCGGAAGTGTTCCCGCACGTATTCGGCCGCGACCTGGTAGCCCTTCTGGCCAGTTCCCCGGCCTTCGCATTCGGGGCCGGCCAGGTAGCCGAGCCACTCGCGAACGTCCTCGAGGCTGACGCTCTCGACGCCGGCGGCGCGATCCTCGGGGAGGTCGACCATCGGCCCCTGGGTCTCGGGGACTGCAGATTCGCTCGTCTCCTGGGCCAGGAGCGAGGGGAGCGGCGCGAGCAGGGCGCCGACGGCAAGCGTGAGGAATCGATCCATCGGGGTTCACGCAGCACTACGTCCGCGCGAAAGGTGGGGAGAACTCGATCCGGGTATCCTCGGTCGGATCGCGGATCAGGGTGGCAGACGCCAGAGAATGCGCTGGAGGAGGACCGGCGGCCGGCCCGTCGGCTCGACGTCGACCAAACGTCCGGGATCGTAGGGGTCGGCGAACGGGACGCGGGTCAGGTGGAGGATTCGTGGCGTGGAACGGATCGCTTCGGTGAAGTGAGTGATCTCGGTCTCCGGATCGAGCCGGAGCGGCTTCGGGTTGCGGATCCGTGTGGTGAAGGTGGCGGCACGTTCGCCTTCGTTCGCGAGGAGGTTGACGGCACCACGAGGCGCGCGACCCGTCCGGTCGAATTCGTCCGAGACCAGATCGACGCTCCGGTCCTGGATGTCCCGGACGTTGGTCAACTCACGCTCGAGTTCCTCGGGGGTCGCACGAACCAGGTTCGAGAGATCACCCAGGCCGTTTTCGAAGTCCTCGACGACGAGGTCGGTCGAGCGGTCCTTGATCCGTCCCAGGCGTTCCGCGAATCGGTCACCGAAGCTTCGTCGTCTTCCGGATTCGGAGGACTGACAGCCGGCTAGAAGGATGAGGACGACCAAAGGTGCGACGAAAGTTCGCGCCGCGGTCGATCGTCGCCTGCCGATTGTTGTGCGTTCACGCTGCACACAGAGAGTGTCGGCAAGCGAGGCCCGTCCGACAATTCCCAGCTGGCATTCAGTCCGCTCGAAGCGGAGCGAGCGGGTCTTGCCGTCCAGCCCGCCAGGCCGGCACCAGCGCGACGAGGACTCCCAGGACGAGGGAGACGCCGCAGACCATCAGGATCCACTCGAGCTCGAGGCGATACGGAACTTCGCGCAGGTTGTAGATCCGGGTGGGGAACAGGTCGACGTCGAAGGTCTGACGAGCGAACTCGTTGACGTCGTTCAGGTAGACCGCCGTCGTGGCACCGAGAGCCGTGCCCAGCACGACTCCGAGCACGGTGATCGCGAAGCCGCAGGTCATGAACAGCGAACTGATCCCGACTGCGTCCGCGCCCATCGCGGTCATGGTACCGATGTCGCGCGTCTTCTCGGTCACCATCATCGAGAGAGTCGCGAAGACCAGGAAGGCTGAGACCACAACGATGATGAACAGCACGAGCCGGAGCAGGCCGCGCTGGTGCTCGATCGAACTGAGCTGGGCGGCATTGGCCTGCGCCCAAGAGCGGACTCGGATCGCGTTCCGGCCGGTTCCGAACTCGTCGTTCAAGGTGCGCGAGAGTCGGGCCGCGGTCGCCTCGGCGTCCTTCGGGTTCTTCAGGCTGATCGCGAACTCGTTGACCCAACCCTTTGCCGTTTGGCGGAGCTCCTTCCGAAGGATCGGCAACGAGGTCCAAACGTTCAGAGCGTCAAAGGCCGCGTAGCTCGACTCGTAGAGTCCGGCGACCTCGAACTCGATGTCCACGAGGATCAGCTTCTCATCGAGGAGGCTGCCCTCGAACCGGCCGATCGAGATGACTGCCGTGTCGCCGACCTGGAGGCCTTCTCGCGCAGCGCGGTCACGACTGAGGAACAGTTTTGCTTTCGACCCCTCGGGGGGTTCAGAGCGCATCACGTCGAGCTCGGATCCGCCCTTCTCGGCCCAGTCCCTGAACTCCGTGACCGCCCCTTCGCGAGTTGGGTCGAGGCCGAGGAGCGACACAAGCGGGGTCTCGGACAGACGGGAGCCGAGATCCTGGGTTGGAAGCCGGGCCTTCTTGCCTTTCGGGTGCAGCAGGCCTTGCCACACGATGCGCGGCGCGCAGGCCGACACGTTCGGGTCAGAGAGGATGACGCGCTCGAGCTTCGCGAAGTCTGCGGTTCGCGGCAGATTGTTCGCCGAGACGTCCGACACGCTGCTCTGCAGGTGCTTGCCGACTTCGTCGATGTAGCCAGAGAAGATCGACGGGACGACGATCAGGGCCCACACACCGAGCATCACGCCGATGACACCGAGCGCGTTGATCGGCCGGCGCAGCAAGAAGCGGAAGGCTAGGTAGAGGCGATACATCGACGGTCCGTGTCGCGCGGATCGAATTCAGGCTCCGGTCGGGGCGGCCTGGGTGGTGGGGACGTCGTCGTCGACGACCGTGCCGTCACGCATTCGGATGATGCGGTCGCAGCGGGCGGCGACGCCCTCGTCGTGCGTGACGAGAAGGAAGGCGATGCCGCGGTCGCGGTTGATCTGGAACAGCAGCTCGAGGACTTCGCGTGCGGTTTCGCTGTCGAGGTTTCCCGTCGGTTCGTCCGCGAGGATGACCTTGGGTTCCGAGATCAGCGCGCGGGCGATCGCGACGCGCTGCTTCTCGCCGCCGGACAACTGCGGGGGCCGGTGCCCCTGGCGTTCGGAGAGGCCAACCTGATCGAGCAGCTCTTTCGCGCGCGCGCGAGCGGAGCCCCGCCGTCCCATCCACGAGAGGACCGAGTCGCGCATCATCGTGCCGAGGAGCACGTTCTGGAGTGCCGTGAGCTCGGGGATCAGGTGGTAGAACTGGAACACGAACCCGATGCCTGCACGGCGCATGCGCGCTCGTTGGCGGACCGATGACTTCGCGGTCGGATTGGACGCGAGGAGTACGTCGCCTTCGGTCGGGCGATCCAGCAGGCCGAGTAGGTGAAGCAGAGTCGACTTGCCGGCTCCCGAGCTGCCGAGCAGCGCCACGATCTCCCCGTCGTGGATCGACAGGTCGACGCCCTTGAGGACCGGGATCTCGCGGTCGCCGATCGCGTAGGACTTCTTCACGCCGCGGGCTTCGAGCAGCACCGCGCGCGAATCGGATCGGGCCTCGGAAGAGGGCGCATCGGTCGTTTGGATGGAAGCGGTCATTCGTGTCGCGCCTTTACTCGTGACTGAGGGCTCGAACCGGAGTGAGTCGTGCAGCTCGGCGTGCCGGGAGGAAGGCCGCCAGCAGCGTGATGAAGAGAGCTCCAGCGACGACCTGGAGGACCCAGGATGGTTCGACGACGTAGGGCACCTTGTCGAGGGCGAACAGCGCCTTGGGGAACAGGGAGATCTCGAAGTTGCGCTCGAACCAGTCGTTGACGTCGTTCAGGTAGTGTGCCGACAGAACGCCGAGGAACGCGCCAAGAGCGCAGCCGACGACGCCGAGGACGGCTCCGGTGCCCACGAAGACCTGCAGGATGCCGGTCGGTGTCGCGCCCATGGCGCCCAGCACGCCGATCTCGCGGGTCTTCTGCGTGACCATCATGTGCAGCGTCGCGTAGATCAGGAACGCTGCCACGAGAAGCACTGCGAACAGTGTGAGCTTCATCAGTCCACGCTCCCGGTCGACTGCGCCCAGGTAGGTCGCGTTCTGCTCTTCCCAGGTCAGCACGGTCGCTCCGATCAGCGGTTCGAGTCGGCGAGCGACCGTATCGAGGTCCGCGCCGTCCCGGCACCGCACGGCGACTTCGCTCATCAGAGGGTCGTTGAAGGTCAGCCCCATCATGTCGCCGAGTGGCTCGAGCTCCATGAACGCGGTCGTCGAGTCGAGCGCCGGGTGCCGGGTCTGGTAGGCGCCCGCTAGGGCGAGGTAGGCGCGGGCGTTCGTGAACTTGGACTTGTCGCCGACGACGTCGATCGAGCCGCTGAGGACGGAGATGTACTGGCCGCGCCGATAACTCGCCTCATGGACCCG
This sequence comes from Planctomycetota bacterium, assembly GCA_039815565.1. GTDB lineage: Bacteria > Planctomycetota > UBA1135 > UBA1135 > UBA2386 > JBCBZB01. The sequence goes on from JBCBZB010000088.1 coordinate 10,103, forward strand.
TCCGGTGGAGAGCAGCAGTCCGTTCGCCGTGCCGATCCGAATGTTCTCTGGGCCGGTACCTGGGGCGTTGGCGCTCTCGATCAGCTCGGGCGGCACCTGCAGCAGGTCTTCGCCCCGGAACGCCGGGTCGAGCCCTTCCCAGGCGGCTCCGGTCAGCCACCGCTCCATGCCGGTCACGGCCTGCTCGCGGACCGGGTCGACTCCGAGGAGTTCGACGAAGTCGTAGGAGCCGGTGACCAGCCCGGGGGTGCCTTGGATCTTCTCCGTGACTCGGCCGTGCGCGTAGAGCAGGCCGTAGTGGCGAAGTCGGGGGGCGGTCGCAACGACGTCGGGATCCGCTTCGAGGACGGCCTCGACGTCCTCGAAGAACCTCGGCTCCTCGAACGCAACGCAGAGGAGGTCGGGGCTCGCACCGTGGATGCCGTTGCGGATCTCCTGGATGAATCCAGAGAACACCGCGATGACGACGATCGGTGCCCAGACACCGACCGCGACCCCGAGGAGGCCGATCAGGTGGATCCATCGGGCGAGCAGGAAGCGCGCTGCGAGGAACCACGAGAACGCCGGGAATCTTGGGTCCCGATCGAGTCGGAGTTCGGTCGATTTGCTCGTCGGTTGGCTCAGAGGTTGCCTAACAGTCTCGGTTCGTCAGGACTCAGCGCCTGCGGCTTTCGATTCGTCGTCGCCACTATTTTCGCTGCCTTGGTCCGAGGCCGGTTGGTCGAGGCGGCGGAGGAGCGGGAAGAGGACGACTTCGCGGATCGAGTCCGTGCCACTCAGCAGCATCACGAGACGATCGATCCCGATACCGAGTCCGCCAGCCGGCGGCATGCCGAACTCGAGGGAGGCAACGTAGTCCTCGTCCATCTCGGACGGCGACTCGTCATCGATATGCTCGAGCTGCTCGCGGAACTTCCGCTCCTGGTCGATCGGGTCGTTGAGTTCGCTGAAGGCGTTGCCCATCTCCATGCCGGCGAAGAACAGCTCGAACCGTTCGGCGACTCGCGGGTCGTCGGCCGAAGTCTTCGCGAGGGGGCAGATCGGCTCCGGGTAGTCATAGACGAAGACCGGGTCGATCAGGTGCTTCTCGCAGGTTTCCTCGAAGACGTCGTTCGCGAGCTTGTGAGCTGGAACGCCGTCGGTCTTGAGGCCGAGTTCCTTCGCTCGGGACGTCACACCGTCCGCATCGAACCAGTCGAGCCCGCCGTTGTGTTCCTGGAACAGGTCGAGATAGCGCTTCTTCTGGAACGGCGGCTTCAGTTCGAGTTCGTGGCCTCGGAATCCGACCTTGGTTCGGCCGTCGAGCACCGTCTCGCACAGGTGTTCGAACAGCCCTTCGACTCGAGCCATGACCGTCTTGTAGTCCGCCCAGGCTTCGTAGCTCTCCAGCATCGTGAACTCCGGGTTGTGCCGGGTGCTGATGCCTTCGTTGCGGAAGACCCGACCGATCTCGTAGACGCGCTCGAGGCCGCCAACCAAGAGTCTCTTGAGGTAGAGCTCCGGTGCGATCCGCAGGAAGAGCGGCATGTCGAGCGCATTGTGGTGCGTCGAGAACGGTCGTGCGGTCGCACCGCCGAAGATCGGTTGCAGGATCGGAGTTTCGACCTCCAGGTAGTCGAGCGAATCGAAGTAGTTCCGGGTCTCACGCAGGACCTTGGAGCGGAGCTTGAAAATCTCGCGGACTTCGGGGTTTGCGACGAGGTCGACCGATCGCTGGCGGATTCGCTGCTCGACGTCCTGCAGGCCGGCCCACTTTTCGGGCGCGTGGCGCAGGGACTTCGAGGCCAGGCAGACCTCGCGGGCCCAGAGCGTCGGTTCGCCCTTGTTGGTGAAGCCGAGCACCCCGCGGATGACCACGTGGTCGTTGGGTTCGACGAGCTTCCGGTTTGGCCAGAAGTCCTGGAGTTGGTCGCGCTCGAATCCGATCTGGAGCGAACCGGACCGGTCCATCAGGTGCGCGAATCGCAGCTTGCCGAAGTCGCGGATCTGGGTCAGTCGACCGCCGAGGATGGCTTCCGGGCCCTTCCCGTCAGCGGTCGCCTCCGGGTCGAGTCCGTTCAGGACCGCTTTGGCCTCGTCGATCGGGGTCGGCTGAGGAGTGCGGGCAGGGAACGGATCGATTCCGGCTTCTCGGAGCCGTTCGAGCTTCGGGAGCCGGTCTTCGGCGAGATGGTCGGTCACGGGTCGGGGATCCTAGCAGGCGGCCGGAGCACGATCACGGCCGCTCAGGGCCCGCCACCGGCTGACTGGAGCGGCTCTCCAGCCCGCTGGTCTCCTCGGTTTGCCCGTCGTTCCCACCGAGGGCGGTTTTGGGCAGATCCGTGAACGCCTGAGCCTCGAGCGGCATTCCCTGTTCGATGTCCGAATCCATCGCCGATCAGCGCCTGCCGGTGACCGTCCTCTCGGGGTTCCTCGGGGCCGGGAAGACGACGCTCCTGAACCGCGTGCTCTCGAATCGTGAGGGTCGCCGAGTCGCCGTGATCGTCAACGACATGAGCGAGGTGAACATCGACGCCGCCCTCGTCGAGAAGGGGGGGGCGGAGCTCTCTCGGACCGAGGAGGAGATGGTCGAGATGTCGAACGGCTGTATTTGCTGCACGCTGCGCGAGGACCTCCTCCTCGAAGTGGCGCGGCTCGCTCGTGAGGGACGCTTCGACTACCTGCTGATCGAATCGACCGGTGTGTCGGAGCCGATCCCAGTCGCTCAGACCTTCACCTTCGAGGACGAGACGGGCGAGAGCCTCTCCTCCCTCGCCAGGCTCGACACGATGGTCACGGTCGTCGATGCGGTGAACTTCCTCGAAGACCTGGATTCGGGGGATGAGCTTCGGGACCGCGGGCAGTCCGTCGATGAGGCAGACGAGCGTTCGCTCGCGCAGCTTTTGACCGAGCAGGTCGAGTTCGCGGACGTGATCCTGATCTCCAAGACCGACCTGGTCGATGCCGAGCGGCGTCGTGCGGTCGAGTCGGCGATCAAGGCGCTCAACCCCTCGGCTCGTCTGCTGACCGCGGTGAAGGGCGAGGTCGAGTTGAGTGAAGTGCTCGGCACCGAGCGGTTCGACTTCGATCAGGCCTCAGCCGGGGCGGGTTGGATCCGGGAGCTGAACGGCGAGCACACGCCGGAGACCGAGGAGTACGGGATCACCAACTTCGTCTACCAGTGCCGGCGGCCCTTTGACGCCGACGAGTTCTGGATGCTCGTGCAGGACGATGAGTTTTGGACCGGGGTGCTTCGCTCGAAGGGCTTCTTCTGGGTCGATGCCGCTCCCGACGTGGCTTACCAGTGGGCACAGGCGGGACGGATGAGTGATGTCGAGCCGCTCGGAAAGTGGTGGGCGGCTGCGCCGAGGGAGCACTGGGACTTCGAGGACGGTGGTCGCCCCGATCAGCAGCCCACCTGGGACTCGGTTTTCGGGGACCGCATGCAGCAGCTGGTGTTCATCGGTCAGGGCCTCGACGAGGCTTCGATGCGGTCCAAGCTCGATGCTTGCCTGGTCGAGACGGACGAGGTCCCGACGATCGCCGGTCGAGAGGTCGAGAATCCGTTCCCCGAACTCGACTTGGACGCGCTGTCCGCTCAGGTGGAGGAGACGGCGTGACCTCGATCGATCCGGCCACCGCGACCGAAGAGCTGCGTCCGATCCAGTCGGTCGGTACGACTCGCATCGTCCACGAGCTCGCAGATCTCGTGGAGCTCCACGACTCCGAATGCAGCTCGGTCGTTCTCCGTGCTGGGGGCGTCCAGGGGCTGGGCGAGGGCGATCGCACACGGCTGATCGAGTCGATGCGTCATCCGGTCCATGGTGAGGTCGGTGGTGACGGGGAGGGGATCGAGAGGCTTGCGCAGTCGCTCGACAAGCTCGGTTGCAGTCCCGGTGTCGCCGCCTTCCTGTCGCACTGGACCGAGGTGGTCTGTGAGTTGACTGGCGCTTCCTCCTGCGGTGTCCGCCTCGCGCGTCTGACCGAGCAGATGTGTCCTCTCTTCCATACCGACCGGGTGACGGTGCGTCTGCTCGTGACCTGGGACGGCGTGACGACCGAGCTGGCGACGGCTCCGGGCTACTCCGAGCTCATCGCCGAGCGTCCGGAGCTGAAGGAGACCGGTGACCAGGGCCAGGTCTTCCGGCCCGAGAACGGCGACATGGTCCTGATGAAAGGGGAGCTGTGGCCCGGTCTGCGCCACGGGGCCGCGGTGCATCGTTCCCCTGTGGTCCCGGGCGAATCGACCCGCTTGATGTGCACCTGGGACCCGCTGGGCTGAGTCTCTACCAGCGACGTCGCAGCGTCCTCGAGACCTGCGCGGCGAGTAGCGCCGGGATCTCGAGATCTTCGGCCAGCTTCTCCCAGTCCGCGAAGGCTTCGAGAACTTGCTCGAGGATTACTCGGCTTCGGCCCTGAGGCAGGGCTGCGTAGCTGGCGAGTGAATCCAAGTCCGTTCGGTCGAAGCCGTTGGTCTTGCCGTTGAGGCTCAGCTGGTGGTTGCGGGTGAAGTCGCTTCCCTCGGCGTGGCACAGGTCGTAGGCCGGAGTCAGATCCCAGTCCCCACGACGATCCATCTCGAACGCGAAGTTCTTCACATGGTCGTCCTGGTTGCAACCGACCAGGTTGAAGACCGCACGGCGGAACTGTTGCTCGAACGAGCGCTGCGGCACGCCGAGTTCCCGCATCGTCAAGAACAGCTGTTCGTACGAGTTGGCTCCGCTTTCGTAGTAGTCGAGGTGTGCGATCGCCGCGAAGGTCTGCACGAACCGCTTGCGCCCATCGTCGTGTCGGTCGAAGCGGCGAGTCATGAAGTGGCTGCGGCCGTTCTCCTGGTAGAGCCGACAGTCCGTCATCTCGATGCCGCAGGCCTTCGCGATGTTCGAGTAGGCGAACTCGAGGAGTCCGTAACCCTTCGGATCGGCGACTCCCCAGTCGCCGTTGAGTTCGACTCCGTCGAACTTCATCAGCCAGTGTTCGAACCCCGCCGGGAGGTTGAGCTGGCCAGAGCGGACTTGTTGGGTTCGGGGGTCGAATGCGACCACGGCCTTCGCCCGCGCGCCGCCGGCGGAGGTGCCGACGCTGAGGATGTCGAGCAGGGCCTCGTCGTCTTGATCGTTGGCGAGCCGGGCCTCGAACTCATCGGCGCGCGCGAAGGCCAGGGATGCGAGTTCGACCAACTGGGCGACCTCGAGTTCGCGTCCTTCGCGTTCCTCTGCGAACTTCGCGGGCTCGAACTCCAGTGCGCCCATCCCGCGGCGGCCGACATAGCAGAGGCGATCGACGGCCCGAAAGCTGGATCGGTCGCGGCCGGTGCGCGCGAGCCAGGCGTCGATGAGTCGGTTGCCGTAGCGGTCGGGAAGGCAGTCGGCCAGCAGGCCGGGGAGTCCGTGGAACGAGCGGGGGTGAAGGTCGCGGAACTGGTAGACGCGGTCCTTTACGAGCGGCATCTGAAGGGGGGCCAGCTCGATGCCCGAACGCACGAAGGCCGGATCGAACTCGAACCGCGCGAACTGCTCATCGGCATCCATGGCGACGTAGCCGATCGGGGTCCCCCAGAGATGAACGGTGGCTGCGGTCATCGCTTCTCGTCACCCCAGGTGAAGCCGTTCTCGGAGTCGGGCCGGCCGCGTCGTCGAGTTCGATCTCGGGCTTCCTGCATCGGTGAGCGGAGATCTTCCGGGAGCAGCTGATCGAGTGAGTGACTCATGTCGAGCGCTCTCAGGATGCGAATCCAGGATCCGAGCCGGCCGTCCTTGCCGTCCTCGATCCGGCGAAGGGTTGCGACGCCGAGCCCGGCTTGCTCGGAGAGCTGGTCCTGGGTCACGGAGCGCTGCTTGCGGACGAGCTCGAGTCGTCGACCGAGTTCGGCGAGGACCGCGGTGTCCGGCGTCTGTGCGAGGATCTTCATGAGATCGTTTGTGACTGTTTTCGACCTAAGAGGGCCTGAAAGTGATCAAAAACGATCGATTCCAGGTTGCAACGGGAAACAGCCTAGCGATCACATATGATTTATCCAGGGCTGAGAGGGGTAAAAACGATCAAAAACGATCGCTGATCTGGATGCCCCGGACTGGGTGCTCTGGAGCACCCGGCTCAACGATCGACGTTGGATCCGACCGGGCGCGGAGGTTCCTTCAGGTCCTTCAGGAGCTGGTCGACTGGTGTGGCCGCGCCGTCGTAGCGGTCCTTGCTGGTCGAGCCGTTCTCCAGCTTGAGCACCCCGCGAGGACAAACTGCGGAGCAGATCCCACAGCCGACGCAGGAGGCGCGGACGACGTTCTCTCCCGCCTGCGCATACGCGCGGACGTCGATCCCCATCTCGCAATAGGTCGAACAGTTGCCGCAGGACATGCACTGGCCACCGTTCGTCGTGATCCGGAACCGCGAGAAATAGCGCTGAAGGATCCCAAGGATCGCCGCTTGGGGGCAGCCGAAGCGACACCAGGCGCGATTGCCGAGCAGGGGGTAGAAGCCCGTGCCGATCACACCGGCGAACATCTGCATGATCAGGAAGAAGTAGATCTTCTTGAACTCGAGGCTGAACGCGCCCGGGAACACGGCCATCGAGATCGTCAGCAGGACGATCGCGACGAGAACCGAGTAGATCGAGACCCGCTCGAACTTCCAGGCCTTGGTCGACTTGTCCGACAGCTGTCGGAACGGGTCTCCCATCGTTTCCGCGAGGCCACCGCAGCCACAGACCCACGAGCAGTACCAGCGCTTTCCGAAGTAGTAGGTCAGAATCGGAACGGCGAGGAACGCAGCCGCGAAGCTCCAGCCGACCATGAACTGGCCGAGTGTCCCCTGGCTCCCGAGGTCCGAGAGTTTGGATGGGAACATCGCTTCCCAACTCAACGGCCAGAAGTAGCTGAAGTAGAACTCCGGCTTCTCGGAAGCAGCCAGAAGCTGCGGCAGCAGGAACGCGATTCCGAGTTGGAAGAAGGTGACCGAACCGGTGCGCAGCAGCTGATAGCGGTTGTGCTGATAGCGGAACACCATCCGGACCGCGAACACGATCACGGACAGCGTGTAGAGCATTGAGTAGAGGAAGTAGTACTTCCCCTGGTCGCCGACGCCCATCAAGCGGGCGACGGGGTTGCCGGCGTCGATCAGTCCTGCCAAGGGGTAGGCGCGGAGGCCGAACGCATCCTTGATCTCCGACTCGAAATACAGCCCGACGTAGATGCCGGTCAGCAGCACGCCGAGCATCCAGCCAGCGAAGCCCCGGTAGGTCAGCGCGCCGAAGACCTGGTTGTCGTTTCGGATACCTGGGGTGGCGCCTGCGTAGCGGGCGTAGACGAGTAGGAGGCCGCCGACGAACAGCGCTCCGTAACTGGTCAGAAAGTGGGGCCAGTCGCTCCAGGGGGCTGAGTCTGCAGCCGCGAAGTGCGGTCGGAGAGTCAGTACGGCCGAGGCGACGAGGCCGAGGAGGACAAGGGCCTGGCCGAGCCGGTGGAGCACCGGCTTCTGCACGTTGCTCTTGCTCGGTGCCGGCTCCTGGAATCCGAGAGTTTCCTCGTCGAAGTCGTGCTCGAGGTATCGGGTGTCGAGGCTCATGCGGTCTGCTCCTTCGTCTGTTCTGCGAACTGCTGGAGCAGCGAAGCCTGCGCTTGCTCTTCGTAGCGGGTGAAGAATTCCGGGTCGAAGGCGGCCTCCTTCAGCTTCGGCACGACCTCCTCGACTGGCGTCTCGTCGGCGAGCCAGCGCTCACAGACTTCGTGGCGATAGCGAGTCCCCATGAAGTTGAACCCGAACACCTTGCCCTGCTTGTGCACGATGCGGATCAGCACGTGCTCCGTCGGGTGTCGCCAGAAGATCTCTTGTTCTCCGGGCGTGTTGAAGTTGACCAGCCCGTAGGTCTGGTACTCGAGGTCGAAGAACTTCGCGGAGTTGTACCAGATGCCGGAGTCGTACTCGGCGTCGGAGCCGCACATGGTCTCCGCGGCGTGTCGGCCCTGCATCTTGCCGGTGTACCAGACTTGCTGAAGCGTGTTCCGTCCGCCGTCCGTGGCTTGGATCTCGGCGCAGTCGCCGGCCGCCCAGACGTCGTTGATGCTTGTCCGGAGCTGCTTGTCGACGAGGATGCCGCGGCCAGTGTCGATTCCCGAGCCCTCGAGCATCGAGATGTTCGGCGAGACCCCGGCGGTCAGTCCGACGAGTTGGCAGTCGAGGCGTTCACCGCTGCCTGTGGTGATTGCAGAGACCCGGCCGTTATCACCCGCATGAATCTCCTTCAGCTCGGTCTCGAGGCGGAGATCGATGCCATGGTGACGGATCAGCTCGTTGATCATCGCTGATTCCGCGTCGGGGAGGACTCGGTTCCAGAACGACGCTTCACGGACCAGGAAGGTCACTCGAATGCCGCGGCTCAGAAGCATCTCCGCCAGCTCGATTCCGATCAGGCCGCCGCCGACCAGGACCGCGTGCTCGCACCCACTCTCGGTGTTCTCGTAGAGGAGCTTCAGATCGAGCAGGTCGTAGAGACCCTGCACACCCGGCAGATCCTGTCCGGGCCAGCCGAACTTGTTCGGCTTGGAGCCGATGGCGAGCAGGAGCTTGTCGTAGGTGATCGGCTCAGCGCCGTGTGTCTCGATCTGCTTCTGCTGGTGGTCGATCTTCGTGACCCAGCGACGCACGAGGTCGATTCGGGACTCCTCCCACATGAAGTCCTCGAAGGGCTTCGTGTCCTTGTAGGTCATGTGGCCCATGTAGATGTACATCAGGGCCGGACGGGAGTAGTGGTGGGTGGATTCGCCCGAGACCATCGTGATCGTGGCGTCTGGGTCGAGTTCACGAAGCCGGAACGCGGCGGATGCACCGGTCACGCCGTTGCCTAGGATGACGTATCGCATAGAGGGGAGAGAGGAGAGCCGCGGGACGGCGCGTCGTGGACGGCTCAGCCCGCGACTTCGAACGGCTTCAGAGCTTTGGCCGGAAGGGAGCCTTCGCCTTCACCGCGCGGTTCGCGGACCCGGACATTATCGTTCTCGCGCAGGATGACTTCGACCACCATGCCGTCCGTGAGTTGGATCCGTTGTCCGTCATCGAAGATCAGGGTCTGGTCACCCTTCACGACCACCCACTCACCGTGTGGAACCGCCTGGTTGAGGGTCCAGGAGTAGTCGATGGTGCCAAACTCCCGTCGGGTCAGATCCTTGCCGGCGAAGCGCGAAACGTAGCCGAGGACGGCGCGCTGGTTGTCGCCGAAGTCGCTCGCGTACCACTCGAACAGTTTCGACAGGCCGAGCTTCTTCTGGTCGAGCTTGTTCCGGCTCGAGTCGCGTACGAACGCCTGCATCTTCGATTCCAGCGTCTCCTGGAGATCTTCACCTCGGTAGGCGTGGTCAAGGATCGGGGGGCAAGATCGCGCCGCGCAGACGAGTGCCGCATGGATCCGGGCGTCCTTGAAGGTCGGACGGATGATGTCGTTCTCCAGGTGGTTCAACGTGACCTGAGAGCCCCTTAGATGAACCAGTGATTCCTCGAAGACGCCGAACTCGTTCAGCGACGGATTCCACCCGTCGACGAATCGCTCGGAGACCGTTCGGATCATCGTGGCGTTGTAGACGTTGATGTAGAACGCCAACCGGTCATCCGCCTCGAGACGAGCCGGATCGATCTCCGCCATCGCGTCGAGGTAGTCGACGAGTTTCGCCATCTCCAGATCCCGGATGGCGAGGTAGTCGACGCGTTCGTCGCGGACGTGCTCGTGGAGAATCTCGTCAAACGGCTGGTGAATGAACGGGTCCTCCTCGACCGCAGGAGTTGGGGGAGCAGGTTCTTGAGCCGTCGAGCACGCGATCAGTGTGAACGTTGTGCCGAGAGTCAGGAGAGCGGTGCGCAGAGCCGTGGGAATCATCGCGGGTCTCACTACGGTTCGCGGAGGAGACTGTTCCTCCGCTGTCGGTCGAATGCCGTGATAGCGGATACGAGGCCTGTGGTGGAGCGGGGTTCGAAGATCCGAATGGCTCTTGGATCTCCGGTTCGAGCCACGAACTGGTGCTCTTTGCGGTGGTTCCTGAGTCGCCGGCGGCCTCGTGCACCGCCTCAGACAGTGTCGGGTGCGCGTGCACCGTTCGCTGAATATCCTCAGTGCTGGCGCGGAACTCCATGGCAAGCACCAGCTCACCGATCAGCTCACCGGCCATAGG
>JBCBZB010000063.1:0-27096 GCA_039815565.1 Planctomycetota bacterium
CTGTTCGTGGATGGGCAACCGGTGGATGGATTTGGCGGCGCCCTGCCAGAAAACGAGATCAAGGCGTTCCTGCAGAAGAACGGGGTCGAGCCACTTGCCCCGGTCGAGGAGGAGCCCGAGACCGATCCGGACAGTCCCACCGCGCGACTCGGCTCCGGTCTCGCAGCCGCCAGACGCGGCGACGTGGCCACGGCCAGCGAGCAGTTGAACGGCATTCCCGAAGAAGAGCCGGAGACGGCCCGGGCGAAACGCTTGTTGGATGGCCTCGAGATCTTCAGCTTCGAGCCGAGCGATGAGCCACACGCGGCGGACGATGGACTGGTCGCCGGCAAGCAAGCAGTTCTGGCCGGTGACTTCGAGGCGGCCGTCGAGTCCTTCCTCAGTTCGATGGCCGAGGGCAAGGAGGCGCGGGGCGCTCTGGCCCGCCGCGCCTCAGTGCTCTGCTTCGAGTTCCTGCTGGAGGAGCCGAACGGCGAAGACGTCGTCTCCGGTCTCCGCCGACGGATGGCGACGTTGCTCTACTGAGCCGAGCGGCCGTCATCCGCCGCCAGGCGGCGGAGGGTCTTCTGGTTCCAGGCACAGCTCCCAGACACCACCGTCGGTCCTTGGCTCGACGCGAAGAGATCCGATGAACGGGCTGCCGTCGATTGTCGCGTAGGCGCCAAGACGGTAGATGCGAGGTGGCAGGTCGCCGAACTCGAACACACCGTTCGCGTCGGTCGTGCGATAGATCTCGGCGACCTGGTCGCCGAGCTCCGGACACCGGAGCTCCACGATGAGGTTCGCTAGCGGGCGACGATCGGGGCCGAGCGCGACGCCTTGGACTGGAGCGCCGTCTTCCCAACGGACCTCGGCTCGTTTCGCGCCGCCTGTGATTTCGAAGCGGCGTGGGAACCCGTCCTCGCGACGAAGCACCACCAGTCGCTCGCCGGTTGGGGATAGGCGGGTGAACACGACCACTCCGTCGTCGGTGCCGAGAGCCTCGCGACGAAAAACTGGGTGTCGATCCAGGCCAGTCAGGGCCTGGATTCCGGGGATCGGGTCGCCCTCAGGACTTCTGACGACGATCTCGAGGACGAGGCCTGGCTCGGCTCGCGGAACCAACACGCTCGGCAGGTCGGTCTCGACGGTGACGAACCGGTCGGCCCCCTCGGTGTAGATCACCAGCGCCTGGCCGTCACTGGGAAGCAGTAACGATCCGGACGGAAGGCTGGTGAGGGTTCCGAACTGACTGATCGACTCGAGGCCAGCGCTCGCGCCGACGGCGACGATCTGCTGCACGGTTGCTCCGGGAGGAGCCTTGGGGTCGGGTTCCGGTCGAACGGAGCGGAGGAGTTCCAGGGCGGCTTCTGGAGCGAGGCGAGACCGCGGCCGCAGAACGGTTCGAGACCAGACGAACGGATCCCCGCCACTCGACTCTTTGTCCGACTGACAGAAGACCAGCGTGCTCCTTGCGGCGAACTCGCTCGGATCCGGCTGACGGAACGAGGGCCGAAGTCGCGCGTCGCATCGATCGAATCGGAACTTGCTCTCCTCGTCGACGAGTTCCGTCGGTGAGAGAGGGCTTGTCGGCGGGGGCAGAGTCATCTTCTGGCCGGGCGCCAGCCTGAGTCGATGAACCGCACCCTTCTCTCCAGACCGGACTAGAACCCACCAGTGTCCGGCTGGGACCTGTCCGGAAGATGCGCGGGCCGTATCCATCAGAAACGGGACCTCACGCTGCTCCGATTGGAGTTCGAAGTGCAAGTCCGTGAGTCCATCGACATCCAGCAAGGCTGGCGGACTCAACACCATCTCGAGGACACCAGCGTGCGGCTCGACGCGCTCCACGAAGCCGAGCCGGCCCTCCGGACCCTCCGCTTGCAAGGCGAGCGGCTTGCTTGTCGTGATCGAAACGTGACCGTCAGAGTCCGACGTGCGCACCGTGAATCGAGCCGTCGGCATCAAGCGATCGATCGCGGGGTAGCCGGTTGGATAGGCGTCGAGTGCGGTGATCCGCGCGGACGCGATCGGCTGTCCGTCGTCCGAGAGGACTCGAATCCGAAGCCGATGAATCGGCTCGACGTCGTCACCGGACGAGGGGGCCGGTTCCGTCGGCTTCTGGTCAGGAAGATCCTGAGACGACGAAGTTCCGCCGAGCGAGATCGCTCCCAGGAGGGAAGCGAGGATCGTCTTGGACCCGCGGAATCGTCGTGCCATCACCGACCCAACGTCTCGTGGTCCGGTAGGGTTCGCAAGGGGCCTGAACTGCCCCCGGCCCGTGTTGGTCGAACTTCGGCTTACAGCAGTCCTCGACGTTTCTCGGTGACCCAGGACAGTTTCGAGGCACTGGGAACGAGGGAGGCCCTCCAAGGTGGTGCAGGCCGGTCCACAGCTTGATGACCTGAACCCACCGCTGATCGAACTGCGGGCGCACTGCGCTCTCCTTCACTGGGAGGCCGCCGCGCAGCAACTCGAGCGCCTGCGACTTGCGGGTGGCCACAAGTCGCACGAGAGGCCGACTGGATGGCTTCCCGACTGATTCGGTCTGGCAGCGACTAACGTGGTGCAGAGCCTTCGCCGCCCCAAGTGGTTGGGAAGGATCGTGACCTCGGGCAAGCCTTCGACACAGCGACCAGCCGGTGAATTCTCCGCACCAACACCGAGAGGGGTCAGTTCAAAGGCTCCACCTTTGAGACTCAGACCCCTCGGGGCCCAAGTCTGGCCTACGGAGCGTCCGGGCTCAGCCCAGGTCCGAGCGGCGGGTGACGATCGAGCTCACGAGGCTGTAGTCGAGCGCTTCTTGCGCATCGAGCCAGAAGTCGCGGCGAGCATCCTCGAGGACGCGATCGACGGTTTGACCACAAGCTTCGGCGATGATGCGGACGTAGCGCTCGCGCAGCTTGATGACCTGCTGGGCCGTGATGTCGAGGTCCGAGGCCGTGCCCTGACCCATCGTCGAGGGCTGGTGGATCATGAAGCGGCTCTCAGGCGTCGTGTGGCGCATGCCATCGTCGCCCGCGAGATGAACGAGGATGCCGGCCGATGCGCACAGGCCGTTGACAATCGTCCGGACCGGCGGCTCGACGAACCGCAGCATGTCGTAGATCGCGAAACCGGAATCGGCCGATCCGCCGGGAGAGTTGATGAGGACCGTGATCGGAGCTTTCGCGTCCTGAGCCTCCATGACGAACAGTCGCTCGGCGCAGTGCGTCGCGAGCTTGTCACTGATCGGGCCGGAGACGATCAGGGTTCGACTCTCGAGCAGATGCTGCTCGAGCACCGGAACCGGGCTCTGCTTCTGGTCTTTGTTGGACTCGTCGTCGAGTCGAAACAGCGAGGATTCGGGCGTTTGCATCGTCAGTCGGGGATGTCGGTTCGTTGGGAACCGGCTCGCTCCAGCAGATGTTCGGGGGACCGTTCACTCGCGAACGGTCCGGGCTTGATCCGTGGAAGTCTGTCTCTGGAACACTATCGGCCAGTTGGGGCCTTTCACTGTCGCCGTTCGTGGCGCGGAAGGCTCCGCCGGGTCGAGTGTTCTGCTACAGGGCCGGAGGGCTCGATACAACACGGTTCCCGGTCAGCCCCGGGTCGGTTGGGTCCCCAAAAATTCCTGCTGCGGGTCGGGGATCGGCCGTTGCCGTCACGAGAATCCGTCGCTAGCCTGCCCGCAGCGGTCTGCCGAGGTAGACCGCTGAACGACGGTTGGGGCCGGCGCTCGCTCGCCCTCACCGGAACCGCTCTGGCGGTTCGGTCTGCTCGTGCAGGCATCCGGAGACGTTCGACGTCGCCCGAGACCCTCTTCGTGCGCTCGACGGTTTCCGACCTCGTCGACCCCGGAGGATCACCGAGCCAGGGACCATTGGTCCATGGCTCGGTCGTTCTCCATGGGTTCGCCGCTGGGTCGGATTCCGATCGGAGTCCGCGGACAGCTCGTAGGCGGTGGGGCAGGAACGAAGATCTTGGCGAACTCCGTCTCGATCCCTGCAGTCGGGCGGTGTCTTCGAGCCTGTTCTCGCCACTCGTCACCTGGCCAATGGGGCCCGATCCAGGCGGAACGAGCAGTCCGAACGAGGCGCATCAGCGGAACTTCGAGACGTGAAACGACACTCGACAACATGAGCACGAACGACAAGGGCTCGGACGGAGACGGACAGAAGCGCTGGCGCAAGCGTCGGCGGCGTCGCGGTGGCCGCGGCGGCGGCGGCGGCGGCGGCGGCGGCGGCGGCGGCGGTGGTGGCGGTCGCGGTGGCGGAGGCGGTCCCGGTGCGGACTTCATGCCCGAGGTCGAAGGCGAGCTCGAAGCCGTTTCCGGGGTCCTCGAACTCCAGCGCGACAAGTCGGGTTGGCTCCGCCAGAAGCGACACATGTACCTCCCCGACGAAGACGGCTACGACGATGTCTTCGTCCCAGGTCCGATCGTCCGGAAGTACCGGATGTACGACGGCAGCATGGTCGTCGGCCGCGGTGGCATGCCGACCAAAGGCCACAAAAAGCTGACCATCACGGAGGTCGATTCGATCGATGGCCTCACACCGGAAGAGTCGAAAGACCGGCGCCTGTTCAAGGAGCTGACGGTCATCGATCCGGATCCGATGTTGATCCTGGCCCAGGAGGACGACGCGGACGTGTCCCTCCGGATCGTGGATCTGCTCTGCCCGGTGGGCCGCGGACAGCGAGGCCTCATCGTCGCTCCTCCGCGGTCGGGCAAGACGGTGCTGATGCAGAAGATCTGCCACGCACTCGCCGCGAACTACCCCGAACTCCACATGATCGTGCTGCTCATCGATGAGCGGCCCGAGGAGGCGACCGGTTGGAAGCGCGCCGTTGAAGGCGACAACCGGGAGGTGCTGGTCTCGACTCTCGATGAAGGACCGAAGAACCACATCGCGGTCGCGGAGCTGGCACTCAGGCGAGCTCAGCGACTCGTCGAAACCGGTCGGGATGTTGTCATCCTGCTGGACTCGATCACCCGACTGACCCGCGCCTACAACTCCGCTCTCGGCCGAGGCGGTGGCGCGACGATGTCCGGTGGTATCGGTTCGAAGGTTCTCGAGATGCCGAAGAAGTTCTTCGGGGCGGCCCGCAATTGCGAAGAGGGCGGCTCGCTGACGATCCTCGGGACGACACTCGTCGACACCGGGTCCCGGATGGATCAGGTGATCTTCGAGGAGTTCAAGGGCACCGGCAACATGGAGCTCGTGCTGAACCGCCAGCTCGCCGAACGGCGGATCTTCCCCGCCATCGACCTCGAAGCCTCGGGAACCCGTAAGGAGGAGATCCTCCTCGGTGACCAGGTCGTCCAGAGTGTCTACACACTCCGACGGGTCCTGGCCCGTCTCTCGGTCCTCGACGGCATGCCGATGCTGATCGACCGCCTCGAGAAGACGAAGACGAACGGCGAGTTCCTCGCCTCGTTCCGAGTTGATGAGTGATGACGAGTGACGGCGGGTGTTGAACCTGTCGTCCATTGCTCCGGGCTGTCGAAGCGAACGGTGGTCCGCGGAGCGAGAAGTCCTGCTTCACCCTGGCCGCCACGCGGTCCGTAACCTTCGGTCCCGATCGACCCCATGATCGAAGTCGAATCCCTCTCGAAGTCCTACGGCAGCCATCGCGCACTCGACGCGATCTCGTTCTCGGTCGAGCGCGGCGAGGTCGTCGGGTTCCTCGGGCCCAACGGCGCCGGCAAGTCGACGACGATGCGGATCCTCACCGGGTTCCTCTCGGCGACCTCGGGTACTGCTCGAGTGCTCGGCCACGACGTCGAGCGCGATTCACTCGCCGTGCGGCAACGCATCGGTTATCTGCCGGAATCGACTCCGCTCTATTCCGAATTGCGCGTGGACGAGATGGTTCGGCTCGCCGCGGAACTCCGTGGCGTCCCGAGCTCTGAGCTCGAACAGCGGATGTTCGACGCACTGTCCGACTGCAGCCTGCTCGATGTCCTCGGCAAGACGATTCGCCAGCTCTCAAAGGGTTACCGCCAGCGCGTCGGGTTGGCTCAGGCACTGGTCCACCGACCCGACCTCCTGATTCTCGACGAGCCGACCAGTGGCCTCGATCCGAACCAAATCGGGGAGGTGCGCGATCTGATCCAACGACTATCCGAGCGGCACACCGTCGTCTTGTCGACGCACACACTGCAGGAAGTCGTCGCTTCCTGCTCACGTGTGTTGATCCTCGATCGCGGCCGACTGGTGGCCGATGGCAGCCTCGACGAAGTGACTCGCTCGGTGCCGACCAAGGCTGTGAACGTGCGTGTCAGCGGGGACTTCGAAGCGGTGAAGGCCGCCCTGTCGGCTGCTTCTCTGTCCGGTGAGGAGTCTTCCCGAGACGGCGCTCAGGCGTGGTGGCGGGTGGTTCGTTCCGGGCCAGGCGCCGATCCGAAGTCCGCTCCGGAATCAGCGCGCGTCGCCCGCGCCCTCGTGAAAGGCGGCGTCGACCTGCTCGAGCTCCAACCCGAGAGCGCCTCGCTCGAGGAAGCCTTCCGACATCTGACCCAGGGAGAGGTTGTCGATGCGTGAACTCGGGGTTGTGCTCCGCCGTGAGCTCCTGTCCTACTTCGCGTCGGCGATCGCCTACGTGTTCGGCGGGCTCTTCCTGTTCGTCCTGCTCTACGTGACCGTCGACATGCTCGAAGTCGGGCGGGCGACGGACACCACCGCTTTCTTCCGCGTGCTGCCCTGGGTCCTGCTGGGCTTCGTCCCAGCCCTGACCATGCGGTTGTGGTCGGAGGAGCGGAAGCTCGGGACCCTCGAGCTGCTCATGACCTTGCCCGTGCGGCGCATCTCGTTGGTGCTCGGCAAGTTCAGCGCCGCCGTCTGCTTCGTCACGATCCTTCTCGTCCTCACCCTGGGACTGCCGTTCTCGCTCGCCTTGCACGGTCCTCTCGATTGGGGGCCGGTCCTCGCGGGCTACCTGGGGTCGATACTTCTCGTCTGCGCCTACACCGCGGTCGGGATGTTCTTCTCGTCGCTGACGCGCGACCAGATCATCGCGTTTCTCTCCGCGTCGGTCGTGCTTCTCGTGCTCGGGCTCTTCGGACACGACTCGTTCTTGATCGTTCTTCGGGACGCCGGCATTCCACGCTCGATCCTGGAGGCTTTCGGCGCGATGTCGCCGACGACCTACTTCCGTAGCATCGGTCGCGGGGTGCTCGACACCCGCGACATCCTCTACTTCGTCGTGTTCTGTGGTGTGTTCCTCCACGGCACGGTGCTGGTCCTGGAACGGAGGCGGACTCGTGGTTGAAGCCCCGGAGGCGAACGAAAAGGACCAGGCGAAGAAGCCCCGAACGCGCTCGTTCGGGTTGGTCGTTCATGTGTTCCTGGTCGCCCTACTCGCGATCGAATTGATCACGATCGGCTCGGCGTTTCGCGTCCGAGTCGACATGACGGCGGACGGTCGATTCTCACTCACCGCCGCGACCGAGCGAGTCTTGTCGCGGCTCGAGGCGCCGCTCGTGGTCGAGGCCTACTTCTCGCCGGACGAGGATCTCGGGGTTCGTTGGAGCGAGAAGCGCCGGGTGCTTCGCGAGGTCCTCGACGAGTTCGTGCAGCGTGGCGATGGGCGAGTTCGGGTCGATGTGTTCGACCCCAGCTCCGACGCGAGGGTCCGAGCCAAAGCCGAGCGGCTGGGCATTCGTCCGAACCCGATCCAGGACTTCGAAGGGGGAGCGATCTCACGGCGGGAAGTCTGGCAGGGCGTTCGCCTGACCTATGGAGGTCGGCTTCAGCGAGTGATCGGATTCGTGCCGTTCACCGACCACACGGCGGCGTACGAGTCTCTGTTCACACCGCTGGTCGCGGCCTTGGTGCAGGGCGAGCGCCCGAAGATCGGAGTCGCGTTCTGGACGAGTGGCGCTCCCGGCGAAGCCGGCTACCAGCGCATGCTGGCGCTCCAGGCTTTCACCGATCGTTTCGAGTTCGTTCCGCTCGACTTTGCCGTGCGAGATCGGATCCCCGCCGATCTCGATACGGTCATCCTGCTCGGTCCACGCCGACTGTCGGGCGTTCAGAAATACGCGCTCGACCAGTTCTTGCTGCGAGGCGGCACGCTGGTGTGCTTCCTCGACGGCATCGATGTGGCGACCCGCAACTGGCCGGCGATGACCTCCAGTCCCGTCAGCTGGGACGAAGACCCGGTGCGCGACGGGCTCTTGGCGAAGCAGCTCTTGCACTACGGCGTCGAAGTCGACGGCGTGAATCGGGCGCTTCTCGACAACGGCGCCGGCGCCGTGCCACTCCGAGTGCCGATTCGAAGGGACGCCGGGGGCGGTCAGATCCGGACCGAGGCCCAGGAACTCCGTTATCCGTACTGGTTCCGCCCGACGACGGCGGACTGGAGTGCGCAGGCGGCCGTTCTGGCTCAAGGGCTCGGTGGCGACGAGCAGCTCGCGGCCGATCTGGCTCGAGTTCTCCGCCCCGGTGTCCTTCCAGCGATCGAGCGCCTGATTGTGGCGCCCGAGGTGTTCTGGGCGATCGCTGTCGACCCAGCACCGGAGATCCCGGCTGGGCTGCAGGTTCGTACGCTGATGCGGACCTCTCCGCTTCAGAAGGTGAACCAAATCGGGCAAAGCGTGGCTCCATCGACGAATTCGAACCTGGTCAACGGCTACCGGCCCTGGATCCAGAACGTTCAGCGCCTCACCCAGCAAGAGCTTGCCACGGGTCGTCAGAGCGGACTGTTCGTCGAAGTGCGGGGTACTTTCACGTCGTACTTCGACGGCGTTCCGCCGGCCCGCCCCGAAGATGTGGATTCCGCGATCGGCTCCGCGGGTCCCACACCGGTTGTCGACGGTCGGACCCGCTTGACCGAAGGCACGGCCGAAGGGCGCCTCCTCGTGTTCGGAGACTCGACGTTCCTGCGGGATGACTTCGCGTTCGGCGAGCTGACCTCGCTTGGGATGCCGGCGCGGACCCTTGGGCACTCGTTTTTCTTGTCCCTGCTCGACTGGCTCGCGGGCGACGACGACCTCGTCGAGCTCCGCGATCGCCGTCCGGTGGATCGTCGCCAGGTCTACGTCGACGTCGGGGAACGCAGCGCGTTTGGACTCGCGAAGACGGCCGAGGTTGAGCGGGATCGTGTCAGCACGGTTCGTCGAATCAATCTCGTGCTTCCGATGATCGTGTTGTTCGCGATCGGTGGAGCCGTGGTGTTCGTTCGTCGAGCTCGTGGTCGACGCTTCGTCGCCGCGATGAACCGTCGAAGGAGTGCGTCATGAACCTCGATCGTGCTAACCGAATCCTGGGTGTCCTCGTTGTCGTATTGGCCGTGCCAGTCGGAATGATCTGGTCCTCGGAGGCCACTCAGGCCGAAGACGTCCTGGACTTCGAGCCCTTGTTTCCGGGCTTCACTCGCTCGGAAGTGATGCACATCCGGATCGAGCAACCGGCGGCGCTGATGCAGATCGGTCAGGGAGGTCCGCAGACGTTCTCCGAGCGCGCGATTCTCGAACTTCGGCGCTCGACCGGCGGCGAATGGGTTGTCGGTCAAGATCCGCTCTTCGAAGGGCTGCCGGTTCTCGCGACCCGAATCGATCAGAAGATCTTCGAGTTGATGGAGGGCGCACCCGGTGGAGATGGGTCCCTGGTGCTCGAGGACGCGACGGACGAAGAACTCGCGGGCAACCTCCTGAACCCGGAGCGTGGTTCGACGATCACCTGCATGGACGCAGACCGGAACGTCTTGGCGAACCTGATCCTCGGGCGCCGAACCAACCGCACGGACTCGGCAGAGGACGAGGTTCGCGGGTTCTTCGTCCGTGATGCCGAGTCTCGTGATATCCGCTTGTTCGAACGCGAGGGTCTACTGGTCACGGCTCGGCCCGCGGACTGGTTCGATCAGCGACTGTTCAACACGGACTTCGACTCCGTCGTGTCGGTGACCTGGCGCAACGCAACCGGCCGAGTCGTCCTCTACCGAGAGGCCGATCGGCGGAACATCTGGAGGGCAGGGACGAAGGAGTTCTCTGAGTCCAACTTCGTCCCCGGCGAGCTGATCCACTCCGAGGTCACGAGCTACCTGATCGGCCTGCTGCGTGGTCAGGTCGCGAACGTCGGCCCTCGCATCCCGTTGTCCGAAGCCGAGAGACTTCCGTTCTTGGACACGCTCGGGCTCGCCACGCCGACGACCGGAGTCCTGCTCGAACTGGAGGATGGACGGAAGATCGGGGTGACGCTCGGGTCGGACGTCACCGGCAGCAACACGACGAACGCCTGGATTCAGGGTTGGCCGTTCACGATCGAGGTGGCGACGGACTCGGTGGCACGTGAGCTTCGACGCGACCTGACAAGATTCTTCGGTGGCTGATCGCCCCGCGCTTGGCCGCTGGCTCTCTCCGCCCGTGGATGGCATTCTGATGGCCGCATGGCGGCCACGCTGAGGACCCGACTGCAGGCCGTCATCCGTGCGGCAGAAAACCGCGCGGTGACGACCGAGCTGTTCACGCTCGGAACCACGAGTGTCCTCGGCTTTCTGGCCGGACTGCTCTTCGAGTCGAAGGCGATTGTCGTCACGTCCATGATCGTGCTCGGTGCGGCCTTGCTTCGAACGGTGATCCACCTCGAGCGCCGGAGCCGATTCGACGCCGAGGAGATCGACCGTCGACTGAAGTCCGGTCACCGTGTCCGCACCTGGTGCGAACACGAAGGACTCGGCTCCGAGTTCGAAGTCTGGCTCGAGGAAGATCTGCGGGAACGGGCGGCTGCCCTCGCGCCGCAGTCGGTTCGCTCCAACATCCGGGAGCGACTGGACGCCTGGGTAGGAACCGGAATCCTGCTCCTGCTCGCGCTTCTGATCGCGTGGTTGCTCGGCGCCTTTGCGACCATCGACGGTCTCCTGCCATTCGTCGGGATTCCGGACTCGGGCACCGAGTCGACGGCGAGCGGTGGTTTCGGCCTCGGCAGCGAAGGGGACTCCGCAGGATCGGGCGCCTCCGGGACCGCGCAAGGGGACGGAGGCGAGTCCGAGTCGGACGCCACTGAAGGCGACGGTCAGGCTTCCGAGGGTCAATCCTCGCCGGAGCAAGAACAGAAGCCGGAGCCGCGCGACGACTCCGCAGGCGCGGCCGAAGAAGTGAACGATCCGGAAGAGGAAGGGACGGAGAATCCGGACGAGGACCCAGGTTCTGATCCTGGGTCGGCGAGTCTCGAAGATGGAGAGGCGCCGGTGGCCGACCCGGAACGCCCTGACGAGGATTTGTTCGCCGAGGGCCCGTCCGTGACCGAGGTCGCGGTGCCCGAGTTCTTCGGGGAAGGGCCGTCAGAGCGCACGACGTCCCAAGTAGCCGGTCTCGATGACACGCCCCGAACAGATGGCTCCGGACCACAACCTGCGAGCGGAGCAGACGACGCCGCTGCGCCGGAACGACCCGATTCCGCATCCGAGGAGCCTTCCGAAGAACTCGACCCTCGGGATTTCGCACCGAGTGAAGAGTGGCCTCTGCGTGCTCGGCATGTTCCGGAGAACGAACGGGACATCGTTCGTCGTTGGTTTCGACGTCTGGCGGAACGATCCAAGTGACCGCCTCCCGCGAGTTGTTTCCCGACGCGTTTGTCGGGGTCCTGCGGCGTGCTCTCGTTCTCGCGACCCGAGGCGGCGCCGGTGCCGCCGACTCGATGCGGCACGCGACATCTCGGGTCGCCGAGGTCGGAGGCTTCGCAGGTCATCGCGGCTATGTGCCAGGAGACGACGCGCGTCGGGTGGACTGGTCGGCCTATGCCCGCAGCGGCGAGCTGGTCGTCAAGACCTTCGAGGACGAGCGCGGACGTGACCTGACGGTGCTGCTCGATCAGAGCGCGAGCATGGAACTCGGATTTCGGTTCGATCATTCCCGCCGGGCCGCGGCTCTGGTGTCGGCGGTCTTGGCCGGTCGCGGGGACCGCGTCCGGTTGATCGCGCAGAACGGCGACGACCTTCGAGAGTTCACGTACGCGAAAGGGCGGCGGATCGATGAGCTGCTCGACTGGCTCTCTGCCCTGACTGTTCGAGGGACCGATGCCGACCTCGTTCCGTCGGACCTCGGGCGTCGCGCTCGGCTGATCTGGATCTCCGATTTCGCCGAGGTGGACCAGCTGGAGGACCGGCTCCGTCGACTCGGCGGTGTCCGTCGTCGAGCTCTCGCGGTGCTCCCTCGGGTCGAACTCGACCGTGAGATCCTGGAGGACGGAGTCTTCGTACTGCAGGACGTCGAGACCGGGCGCAACACGCGAGTGCGCGCAGACCGGAGACTTCGAGAGCAGCTGAGAGTCGAGCTCCGCCGGCAGGCCGCCCGTCGTCGAGAAGCCTTCGGACGATTCGGGGTGCGATTCCTGGAATGGGATCCGCCGTCCATCCCGGAGCTCGAAGGCCGTCGATCTTCGGCTGCTGACTGGCTCGGCGGCCGCCTGGTCACGACGATCCTCCGACACGGGTCCGCTCGCTGAGTCGGGCTTGTTCCGCTCGTGGACTTCGAAGCCCCACAACGCCTGCTCGCGCTGCTCGTGCTGCCACTTCTCTGGCTCCTGAGCTTGCGACCGAAGCCACGTCGATCCTTCCAGACTGCCCACTGGAACGTCTGGCAACGTGCCCTGCGGGTGCAGACCCGGCCGCCGCGGCCACGCCTTCGATTCCTGCTTCTCGCCCTGGCGTTTCTCGCCGTGTCGCTCGCTTCGGCTGGCACGACGATCGGCCGGCGCGAGGGACCCTCACGACTCATCGTTCTCGTGGACCGCTCCGCGAGCACCGGTCGAGTGGCGTCGCCCGGGAACGACGCCATGCAAGTCCTTCGGAATCGGCTCCGGGATGAGCTTCGGGACTGGAGCGGCGAGACGAATCTGCGGCTGGTGCTCTGCGGAGAGGGGGTCGAAGTCGAGGAGACCAAGCTCGATCTGGCGTTCGAGCAACCCGCGTTCACGACGCTCCTCCAGGGATGCGAAGTCGATCTCGAGGCCCTGGCCAAAGCTGGCAGCGCGGACTCGTCGGCAGCGATCGTGGTGGTTGGGGACGAGCAGACCTCGGTGCCACCGAGCGCTGCCAGCCTGCGATTCCGTTCGAGTCAGACGATTCGGCGGGGAATCCTGAGCGCGCGGTGCGAAGACGACTGGCCCTTGTCGACGATTCGGGTCCGACTGGACCTGTTCGATGAGCGGATCGGCACGAACGCGGAAGAGCCGCTCACTTTGGCCGTGCAGGGCGCACCACGACAGATCGGGGTCGAGGCCTTTCCGATCGAAGGGGACTTGGAGCGAGGCGTCGAGCTGACCTTCGAGAGGGGGTCCGGGGGCCGTCTCCGGCTGACCTTGAATGGCGAGGACGGATTCGAGGCCGACGACTGGGTGGAGTTCGTGGTCCCCGCACCGCCACGTCGCCGGGTCGTTGCACTCGGGGATTCCGAGGCCATCGAGGATGCGGCAGGGTTCGTCCGCGACCTCTTCGGCCTGGAGGCCAGCGAAGGTTCCGTTGCTGCGAGCGGAGCGGCGGTCGTCCTGGCGGACGGCGGTCGCTTCGACTCTTGGACTCCAGGGATGCTCAGTTTCGGGGTCCACACCGCAGCGGACACGCGTTCGGTCGAGGACGGGGAGGCGTTCCTGGTCGACTGGGACCGGGAGCACCCCTTGCTCCAGGGATTGGATCTGTCCGAGATGCGAGTCCGTCGCCGACTGCCACGGGACTTCGCACCGGACGGGGCCCAGGTGCTCCTGCGGGGGCGCGACGGGCCCCTCCTGGTCTCCTGGGAGGACGACGGGGGGCGGTCACTTCACGCAGCGTTCCGTTTGGAGGACTCGAACCTTTGGCGGCTGCCAGCCTTCCCGAGACTTCTGCGGCGGGCCGTTCGCTGGCTGATTCTCGGTCAGGCCGCGCCGCTCGAGCCGAGCGCAACCGGGCTCCTGAACCGCTCCGAGTCGCTGGGATTCCCCGAACGGAGGATCAGCCCGGTCTCTCAAGAGGACCCGACAGAGTTGCTTGCCGCGGGTTTTCCACTTCTCCCAGCCGACCCCGGGCGTAGCCTGGCGGCCCCCTTGGTGGTGCTCGCGATCCTTCTGCTGGGGCTCCGGAGCCTCTGGCCCTGAGTCCGGCTCGTTTCGCCGAAAACCCGCCTCCGACCGGCCTTGCAACGGTTCTCGCCGATCGCTACGCTGCGCGGCCCTTTTTGGACAGCACGCGACTGTTCCGCGTGCACAACTCAGCCATGACCATTGGACTTCTCGGCAAGAAACTGGGCATGACCCAGGTCTTCCAGCCTGACGGGACTGTTATCCCGGTCACCATCGTCCAAGCCGGACCGTGCAAGGTCCTCCAAGTGAAGACCAAGGAAGTGTCTGAGCTGCCGGAAGAAGACCGCACAGCGGCCACCAACCGCGGCAAGAAGTCCGGCAAGGTCGAGCGACCGCGCCGCGCTGACGGCTACTACGCGGTTCAGGTCGGCTTCGAAGACATTCCGGAGAAGGCCTCGACTCAGCCGCAGATCGGTCACGCAAAGAAGGCCGGCGCGGTTCCGCAGCGAGTTGTCCGCGAGTTCCGCCTCGAGGTTGCTCCCGAGATGAAGGCCGGTGACGACCTGACCGTCGAGATGTTCGCCGATGGTGATCGCGTCGACGTGACGGGCACGACCAAGGGCCGTGGCTTCACGGGCACGGTCAAGCGCTTCGGCTTCGCCAAGCAGTCGGCGTCGCACGGTAACAGCAAGAGCCACCGTCGCCTGGGCGGCATCGGACGTACCTACTCCACGATGAAGGGTATTCCGAAGGGCAAGAAGATGCCGGGTCACTACGGCACGGATCGAGTCACGGTGCAGAACCTCGACGTCGTCAAGACGGACGCCGAGCGCAACCTGCTCTACCTGCGCGGTGCAGTTCCGGGTCACCGGAACGGTTACATCGAGCTACGCAAGTCGATCAAGACCAAGTGACGACGAAGGAAACCCTCAAGAGAACGACATGGCCAAGTCTCGTCGAAAGTCCAACGGGTGCCGTCGCGGCACCTTCAAGTTGAAGCGCATGGGTAAGGGCTGGTCGACGCTTCGTCGTCCGCCAGGTCGCCCGGCGCCGGTCGATCGCTCCGAGAGCGACAAGAAGGACGAGAAGGCGGACTCCTCGGAGTCCTGAGCCTTCGATCGTTCCGTTTCCAGGCCAGCTGGGAACACCGCAGCGGACCGGATCGAGGTCCGCTCGCCTGGCCGCGCGAGCAGTGCGCTGCGGCAGGCTCGGATGCGCCGGCATCCGCCGTTCTGCCGGTTCGCGGTAGAGATCCCTCTCCGCCCGCGGCGTAGGCCGAGACATGGAACAAGTCGATGTCGTCGTGATCGGTGCCGGAGCAGCAGGCCTGATGGCTGCGGCCGAAGCAGCTGCTCGAGGGCGCCGAGTCGTCCTACTGGAGAAGAACAAGCGCCCCGGGCTGAAGATCCTGATCAGCGGGGGCGGGCGCTGCAATCTGACGACGACGCGAAGCGGCCCCGATCTGGAAGCTCAGTACGGTCGTGCTCGCGGTCGTTTCCTGCGTCACGCACTTAGGAGCTTCACGCCGGTCCAGCTACGAACCCTGGTCGAGAAGTCGGGAGTCCCACTGCAGGAAGAGGACCTCGAGAAGATCTTCCCCGTGTCCCGGAAGGCAGCCGACATCCTGGGGGTCTTCGTCGAGCGGGCCGCTCAGGCCGGCGCAGAGCTTCGACTTGAGTGTCCGATGCTGGGTGTCGATCGGGATGGAGACCCCGAGGGCGGTCCGCTGATCGTCCACACCCCACGAGGAACGATCCGTTGCACGTCGATCGTCCTCGCAACGGGTGGACTCAGCTACCCGAAGACCGGGGCCACCGGAGACGGCTATCCGATCGCGAGGCAGTTCGGCCACGATTTGGTCGACTCGGTGCCGGCTTTGGCACCGCTGCAAGTCGACGAGCCATGGCTCTTGGACCTCCACGGGATCGTCCTCGATGCCGAGATCGAGGTTTGTGATCCCACCGGCCGATCGATGGTCAAACGACGTCGACCCTGCCTGATCACCCACCGCGGACTCAGCGGGCCGGCACCGATGGACGTCAGTGGCGCGATCGAGGAACGACACGGGGAGGCTCAACTTCGGCTGGATGTGTGCCCGGATCTGGAGTCCCAGGAGATCGATTCGAGCCTCCTCGAAGCAGCTCGAACACACGGTCGGCGTTCGGTGCATACAGCTCTTCCGGAGCATCTCCCCGAGCGGTTTCGCCATGCTCTGGTCGCCAAGGCGGGTGCCGGGGGCTCCCTCGCCGAACTCGGAAAAAACGCCCGCAAGCGACTGGTCGTGGACCTCAAGCGGCTCGTGCTGCGCTGTGAGCGAAGCATCGGATTCCACGCTGCTGAGGTCACCCGGGGAGGGGTCGTCCTCGGTCAGGTCGATGCGAAGACGATGCGATCCAGGCTCGACCCGCGTCTGTTCCTGTGCGGCGAGATCCTGGACATCGACGGGCCGATCGGCGGATTCAACTTCCAGGCGGCCTTCGCGACCGGACGCCTGGCGGGCCTCCACGCCTGACAGCGTCGACCTCTTAGAACGACTCGTCGTCGGACGGAAACCGACGATTGCGGACATCGTCCGCGTAGTTCGCGGATGCGCTCCGGATCTGGTCCGCGAGGTCGGCGTAGCGTCGCACAAACTTTGGCCGGAACTCGTCGAACAAGCCGAGGAAGTCGTGGCTGACCAGCACCTGGCCCGAGCACCCGGGACCCGCGCCGATACCGATCGTCGGGATTGAGAGCCGCTCGGTGGCCCGGCGCGCGAAGTCGGCTGGAACTTTCTCGAGAACGAGCGCGAAGGCACCGGCATCCTGAAGCGCGAGGGCGTCTTCGATCAGGATCTCCTGGGCGGCTTCGTCGGTCGCCTGCGTGCGGTATCCACCGAAGGCATGCACCGACTGCGGGGTCAGACCGAGGTGCCCCATGACTGGGACGCCTGATTCGACCAGGCGTCGAACCTGTGGGAGGACACGTCGTCCGCCTTCGAGTTTGACCGACTGAGCACGACCTTCCTGCATCAAGCGGCCAGCGCTTATCAGCGCCTGTTCCGGTGACACGTCCGCGCTGAGGAACGGTAGATCGACGGTCACGTGCGCGTTACGGACCGCGCGACCGACCATCTCCGCGTGGTAGACCATGTGGTCCAGGGTGACCGGGATCGTCGAGTCGTGGCCTTGAACAACCATCCCCAGCGAATCGCCGACGAGCACCAGATCGACTCCGGACTCGTCCAGCAAGCGGGCAAGCGGGAAGTCGTAGGCGGTCGCGACAACGATCGGCGTGTTCTCCTCGCGGAGCTTCTGCAGATCGTGAACCGTGCGGCGGCGGGCGGGACGTGACGGCTCGGTCGACAACTCACCAATCTCCGAAGACGTCGCTCGGAGGCGGCGGCGGAGAGCCCTTGTCGTCGTCCTCGTCGAGCTTCGGCGGGCGGTAGTCGTCGCCGGTTCCGATCGCACGCGGGTTCTTGCGCTTGCCCTGCCCTTCGACGAGCGCACCGAAGGTGGCGGCCCGACGCGGGTCGAGCTCCACGTCGAAGGCGGACGTGTCGATGGATTCGGGCTCGATGGTCTGAACTTTCGCTGCGGCACGCTCGTCGCGCGACTTGCCACGCTTCTTCTTCGACGTCTGCTTCGACTCTTTCGTCGAGCCCCTGGACTTGTCCTTGTCGAGGTCCTTCTTCTTGCGGCCCTTTTTCTTCGAGTCCTTCGGCTTCGACGAAGATCCGTCGCGCCTCTCATCTGAGCCTTCGTCGCTCGGCCGTTCGCGCTCTTCAGAGCGCGGCTTGGAGCGATCGCGGCGAGATCCTCGACGACGTCGACGCTTGCCTCCGAACTCTTCCTCGTCTTCGCCGCGCGGCACGGAGTCCCGCACCTTGCCCCAGGCTTCGATCCATTCGATTCGCCCACCCTCGGCCGCCGTGGTCCACTCGAAGAGGTTGAGGCTCTCATCGAACCAACCCCCACGCCCGAAGGCCTTGGAGCTGACGCGATCGTCGCGAGCGGCGTCGCGAAGCGTGCCCTGCGTCGCGAGAACGCGGCGAAGACACGAGCTGTCCCGGCGGGGGAGTTTGAAACCGGCGGCGAATTCCTCGACGCAGTCTTCTGCGACCTCTCGCGGGTTCGGATCCTCTCCGTCTTCGCGGGCGCCATCCAGCTCGTTCCGGACCAGCTCGGCGAACAAGGCTCCGAGGAGCACACCGTTCGCCGGCGGCCAGGCGGAGCGCGAAGAACCGGTGGAGATTCGGAACGCTCCGTCGAGCGCCTCCAGCGTGCGCCAGAACCGCGTCCGCGCCTCGCGATCGGCCTCACGAAGGAACTCGTCGAGATCCGGAACGATGACCGCCAGCGCGCCGATGTCCTTGAGATGGCGGAGCGCCTGGAACGCGTGACCGCCGCGCAGCAGTCGAAGGATCTCCTCGAGCATGCGCGGGGGGGCAGCACGTTGGAGATCCTCAGCGACTTCGCGCATCGCCTGCTCCGTTCCCGCTTCGATCGTCAGGTCGAGACGACTGGCGAACTTGATCGCGCGGAGGATGCGAACCGGGTCTTCGCGGAACCGCGTCACCGGGTCACCGATCGTGCGGATGACGCCTGCGGCCAGATCTGCCAGGCCGCCGGTGTAGTCGATGATCTCGTCGCGAACGGGATCGAAGAACAGCGCGTTGATCGAGAAGTCTCGGCGACGAGCATCCTCCGCCTCAGTTCCGAACTCGTTGTCTCGCGTGATCAGGAGATCTTCGTCGTCGCCGGCCTCGCCGTTTCCGTCACCGTTGTTGTTGGCGTTCGGGTCGCGACGGAAGGTTGCGACTTCGAGGATCTTCCGATTCTGATCGAAGTGCAGGTGCGCGAGTTTGAACCGTCTCCCGATGATCCGGCAGTTACGTGGGAAGACGCGCTTGACCTGCTGCGGTCTGGCTGAGGTCGCCAGATCGAAGTCCTTGGGCCGATGGCCCAAGAGCAGGTCGCGGACGCATCCGCCGACGAGGAACGCGTCGTGTCCTCGTTCTTGGAGACGGGCTACGGCATCGACCGCATCCGGGTCGAGGAGATCGCGATCGAGGTCGGTTCCGACGACGATGTCGGGGACCTGATCGGGTGCTTCGCGAGATTCTTCGGGGTCTGCGGTAGGGACAGTCAGGGCCGACTCCCGATGCGGACGAGGGGGGGATCGCTGCGAGCTGCAGCCGATCGACTGCGGCACACCGTATCCCGTCCGTCCAGCCCGCTCAACATCAGGCCTAGAGCCGGAGCGGGCTTCGGCTCGGAGCAGGACGAACAGCAGGAGCCATGCCACCGGAATTTGGCGCTGGATCGCCTCAGGGAAGCGATCCGAACTGGCTGGATCCCTTGGGTTCGCCGATGAGGAATTTGTCGTGTCGTCCATCGAGAACATCCACCGGAGCGGCGGTTCGCGAGAGCCATTCCAGCCGCGGCAGTCGGGCTCGAACCAAGGCGGGTCGGTCTCGCACCCGGCCTGGGCTGACGACGTGCGGCGGACGGCCCCGACGCTCGCCGCGCGGCGGCTCCTGAGACAGCGGGTCTTGGAGAACGTTCGCCTACTCCTCGGCGCTCCCCGAGGACCGTCGACGACCGGCCCGGTCGAGCCCCCGTTCGGAGGGATCGGGCCCTGGGTGGGGAGGCTGCTCTCGGAGTGCAACGGGCTCATGGCCCAACGGCATCCGGACTCGGACTTGGATGGTGCCCGCGAGGCGCTCTGGGAAGGCCTCGAACAGGGTGCTGCCGAAACGATCGAGATCCTGCACGACCTCGAGGAGCTGGACGCACCAGCCTGGATGCTGGTTCGCGGACTATTCGCCGAGCTTCAGCGGAAGTGGGAGTCGGTCCGGCAGACGGACTGAATTCAGTCCGTGGTCCTCCTCAGCCGCCGCTCATCGAGCCCAGTTCGGCGTCGGCTGGATCGTGCTTCGGGGGCTGGTCGGTGTCGCGGTCGTCGAGGTAGCCCGGCGGGAGGGCGACGGTCTGAGTCCGACCACCCTTTCCACGACGGACGCGAAGCGCGCCCTCGGGGAAGGGCACCTCTCCGTCGAGCGAGGAGAGCTTCGCAGCGAGATCTTCACGGCTCGACACGCGGTGAAGTCCGTCCAGGTGCGACCGAACGCCCGGGAAGCTCTTCAGGTACCAACCCGTGAACTTCCGGATCTGGTTCATCGCGACGCGCTCGCCGAAGAAGTCGATCAGAAGATCGGCGTGCTGCAGAACGATGTCCCGGATCTCGCCGAGGTTCGGGGGCAGAGAAGGCTCTTGCCCGTCGAAGACCTCCACGAGTTCGCGAAACAGCCAAGGACGACCGAGGCACCCGCGGCCGACCACCACTCCGTCGCAGCCCGTCTCGCGCATCAGCCTCAACGCGTCGAACGCCTCGAAGACATCCCCGTTGCCGAGGACCGGGATCGAAGTGACCGCGGCCTTCAATTCGGCGATCGAGTTCCAGTCCGCCTCGCCGTGGTACAGCTCCGATGCGTAGCGACCGTGAAGTGCGACGGCTTTGCAGCCTTCCTCGACCGCGACGCGGCCGGCGTCGAGGAACGTCTCCACCCCCGGTTGAATGCCCTTGCGGAACTTGATGGTGACGGGGACGTCGCCGGCTCGTTCGACGACCGAGCGGACCAAGCGAGCGAGCAGCTTGGGGCGCGCCGGGATCGCCGAACCACCTCCGGCCGCGGTCACCTTCCGGACCGGACAGCCGAAGTTCATGTCGATGTGGTCAACGCCCCACTCCTGGCTCAGGATGCGCGCGGCCTCGCCGAGGGAGCCGGGGTGGGTGCCGTAGAGCTGAATGCTCTTCAGGGTCTCTTCGCTGCCAAAGGACGCGAGCTTCTGCGTGTGCTCGTGTCCGGTCACGAAGCTGCGCGCGGTGATCATCTCGCTCACGTAGAGACACCGACCAGACGAGAATCGACGGCAGAGGGTCCGGAACGGAGCGTTCGTCACTCCGGCCATCGGTGCCAGAACGACTGGCGGATCGATCGAGATCGGCCCGAAGTTCAGCGCCGGGAACTCGCCCGGCGTCGGCAGCGGCACCTCACGATTCAGCGGACTTCGCATGATGGGGCGGTGGGCCAGATACAGCACGACCGGCGCTCGTCTAGACGAGGCCGGCCGTGCGATCCGATCGGCGAGCCGTCGGAGAGTGGTGCCCAGGAGAGGACTTGAACCTCCACCCAGAGTTAACTGGACTAGGACCTGAACCTAGCGCGTCTACCAATTCCGCCACCTGGGCAGGAGCGGGCAGAAGAGTTTAGCTCCGGTCGACGAACGTGCAACGCTCGACCGAACGAAACCGACGCAAGTCGTTGAGGCGGAGCCACGGGGGGGTAGGCTCCCCGGGATGGCCGCGAAGCGGAGCAACAAGGCCGATCCCACGGCCCCGATCGCCGAGAACCGCCGGGCGCGGCATGCCTACGAGGTCCTGGAGACCTTCGAGGCCGGCCTCGTCCTCAAGGGGACCGAGGTGAAGACGCTCCGTGCCGGGAACGCCCAGATTGACGAGAGCCACGCCAGGATCCAGGCCGGCGAAGCCTGGCTGGTCGGCGCTCACATCGAGGAATACAGCCACGGCAACGCGCACAACCACAAGCCGACGCGCCGCCGGAAACTGCTCCTCAAGAAGAGCCAGATCCGCAAGCTGGAGGCCCAGGTGAAGCAGAAGGGCCTCACCTTGGTTCCGCTGAAGCTCTACTTCTCAGACCGTGGATTCGCCAAGTTGCTGTTCGGGCTCTGCAAGGGCCGCAAGACGGTCGATAAGAGACAGAACGAGCGCAAGCGCGAGGCGGAGCGGGAGATGCGTCGCCAGGGCTGAGCCTTGGTAGCCTGAACCTTCGATCGCAACGTGAGTTGCGACCCAAACCGAGGGAAACCACGCATCCCCCGGCGGTGCGCGGTAGCCTTCCGCAGACCTCCGACTCGGTAGCTCGTCCCGCGGCCCGGTGTTTCAGAACCACATCCACAACATGCGCGGCCTGGCGATCCTGGGGATCGTCGGAGCCCACTCGATCCACGCCTTCGACTGGGCCGGATCTCCGACGCTGCAGCGAGCGTTCGACACGCTCTGCAACCAGAGCTCGGTCCTCTTCTTCTTCATCGCTGGATACCTGTTCCAGTTCCTCAGCGCGCGCTGGTCCTATCAGCCCTACCTGAAGAAGAAGTTTCAGACGGTCGTCCTGCCGTACCTGATCCTGTCCGTGCCGGCGCTGCTCTTCTACACGGTGATGCAGCAGTCGAACGACCGGGTCGACGACGCGGTGTTCTACGGCCAGCCCGTCTGGCAACAGGTGCTCGTCTATCTGGGGACAGGGAAACACCTGGCGCCGTTCTGGTTCGTTCCGACGATCACGCTCTTCTACCTGGTCTCACCGTTCCTGTTGTTCATGGATCGGAAAGGATGGTGGTTGCCGATCCTGCCGGTCCTGATCGCCTACTCGGCCTACGCCGGCCGCGATCTGTTGTATGGGCCGTTCGGCAAGTCGACCTACCTTCTGAGCGTCTACGTCCTGGGCATGACCTTCAGCCGGCACCGCGACCGCGCGGAGGCCCTCGCGACGAAATGGATCTGGCCGCTGATGGTCGCCGAGATCTCGCTCTTCGCTTGGAACACCTTTGACGCCGACGCACACCACTCGGTGCTCTACTTCCAGAAGCTGGTTCTGATCCCAGTCATGGTGCACTGGCTCAAGGTCTTCGATCAGCAGCTCGGTAAGCGCCTCGATCATCTCGCTGCGACCAGCTTCGGTCTTTTCTTCGTGCACGGTTATCTGATCCATGCGGCACGCGTCGCGTGGACCAGGTTGGTGGAACCTCAACTTCCGGCGGCGGCACTGTGGAACTACTTGCCCTTCGCTGCCGTGGTCCTGCTGCTCTCTCTCGGCATCTTGAGCCTGGCCCAACGGACGCTCGGAGCGCGGAGCCGCATGGTCGTCGGCTGCTGATCCGAGTCCGGCACGGCGTCTGCTAGGCGCGCAGGGGCTGCCGGGACTCGCAGAACTGGACTAGCGTGCGGGGATGCCACCCCTCAACTGCTGGCGGTTCGTCGCGGCCTCGACGAACCGATCGCTCCTTCGACGCGGCACAGGCTCGCTCTTGGCGCTCCTGTTTGCCTCGATCCTGCTGACCTCGTGCCGGACCGCTCGTCCGACCTACGGTCTCTACGACCCGGCCTGGTCCGTCGACTCCGCACCGGTCGCCGCCGACCTGAGCGCTCCCGTTGCCCGTGACGCGCGCCGAGTCGTCGTCGAGCGCACCGACCATGGGCGCTTCTACGACGTGCGGGATCTGATCCTGCCGATCCCGAACTTTGAAGGACCTCGACTCGAGCTGAGCACTGGAGAGCGCGAGTTCGACCGGTTCGACGACTTCGACGAGGAAGCGCAACCGAACTACGACCCGGACTTCCTGGTCGACATGATCCAAGCCCAGGTGGGGCCGGACCGCGAGGTCCGACTGGTGGGCAACGGTCACATCTGGGTAGGCCCCGAGGGCGGGGACTCGGACCAGACGCGCTGAGCGATCACTCGCCGAGCGTCAGATTCGCGGTGCGCCCGGAGAAGATCTGTCGCTCGACGGTGATCGCCGTCGGTCCGAACCCGAGCCGGAATCGCCAGAGACCGGGCAACAGGGATTCGAACGTCACCTCGCCATCGACGGCGGGCTGGATCTGCTGATCACCGACCGGCTCGCCATTCGCGTCGAGACGCTGCGCGACGACGACCGAGATTTCGCTCGTCGAGTTCACGGTGATCTCCGCGCGACCGACCGTGGTCAGCGTCAACGTGCCCAGGTCCACCCGTTCGCCTTCGCGGGGACGGATCTCTTGCGGATACTCGCCTTGCCCTTCGTCCGCCCGGACCCGAACCGTGAGTGCCTGGTCCGGAGGGACGAGTCGAAACTCGAACCGACCGTCGATGTCGGTCTGCCTGGAATCGTTCGGGCCGATCAGGAGATCCTGCGCCGGACCGGAATCGCCTTCGGTGGCTGTGGTCGTGTCGAAAGCCACGAAGAAGCCCCCAACGGCAGGATCCGGGCCTCCCTCACGCACCAGCTGCACCCGCGCGTTTTCGACCGGCTGCCCGTCCGGTCCCAAGACCCGGCCGGCGATCCGGCTGGTGACGAAGTCGAACCGGACATCCTGTTCACCAGACACCAGTTCGGCCTTCCGTCGAGCGGCCAGCGTCAGATCGCGGTGTCGGATCGTGAACTGGGTCGTTCCGAGCTCGAGGTCGGTCAACGCGATCCGACCCTCCGCGTCGGTGCGGGCGCGGTTCTCGCCTCCGAAGATGCCGTCGAGGGCGACGAATCCCGGGTTGTCAACCTCGTCGCCTTCTACGCGTCGGGCGCTCACTCGAGCGCCCTCGAGGGCCACTCCGTCGAGGGACACGATGACATTCGCGATCGCTCGCGGAGCGGCGTCCAGCCGCACCTCGGTGATCCGGCCGGGGAAGAGCTCGGCTTCGACCATCTGATCACGTTGGGGGCGTCGATCGCTGCTGTCCGAACCACCCACGACGAAGATTCCACTGCGCGCCTTGCGCCCCAGACCGACCCGCACGAAGCCGATCGGCAGGTGGGTAAAGGTCGCGATTCCATTCTCGTCGGACTCCGTCGTCTCCGTGCCGAGGATGTCCGTCTTCGCTTCGACCTTGCGTCCGACCACTGGGTTGCCCTGCGCGTCGGTGAGGATCACGTTCAGCGTCGCCGCATCGAGCATCGTGACTCGCTCAGTGAGCCCGCCCTGTTCGGGCATGATCAGCCGCGATTCGATCGTCGCGTGCTCCTCGTGACGGAGTTTGAGGCCGACCTCACCGGGTTCGCAGGTGATCTCGCAGCGCCCCTCCTGATCCGTCGTCCACTCGGCGAGTCGAACGCGGCCATCGAGATCTCCCAGAGCGAAGGGCAGGACGCTGTCACTGAACTCGGTCGGGCCGTCCTCGAAGCTGGTCGTCGAGACCGTGAAACTCACGGCCGTCGAGCTGCCCTCACCCTCGTCGCTCGGAGCCTC
The DNA here is from genome assembly GCA_039815565.1 of Planctomycetota bacterium. GTDB lineage: Bacteria > Planctomycetota > UBA1135 > UBA1135 > UBA2386 > JBCBZB01. The sequence goes on from JBCBZB010000063.1 coordinate 24,963, forward strand.
GAGGAACTCGACGCTCGGTCCGGCGGAGTCGAACTTCCGCACCTTGGCGCCGGCGATCGGCTCACCGTTCGAATCGACGACCTGGAGACTCAGGATCGGAGCGGGAATCGCTTGGAGCAAGCCGAGGTCGTTGACCTGATCGATGCGTAGCTCGGAGGGTTCGCTGGAGACGGGTTGGTAGCGCTCGTGGCTGACCTGCGCCCGGATCATGTCCTCGGCGATCCAGTCGATTCGTGCCCCGATGTCGAACCAACCGTCACTGTCGGTCACCGCAGCGATGGGGCGACGATCACGAAGCCGAAGGTCTCGCTCGATCGCGGCGAAGCCCTGGTTCGCTGACGATCGTCCGAGGGTCACCCGAGCCTCGGAGATTCCCTCGCCGGTCCGGATATCGACGACGCGTCCGCGGATCCGAGTCGAGAGTTCCGGGGCGACAATGCTCTGGTTCTCCGGAGCCTGCTCCTCGGTTTCCTCGGTGCGCGCCTCGGTCCGGGTCACGTTGTCGTCGCGGACGATGCCCGCGTCGTTCACCGTGCGGACACCGGCGTTCTCCTGATCGCCTTCGGCTTCCCGTTGGATCTCCGGCGCGTCCTGCGGGTCGTCCGAAGAACCGAGGCCGAAGTAGAGGCCGCCGCCAACAAGAGCGACGAGGACGAGGAGAAGAGGAAGCTTCTGGGACATGGCCGGGCCGGATCGAAAACTAACGCGGTAGTCAGACTGCCAACGCGAAGTCGCAGGGAAGACTCCCAGAGATTCAGGAATCTCTGCTTCCGGTCTCGTCCCGTCCAGCCCTGACCGATTCCGATCAGTTCAAGATCGGCTGAAGGAGCGGTGGCGGGTGGATATCACCTACCTGCACGCCCAGTTGGATCGCGTTGCCTTGGTCGTCGACTCCATCTCCGCCAGCCCGCGGAAACCCGCGCCACGAAAGTGCGGCCTGCTTCATCGCACCCGAAAGGATGTTGCCCGCCGGGTCACGAACGACGATCGAGTCGTCCAGAATCGTGTTCGTTCCATCCGCGTTTTGTCCTGGGGGAGTGACGATCTGGATCAGCCCAAGGCCGCCGAATCCGCCAGCGGGGAAGTCATCCCAGCTCGGATCGCCAACGGTGTTCCCGGAGGCACCGTACTTGCCGTCGATCGCCCTCGTGAAGTCGCCCTGCGTGCCGATGCCGCCCTGCGCGGAGAGCGAGAACACGTAGTCACCGTCACTCGCCAAGGGACCGCCGGTGGAGTCGAACTCAGACATTCGAAGGTCAACGATTCCGGTCGATGCGAGAACGATCATGCCGCCCGAACCGCCGCCACCGCCGCCGCCGCGGTTGTTGCCGCCGGCCTGTTCGCCGCCTCCGCCATTCCCTCCGTCCGCGGAGATCTGACCGCCGTCGAGAACGATGCTGTTGACCGCGGCGATGAGCAGTGCGCCGCCGCCGGCTCCGCCGCCACCGCCTTTCTCATCCGTGACGAACTGCAGACCACCACCAGAGAGATCTCCACCGCCGCCGCCTCCGGTGCCACCCGTGAGCTCGGATAGCTCACCCGGGATCACCAGGCCGAGACTGAGATCGACCCCAACACCGAAGAAGTCATCGACCTGAATCTGATTCAGGAACGGGGACCCGTTGGGTACCCCACCGTCCGGTACACGGGTCAGTGCTCCGGCCAAGCCGAGGCCTCCGGCGCCGCCCTGCCCGCTGAGTTGAGTCCAACGAGGAGCCGTCGAACTGAAGGGGTAGTAGGGATCGCCGTTGGTGATGAATGATCCGCCACCGCCACCTGGCGCTCGACCTCCATTGATCACGAGTTCGCCGCCGGCTCCACCTGGGCGAAGAAAGAACGCGCTGCCGCCACGACCCGAGAGCCCAGCCGGACTCCGTCGCGCCAAGAAGGGCGAACCATCACCACCGTCACCGCCGCCGCACTGCCCGCGACCGCCGGGTGAGGGGAAGTTCGCAGAGTTCAGTGTGTCGACGCGGCTGCCGTCGGCACCGTCGACCCGCAAGGCGCCTCGGATAACGCAGTCGCGAGTGCAGACGATCACGAGCGGATTGGATCCTTCGCCGCGCACGGTCACACCGGAAGGGATCACCAGGTCGCGGAAGAGAAACACACCGCCCTGCACGGTCCGCAGGGA
>JBCBZB010000080.1:0-21855 GCA_039815565.1 Planctomycetota bacterium
GTTGCCGCCGTGGCAAGGGTCGAACCAGAGCAGCTCGTAGAGGCCCGTGTCCACACCGAGGTCGAGCTGAGTCGTGCCGCCCTCGCGCAGGTAGACGCAATAGACCTGGCCCGGGTCGGCGAGGCAGAACGCGCGCGGGTCCGTGACGAGGTCGTCGGCCGGCACCATCGACGGGAACGGCAGGTGCTCGCGGAAGAACTCGAGCGCCAAGGTGGTCTGCTCCCAGAGTCGGGTGCGGTTGTCGAAGCGCTCGGCCGTCAGGTCGTCGCCCGACGAATTCCGGAACGCGTAGCCGAAGTAGTACTGCACTCCGGCACCACCGCCCATCAGTGTGCCCCAGAGGATGTCTCGACGCGTCGTCTGGTGATCCGGGTCGCGGTTGTCGCCGTCGGTCACCGCGCCGAGGTTGGCCGGACGCTGCTCCTGAGACTGAACGACCCAGGGCTTGCCGGCGGCTTCGGAGTCTTCGACCCACTGCACGACCTTGGCGTGGTTGTTCGCGGATCGGTCGTCACTGTTGGCGTTGACGCTGCTCGACGGCTGGAACGGACCCTGAAGCGACGCCATCTCGACCGGGGCGATCGGCATCGTCGGCGACAGAAGGGCTCCGTAGACGCCGTCCTGGTCTTCACCGCCGCGCGGGCCGTGGTAGGTGTGGACCGAGATCGGGTGATCCTGGGGATCGATCTCGTGGATGTAGGCTGCGAAGGCGCGTCGCTGCGCATCGGTGTTGCCGGCCTTGTAGACGCTGCGACTGCCGTCGTTCCAGCCGTTCTCTTCGCCGAGGTTCCAGGTCAGCGCCGGCAGGTGGCCGAAGCGCGAGACCATCTCGCGGTAGTAGAGGCGGCGTGAGTTCGCGAAGAAGGTCGCGTCGTCCCGGATCTCGAAGTACGACTCGTTCTCGGTCTCGGTCAGAACGACGTGGATGTGGATGCCGGCCTTGGCGGCGTGGTCGAAGACCCGGCCCCACTGGTCGAGCTTGCTGACGTCGTAACGGAAGTGGTTCGTCCGCCCGACCCAGGGCCAGATGTCATCCCCGTCGCCGAAGGCGTTCATCGTGATGACATACATCGAGTTGACGCCTTGGGCCGCGAGCCAGTGGATCGCACCCAGCAACTCGTCACCCTTGCCGCCCTGCCAGGTGTTGCCGCCACCGAACCGGCCGAAGTCCGCGCGGTGAGGAGCGAACTCGTGCAGGAAGTTCGAGACGATGCCGCCGGCGTCGTAGGTGTTGTCGAAGTCGACGTAGGCGAGCAGGTTCTCCGGGCTGTTCGATCCTCCCTCGAGGAACGGCTCGTCGTTGAACGCGAAGCGGAAGTAGCGCTCGCCGACGTAGCGGAGAGGGCCACGACGCACGTACTCAGGATCCCCGCTCAGAGGATTGCCGATCGAAAGCGATCCAGAAGTGCCATCGAACGACGTCGGGGAACCGTTGCCGTTGAAGACCGTGTTCTCACCGCCGCGGAAGCTGGCCGTCCAGTTCCAGTTGCCAGGGGCATCCGGACGGAAGTGCACACGCCAGACACGGCCGCCTGAAGCACCGGTCTCCGCGGCGTTGCCGTCCGCGGCATAATGACCAGGGATCACCAGGCTCCGATCACCCTGTTGGAAGTTGACGTCGAGCTGGTAGTCGAGGAAAGGGTTCGACGCGTTGCCTTCACTGGTGTTCGGGCCATCGAACTCGATCGTCAGCAGGTGACCCGCACGTGGGACGCCGATGACGCGAGGGCTCGAGCCGGAGGTCTGAGCCTCCAGTTCGATCGCAGGAAGGGTCGCCAACGCGACGACCAGGGATCTGGTCAGAGGGCGGAGACCGATCCGGCCACGGCGGGTTGAGCTGGACATGTTCGACTTGTCGTCAGGAGGGGGTCTCGGCCCCCTACGTCACGAGGACCGGAAAGGCTCGGATTTGCTCTAGTCCTCGGCCAGAGCGGAGGGATGAGTTGATCCCATTCTTGGACGCTCCCTTCGGGTCACTCCGAGCCGCGTGGGAAATCCCGACACATGCGTCGGGCTTCTGATCAGCTCAGCGTGCGGTGCGCCGATACGTGTCCGCGATCTCGCCGTTGGCCAGAATCGCATGAGCCGTCGCTTGGCCGTGCTCGAAGCGAAGTTTCCACACGTGATCCCCACGAGTGACGAAGCCGCCCGGAGCCTGCGTCCAGAAGCGGTTTCGCTCGTCTTCGTTTCGTGGAGAACGCTGCTTCGCTCCGAAGCCACCCTCACCGAGGAATACGGTGCCTTCGGGATCGATTGCGCCGGCCCGGATGGGTGGCGTGCGCTTCAGCGTGTGGCCGTTCGACTCCAGGCCGAAGTCGAGGTGGAAGCGATCGAACACCGGTAGCCACGCTGACTTGCCGGCGAAGGCCTGGCGCACCGCGGGAAAAAGTCCGCGGTGGTACTGCGCGAGGCGGAACTCCCGGTCCTGGTCGCCGGAAAGCGCGTCGACCAGAAACTGTCGCTGGTCCCCTTCCGCTGGGTACTCGGTGTTCAAGGTCAGTAGAACCACGGTGGAGCCGAGCGGGGTTCGGTAGTAGTTCCGGACCTTCCCGCCGGGTGCGCCGAACACGAAGTCGAAAAGCGGTCCGACGGCCTCGTGGTTTCCGCGGGCGACGACGAGAGGCAAGAGTTGTCCATCAGGTCCGGTCAGGACCTCGTGATCGTCGAGCCACTCGAGCCACTCACGAAGGCTCTCACCGTTGCGCACGAAGTCACCCGCGTGGGCCAGGCAGAGGATCTGTGGATCGTCGTGTGCGACCTGCGCCATGCGGTGATTCATCTCGCGGCGCGGTTGACGACGGTCGAGGCAGTCGCCTCCGGACAAGAAGCTGATCACGCGGTCGTCGATCGGCGCGGTGCGGAACCAGAACGAGCGACTGCGACCCGAGTGATGCTCGACTTCGAACCAGTAGCTGCGAGACGGTTCGAGTTCCCTCAGGTCGACGCGGTGTTGCCAAGCTTCGATGTGCTCCTCACGCGGGTCCGGGAACCGCACCGACGTGACGTCGACGATGCGGCGCAGTGGTCGACGTGCTGGATCACTCGGTGGTCGGTCGAACAGATAGAGCCGAGGCGCAGCGGATGGCTTGTCCGTCGACCACAGGATCGTCGCCTCGTGTGCTGGGTCGGTGGTCCAGACGACGCGTGCGTGGGCCCCGAATCGCTTTTCGATGGCCTCCCATCGCTCCACCTCTGAGCCGCCGAACAACCACCAGCAGACGCCGGCCAGGGCCAGCAGCTCGATCCAGAGCTTCATCGATCGGAGCGGTGGCAGACTCATCGGATCAGCGAAGTCTTGGCGGATGGGGCGAGACCACTGGTGTCTCAGTGGATCGAGCGACGAACCTCGACGACACGGCCGAGGACTTCGACTTCGCCTGCGTCGAACGACATCGATCGGAACGCCGGGTTGGCCGGTTCGAGGATGACCTCTCGGCCACGCCGACGGAAGGTCTTCACCGTCGCTTCGCCATCGACGCAGGCGACGACGATCTGACCGGGTTCCGGATCGACGCCCGCCAGGACGACGACCACGTCGCCTTCGAAGATCCCGCGTTCGGTCATGCTGTCGCCGCGCACGCGGAGGGCGAACAGGCGTTCGGGGCTGTGGCGCGTCTCGACTGCGAGGACGCCGTCTGGGTCCTGGACCGCCGCGGTCAGGTCGCCGGCCTGGATCCGGCCGAGAATCGAGACCGCAGTGACGTTGGGGGTCTCGTGGGGCAGTCGGTAGCCCCGAGCCCGGCCGGAGTCTTTGGCCAGCCGACCCTCGGCCACGAGAGCCTCGAGTTGTTTTCGCGCCGATTCGACAGCGCCGTAGCCCATCGCTTCCTGCACCTCGCGCACGGTCGGCGGTGCGCCGCGGACGAGTCGATCCCGCACGTAGCGGAAGACTCTCTCACGCGCTGGCACCTCAGTGGGCATGCCGGAATCGAACCGGGTTCCGAGGCCGTCCGCAACCAACGCGTCTGAGGTCGGCAGGATTCGCAGGTCCGGCAGAAGCCGCCGATCCGAGGTCGGCGGGATCTGCCGGTTCGCAATCCGCGTTGTGCCGCGCTGATTCCGGGGTGTGTTGTGGAGTCAGCGATGCCATCGGCTGTGTGAGAGTCGTTGCGAAGTTGGCGCGTGGCGTGGCACGTGACTCGCTCCAGGAAGCTCAGCGGACCTTCCGTCCGCGGGGAAAAGAGCACGCACATGGATATCGCGCCGATTTCATTGAACAGTCCGGCGGCCTCGAACACGGTCGTAGGAACCGGTCAGGCCGAGTTCGGAGAGAACCAGTTCCTCGATCTGCTGGTCGCGGAGTTGCGAACCCAAACTCCGCTGGACCCGGTGGACAACGACGCTTTCACCCAGCAGCTGGCGACGTTCTCGAATCTCCGCGAACAGCAGCAGATCAACGAGAACCTGCTGCAGCTCTTGGACTTCCAAGGAGCGCTGGCCCGAATCCAAGGACTCGGCGAGGGCTCGGCGTTGCTCGGCAAGGAGATCGAGTTCGCAGAGACCGATGGCTCCATCGGACGCGGAATTGTCGATTCGGTTTCGGTCGGCGAGGACGGCACGGTCCGCCTGCGGGTCGGAGAAGGCTCGGTCGACCTGACGCGCGTCGTCGGCATCTCGCAGCCCGAGGATGTGTCGGACACCGACGCCTCGGATGGTGCGGACGACGCCTCGGACAACTCCGACTCGTCGGACGATGACCAGTCGAACGCCAACTGATCGCTGAGGAACCGGAAGTCAGATGGTCAACACCTCACTCTATTCGGGCCTGTCGGGACTCCGCGCCCACCAGACCTACATCGATGTCATCGGTAGCAACCTCGCCAACGTGTCGACGGTCGGCTACCGCGGATCGCGCGTGACTTTCGCGGATCTCCTCAGCGTCACCCAGAGCGCTGGTGCGCGTCCGTCGGGTGACTTTGGAGGAACCAACCCGCGCCAGCTCGGTCTCGGAGTCGCGATCGGTTCCATCGACGTGAACACCCGGCAGGGAACTTTCCAGGACACCGGCCGCGGACTCGACGTCGCCCTCGAGGGGAGAGGGTTCTTCACCCTGTCCGACGGCAGTCAGAGCTACTACACGCGCGTTGGCTCATTCGGTGTCGATGCGGATGGTCAGCTCGTCGACCTGCGTAACGGCTTCCGAGTGATCGGCTCGAACGGCACGCCGATCAACGTCCCGGTCACCGACACGTTGCCGGCGCAGTCGACCACGCAGATCGACTTTGCGGGCAGTCTGCCGGCGACCGTCAATGGTCCGCTGATCGAGACGGTCCGTTCGGAGAACGCTTTCCTCGAGGGTCGCGCCGCGACGCAGATCGCGAGCCTCGGTGGTCCGACAATCGACCTCAGTGCGTTCGCCGGTGAGAACCTGTCGATCTCGGTCAACGGCCAGAGCCCGCGTCAGGTCCTGATCGATTCGGGTTCCGTCGCGAACATCGCGGCCGTCACGACTAGCGAGCTCACGGCTCTGTTCGGGGGGCTGTCGGACGTGCTCGACATCCAAGCCGACACCACCGGGAACACGATCTCGTTCGAGACGATCCGCCTCGGTGAGAGCGCCACGCTGCGTTTCGAGGAGCCGGCGACCGCGACCGGGTTACTCGCGGCTCTCGGCCTCAATGCCCAGCAGATTGCCGGCACCGAGTCGGCCGCCGAGGGTTCGACCGATCTCGCGCAGTTGGTCTCGCGTCAGTCGGCCTACCAGAACGGTGACGGCGTTCGCCTGACCGGAACCTTGCCGGATGGCACGCCGTTCGCCTCGACGTTTACCTACGGCGTCGACGGGACGACCGTCCAGGACCTGATCGACTTTGGCAACGGTCTGATCCCCGGTGGCGAAGCCGAGCTCGGTCTCGATAGCGCCGGCAACCTGACCTTCACCTCGGCGACTGCCGGTGAGGCCAGCCTCAGCCTGCACATCGGTGATACCGGATCGCCAGCCCAGAACATCTGGCCGACGTTCTCGGTCGACCAGGACGGAACCGGCCCGGACACCGCGCTCGCCTCGATCGATATCTTCGACGGTCTCGGCCGCTCGCACGCGGTTCAGCTGGAGTTCACACGCAGCGAGAGCGACCCGGCGGTCTGGAACCTCCGGGCGTCGCTGCCCGAGGGTGGCGGTGCGGTCATCTCCGGTGACATCTCGCAGATTCGATTCTCCGACGACGGCTCGTTCAACGCGATCGGCGGCGGCACCAACCAATTCACGTTCCGTTTCGATGGCGTGGCGACCGACCAGACGGTTGGCGTCAACCTCGGATCGGCAGGTGGGTTTGACGGGATCTCGCAGATCGGTGATCTGACCTCGGTCGCCGCGATCGAGCAGGACGGCTTCACCTCGGGCACGCTCCTGGATGTCAGTTTCGATGGTCAGGGAAACCTGAACGGCATCTACAGCAACGGCCAGGCGCAGGTCATCGATCAGCTGCGGATCGCGATGTTCCAGAACGAAGGCGGTCTGCTCCGTCAGGCCGACACGCTCTTCATCTCGGGTCCGAACTCGGATGACGCGATCGAAGTCACGGCGGGTACCGCCGGGGCCGGTCGCGTACGTGCCGGTTCGCTCGAGAACAGCAACGTCGACATCGCGGAGGAGTTCGTCGCGCTGATCGAGGCGCAACGCGGCTTCCAGGCCAACTCTCGGATCATCACAACCACCGACGAGATCCTCGCTGAGCTCGTCAACATCGTGAACTGATGGACGCCTTCGGACAGAGAGCCCTGGTCGACGGGATGTCGACGCTGCAACGCGCCCAGGAGGCCGTTGCCCACAACCTCGCGAACGCGACCTCGCCCGGATTCAAGCGGCGAGCGACGTTCGTGCAGGCTCAGTCGTTCCAGGAGTTGCTCGGAGCGGCGCAGCGCTCGGACCCGAGCTTGTCTGCGTCCCTCGATTGGCAACAGGGCGACCTCGAGCCGACCGGCGAGCGCACGCACCTTGCGGTCGAGGGCGACGGCTTCCTCGTCGTCGAGACACCGAACGGACAGCGCGCGCTCTCGCGCGGTGGTCAAGTCACGTTCGGTGCGGATGGTACGTTGCGACTGCTCAATGGAGCGCAGCTGATCGGCACCAACGGTCAACCGGTCCGCGTCGACACGAGCTACCAGCTCGAGATCGGCTCGAACGGCCAGATCAGCCAACCAGGCCGCAACGGCCAGTCCGATGTCGGGAGCCTGTCGATCGTGCAGCACCAGGACCGCGGTTCGCTGCGCTCGATCGGGGCAGGCCTCTACGAACTTCCGAACGGAGAACTCGACTCCGATCTGCGCACGGCCGGTCCGAGCGTGGCCCTCCGGCAGGGCTATCTCGAGCGGAGCAACGTCGACGTCATGTCGGAGATGGTCCGCATGATCTCGGTGCAGCGGGGCTTCGAAGCGAGTTCGCGCGCACTTACCACGATGGGCCAGTTCCACGAGAGCTTCGCCTCGTCCTTTGATCGCTGATTCTCATGATCAAGTCTCTCTACACGTCTGCGACCGGCATGAAGGCGCAGCAAGTCATGGTCGATACGATCGCGAACAACGTCGCGAACGTGAACACGGCCGGATTCAAGCGGTCGCAAGTGACCTTCGAGGACCTTCTCTACGTCACCGAGCGATCGCCGGGTCTCGAGCGGAACCAGCGTGGTTCGGCTTCGCCGATCGGTCTCGAGATCGGGTCGGGTGCACGCTTGTCGGGGACGACTCGCATCTACACGCCGGGCACGCTCGAGGTCACCAGTCGTTCGCTCGACATCGCGATCGACGGGGATGGCTTTCTGCGGGTCGAACTACCCGACGGTGAGATCGGTTACAGCCGGGACGGCCACCTCCAGATCAACGCGGACGGTCGCCTGGTGACGAGTTCCGGCTACGTCGTGCAACCCGCGCAGACCTTCCCGAACGACGTCGAGTTCATCAACATCGACTCGCAGGGTCGCGTGACCGGCCGCATCGCCGGCTCGAACGCCGACGACGTCCAGGACTTCCAGACGATCGAACTCGCGCGCTTCGTGAACCCGTCGGGTCTCCTCGCCGAAGGTGGCAACGTGTTCCGTGCGACCGCCGCCTCAGGTCGCGAGATCATCGACCAGCCGGGCCAGAACGGTCTGGGCACGCTGCGCCAGGGTTTCCTCGAGCGGAGCAACGTCGAGATCGTCAACGAACTCGTCAACCTGATCGTCGCGCAGCGCGCCTACGAGGTGAACAGCCGATCGATCCAGGCGAGTGACCAGATGCTATCGAACGCGACGCAGATCCTGCGTTGATGCGAATCGGACCGGGGGGGAAACCAATGTTCACACGTGTTATCGCTTTTGCAGCGTTGCTTTGCGGCGCCGCGTTCGCGCAGGAGGAGCGCGGCGAGAAGAAGCCACCGGCGCCGATCGTCACGATCGATCTGCGCGAGCAGGCCTCGGTCCTCGGCGCGAACGTTCAGCTTCGCGACGTCGCGGTCGTCGAGGCGAGCTACGCGCCGCTCCGGACGAAGCTGGAGAACGTCTCGCTCGGTGGCCGCCCGCAGTCGGGCTTCCGCCGGTCGCTGGCGCGGGATCGGATCGCGCAGATCCTCCGCGACGAGGGCCTGCAGCCGGAGCTGGTCTCTTGGACCGGTGCCTCTCGCTGCGTCGTCGACTCGCAGGTCTCGCTGATCGACCCGCAGCGCATTCTCGCGACGGCAGAGCCGGCGGCGTTGGCCGCCCTGCGGGCACTTGGTGTGAACCACCCTGAGCTCGAACCGCTGTCGGTTCCCCGTGACATTCACACCGCGCCCGGCCGGCAGGGACGTTCGTTGCACGCTCGGGTGATCCCGGGCAGTGATCAGCGGTCGATCGTCACGATCCTCGTCGACGTGCGTGTGGACGGTGTGGTCGAGGAGACCATCGAACAGCAGTTTCGGGTCTTCCGGATGCAAGAGGTCTTGCTGCCCCTCCGCGACATCGATCGGGGAGAGGCCCTCCACGCCGGGATGTTCGCGATGGAGCACACTCGCGTGCGTCTCGGAGATCGCAGTGACTACGTGCTGTCCGACCAGATCGATGGTCGCGTGGCCACGCGCACGATCGCTCGTGGCCGTCCGGTGCAGAGCGTCGATGTGCGTCTGCCCTGGCTCGTGCGTCGCAACGAGCCCGTGAAGATCGTCGAGCGTAAGGGAGTGATCGAGATCTCGATGCAGGGTACCGCCCTTCGCAACGGATCCCTGGGAGAGGCCATCACCGTGCGCAAGTCAGACGGCGGAATCCTTCGGGTCTACGTCATCTCGGCCGGTCTTGTGTCGACTCGTCCGCTACCGCAGGACCCGCAGGGGGGACAACGATGAAGGTCATGAAGGTCTTGGGGCTCAGCCTCGCCTCGGTCCTGATGTTCGGCGCCGAAGTCGAAGCTCAGAACCTCTACGCCCGTACGCGGGCGCCGCGCACGCTCGTCGGAGACAACACCGCACGATTCGTCGGTGACATCCTGACGATCCGGGTTCTCGAGGAACACCGAATCCGTGACGAGGACGACGTCGAGCGCAACAACTCGACGTCGCTGGCGGCACGGCTCGAGGCGTTCACCCTCGACGACAACGCGTTCCGTTCGGAACTGCCCCGGATCGATATCCGCCAGGAGCGAGGCTTCACCGGCGAGTCGCGTGCACGTCGCGAACGATCGTTCGAGGCGCGGGTCGCCGTCGTCGTCGTCGACGTGCTGCCGAACGACAACCTCATCGTATCGGGCACGCGCACGGTGCGAGTCGACGACGAGACCAAGACCCTGCAGATCTCTGGCATCGTGCGTCGACTCGATGTGCTCCAGGACAACACCGTCGTGTCGTCTCAGGTCGCGGATGCACGGATTGCGATCGTCGGCGAGGGCGGAGCGACTCGAGTGACCACCCGCGGTCCGGTCGGTCGCTTCTTTGACACTTTGGTTTGGGCCGCCTGGCCGTTCTGAGATGAAGTTCGTTCTCACATTCATCGCCCTGGCGGCCACCGCGTTCGCCCAGGATCCGGGAACGGGGCAGCCGAACCCGCAGCAGCCGGGGCGTGGTCCAGGTGGTGCGGGTCGACCCATCATCCGTCCGATCGTTCCGGTGATTCCCGATCTTCAGGGTGGATCGCAGGGCGGCGGCGGCATCACTTCGCAGGCGCGGGTGCTCGATGACACGACGCGCACGCCGGCGACCAACGGCGTGTTGCCGAACGGGCAGCGTCGTCCGTTCCTGATGCCGGTCTCTTCGATCACGCGACTGCGTGGCTCGGTGGAGAACACCATCATCGGCTTCGGTCTGGTCACCGGCCTCAACGGCACGGGCTCCACCGATCAGGCATCACGCCAAGCGATCGTGAACTTCGTCCAGAAGTTCGGCGTGAACCTGTCCGCCGATCAGATCGCGGCAGGATCGACGGCGATCGTATCGGTGACTGCCGAGCTGCCGAGCTTTGCTCGGGTCGGCGGGACGATGGACTGCAGCGTGCAGGCGGTTTCGCAGGTCACCTCACTCGAAGGTGGGCAGCTCCTGCCGGTCCCGCTGCAGTTCTACGATGGAGATCAGAACGTCGTCTTCGCGATGGCGTCTGGAACGATTTCGACCGGCGGCTTCGGCTTCGGTTCGACGACGACGCGTGTCTCGCGGAACAACCCGGCGGCTGGCTCGGTCAGCCGTGGCGCGAAGATCGTGCGTCCGCTCGAGGTGGAGGTGATGACCGAGGCCGGTCACGTCGAGTTGGTGCTGCGTCACCCGAACCTAGACACCGCACACCGCATCGCCACGGTCGTTCGCAACAGCCTTGCCGCGCGCGGCCTCGGGGCCCGCGTGCTCGACGAGGCGACCGTGCGGATCGTGTTGCCTGCCGAAGCGCAGAACCACGATGGCGCACTCACCGCCCTACGTCTCGTCAATGAACTGTTGGTCGAAGTGCCGGCGCCAGACGTCGTCGTCATCGACATCAACAGTGGGACGATCATCGCCGGTGCTGACGTGCAGATCAGTCCCTGCGTCGTCATGACCTCCGAGGTCACGCTGTCAATCGTCGCCGAAGAGCAGGTCGTTCAACCGCCGCCGTTCGCACCGGTCGGTTCGACGACCGAACGCCGCGATGTTTCGAGTACGACGGTCGAGACCGGCGGCTCGGCGGCCACTGCGTTGCAGAACTCGGGCATCACGGTCAACGATTTGGTCGAGAGCCTGCGAGCACTCGAGCTTCCGTCGCGTCGCTTCATCGACGTGTTCCAGCAACTCGAACGCGGTGGCTTTCTCCAGGCCCCTCTGGAGATCCGATGATCGACTCGACGTCCATCCAGGGTGCGAAGCTCGAGCAGTCGATCGGGCTCTCGCCTCAGGCTGCAAAGCGCAAGGAGGCCGAAGACGCGGCGACGTCGTTCGAGCAGGTGCTCGTGCAGTCGCTCGTCACCGAGCTGCGCAAGAGCGGGGGGGCAGACAAGATGTTCGGCCAAGGGCCGGGCGCTGATACCTATGCGCAGTGGTTCGACCAGGTGATGGCCGAGCGGCTGAGTGCGGACGGTTCGTTCGGAATCGCGGACTCAGTCCTGCGCGACCTCGAACGTCACAATCAGATCGCACCGAGAGCGACCGAGCCTCGCGGGCTTGGCGGACCTCGGCTCGAACCAGTTGGCGCTCACCGAGTGCCGTCGAAAGTGCAGGTGCACGCATGAAGGAGCAGACTCGTCGTGAGCTCGTCCGCGCTCTCGAAGCGCAGACGAAGGCGCTGACTGAGCTCGCTCGGGCGATGGCCGAACGCCGTCAGGCGTTTCTCGCGATCGACCCGGCGCGCTCTCTCCAGCAGTCGGAAGAACTCGATGCTCTGGCGAGCCGGGCGTCCGAAGCGGAAGGTCGACGTGCGGAGATCGCGAATCAGGCGTTCCGCGAAGCCGGACTCGATCGACGAGCTCGCTGGAAAGATCTGCTCCGCAAGTTGTCGCCGAACGACTCGCAGGTGTTGACGCCGGTGATCGAGCGGACTCGCAAGGCGGCCACCGAGTTGCGTCTCGAAGCAGCGGTCGGTGCGGACTTGCTCTCGTCGAGCAGTCGTGCGCACGAAGGCATCGTGCGTCGTCTGGTCGAGGGAGCTTCGGAAGGGCCCGGTCTCTACGACCAACGTTCGCGCTCGGTGAGCGTCGAGCAGGGTTCGGGACGACTGATCGATGGGAGGGTGTGAATCATGACTTTCGCTCTCGGACTCGGAGCCAGCCTCCGGGCGCTGACCGCGGCACGGCTCGGTATTCAGACGGCCAGCCACAATGTCGCAAACGCGAACACGCCCGGCTTCTCGCGCCAGCGTGTCTCGTTCTCCTCGAGTCAGCCGATCTTCGCGCAGGGGTTCCAGATCGGATCCGGTGTCGAGATCGGAGAAGTGCGTCGAATCGTCGACGACGGCCTGATCGCACGGATCTATGGCCAGAACTCGCTCGTCGGCAGTTCGCAGGCTCGCTACGAGCGCCTGCTGTCGATCGAGTCCTTGTTCGGGTCGGACGTCGGTGGACTCGGGGAGACCTTCAACGGCTTTCTCGGGTCGTTGTCCGCGTTGCAAGCCAACCCCGGGGATCGAGCGTTCCGCGGTGGCGTCGTGCAGTCGGCGCAGGCCTTCACCTCGGGCCTCAACTTGATCGGGAATGGTCTCTCGTCGGTGTCAGAGACCACCTTCGACGAAGTTCGGGGGCTCGCGCAGAGCGTCGAGTCGTTGGCCGTGCAGCTTGCGGCGCTCAACGATGCGGTTGTCCAGGCCGAGAGCTCGGGGTCTCCGGCGAACGACCTGCGTGACCAGCGGGAACAAGTCGCTCGTGAGATCGCATCGCTCGTCGACGTGCGTCAGGTGGACCGTGCCTCGGGTGCACTCGACTTGATCGTCGGCGGTCGCCTGTTGGTCGCTGGCGGTCGCTCGAGTGAGGTTCAGGTGACTCGGAATGCTGATGGACTGACCGAGTTGCGGATTGGCTCAGAGGGTGCGACGGCCGATGTCGAAGGTGGTCGGATCGGCGCATTGCTGCAACTCGAGCGCACGACCGGCCCGAGTTACCGCTCGCGAGTCGATGCGTTCGTGCGCGACTTCACGCTCGCGTTCGACCGCCTTCACACGACCGGTACTCCGGAGTCCGGACCGTTCCGCACGCTCGTGTCCGATCGCGGAGCACAGGACACGAACGGCAATGGGATTCTCGGCGACGAGTTGTTGTCCCAGCTCGGGCTGCCGTTCGACATCCAGACCGGTGAACTCCGGATCCGGGTCGTGAACGAGAGCTCTAGGGACGCTCGCACGCACACGCTGCGGGTCGATCCGTCTTCGACGACCCTCGCCGACTTCGCTGCCCAGATCGAAGCGATTCCGGCGTTGAGCGGTTCCGTGGACAGCACGGGACGTCTCCGGATCCAGGCGCAGACGGGCTTCGGGTTCGACTTCTCGCCGGCGATCGATGCGCAACCCGACGATCTCGACGTCTTCGGTGGAGCGCGGCCGAGTGTCTCGACCGGAGAGTCCGGTCCATTCGACCTCAGCGCGCTCGCCTTCCCGGCGACCTTCACGATCGACGACGGCACGACGACGCAGGTCGTCACGCTGGACAACTCCGACTTCGAGGACCCAACCCGTGTGACAGCGGACGAGTTGGCGGCGGCAATCGAGGCGGATGCTTCGAACATCGATGCGACTGCGGCCGACGGTCGAGTCGTCATCCAGGGCCTGTCCGCTGGGGCAGTCGCGGAGTTCACACTCACCGACGGCGCTGGCTCGCCCCTCGCTGCGATCGGCTTCCCGTCGGGGACCTATCGAGGTCAGGACACCGGCGTCACGGTCACCGTTGGTGGCGCCTACGATGGAGCGACGAACCGATCCTTGCGCGTCGTCGCGAACGGTGACGGTGAGATCGGTGTGACCCCAGGGCTGACGGTCGACGTCTTCGACGAGGAAGGCACCCTGCTGGGCACGTTGGACGTTGGAGCCGGCTACGACGGTTCGCGGCTTCCGCTTGCGGACGGCGTAACGGTCGCATTCGGCCAGGGCCGGATCCGAGCTACGGCGAACGAGTCGTTCGGAGTGGACCTGGTGGCGGACAGCGACACGAGCGACATCCTCGTCGCACTCGGACTGAACACGTTCTTCAGCGGTGATGCGACAGCTTCGACCGTGTCGGTGCGCCAGGAGGTCCTCGACGATCCCAACCTGTTCTCGGCGTCGCGCAACGGCAACTCCGGCAACGCTGAGAACCTGCTCGCCTTCGAGAGTCTGCTCGCCGGACGGCGAAGCTCGCTCGGCGATGTGGACTTCGAAGACTTCATCGGCGATCTGATCGCCGACATCGGGTTCGAGACCGCGCGCGCGGAGCGGACCTTCGAGTCTCAGGAACGACTGAGTCAAGATCTCGAGCAGCAGCGCCTCGCGGTGTCGGGCGTCGACCTCGATGAAGAGCTCCTGAACCTGAACGCCTACCAGCAGGCCTTCGAGGCCGCGAGCAGGCTCATCTCTGTCATGCAGGAAGTGACCGACACCTTGATCAACCTCGGGAGCCCGCGATGACCAGGATTCCATCGACCGCCTTCCAGCTTCGATCGCTGATCGACCTGCGGCGCAACCTGAGCGCGACCTCGACGCTCCAGCAGCAGATCGCGACCGGTCGACGAGTGCAGCGGCCGTCCGACGATCCGATCGCAGCCGCTCGCATCCTCCCGCTGCGAGCCGAGCTACAGCGCCTCGATCGCATCAGCGACAACGCGCAGTCCGCACAGTCCGCGATCGACCTCGCCGGTTCGACCGTGTCGCAGGTTTCGGACCTACTGATCCGGGCGCGCGAACTGTCGATTCAGGCGGCGAACTCGACCGTTGGTGGAGTCGAGCGGCAGACGCTCGCCAACGAGGTCGAGCAGCTCCTCCAGCAGCTGATCGTCGTCGCCAACAGCGAGAACGGGGGGCGGTTCCTGTTCGGGGGCACCGTCGACGACCGGCCGCCGTTCGAACGCGTCGATGGTCCGGACGGTTCGACCCGTGTCCTCTACCGCGGCGATCGTGGTCGCCGTGAGATCGAGGTTGCACCGGGGCTCAGGGAGGCGACCAACTTCCCCGGGTCGGAAGTGTTCTTCGCACACGACCGTGGGCCGACACTTCTGAGCGGGCGAACCGGTCTCGCAACGATCCCGGGTTTTGACACCGGAGTCGGGACCGATCAGCTCGAGGTTCGCGTCGCGGGCCTACGCACCGAACCGCCAGCGGTCGGCATCGCGCTGGGGAACGCGACCAACGAGGTCGTCGGAGAGTTCGACTACCGTTTCACCGCTCCGGATCAACTGCAGATCGGCACCGGTCCGACCGTGACCGTGACGCCGGGTCAGAACCGCATTCCGGTCAATGGGAGCGGCGACGAGATCTCCCTCAACTTGGTGCTACCGATCACCCCGACCCTCGGAAAGCTGGTCGTGGAGGCTGAGCTCACGCTCGATGGCGGTGAGACGTTTACGCGGGTCGACTTCCAGGAGCGGCTGATCGCGGTCGAGGATTCGCTGGATGGTTCCGTCCTGCACCTCGACGTGAGTGGCCTGCGTCGGGCCGGGGTCGAGGAGGTTACCTACCAGGGCACCTTCGATGCCTTTCAGGCGCTGATCGAGGTTCGCGACGCCTTGCGGGCCACGGACGGGCCGGGGAGCGCGGCGCTGCAGGATCGGCTACAGGAACTCGTCGGAGCGGTCGACGAAGCACAGGAGCGGATTCTCGCTCAGGTGCAGGATTTCGGCTCCCGGTCGCAGACCCTGCAGCTGACGCAGAATCGCATCGCGACCCTGCAAGACAACCAGACCGCCGAGCTGTCACGCCTCGAAGACACCGATCTCGCCTCGGCGATCTCGGAACTCGAGGTCCTGAACATCAACTACCAGGCGGCGCTGCAAGTCACGGCACGTGCGCTGCAGACCAGCCTCTTCAACTTCCTCGCCTGAACCGATGACGATCGACCCGAATAAGCTGAACAGCTCGCCGATCGACCAGGCGGGTGGGGTCTCTGGACCGCAGAGTCTCGGACGCACCGACCGCGCGAACTCCGACAAGGCGAGTTCCGACCCGGCGGCCTTCGGGCGCCTCCTCGACGAACTCCGCGCAATCGGCAAGAACTCGGCCGATAAGGCAGCGGCCGACGTGTCCGCTCTCGACTCCCTGCAGCAGGATCTCGATCGAGCCGACGAGGAATACCGCCAGGTCATGGATCTACGGCAACGCCTCGAGGACGCCTACCGACGCGTCGCGCCGGAAGAGTGAAGGCCGGTCGGGCCCACCCTTTCTGAGCCCCGTGGGCGACGGACCCTGGCGCCAATCGGTCGAGGGGAGATGATTTGCGCCATCTTTCAAACCTCAGGTTCAACCGAGGACCCAGATCGATGTTCCCTAGCCTCCCCCTTGCTCCACGCGGCTCGCTGACCGCCGCCGCTCTGCTCTTCCCGCTCCTCACCGCCGTCGCTTCGGCGCAAGAGGAGATGCCGACGCCTTCGCCGATGCTGCGAGGGTTCGACAAATTCCTCGGCCACTTCGAAGGGAGTGGCACGCACAGCTCCCCGATGGGAGAAGTCGAGTGGACCGCCCGTTCGTCGAGTGCCTGGGTGCTCAACGACTTCTTCCTCGAGTTCCGGCTCGCGGTCGAGGTCGCAGGCACCGCGCCGTGGCGGCTCGATGCCTTCATGGGCTACGACGCGATCAACGAACGGCTCGTCTCCTACAACTTCGGTTCGGACGAGAAACTCGGTGAGATCCAGACGATGCACTGGGCCGACGACAACACGCTGATCGGCGTCTCGTCGGAAACCACCGCCGACGGCACGACCTTCCTGCGTTCGACCTACACCTTCGACGACAGCGGCTACGACATGAAGTACGAGCGTTGCGTCGGGGGCGGTGACTTCGAAGTCGAGGTCGCGGGTCGCTACAATCGCGTCGAAGAAGCTGAGCCGATGCCGGCCGAGGTCGCGTTCGAGTTCGGTCAGCCGGTGTCAGACTCGATGAAGCAGTTGGGTCCGATGCTCGGGAGCTGGCGCACCGAGGGTTGGATGGTCATGCCGGGCGTTCCCGGCAAGCAAGAGCTGACGGGTCGTGAGGTCGTGCGCAAGCGCATGGGCGGTCATGTCGTCCAGTTCGAGACCGAGGGCACGATCAAAGGCGCCCCATTCACCTACAACGCGATCGGCTTCCTCGAATGGGATGTGAAGCGCGAGAGCTACCGCTTCGTCACGTTCTCGAACATGGGCGAGTACATGCAGAACGAAATGCGTTGGACCGATGACGGTGCGCTGATCTCGTTCTCCAGCATGGACTGGATGGGCCAGTCGCTGGTCAGCCGCTCCGTTCTCACAATGGACGGTGACGCGATGACGATGGACGCCCACGCGATCATGGGGACAGGCGACCCGATGCAGCAGTTCCACATGGGCTACTTTCGCGAGGACGACTGAGTTGCCGTCCTCAGGACCGAGTTGGCGGCGCGCTTAGGCGCCGCATTCGCCGTTCGCTGAACTCTCGAGCTCCGCGGCGAATCGCTCCTGGATCCACCGGCGAACGACGAACTCCTCGTAGCCGAGATCCTGCAGGAAGCGCGCCAGACCCTTGCCGGCGCGCGCTTCGTGGACGCGTACTAGCTCGGCCCGCAGTTCGGGCCAGTCCGACTTAGCCCGACCGAGCTCGTAGTCGATGCGGTCCTGTCGCTTCTTCTCGTCGAACCCGACGTAGATCGAGGCGCCGCCGAGAGAGATCACGACCAACGGTGCCGCAGCGAACGCACCGCTGTCCCAGAGCGCCTGCATCAGGACGCCGCCGAGCGTGATCAGCAGGAGGCCCGCCCAGATCTTCCACCGAGGGTCGAGCGACGTCAGTTGGCCTTCGAGCTTCGGGTCGAGCATGCGCCCGAAGGCTAGCAGTTCCTAGTGGGTCGTCGACCGCTTCGCGCAGCCGCTCACTGCGCCGCGAATCGGAACATCCGCAGCGCGATCTTCGCCGTGTCGTTCAGCTCCGCGTCGCTCCGCGAGAACTCGTAGGTGTGCGTCGCGCCTTCCGCCTGCTCCATCTCCTCGAGCATCATCGGGTCGAGTTCGAGCGCGCCGTCCATCGCGGCATCTTCCATCAGCTTCTGCATCGCAGCGGCCGGGTCCGAGCGAACGACGGAGAGGCGCAGGCCCTGAAGCTTGCCTTCGGCCGTGACCGCAACGATCAACTCCGCGCGCATGACCGTCGCTTCGAACGGGTTCATGATCTCCATGCCCATGCCGAAGTCGTCGCCGCCCGGCGGGGTGACCAAAGACTCAGGTAGCTTGGCCTTCAGGATCCGGCCGCCGGCTTCATTCACCTCAGCGACCTCCGGGCCCTCGGTGACTTCCTTCCACAGCGCACGCTCCTCCGACCACTTCAGCAGTCGGTTGGGGCGGAAGAGCGGGCGCAGGTCGCCAGTCAGCGAATCGAGCGAGAGCGGTTCGCCGGCCTTTGTCGTCGTATTGACGAGGCTCTTGCTGCCCTTCTGGTAGAGGCGCAAGCCGGGCAGCGCCGACTCGGACATCATCAAGAGTTCGTCGTCGGCCGTGCGGTGGAGCATGACTCCCCCGGTGAACGACTCGCCGTCCTCCACGCCAGGCATCATCATCATCCCGTCCATGCCGCCTTGGCCCTCCGGCTCTTTGATCGAGACCTGGCCGTCGAAGGTCCACGAACCCGAGGTGAGTTCCTGAAGTGCCTGGGTCGCGATCGGGCCGAGCGCTTCGCCCGACTCACCGGCGATCTCGGGTTCCTGGGCGAACAGAGGGGTGGTGGAGAGCACCGCGACCATCGAGGCCGAGGCGATTCGTGCGAGTGCGTTCATGGGTCGTGGGTTCCTCATCGAACGGCTCACGAAGGGATCGCCGCGGGGGCGGCGGAAGAGCGAACGAGAGGGGGTGAAAAGACGAGGAGCAGGCAGTGTTACTCCCCGTTCCTTGAACGCCAGATGTCGGTGCCTACAGTGCGTCGCCCAATCTGCGCGTTCGCAGGCCTCGCCGCCGGTTTTTACGTCGAATCGTAAGAGCCGATCTTCGGCTCTCGTCGGTTCCGACGGGTCGGGCGGCACCGCACTTCCCTCGACATTTCCCCTTCGCAACTCCCATGAACATCGTCGTTTGCGTCAAGCGAGTGGCTGCGTCCGACACCGTCGTCAAGGTCGGTGCTGACGGCAAGAGTCTCGACCCCGCCGGAGTCGAATTCGTCCTCAACCCGTACGACGAGTTCGCCGTCGAAGAGGCGATCAAGACCAGGGATGCGGCCGGTGGCGGTGAGATCACCGCCATCACGCTCGGCTCCAGCGACTCGGAGAAGGACCTCCGCACCTGCCTCGCGATGGGTGCGGACAAGGCGATTCTGCTCGACGACGGTGGTGCGGCGCGCGACGCCTACAGCACCGCGGTCACGATCGCCGAGCATGTGAAGGGTCTGAACCCGGACCTGGTCTTCTGCGGCAAGCAGGCGATCGACGGCGACGACTCGCAGTTCCCGGCGCGCCTCGCCGCTCTGCTCGACATGCCGGTTCTGACCGAGGTCAGCACGCTCACCAAGGATGGTGACCAGCTGCGCGCCGAGCGCGACATCGAAGGCGCTCGCGAGGTCGTGACCTGCAAGCTCCCGGCCGTCGTCTCGGCGAACAAGGGCCTCAACGAGCCGCGCTACCCGAACCTCAAGGGGATCATGGCGGCGAAGAAGAAGCCGCTCGCGAAGGTCAGCGTTGAGGCCGTCGCCCCGGCCACGGACACGGTCTCGCTCGAACTGCCGCCGCCTCGCCCGGAGGGTCGCTTGTTCGAGTCCGTCGACGACCTGATCGCCGCGCTCAAGAACGACGCGAAAGTCCTCTGAACCCATCCCGCCACATCACGAACACACAGAAGGATCGAACCAAGTCATGACCAAGATCTATGTGATCGCGGAAGCCCGTCAGGGTCAGCTGAAGAAGCCCTCGCTCGAAGCAGTGACCGCTGCTCTCGAGCTCGCGCAAGCGGCCGGCGGCGGTGAAGTCACGGCTCTGCTGCCGGGCCACGGCCTCGACGCGGCGAAGGGTGAGCTGCAGAAGAGCGGCGCCAACAACGTCGTCGCCCTCGATAGCGATGTCCTCGCCAACTACTCGGGCGACGGCTACGCGAAGGCCCTCAAGGATCACTTGGGCGACGCCACCGTCGTCTTGATGCCGCACTCGGCGATGGGGCGCGACCTGATGCCGCGCCTTGCCGCGATGCTCGACTCGGGCCTCGTCAGCGATGCGACGGCCCTGCACTTCGAAGACGGTAAGTTCGGCGCGACCAAGCCGGTCTATGCCGGCAAGGCCTACAAGAAGTCGTTCTCACAGAAGAGCGTCTTCTGCGCGACGCTGCGCCCGAACAACTGGGCGCCGACCGAAGGCGGTGACGCGAGCGTCAGCGATGCGGCTCCGAGCTTCGGCGCCGACGAGCTGCGGGCGGTCGTCCAAGAGGTCATGGCTGCGGCCGGCGGCAAGATCCCGCTGAGCGAAGCGAAGGTCATCGTCTCTGGTGGTCGTGGTCTGCAGAGCCCCGAGCAGTTCCACATCGTCGAGAAGCTCGCCGACGCCTTCGGCGCCGGTGTGGCCGCGGTCGGTGCTTCGCGCGCCGTCGTCGACGCCGGTTGGCGTCCTCACTCGGAGCAGGTCGGCCAGACCGGTAAGGTCGTCGCCCCGGTCCTCTACATCGCGATCGGCATCTCCGGTGCGATCCAGCACCTCGCCGGCATGCGCACGAGCCGTTTCATCGTCGCGATCAACAAGGACGCGAACGCCCCGATCTTCAAGGTCGCGGACTTCGGTATCGTCGGCGACGCGTTCGAGGTCGTTCCGGCCCTGACCGAAGCGGTCGCGGCGAACGTTAGCTGATCCGCCGATTGGCGTGATCGCTATCCGGGCGCTTTACGCCCGGGGCGGCGGGAACTATGCAGGGCACACCTTGCGTGCTTCCTGGAACCTTCTCGTTCTGCTCGCCGCCTTTCCGACGGCCTGCATCGACCTGCCGCGCCCCGAGCCGCTCGCGGGGGGACAATCCGAGGTCGCTGAGGCGACGCGGCTGACCGCCGTCGGTCGGGTCGCAGCGCTGCGCAGCGGACCTGAAACCGGGCCGCGCATTCTCTACCTGCACGGCACGCCGGGGTCGTCGGGCAACTGGCTCGACTACCTGCGCGATCCGATCGGTGGGTTCGAGAGCTTCGCAATCGATCGGCCGGGGTTCGGGCGTTCGGGCGACGAAGTTCGTCTTCCGCTCGCGGATCAGGTTGCGGCGGCTGCGCCCTACCTCGCGTCGGGTCGACCCAACGTCGTGGTCGGTCACTCGCTCGGAGCGCCGATCGCCGCGTGGCTCGCCGCGAGCTACCCGCAGCATGTCGACGGCCTCGTCTTGCTCGGTTCGTCACTCGATCCCGAGCTCGAGTGCATCGCCTGGTATCAGGTCGGCGCGCGCGGATTGGAGCCGGTGGTTCCGGACATCCTGAACAAGGCGAACGACGAGGTCTGGGATCTCGACGAGGAGCTGCGTCTGCTGCAGCCGATGCTGCAGGACATCCGCTGTCCGGTCGCGATCGTGCACGGGACGGAGGACACGCTCGTTCCGTACGCGAACGTCGACTACATGCTCGAAGAACTCGTCAACGCCGAGCGCGTCGACGTCTGGACGGTCGAGGGCGGCGATCACTTCGTGCTCTGGCGCGACGAGGATGAGCCGTTTGTACGGCAGGCGATCGAGTCGGTGTTGCCGGGGACCGAGGTGTCGGAGTTCCCGGTCTTCGCCGCCGACGATCCGGCACTCGACGAGTGGCCATTCGACGCGACGCTAGCAGAGCCCGGTTGAGGGCTCCAGGGTGTACGATAGTTGCATACCAAGTCCGGGTTGAATCTTCGCGCGAA
>JBCBZB010000137.1:0-3156 GCA_039815565.1 Planctomycetota bacterium
CCGAGGTCGTTGAAGAAGACGTCACCGATGCCGGCTCCGCCGATCGGGTTGAGGTCGTCCCAGTAGGGAGCCATCGCCGGCATCTCGCCGAAGAACTCAGCGGTGCTCTCGGAGAAGTCCGAGCCTTCAAGCGCGTCGGAAGAGATGCGGCCGTTCGAGTCGATGAAGATGTCGGTCACAGCGACGCCACCCGGGAAAACAACCGGGAAGGAGACCGTGGCCATGCTGATCGAGTCGTCCGTAGCGCCCAGAGGCGTACCGACGGCTGGGTTGATCTGAGCGGAGGCCGTGGTCGCGGTGAGAGCCGAGACGGCCAGCGCGAGGATGCGTGCGTTCATGGATTTGTTGACTAGTTGAGAGGAAGCGATCGGGAGCGTTTTGTCGCTCCGAACCTCATGCCCCCGGGCCGAAGTGGTTCCCAGGCGCAGTGCTGAGACGAATGTGCCACCCTCAGGGTTTGGTTGGATCCGCAAATTTGCGGAAACGTCGCAGATCTGGATTGGCCATGTCGACCGGGAATCTCGACGCCAGCGTGGTCTAGAGCGCCGGAAACAGCCCGCGCGCAAACCTGGAGACGCTGGACCGACCGAAAAAGGGCAGATTCGCGAATCGCAACGGAACCCCATGGATCGTGCCGTCCGTCGAGACATGTTCGACGTCGCGAGCTTGAAGCGTCCATGTCACGGCGGCGTTCGCAATCCGATCCCGCCCACGACCGGGAGACGACTCTCTCCGGAACGGGAATCCCCAATCTTTCCCGATCCGCTTCCGCGCAAGGGCTACCCCGGCTCGGTCGGGCTCAGACATCGCCAAAACTGAAGTCGATTGAGTTCGTGAAGAGGACGAAGAACGGGTTACCCGCGTTCGTGTCGAGAATCGCGCCCTGGGTGTTCAGTGCCTGGCCGACCAGGTCCGGCAGGACCGGGATGATCAACGCATAACCAGCGCCGGGAGCGGTCGAGATCGTGGCGAGGATCCCGTCCGTCTCCAGAAAGCACGGCACTCCGATGATGCGGAGGTCAGACGAGCTTGGGTTTCCCAGCAAGTAGAAGTCGCCGATCGACCCCGGAGCGGCCGTGATCACGAGATCGAAGTTGGTGCCGAGGATCGGGTTGGTCAAGTTTTGGAGGATGGGGAGGACCTGAGGTCGCGCCGCATCGAAGTCGCCCGTGAACTGCTCGTAGACGACCGGAACGCCCCCCGTCGAGATCGGACCACTCGCCAGATTGCTCTCCCCCGGATCGATCGCCCCGTTGCCCGACGACAGGCCGACAAGGCCATCCGTGGCGGCCATCATCACGAAGTGCATCGAGACGACCCCGTCCGGAAACAGCTGGACCTGGAACGTGTTCGAGTTGGTGGTACCGAACTCCGGCACGTCATCCCAAGTGATCGACTGAGCCCCACTGGCAGCGACGTGGGCCCAGACCGCACCCGCATCGCTGGGACTCAAGTCGTCCCAGAACGCGCAGGTCATCGCTGTCGCATCGCCGAGCAGCTCCGCCGTCGATTCACTGAAGTCCGAACTCTCGAGGGAGATCTCGAACAAGCGGCCATTCGAATCGACGTCCAGACCCGCCACCATCGAGCCGCCGGGCATCGCAAACGTGAAGGGCAAGAAGACCGTGCCCGTCGTGTCATCGCCGAGCCCGAGATCCGTGCCCGAGGCGAAGTTCCCGTCCAACGAACCCCCGAGAGCGACGTCGTAGCCACCCGAACCGTCCGGCGTGTAGGTGAGGTCGAGTGGAGTGGCGCCAAGCGCGGAACAGGCCGGACCCTGGACCGTTACGACCGATGGAGTCGAACGAGGGACTCCCGGAAGACAGGTCGTCGTGACGCTGTAGCCCCCGACACCGTTCGGAGTGAAGGTCGTGTCGCAGTCGACCAGGTCGAACACGAACGCGGAACCGTCCCAAGGCTCATAGACCGTGCCCTGGGCACCCGAGTTGAACGGAAGAGCGTTGGAAAAGTCGGTCAGCGAAGGAAGAGTTGCGCCCGCCCCGACCGAGCTGCCGACCAGCCCGTCGAGCTGGGAGACCCGCGCGTCGGAACGAACGACGAACGAGCCGTCGGGGAAGACTTCCAGCTGAACCGTGTATTCGCTCCCAGCAGGAGCGCCGAAGTCGACGACGTCGTTCCAGGTGACCAGCGCCGAGGTCCCGAGGTCGTTGAAGAAGACATCTCCCAGACCCGCGCCCCCCACCGGATTGATGTCGTGCCAGAACACGGCGATCTGCGTCGGGCCCGAGGCGAGGTCGACGACCGACTCCGAGAAGTCGGACGGCTCGCTACCGTCCGAGAACACGCGTCCGTTCGAATCTGCGAACAGTTCGGTGACGGTCGCACCGTTCGGCATCGCGAACGGAAAGGAGAGCGTCATCGGACCGACGACGGAGTCGTCCGCAGCACCCTGAGCCGTTCCGAAGGCGGAATTGATCTGGCTAGCCGCTGGCGTCGCAGCGAGGACAGAGACGACCAGAGCGAGGAGGCGTATGTGCATGGTGGGTTCCCGGGCCCCGGAGAGCGGGAGCAGGACCTCTACGCCGCTCTTCGGATCTACTCCGCATCCGGACACGGGTCCGGCGGAACTAAGACGGATCCGTCATATTACGGGTTCGATCGAGGCCAGCCAATCGTCGAGGCTTTCGCCCGGCCGCGCGCCCGGCCGGGCGAACGCAAACGGGCGCACTCCCTGCTCGAGGAAGCGCGCCCGTCGGGAGCCGGCCAAGCCGGCTCCGGAGGCTTCTCACCCGGCCAGTCGGCCGAGCGCGAAGCACTCAGGATCAGATGTCACCGAAGGTGAAGTCGATCGAGTTCGTGAACAGCACGAAGAACGGGTTGCCGGCGCTCACGTCCAGGGTCGCGCCCTGGCTGTTGAGCGACTGGCCGACGAGACCAGGCAGGTTCGGGACCATGATCGTGTTCGCGACACCCGGGACACCAGCGATCGTGGCGAGGATGCCATCCGTCTCGAGCGAGCACGGGATACCGATCGGAGTCAGGTCGAACGCGCTCGGGTTGCCGAGCAGGTAGAAGTCGCCGATCGAGCCCGGGTTGTTCTCGATGAGCAGGTCGAAGTTGGTGCCGATGACCGGGTTGGTCAGCGCGGCGAGGCTCGGCAGCAGCTGCGGCGTGCCGAGGTCGTTGTTGGCGACG
>JBCBZB010000117.1:0-9382 GCA_039815565.1 Planctomycetota bacterium
CCGTGGTTCCGACGTCGTCCCAGTACGACGCGGATCCCCTTCCACGGATCGATCGGTCCGCTCGCGGTGCAGCGATTCTTCCTCGCTGCACGGTCAGACGCGATCGGACTCAGGGCGTCGGTGCTCCCGACAGGTTGGCTCCGGAGTCACGGAGCATCACTCCCACCAGGAGGCACACGCGTGAAGATCGAGCGGCGGTTCACTGAGGCAGGCAAGTCCCCTTACGACGGCATTCCATTCACTTCCCGGGTCTCGGAGATCCGAAACCCCGATGGCTCGGTCGTCTTCCGAGCCGACGACGTCCAGGTTCCGGAGTCGTGGTCGCAAGTCGCCACCGACATCATCGCGCAGAAGTACTTTCGCAAGGCCGGCGTTCCGCAGACCGACGCGAAGGGTGAGCCGATGCTCGACGAGGCCGGTCAACCGGTCCTCGGTGGCGAAAAGGATTCGCGTCAGGTCTTCGGTCGTCTGGCCGGTTGCTGGCGCACCTGGGGCGAGAAGCACGGCTACTTCGACTCGAAGGACGACGCGCAGGCGTTCGAAGACGAGCTGAGCCGCATGCTCGCGGACCAGGTCGCGGCTCCGAACTCCCCGCAGTGGTTCAACACCGGCCTCCACCACGCCTACGGCATCGATGGCCCTCCTCAGGGACACTGGTTCGTCGATCCCAAGAAGGGTCCGCGGAACGGCGGGAAGGCCCAGTTGGCTTCCTCTGCCTACGAGCGCCCGCAGCCGCACGCCTGCTTCATCCAGTCCGTCGGTGACGACCTGGTCAGCGAAGGCGGGATCATGGATCTGTGGACCCGCGAAGCCCGCCTCTTCAAGTACGGCTCGGGCACCGGGACCAACTTCTCCCGCGTCCGTGCCGAGAACGAGCCGCTCAGTGGCGGTGGCCGCTCGTCCGGTCTGATGTCGTTCCTGAAGATCGGTGACCGAGCGGCCGGTGCGATCAAGTCTGGCGGCACGACTCGCCGTGCGGCGAAGATGGTCTGCCTGGACCTCGATCACCCCGACATCGAGAAGTTCGTCGAGTGGAAGGTCGTCGAAGAGCAGAAGGTTGCGTCCCTCGTGACCGGCAGCCAGATCGTCAAGACGCACTTGGTCAACGTGCTGAACGCGTGCACGGTGACGGGTGAGGACGGCACGAAGAGCATCGTCGCGACGCCGAAGGACAACGCGACGCTCAGCCGTGCGCTCCGTGAGGCTCGTTCCTCTCTGGTGCCCGAGGCCTACCTCCAACGGTCGCTGCAACTCGGCTCGCAGGGCTACACGGCCATCGAGTTCGACGAATACGACACCAACTGGGACAGCGAGGCCTACGTCACGGTCTCAGGTCAGAACTCGAACAACTCGGTCCGCGTGCCGAACGAGTTCTTCGCCCGCCTGAAGAACGGTCGTCCGTGGCCGCTCAAGAATCGCACCGACGGCTCCGTCGCTCGCGAAGTCGATGCCCAGGAACTCTGGGACAAGATCTCGTTCAGCGCCTGGTCCTGCGCGGACCCGGGTCTCCAGTACGACACGACGATCAACGAGTGGCACACCTGCCCCGAGGACGGTCGCATCGAGGCGAGCAACCCGTGCTCGGAGTACATGTTCCTCGACGACACGGCCTGCAACCTGGCGTCGCTGAACCTCGCCAAGTTCTTGGATGAGAACGGCGAGTTCCAACTCGAGCTGTTCGAGCACGCGACCCGTATCTGGACGATCGTCCTCGAGATCAGCGTGTTGATGGCGAGTTTCCCGAGCCGTGAGATCGCGGAGCGCAGCTACCGCTACCGCACGCTCGGCCTCGGCTACGCGAACCTAGGCACGGTCTTGATGCGCCTGGGTCTCGCCTACGACTCGCCGGAAGGCCGTGCGATCGCTGGTGCGATCACCGCGATCCTCTGTGGCCGAAGTTACGAGACCTCGGCCGAGATGGCTGGCGAACTCGGCGCATTCCCGGGCTTCCAGAAGAATCGCCAGCACATGTTGCGCGTCATGCGCAACCACCGGCGCGCCGCGTATGCCGACCCGTCGGCCGACTACGAAGGCCTGACGATCACCCCGCACGGCCTCGACGAGAAGCGCTGCCCCGACGCTCTGCTGAAGGCTGCCCGCGTCTCTTGGGATCGGGCGCTCGAGCTCGGTCAAAAGAACGGCTACCGCAACGCCCAGGTCACCGTCATCGCCCCGACCGGGACGATCGGCCTCGTGATGGACTGCGACACCACGGGTGTCGAGCCGGACTTCGCACTCGTCAAGTTCAAGAAGCTGGCCGGTGGTGGCTACTTCAAGATCATCAACCAGAGCCTGCCGCTCGCGTTCAAGCGTCTCGGCTACACGACCGCGCAGATCGACGACATCGTCAGCTACGCCGTCGGCCGCAAGACGCTCGCCGGAGCTCCGTTCCTCAACCACGAGACCCTCAAGGCTCGTGGGTTCGGTGACGAGCAACTGCAGATCTTGGAGTCTGCGCTCGAGGGCGCGTTCGAGATCGGCTTCGTGTTCAACGCGGCGACGCTCGGTGAGGACTTCTGCAAGCAGAAGCTCGGACTCGACGATCGTCAGCTGACGGACTTCCGCTTCGATCTCCTCGACCACCTCGGGTTCTCCAAGGCGCAGGTCGCTCAAGCCAACGACTACGTCTGTGGCACGATGACCGTGGAGGGCGCTCCGCACCTGAAGGACGAGCACCTGCCGGTGTTCGACTGCGCGAACCGCTGCGGCAAGATCGGCCGGCGATTCATCGCCTTCCAGGCGCACATCGACATGATGGCGTCCGTCCAGCCGTTCATCTCCGGCGCGATCAGCAAGACGATCAACATGCCGAATGATGCGACCGTCTCCGACGTCCGCGACGCCTACGAGCGCTCCTGGGCCAGCATGGTCAAGGCTGTCGCGCTCTACCGTGACGGCAGCAAGCTGAGCCAGCCGCTCAGCTCGATCAGTGAAGACGACCTAGCCGAGGATGATGCGGTCGACGCGCCGGAGGCTTCGCCAGTCGCTCACGCTGCCGAGCGGATCACCGAGCGGGTCGTTCACCACTACATGCGCAAGCGCCGCAAGCTTCCGGGTCGCCGCAAGGGCTACACCCAGAAGACGACGGTTGGTGGCCACAAGATCTACCTCCGCACCGGCGAATACGAGGACGGCTCGCTCGGCGAGATCTTCCTCGACATGCACAAGGAGGGCGCCGCCTTCCGTTCGTTGATGAATAACTTCGCGATCGCGATCTCGCTCGGACTCCAGCACGGGGTTCCGCTCGACGAGTTCGTCGACGCGTTCGTGTTCACGCGGTTCGAGCCGAATGGCGGCGTCCAGGGGCACGACCGCATCAAGATGGCGACGTCGATCCTCGACTACGTGTTCCGCGATCTGGCGATCTCCTACCTCGGTCGC
This sequence comes from Planctomycetota bacterium, assembly GCA_039815565.1. Lineage (GTDB taxonomy): Bacteria > Planctomycetota > UBA1135 > UBA1135 > UBA2386 > JBCBZB01. The sequence continues at coordinate 3,382 of JBCBZB010000117.1, forward strand.
TACGAGCTCGGACACGCTCAGCCGGACGACAGTCTCGATTCGACAACGACCGGTGACGGTTCGGCGCAGGGCGCTTCGAAGGAAGAGCGTTTCGACGAGCCGGAGGCTGCCGATGACGGCGACTTCGAGATGGCCCGCGGACCGCGCGTCGAAGAGATTCTGCGTCGTGTCGAGGGTGCGGGCGTCGAAGGCGCGAGCGCTGAACTCCAGTCGACGGCCAACGGTCGATCGCACTCGAACGGCAACACCACACAGGAGGTGTCAGTCCGCGAGGTCGATCACACGACGACGACCGAGGTGCTGGTGAAGCAGCGCGTTCAGCCAGACTCCGATGCCGAAGTCGCGATGAAGGTGCGCGAGGCGCGCATCAAGGGCTACGAGGGCGATGCCTGTGGTAGCTGCGGCAACTTCACGTTGGTGCGCAACGGCACCTGCCTGAAGTGCGACTCCTGCGGCGCGACTTCTGGCTGTAGCTGAGAGCTGGCTCTCCGAAGACGCCGCCGGGATCTCGACGGCGTCTTCTCGAGGGCAGGAGTTGATGGGAGTTCTGAATCGAACACTCCCTCCCGGTCACGGACACCTCGGCGACACTGATGGCGCGCACCAACGGACCGAACCCGCTCTTCCTCGCACCAGGGATCCTCTTCGTCTCGTTGGGGCTCGTTGTCTGGTTCAACCCGGACTTCCTGCGATTCTTGGTCGCGGCCGGGCTCTGCGGGATCGGGTCCCTGCTCTTGCTCGCAGCCTTTCGACCACCAGGTCCGCCGGGCGGGATTCACATCCGCGGTCTCGGAGACCTTCGTGGTCCGCGTGGGCCTTTCGGTCCCAGCTGACAGCGGCCTCGGCGGCGTGAATTCCGACAGGCGTCGATAGACGCGACGCTGCTCCCCTTCCGGGACCCCGCACCGTGTCGAATCGGGCAGCGGTTCGTTGCGCGAATCCCGGCGACGCCATCGGAGGTTCGACACCAACCGGGCTGACTGTCTGGAGATCGGACGCCCTGGACGCCGATCTGTCCCTCAGTCGCAACAGTGCGGCTGGGGAGGCGACGGAATTTGCGTCATTCGGGACTGGGTGTGTGCACAATCGCGGTCAGCACGTTGCTGACCGCCTGCGGTGGCGGCGGCGGAGGGTCCGGTGCTGCCCCAACAGCGGCCGGCGCAGGGGTCTTCGTTCCTGCGACGCTGGAGCTGGTCGAGTCCGCACCCGCCAACCAGGAAGCCGGCGTGCGCGTCGAGGCGAAGGTGCGCCTGGTGTTCGACGCGCCCGTGTCGATGGCCTGCCTGGAACAGCCGGCCACTGGCCTGTTCGCGATCTCCGACGACGAGCGGATCGCTGGCTCGTTCAACCTCAGCACCGATCCTCGTGTGTTGACCTTCGAGCCATCCACCGACCTTCCTGCGAACTCGGTCCTCGAACTCCGCCTTTCTCCTCTTACCTGCTCGTCAGACGGCCGTCTGCTCGAGCGTCTTGAGACCGTCCGCTTCCGTACGGCTGCCGCGATCGGTCCTTCGGTCCTCAGTTGTGATCCTGCGGAGGATTCCGAACTGTTCGCCGGACGGCCGCAAGTGGTCGTCGACTTTGATTGCCGGGTGGACGCCTCGGTGCTCGACGGCGAGGACGTCGAGTTCCGCACCGGCAGCGGTCGTGCGATCCCGGGAGAACTGACGGTCGTCGAGAACGATCCAACGGACCAATCGCGAGTCGTCATCAGGCCTCGCGCGGACCTACCGGCGGAGGACACCATCGAGCTGAGAATGCGCGGGATCCGCGCCCTCGGCGGTGCTCTCGCGCCCACTCGCGTGCTGGACTTCACGACCGGCAGCCGCGGTGCAGTGACGACCTCGGTCCAGACTCTGGAGCCCACCATTCAGCCAGCCTTCGAGGGTTGGGTTGTGCTCGGTTGGAACCGTTCACTCGATCCCTCGACGCTCAATCTCCAGAGCTTCGTCTGGGAGAACTCTCTCGGCGGCCAGCAAGCGACCGAGTGGGTCTTGAGCGAGGACGGACGGAGCCTTGGGATTCGCGCGCCGAGCAGCGGCCTCTCGTCCCCACTGCAAACGCTTCGGTCCGGCCCGACGCCGGTCCTCGATAGCGATGGGGTCGCTGTCCAGGCCTTCAGTCAGCTTTACCTGCTGAAGCCTCGAACGCTTTCAGCGCCCCCGCCAGCTCGCAACCCAGCGAGGGCGAAAGCGGGGTCCCGACGACGGCCACGGTCGAGATCGAGTTCGATCGAACGATTCTCGCGCCACACAGGTCATCGATCGAATGGACGCAAGAAGTCGATGGGCAGGTCGAACGGATCGCAGTCGACCGCGTCGAGATCGGACCAACCGGTCGAAGTCTGACGATCTTCGGCGCAGCCGATCTCGCACTCGATGCGAACGTCGTCCTGACGATCGACAACGGACCGTTCGGGCTGCGATCGAACCTAGGCGTGCCAGCGAGTCAGGAGTTCCGGCTCACGTACCGGACCTCGGATCTGCCCGACTGGGCCCTGCAGCCACTCCTGCCCGAGGGGGTCGGTGACCTACCGAGGAACGCGACCTTCCTGGTGCGGTCGCCAGTCGAACTCTCTCCGGGGACGGTGCAGTCGATGCTCGTCCGCCAGGTGGGCGGTCCAACGATCTCGTCGGAGGTGACACTGCACTCAGACGGCCAAACCGTGGTCGTTCGAGCGGTTCCGAACTGGCCGATTGACACGGCGCTCGAGTTGGTCGTTTGCGCCGGGCCCGAAGGAGTCCGGTCCGCCGATGGTCGCTGGCTCGGTGAGGAGCAACGCTTCCAATTCCGTTCTGGATTCAGTTTCGACACCGAGTCGCCGCGCGTCGAACTCACCGTGGAAGGCATCCCGGATCTCCATGTCACGAGTCCCCAGGTGCCTCCGCACGGTTTCGAGCTCGTCCTGCAGAGTCCCTCGACGATCGACGACATGATCGACCCGCGGTCCGTCCGCATCGAACTGACAGACTCGATGGAGGCGACTCGGACGTTCGGATTCGAATCCATTCGAGTTGTCGACGGTCAGGTCCACCTCTTGATCGAGGAAGACTCCCCTCTCAAGGTCGGTTCCTGGGTCGCGACCGCGAACGCCAGCGACCTCGCCGGCAACGCGGCCACGATCGATGCGGCAACGTTCAACGTCGCAGCAGCGTCGACGAACGCCGTCCCGTTCGAGCGCGTGCAGCTCGTCCAGGTTCGTTACGACCTGGACCGAGATGGGAACGGTGTCGGGGACTTTCGGCAGGACCTGATCCTGCTCGGACTCGCGACGGCCTCCGACCCACTCCGTGTCGATGCGCGGATGGAGCGGATCGTGCGCGATGGGATCCTCAGCCGGGCCCACCAGCTGTTCGATCGCAATCTGGATGGCTCCCGCCGATCCGACGAGCAGTCCGTGCCCTTGCGCTTCACGACGGAGACTCCGATCGGCGTTCCCTACATGGAGATCGCCTGTGGTGGATTCGATCCGGAAGGCGAACCGGGTCGCGTCACCGGGGACTCTTCGAGCGGAACCCTCGGGCGAGCCTACTTCGACGCACGCAACAGCTCCCTGACGCAGGGCGCCGTCGCGACCAATCCGGGGCTCGGGGTCTTCCCGGCCGAGGTCTACCTGTTCGAGGCACGCGTCCACGAGCGACTGGCGCCCGGGTTCCTGACTGCGTTCGGGCGCAGCTTCGCGCCACTCTCGCCGGACCTGGGCGGAACGCCGCTCGGATCGCACCCCTTCGATGCCGTGATCATGGATCCGGACTTCGACCCCGACCTGGCGACCTCGCAGCAGCTTGCCCGCTACCGCGTCGTGTTCGGGGCCGCCGACGATTGGGCCACGGTCATTGGAACCGTGCTCGCACACGAAGTCGGACACGCGGTCGGTCTCACCGAGCCCGCTGCGCCGAACACCGGACTCCATGGCGACGACTCGCTGCACAACCGGAACTCGACGCCCACCGACGTCATGGCCTCGACCCTCGGTTTCGACGCGATGCTGGACCTCGACTTCGAGTTCCGCGCTCTGAACCTCGCCTACCTTCGCCACCGGGTGACTCTGCGATGATTGCCGCCAGAAACCGACTTCTGCTGTCTGCGTTGACCTTCACAGCGGCGTTCTCGCAAGCCGCTCCGAAGCTCGAGGCTCAATCCGGCGCGACCTCGATCCCCGCTCTGGTGGATCGATCCGACACGATCGTCGTCGCTCGGCCGCTCGGGTCGGAGGTGATCAACGGTCGCAAGCGTTGGCACTTCGTCGTCTCGAGGACCCTGTCTGGGACGAGCCCCCGCCGCTTCACTCTCGAAGAACCCGAGGGCCGCGCGTGTGGGCGAGCCTTGAGCGGATTGCTTCCCGGCCTTCACCACATCGCGTTCCTGCGCTCTCGTGGCGAAGGGGATCCGAAGCTGGTGATCTCCGGGGCTGCGGCCCTGCCGAAACTCTCACCGGCTCTCGAGGAGTTCGTCCAGGACCTGCTCGCGACCGAGGCGAACTCCGTCGAACGCGTCCAGCTCCTGGCCGACGCGATCCGCCCAGCTTCGGCTTCGGATCCAATGCAGGAGCACGTCGACGCTTCGGCTCTGTCCGCGCTTTCGATCCACCCTCGTCTGGCGGCTCTGGACGGCGAGCGTTGGTCCCAGCTTCGCAGCAGGGCTCGGACGGTGTCGGAGGCCAGACCGGACGTCATGCCCTCGGTCGCACGTCTCCTGTTACGCGAGGGCTCGATCCAGAGCCTGAGCGTGTTGGCGGAGTTCGCCGAGTCGCCCAGGCCGACCGAGGTCCGCGCCTACGCGCTGCGGTGCCTTCATCAGGTTCCGACCGAGCAACTGGCTCTCGTCACCGCGAGTCTTCCCCTGGATCGATCGCTGAAGCTCACTCGAGCCTTGCAAGCGGTCGAGTCAGTCGCGGAGGCGCGTCGCAGATTCCGCTCGATCCGTCCCGGAAACATTCGCTGACCTGACTCCATCGATCGACCCATGAGCCGCGCGTCGGATACAGAGAGCCTGCCCTCGCTTCCGCTGACCGTTCTCGTCTCAGAGACACGGGCGCGGATCGCGTTCGACGCGCTCGGAATCCAGACCGTGCGAGAGTTCCTCGATGCGACGAGGGAGGAGTTTCTCGCGGTTCCGGGGGTGGGACCGAAGACCTTTGATCTAGTCCACGAACGGGTGACCGCGATCCTCGAGGCCGCCGCGCCAGCTCTGGACTCGCCGTCGCCGCAGGGGCTCATGGCCATCCCGGCACCGATTGCTGACGAGACCGAGTCGTCCAACGAGCAATCGCTACCCCGGTCCGAACGATCGCTGGTGGTCGATCTCCTCGATCAGTTGGGCTCGGATCAACGCGAGGCGTTGCGGACCATTCTCGACCGGACCGCGACGCGTGTGGCTTGCTTGTCGAGGCACTTCGACGTCCCACCGACTCGAGTGGACGAACCGATCGAGGAACTTCGCGCCTGCCTGCTCGAACTCTTCCCCGCAGAGATCCGCTGCCTCCTCGCCTGCGCGGAGGAGGAACTCCGAGTCCGCGGCGGTCTGCTCACCTCCGCGATGGTCACTCCGGGACGCGCACTCGGCCGGGAAATCGCACGTTCACCACGCCCCCACTGGGCGCTTCGTCTATGTGCGTTCCTCCGACCGGACTCCTGGCACTTTGAGGACGGTGCGCTCATCGACTGCCAAGAGAGTGAGTGGCGAGGTGCGCTGGCGGTGCTTCGGGAGGAACTGTCCCGCTGTGACCTGCCCCTCAGGATCGAGAACTTCGTCAAACGGGTCCGTCGTCGAGTCCCGGACCAACCTTGGGTGCGCTCCGAGCCACTGTTTCGCTTCGCTCTCGACCGGAGTGGTCGAGCGAGTCTTCGCTTCCGACACGGTGCCGAGTGGATTCAACGAGAACGCTCGAACCTCTCGACCCGCTTGGAGTGGATCCTGCGACGGTCGGAATCCTCACTCGCAATTGATGACCTACTCTTTCGGCTCCGTGACCGATATCAGCGAGGTTCGCACAGCGCGA
>JBCBZB010000062.1:0-28428 GCA_039815565.1 Planctomycetota bacterium
CCCGGGAACATCAGTGTGTAGGGATCGACGGCTGACAGGACCTTCTGGGCATCTTGCAGTTGGGAGCGCAGTGCCAGAGGTCGCGATGGGGCGAAAGCGACCGCACGCGGAGACTTCAAGGACGTCAGCGTCGGGTCCATCGACGCGCGGTGATCGAGGTAGCGCGCGATCCATCCGTTGGCCTGCGGACAGGGAGTGTTTGGTAGATCGCCGAGCTCGAGGTGGTCTTGCTTCGCGAAGTGCGAGAACGACGGAAACACTGTTCCTGTCTGCACGACGAACGCGAACGCCCCCTTGTTCCAGGCCGGTAGGATCCCGGACATGGCCTGCGGGATTGCGAAAGGCTCCGGGGCGTTGGTCAGGTGGATCGAGTTGGCGCCGGTCGAGGACGGATCGTCCATCCGGGTGTAGCTGCGTAGATCGGCGTAGTTCTTGTTCGTGTACGGACCGAGCTTGGCCATCAGATCGCAGCCGCCTCGCTCGTTGATCACGATCAGACGCGGGGAGTTGAGGGAGGGTTGTCGAGTCGTGGTCTTCGTCCGCACTGCCTCATGCGTTCGTCGGAGGCCGCGCAGTAGGTTTCGGCGGGAGATCGATTCGTGGGTCGCCATGGTCGGGTTACTCCTTGGTCGGTAGTCCTGGTCCTTGGTTCGCAGAGGGGGGATTCAGCCGCAGAGGAACTGCGCGCGTGGGGCGATCAGCGTCAGTGCGAGGACGTCGCGGAGCGCATCCAACGACGGCAGACCAGCGCTGCGTGCCTCGTCGTAGTAGGCCTGAATGAGCTGCAGCTCGGCCGTCGACAGCAGGCCGCCTGTCAACTCGTCCGAAGCCTTCTGAGCGACGACGGGCGGTGTGCCGGGTTCGCCGGCGACGCTGCCGACGAGCCCACCGAAAACGTCGGCGACCCGCGAGTCGGGGAACGGCAGCCCCGGCACACCATCGCTCGGCTTCCTGGTGACCGCGAAGGCGTGGCCCCAGCGTTCGAAGATCGAGTCCTGCCCGGCGGCGAACCCGGGCTGATAGCCATTCGGTGCCCGGTTGTCGCCCGGGGCATTGCCGAGCGTGATCAGGGTCGAAACCCAGTTGTACGAAGATCCGTCGGGCTGGATGCCGAGCGTTCGAATCGTCCAGTAGAACCACTCGGACGACCGGAGGAACAAGGGGTGATCTTGTGGCCGCCACAACGGAAGCAGGCTCTCGTCGAAGAGTTCCTCGAGCAGCGTTCGGATACGTCCACTCGAAGCCAGGAAGCGGTCCGCGACGTGGTCGATCAGGGCCTGGGGTGGTGCGTCGGCGAGGAACCAGCGACAGAGTCGATCTGCCCAGTTTTGGGCAGTGCTCGGGTGGGTGCCGAGGCGGTTCAGCAGGTCGGTGCCCTCGGCCTCTCCGGTGATGCCCGAGCTCGAGCTGTAGATCACCCCGAGGAAGGGCAGGCGCTTGGAGCGGTTGTCGTGGTCGTTCGCGACGAACTGGAAGTCCCCAAGCTCGTCGTCGGCCGGGTTCTTCTCGAAGTTCCAGCCGGTGAAGATCCGGGCGATGACTTTCACGGCGGCTTCGTATTCCGGCACGCCTCCGGGGAACAACGTGTCGAAGTCGAAGTCCGACATCGTGTAGAGCTCAACCAGCTCCCGCGCGAAGTTCTCGTTCGGCGCAGTCTTCACGTTGGTGTCGACGTTCAGGTAGCGAAGCATCGATGCCTCGCGTGCCATCGTCTGGAGCGCGGTCGTGATCGTCCCCTCGAAGGTGCGCAGGCTCTGGATGTAGGGCCCGAAGAACAACGGCTGCGCGTTGTCGATGTCGGACCCGAAGGTGCCGATGTGGTGCTGCGTCAGATACTCGCTCCACTTATCGAGCGCCTGGTTCGTCGTCGTGATCGAGCGGACGACCTGGGCGATGCGCATGATGTTCGCGAGGCCGTCGAAGCCGAGCCCCATGCCCGGGCTGAGCTGGTCGAAGAGCTCCTTCGGCGTCAGTTCCAGGAAGCCTCGCTCGGTGCCGTCCATGTCGGTGACGACGGTCGTATTGAGCGAGTCCCAGAGTGGATCCGGCAGCAGCGTCGAGGCGAGCTGCTGGTCGAGGAAGGCCTGGTAACCGACCTGCTGGATCGAGTCGTAGTCGGCCTTCGTGAACCCGTGCGAGAGGTAGCTCGCGAGGAACCGAGCCGTATCCAGAGATCCGGAATTCGGTCGGAGGACGGCCGCGGCGGGAAGGGACTTCAACGACAGCAGAGTCGTCAGGAGAGCTCCGGACTGGACCACCGCTCGGCGGGTGAATCCGTGTTCAGTCCTGCTCTCGGACGGCGCTGCGCCGGAGATTTCGGTGGGCTTCGACATCGCTCGAACCTCGGAGGGTCAGGTGGCGATCCGCCGACGGACGGATCGTTGCTCGAGCGATGGGCGAGCGGGGGCAGGCCCGTGTTACACGGGCCTCGACGAATTCTTCGTCTTCGGAGCCTGGCTCAGGCCCAGATCGACAGGTCGCGGAGCGAGCTCGGGCTCGAGCTCAGTCGGCGAGGCCGCACTCGCAGACCCTGGCTGTAGCGCCCACTACGGGTCAGCACATGCTCTCCACGGTATTCGTGGATCGATCCGTCCGGCGTGTCCTGAGCCTCGAGGCGGATCCGTTCCGCGTCCATCGGTTCGCCGCCACGGCCACTCAGTCCGAGGACCAGTTCGACGACGATGTCATCGGCTGAGAGCGGGCCGAGGTCGACTCGCATCGTCGTGCTGAGTGTCTCGCCGACCTGGAAGCTCGAGAGCTCGGGCATCCGGACCTCGAGGATCTTGACGTCCGAGAAACCGCGCCGGATTTCTTGGGCCCGCCCTGCCACGGTCTGCGCGCGTTGCGGATCCTTCGTCATCTCGTGGGTGCCGAGGGCCAGCGGAGCGTAGGCCCGGTGCAGGTACTCGGTGACCATCCGGTCCGTATCGAAGAACGGCGGCACGGACTCCAGGTTGTGGACGACGTGGTCCATCCAGCCCTGCGGGATCCCGTCTGCATCCCGGTCGAAGTAGAGCGGAGCGATCTCGTCTTCGAGCATCCGGTAGATGGTCGAGCCGTCGAGTTCGTTCTGGAGTTCCTGGTCGTCGTAGACCCGTTCCCCACCGATCGTCCAGCCGTTCTTGCCGTCGGCGATCTCCGGCCACCAGCCGTCGGCGATCGAGAAGTTCAGTCCGCCGTTGGCGGAGGCCTTCATTCCGGACGTGCCGGAGGCCTCGAGCGTGTGTGTCGGGTTGTTGAGCCAGACATCGACGCCCTGGACCAGTGCTCGGGCGAGGTCCATGTCGTAGTCCTCGAGGAAGAGAACTCGTCCGATCAGCTCATCGCCGCGGGCGAGCTGGGCGATGTTCTTGAGGATGTCCTGACCCTTGGTGTCCTTCGGGTGCGCCTTGCCGGCGACGAGGATCCGGACCGGTCGATCCGTGTCGTCGAGAATCGCGCGAAGGCGCTCGACATCCGAGTACAGCAGGCCGGACCGCTTGTACGGCGCGAACCTGCGGGCGAAGCCGATCCACAGGGCGTCGGTGTCGAGGGCTTCGAGCATCTTCGCCATCAGCACCGGCGAATCGTTGCGTGAGACGAAGGCGTTGCGGACCCGCTCCTCGATCTTCTTGCCGAGGACACACTTCAACTCGTGCCGCGCAGCCCACAGGGCCTTGCGGTCGATCGACGCTCCGTTCGACTCGAAGTCGGATCCGAAGGCTGGCGAACTGTCCGAGCGCACCAGCGACTGGATCGAAGGAGCGGTCCAGGTGCGGAGGTGGATGCCGTTCGTGATGCCGTCGACCGGCACCTCGGCCTCCAGAAGACTGGGCCAGTACTCGTGGAGCAGCTCCCGCGAAACTTCGCCGTGCATCTGGCTGACGCCGTTGACGAAGCTCGAGAAGCTCAGCGCCAGGTAGGTCATGTTGACGTCGTCGGCCTCGTCCGTGGCGCGGCCGAGGCGTAGGAAGCGTTCCCAGGGCACGCCGAGCCAGGACTCGACGTCGGAGAAGTAGCGACGGACCAGGTCTTCGCCGAACCGGTCGTGGCCCGCCGGGACCGGCGTGTGCGTCGTGAATGCGGTCGAGGCGCGGACGAACTCCCGCGCTGCTTCGAAGCTCAGTCCCTTCTGCTTGACCAGGTGCGAGACGCGTTCGAGCGTCAGGAACGCCGCGTGGCCCTCGTTCATGTGGAACGCGGACGGCTCGAGGTCGAGTTCTTGCAGCAGGCGGACACCACCGCGACCGAGCACGATCAGTTGGCGGATGCGCGTCTCGTGATCACCGCCGTAGAGGTTGCGAGTGATCAGGCGGTCCTCTTCGTCGTTCTGCGGGCAGTCCGTCGAGAGGAGGTAGAGCGGTGTGCGGCCGACATCGACGCGGAATGCCCGCATCGTGAGATCGCGGCCGAGGAACGGCATGCGGATCTCGAGCAGGGAGCCGTCGTCGCGACGCACCGGTTCGACCGCGAGATCGTTCGGGACGTTCTCCCGATCGACCGCTATCTGCTGACCGTCGACGGTCAGCTGCTGCTTCATGTAGCCGAACTGATAGAAGAGTCCGACCGCGACGAACGGCAGGTTGAGGTCCGAAGACGACTTCAGGTGGTCGCCGGCGAGGACCCCCAGACCGCCGGAGTAGATCGGCAGGGACTCGTGCAGGCCATACTCGGCGCAGAAGTAGGCGATCGGCCGCGATCGATCGATCGAAGCGTCGCTTGGCGCCTTCGGGACGAACTCCTCGAGTGACGGATCGTCGAGCTTCAGTGTCTCGCGCTTCGACTCCAAGTAGGCGTCGAAGCGGGCGGCGGCGGCCTTCACCCGATCGGTGAACGAGGAATCCCCAGCCTTCTTCTGCAGCGCGTCTGGATCCACCTGACGGAGGAACGTCACCGGGTTGTGGTGCGTTTCGACCCAGGTCTCCTCATCCAGCTCCCGGAACAGGCTCGGCGCGTCGAGGTCCCAGCACCAGTAGAAGTTCTTCGCGAGGCGCGCGAGAGGGGCGAGGGCTGCGGGCAGCGAGGCGGTGACGTCGAAGTGCGTCAAACGCGGCTTCGAACCGACTTCGGGAGAGTGTTTCACGATGCCGCGACGGCGTCTGCGCGGCGACTCGCCGCTCTTGGATCTTTGGGTGACGGACTCGAGGGCTCGGTCGCACACGTCCACCCAGCCCTGATGGAGGTCCGCCCAGCTCGAGGGCTTGGCCGCGTCCTGGCTCCTCGAACGGAGCGTGGTATCCGGCTCGGCGTCGATCAGCGTCCGCACCATCGATGCGAGTTCGTCGACGACTTCGCCGTGGTTCTTGCCCGAGCGCTCGAGGAAATGGAGTCCCTGTTCGGCGCCGATCTCGTGGTCGCGAGCCCAGAGGCCGAAGCCCGAGCAGTCGGTTGAGACGGTCGGGACGCCCAGGGCGAGCGACTCTTGGGCGGCCGAACCCCAAGGGTCGTAGAACGATGGGAAGGCGCCCGCATCGCAAGCGGCGACGAGCGCCTCGTAGTGGCGGTCGAAGACCTGATCGCCCGGCAACGAGTAGACCGGGACGTGCAAGATCTTGACCCGGGATCCGGTCTGGTTGGTCAGACCGAGTTCGTGACAAGTAGACCGGATCGTGTCCTGGTCCTCGTCGAACAGGTGGTGCGTGGTCAGGCCGAGCGGATCCTGGACCTGCGAGGGTGCGGCTCCTTGGAGTCGGTCGCGAACGTCCGCTCGGAGCCCGGAGGTACCCGTTGGCACCATCATCAGCAACACGATCGGGCGGCCTTCGTTCCGGTCGAGCTGAGCCATCGCTTCGAGCAGAACGTCGAAGCCCTTGTTGTGGAACTCGTAGCGACCAGCCGTCGCGACGAAGAACGCGTCATCGACGTTTGTTCCGAAGAATCGGTGAGCAAAGTCCTGCAGTCGTGCACGGTTCGCGTCACGGCCGTCCCGGGACTCCGCGAGTCGGTCCAAGACCTCTGTGTCGATGCCGTTGGGCACGACGAAGTCCGGGCTGCGCTCGTGGAGGATCTCGGCGGCGCGACGGACGATCGGGCTCACGGCTGTGAACACGTCTGCCCGTTCGATCGCTTGGCGTTCGAGGCTGTGCTGAGCCTTGACGCCGAGGTCTTCGGCCAACGAGTCCGCGCTGGCGCCGTCGAGTCCCTGGTCGAGCGAGTTGCCGAGCGCCGCATGAGCACGACCGACGGCGGTCGAGTGGGCGGCGAAGACCTTGGCGATCGCCGGGACTTGCTGCAGTCGAAGGAGGGCTGCCGCGGACTGCCACTCGTGCGCGATCACGGTCGCGCGTTGGTGCTTGTCCGCGAGGTGGCGCTGCCAGTACTCGTCGATGATCGATCCGGCTGCGTGCGCGAACAAAACCGGCTCGATGTAGTCCCAGTCTCCTTGGAGGCTGTCGACCTCGAACTCCTCCCAGAGCTGGGAGAGCAAGTCATCCTTCTGGTCGTAGAGCTTCGAAAAGTCGACGAGCAGGCAACGCGGCCGACCCTCGATACGGAGGCGGCCTGCCCGGACTTCGAGCCCCTCGGTCTTGCAGAACTGGCAGAACGCGTCACCCCAGGAATCCGGGTCCAGCGGCACTTCGCGGTCGCTGTCCGACTGGCGCAGGGGGCCGACCATGATGTAGTCGTCGCCGAAGTGTGCGACGGCGGATCGGGCCTTGCTCGCCAGGACCGAGTGCAGGCCACCGACGCGGTTGGCGACCTCCCAGCTGACTTCGAAGAGGACGGAAGACGGGGTCACTTACGGGATTTCCTGTGGGGCTTCTGGGGTGCGGGTCGTGGTGGCGTGGAATCGTCCAGCTCGCGGGCCAGAGCGTCGCACACATCCATGAAGATCATGAACGCATCGTGCGGCGAGGCATACGGACTGAAGTACTCGTGGACATCTCCGTCCGACGAGCGCTTCGTGGCCATGTAGTAGGTGTGGTCCGAGGTCGTCAGCTTGCGCCAGGCGTCGCTTAGAGCGGGTTTCGCGGCGATTGCCTTCGGCCGCAGGCCGTGGATCCCGTGATGGGCCGTTTGCTGCATCGGGTTGCCGAGCCAGGCGCTCACGTCGCGCTCCTGATCGGCCCAGGACACGGCGCGCGGGAATCGAATCTCCGAGACCGCGTCGTGGTCCTCGGCGACCTGGCGCGGGGTCCGGAACCGGAAGCGGTCGTCGTCGAGGATGCACCGGGGCAGAGCCTTGAAGAACTCGAAGATTCCGGTCGAGGCCCACTGGTGCTCACCGAAGGTCTCGTAGTCCATGAACAGGCCGACCACCTGGGCGCTCTCGGGTAGCTCCTTCAGCTTCTCGGCGTAGGCCTCGGCGAACAGCGGGTAGCGCTCCCAGGTCCGGTCGCTGAATCGGAATCCGATGTCGTCGGAGAAGTCGTAGTCCCGCAGCAGAAGCTTCAGGCGCTCGCAGCCGTGCGGACGGTAGAGGTGGTGGGGCGGTCGCCAGCCCAACAGCAACGACGCGCCCTCGCCTAGCAGCAGGTCGAAACCGAGCTCCTCGACCGTCTTCGCGATCGTCTCGTCGACGATCAGCTCGGTGTTTCGGAACGTGACCGGAGCTTCTCCGAACAGGTCGGTGACGGTCTTTTTCTGATCTGCGACCTGGGCGCGAAACTCCTCGAGCGCGTCGGGGCCGTCCTGAACCAGACCGGAGATCGAGTGGTGTGAGGTCTCGCAGAGGAACTCGACATGCCCGGTGTCCGCGAGATCGGTGAACGCCTTCACCGTCTCTGGCGACCAATCCTTGAGTTGCTGGATCAGAGTGCCACTGAGCGACAGGGAGCAGGAGAACTCGCCGTCGAGCCGCTCGACCATCTCCAGCAGAAGCTGGCTCATCGGGCGGTAGCAGCGATCTGCGACGCGGCGGAGGATCCATGCGTTGGCCTCGTCGTCGAACCACTGGCTCGGGTCGCGGCGCAACTTGTCGTTCTTCGGGAGGCTCTTCACCAACCGGTAAGGCTGGTGGGCCTCGAAGTAGAAGACCAGGTCCGTGGTCATTTTGAGGCGCCTCGATTCGTCGTCTTGGTCACGCGTGGGTTGCCGGAGGCACTCGACCGAGCACCGGCTGCGCGATCGTCGGAGGCTCGGTCCAGCATCGCTGTCGCGCGGAGCAGCTCGGCTGTGTTCCAGGCCTGGGCAAAAGTGCCGGCCGGTTGGTGCGGGGGGGCGCCATCGAAGACTTCGGACACGTGTCCTAGACCGCATTGGTCGAACTCGTCGGCAAATCCGTCGAGCAGGGTACGTAGTCGGGGTTCGTCCTCCGGACCGCGGACGACGAGGCTCGCCTCGACGTAGCTGCCGATCAGCCAGGGCCACACCGTACCTTGGTGGTAGGCGTGGTCGCGGGTGTCCTGATCGCCGTCGTAGCAGGGCTGATACTGCGGATCGTCCGGCGAGAGGGTGCGGAGACCGCGGGCGGTCAGAAGGTCCCGATCGCAGCGTTCGACGACGGCTGTGGTCTCCTCGACCTTCAGCGGGGATCGGCGAAGGGCGGAAGCCAAGACCATGTTCGGCCGGACCTCGAGCACCGGCTCGCCGTGTTCGTCGATGCGGTCGGCGAGGAAGGTGCCGTGCTGATCTTTGACTACGAACCGCTCCCGCAGGGCTCGGCCGACCAGGTCCCGACGGTCGCCATGTCGGCGGGCGGCGATCTCGTCGCCTCGCCCGGTCGCGAGTTCGTGCGCGAGGTCGAGGCCGCTGTAGAGCAGGGCCTGGAGTTCGACCGGGGATCCGGCGCGCGGAGTGACCGGTCCACGACTCGTCTTCGCGTCCATCCAGGTCGCGTTCAGTTCTTCGGTCCCGGCGCGGAGCAACCCGTCGTCTCCGAGCCAGATCGCGAGGTCCGGCCGGCGCTCGCCTTGTGAGGTCGACTCGGGAGGTTCCGACGCCTCCGGTTCGGCGCGCGTGTAGCGATCGAGGATCTGATCGATGGCGTCGGCGAGCGGACCGTCATCGGCGGGTAGGGAGCCGCGTTCGCAGATCTTCGAACGGACGCACTCATCGAGGTAGAGGTCGATCGCTCGGAGGAACCACAGAGATGCGTCCGCCGAGTTGTAGAGCGAGTCGGCTCGGTCGGCGCCGAACACGTTTGGGATGAGCCCGTCGAGCAGGAATCTCGAGGTCGTCAGGAGCGCGTTGCGGCACTGGGGGAGTCGATCTCGCGGGAGCGTGAGGCCTGGCAGCGAGAGGAACGTGTCGCGGCCCCATTCGAGGAACCACGGAAACCCGGCGCAGAGACCGAGTCGTCCGTTCGCATCGACTTGGAAGAAGTCGTCCGCCGTCGTGTCGAGTCGCGACCGGATGCGTGACTCCGGTCGCCCGACCGAGCGCGCGTCCGCCAGCTGCCAGGTCGCCCGTCGAATCCTCGCGACTCGCTCCCAGAGTCGGGCCGGCGATTGGACGCGACGGTCGACCGCGAAGCAGAGGACGATCGTGTGGGAACCCTTGTCGAGCTCCGCCCGAAGACAGCCGGGGCTCGCCTGGTCCTCAGAGCCGTGGTAACCGCGTTCCTCGTCGATCGGAAACCCTAGGCCGTGATCCCAGTGCAGCTCCTCGACCCACTCGAAGCGCGATCCGGCCTCCTCGTCGTCGTAGCTGAGCACGATCTCGGGGAGCGCCGCGTAGGGTCGGAAACCGAGCCCGAAGCCCTGCTCGGACTCGTCTACGACGATTCGGAAGGACGGATCGAAGACGTCGTTGTGGATCGTCAGCGCGTCGGCCTCTCGGAAGGGGAGGAACGGGCGCAGGCGCAGTTCGGCGGGGGCCTCGAGGTCCAGCTGGATCCGGCAGAGCACGGCGTGGTGCCCTTTCGGCATCAAGATCGATCGCTCGATTCGAACCCCGGTCTCCGGATCGGAGAAGCGGTGCGTCGGGAATGGCTCGATGTCGAACTCATCCCGGAATCCGGCGGCGTCGTCGCGATGGGCACCGCCGGGGCCGCAGACGTGACGTGTCGAATGCACCGCGTTCCCGGTATCCACACGGATCTCGAGGTCGGAAACGAAGTTGTATCGCTTCGGGGAGCCGCTCGCGGGAGCGACCAACAGTCCGTGGTAGCGCCGTCGGAGGGCGCCGTCCTCCGAGCCACACGCGAAGCCGGAGCGGCCATCCGTCTCGAGCCATTCGGAAGAGCGACCGTGAATTCGTGGGGTCCCGTGAGGATTTCCGGTCGGAGACTCTTCGGCGTCGTTCGTGGCCGCGTTCGGGTTCATTGCGGTGGCTGCAGCTCCTTTTCTATTCGGGCCCGGCAGCACAATCCACGTCTGGGGCCTCGAGCGTCGAACGACACGCCGGTTCCGATCGAGAAGTCCCTGCGCGGATTCGGTTCTCCGGTTTTCTCGGACGCGTCGAGCGGTCATCCTAGGGCGTGACTGAGGGCCTGCCGGGATCACCTCCATGCTGAATCAAGAGCTGAAGAACACGTTGACGTTCATCCTCGCCGGAGGGCGCGGCGAGCGTCTGAAGCCGCTGACCGAGCTCCGCGCGAAGCCGGCGGTTCCGTTCGGTGGCAACTACCGGATCATCGACTTCACCCTCAGCAACTGCATTCACTCGGGGCTGCGGCGCATCTTCGTGCTGACGCAGTACCAGACGCGCTCTCTCGAGGAGCACATCCGGTTCGGCTGGAACTTCCTGCCCCGCCGCCTGGAGCAGTTCATCGTGACGCGCCCGCCGCAGCACGGTGCGCAGCGCAGTTGGTATCTCGGCACCGCGGACGCGATCTACCACAACATCGACAGCATCAAGTCCGAGCGGCCGGATCACGTCGTCGTGCTTTCCGGGGACCACATCTACCGGATGGACTACGGCAAGATGCTCCAGGATCACTTGCGGAACGACGCGCACCTGACGATCGGTGCCGTGCGGATCCCGACCGAGGACAGTCGTCGCTTCGGGATCCTCGAGGTCGACGAGCGAGAGCAGGTGCAGAGCTTCCTCGAGAAGCCCGAGCGCGGTCCGGAGATTCCGGGCTCGCCGGGGATGAGTCTCGGCTCGATGGGGATCTACATCTTCCAGCGGGAAGAACTGATCCGTCGCCTCGAGGAGGATCACGCTCTCGGCGACAAGAGCGGTCACGACTTCGGTCACGACGTCATCCCGCGGATGATCCCCGAAGGCAAGGTCTACGCGCACCACTTCGTCGAGGACGAGGGCACGGCGCGTCCGTCCTACTGGCGCGATGTCGGCACGATCGACGCCTACTTCGACGCGAACCTGGATCTCTGCAACCCGGAGCCGCAGTTCAACCTGCACAACCAGGACTGGCCAACCTACACGCAGTGGCACAACGAGCCGCCGGCGAAGACTCTGTGCTACGGCGACGAGGGGCGTGCCTCCGTCGTCGACTCTCTGATTTGCCCGGGCGTCGTCGTCGACGGAGCAGAAGTGAAGAAGTCGATTCTGTCGAACCGCGTGCACATCGGTCGGAATGCGAAACTTGAGGAGTCGATTCTCTTCCGTGGCGCCGAGGTCGGTGAGGGCGCGCGCCTGCGTCGGACGATCGTCGACAAGTGGACGAAGATCCCCGCGGGTGAATCGATCGGCTACGACCTCGATCGAGACCGTGAGCGGTTCGTCGTATCGCCGGAAGGCGTCGTCGTCGTGCCGCGCCAGTTCAAGTTCGACGGGAGCTGATTCGGGAACGACGCGCCGCGCGCGTTACTTGGCCCCGTCGTCAGACTCCGCGATGGGTGCGAAGGCGTCCGGCTCGGATCGCAGCTGCGTGGAGAGCGCGTGTTCGAGTTCATCGTCGTAGTCGATCAGTTCCTCAAGCTCGCCCATAGCTTCGGAGAGCGAGCTCAGCTCGGTTTCCAGAGCTTCAGGGACGATCTCGTCGAGATCTTCGAGTCGTTCGATCTCGGACTCGATCGCGTTGAGTCGAGCGGGTCTCGGGTCCCTCGCGATCGTCTGGATTCGATCCGCGGTCGCCTCTAGCCCGAACGCCCGAAACCCCGCGATCGCATCTTCCAGCCGTTCCGTGCCGAGAAACTCGATCGCGTGAAGCGTGCCGCCGTTCTTCATCGGGCCGTCGAATCGGAAGATGTCTCGAAGCGCGAGGTCTCCGTGTCGTAGCCCCTCGATGTCTCGCCAAGTTGCCTCGAGGGCCCGGTTCCAGACTTGGTCCTTCATTCGGAGGTTTCGATTCCATTGATCGAGCAGGCCCAGGTGTTCGAAGGTTTCGACTCGGAACCCGTTCTTGGTCTGGACGATTCGATCGATCCACGTGCCGTCCCAGAAGCTCAATTCGCCCCAACCGAGGTGGAGCCGGAATTTGATCCCACCGCGTTCCGAGTCGGGAACCATTTGATGGGCGTTGACGAAGTCGCCGACATCCGCGGCGAACTCCACGGGTCCGACGAGTGTGCGCTGTTCGGGATCCCATTCGACTGAGTAGACTCGGTCGAAGTCGATCGTGCGGAGCCACAATCGGGCTCCACCAGGGTCGACGACGAGGTCATCCACGGCTTCGATGCCGAGCGGGAAACTGCGTTCCAGGGTCAGCATCTCGTCGCTCTCATCCCAGCGAATCAGGAATAGGGTCGTGCGAACATCGTGCAGCCAGTCCGCTTGGTCGAGGCCCAAAGCGAAGACGGAATCTCGCTCGACGGGGCAGAGATCTACCAGTCGGTCGACCGGCAGGGCGAGTTGATCCTTCAGCCAGCGACCTCGGATGTAGGAACCCTGCTGGTCGAACCGTTCGTAGCTCACCGCGCTCGAGCGTTTTGGAGTGGTCCATCTCGCGACCTCTTCCTGAGCCTCGCCGTCCTCTCCAGGATCGGAGTCGGCTTGAGGGATCGAGAGTCGATCGCCGTGGCCGGACACCCCGTTGGGGAACGGCTGCTTGAAGCTGTGGCAGCTCACGAGTCCGCAGGTGATCAAGCAGGCAGCGATCGTTCGTTCGCGCATCGCCCGGAGTAGAAGCGAGAGCGGACCGAGCCGCCACTCGACCCGGTCCTGGGCGGGTTCGATCGGTCGTCTCGAGCCGGGTGTCGCGATTCTCGTCTCTTTCGGCTCGGGTGAGTCGGCGTCTCGCCGATGCGTATGCAGCGATGTCAGCGAGGAGACGGAGTTCCTCGATTCGAGATCACGGGGAGTCTCGAGTGGAGGCTCACGCTTCTCCTCGGAAGTGTCGAGGAGTCCAACACCTGCCTTCGGGCTGGTGTTCGGATTCCGATACGTGAGGGGAACGATGACTGACCGTCCTAGCAGGCCTTTGGCCACCATCGATCGACGCGCTGCCGACCCCGAGTCGGGGATCGCGCTGACGATCGCTCTGTTCTTCTCGATCGTCGTCGTCGGGCTTGTAACAGCCGGCGTCGCGCTCGACCGGGCGCACCGGCAGGACATCGACACGTCGTTCCGGAAGAACGGCCAGGCGCAGAGCTTCGCGCGGGCCGGTCTGACAGAGACGGTCAACTGGTTCCGCCGGCAGACCTCTCAGCCCGTGCTCGACTTCGAACCGGTCCTCGACCTGACCTCGACGCCGAACGTGCTGGACACCGACGACGCGGAGATCGGGCTGGTCCGGGAATTCCGGATCGAGGGATCCCTGTTCGGGCGCTACGAGGTCTGGAAGGAGTGGGACGCTGATCCGGATTCGACTCGTGCCGAGCGCCGCAGAAAGCTGCAGGCCGAAGACGTCGGTCGCTCGCGAGGTCTGGAGCCCGGCTCGGCCTGGGTCATCGAATCCCAGGGCATCGTGTTCATTCAGAACGACCCGGACAAGGCGTTCGATGAGCAGCCCAACCGGGTGGTCGCGCGGGTGACGATGGGGGCGGAGATCGTTCGGCGGAAGTTCGCGCCGCCAGGTCAGGCAGCTCTGACGACCGATCAGGGTTCGGCCCTCACGATCACTTCGAATGGCGAAGTGATCGGTGGGTCAACCGGAGCCGGGCTCTACACCCTCGAGTCGACCGGTAGTCCGTCGAACGCAGGTGTTCTCAGCGGCACGCCCGGTTTCTCGACGGCGCCCTCGATCGCGCTCTCGCCCGACGAGGTCTTCGGCCTCGGTTGGCACGACCTTCGGGGGGCTGCCGACGTGATCGTCATGAACGTGGACAACTTCCCCGAGACCGTGTCGATTCGTGACACCGTCGTCGTCGACATGTCGTCGCTGACACTTGGCCCATCGAATCCGCTGGTCGGGAGCGGGCTCGTGATCGTGCAGGGCGACTTGGTTCTGTCGCCCGGTAGCAACTCGGCGTTCAGCGGCTTCCTCTACGTCGATGGCGATCTGACCATCAACGCTCCGGCCGAGATCACCGGGGCCGTCGTCTGCACCGGGAACGTGCGTGTTCTCGGCAGCGGCGACAAGGCCGTGTTGCGCTACGACGACTCGATCCTCGAGGCGCTGCGTCGCGAGGTCGATGCCTACCGCTACCTCGGTTCGTTCCGAGGTCGCGAGCCGCTCGACGTCTGAGCCTGGCTCAGGCGTTCCTCTTGGACTTGCCTCTGCCCTTCGGCTTGGCGGGTCTCTTCACCTCGGGCGCAGGCTTGGCTTCCGCGGCCACCTCCGGTTGCGGCGAGGTCTCGGGTTCCTCCGGCTTCGCATCGGCCTCAGCCGGAGGGAGCAGCTCGTCGAGGTACTTCGGCAGCATGTCCCGCCAGGTGATCCAGTCGTGGTCCCACTCGTCGCCCCATTCGTCGACGCGATTCGGAATCTGGCGGGCGCCGAGCGCATTCGCAACCTTCCACGACTCCTGCGGGTCTTCCCAGCGGCCGGTGCCGTGAGTCAGGAGCACGAAGGTGTTGCGGCACTTCTCGAGATGCTCGCCCTCGGGAATATTCGGTAGGAAGTGCAGCGGTGAGGCGGAGAGATACGACTCGTCAGGCTGGCCCTTCAGCCACTTCCCGATGTCGTAGGTCCCGCTCATGCAGATCGCGGTGGAGAACAGATCCGGGTGGCGAAGGATCGTCGCGAGCGCGTTGAACGCGCCGATCGAGGCGCCAGCGAGGAGGATCCTCGGGGCGCCTTCGGCGAACGGCTCGAACCCGCAGTCCCGGTGGATCGCCGGCACGATCTCCTCGGCCAACACGGCGTCGAACGCGTGCTGCATGCGCCCGGCGTTCTGGAAGCTGTTGTCGTTCTTCAGCCACTCCTGACCAGCGACCGAGTCGACTGCGTACGCCTTGACTCGTTGGTTCGTCAGGTGCTCGGAGATCGCATCGATCAGGTGGAAGCGCTCACCCTCCTCGGCGTCGCCAGCCGCGGTGGGGAAGATCAGCAACGGAGTGCCGACTTCGCCCCAGCGGCAAAGAGTGATCTCGCGACCGATTCGGTCGGAATGCCAGGTTGCGCGTTCCTTGCTCATGTTCGATTTCCGTGGTCAGGGTGGTGATCAGGCGGGCTTCTGGCCTTCGCGCAGGCGCCAGACCTGGATCTTGTCCCAGAAGTAGTCGGTGAACTCGTCCCACTCGTTCTCCGGGAACACTGCCTCGACCTTGATGCGGACGGCGTCCTTCGCGCGATCCGACTCGAAGTACTCGTAGGCGGTCTCGTCGAGGTTCTTCAGCTCCGTCGCACAGAATTCCTCGAAGCGATCCGTCTCGAAGCGTCGGTTCGCGATCTGGGCGTAGCGCCTCAGTTTCTCGCGGTAGGGGAGGTCTTCCTGCGCGACGTCCCAGTAGGGCTGCCAGTGCAGGTTCTGCCGGAAGCGTCGCTTGGTCGCGGCGCAGAACAGGCCCCACTTCATCTTCGCGAGGACGATCCAAGGGAAGTGCAAGTGAAGCGAGGTCACCTGGCTGTCCGGGCAGGGGTTGGCGAAGTCGATCGGGTGCCAGACGCCGTCGTTCAGTAGGGCCTCGCAGGAGTTGAAGTCCCAGCCGAAGAACGAGTTGATCGTCAGCGTCGTGTCCCGCATGACCTGGAGATCGTCCTCGGTCATCGAGTCGACGAACAGGTCGTCTGCTTCTTCGGTGTAGCGCTGGTGGAGCGGGGCCGAAGGGTCGTAGCGAATGCAGCGAACCTGTGGACCGATGCCGACGCCACGGACGAAGGCCTCGTACGGCACCACGCCCTTCTGCAGGTGCATGACGAACTTACCTGAGGTGTCGTAGGAAGCGGCGAGTTCTTCGGCGTTGTCGATCTTGCTGACTCCGACCCATCCGCCGCCGTCGTACGGCTTCATGAACAACGGGTAGCCGATCCGTTCACCGACCTCTTTCAGGTCGAACAGCTGCGCGTAGCTCTCGAGCGTGCGCTGCAGGTCGGCAGATTCCTCGTATTCCTTCGGCGGGAGGAGCAGCGTCTTCGGGATCGGCATCCCGAGCTTCATCATCGCGCAGTAGGTCGTCTGCTTCTCCATCGACTGGACCGACCACGGGTTGTTGAACACGTAGACGCCGTCGAGGATCACGGCCTTCTTGATCCACTCGCGCGAGGTGTGGTACCAGTGCGTGAGGCGGTCGATCACCAGGTCGTACTTCGCCGGCTGCAAGAGCTCGAACGGTTCGATCGACATGCGCTCGACTTCGAAGCGCACCTTCTCCTTCTTGCCGGACGGGCCTTCGACCGAGACGGTCGGGTCGAGATCCGCGAGGATGTCTTCGAAGCACTTCGGCCAGCAGAGGTCGGCACCGAGAGAGAGGCCGATGCGCCGGATGTTCGCGCTGCTGTCGGTCGAGGGAGTCATGGGTCGTGCAGTGGGCCGTGGCGTTCGGCGAGTGCGTCACTCGTAGACGAACCAGAGCGGTCCTGGGTGGAGGAAGGTGAGGCCGTCACGCAGACGGTCACGCCAGTTCTCCCAGTTGTGGCCGTCGCGCGATTCTTCGAATCGCACGTCCATGCCGGTGCTCTGGAGGACAGGTAGGAGCGAGCGGTTGTAGTAGATCAGGGACTCGTAGGTGCCGCAGCAGACGAAGACCCGGTCGGCAGGACGGCCGGGGTTGCGACGGAACTGCTGGGTGAATTCGACGACCGGGTCGAAGACCGGGCCGCGATCGTGCTTGCCGATGTCGGTGAAGACGAACGAGCCGCTCAGCAAGAAGAGGTTGCCGAAGCGGCCCGGATGTCGCCAAGCGGCCGCGAGAGATGCGACAGCGCCGAAACTGGCACCCATCAGTGTGCGATCGCTGGGATCACGAGCCAACGGAAACTCCGTTTCGAGGGCCGGAAGCAGCTCTTCGCAGAGGAACTCCGCGTGTCGCGCATCGTCGGCGTATTCGTTCAGGCGGTCCGGTGACTGCGTCAGGACCGCGATCAGGGGCGGGATCTCCTGGCGGTGGATCAGGTTGTCGAGCGCCGTCTTGAGGGCGGCGAAGCGGACGAAGTCGAGCCCATCGTGGACGCAGAGCAGCGGGTAGCGCCGCGTCTCACGGAAGCGTGCCGGCAGGTAGATCTCGACCGTTCGAGGGCCACCGAGGGCGCGACTCCGGAACGTGCGGGCACGGATCTCGCCCTTGCGCGCATCCTCATTCTCGAAGGCCCACTCGGGCAGCTCGTAGCCCTCTCCGTGAACCACGCTGTTCGAACCGAACGGATCATGGGCGCTCTGAGGGTTGAGCGGGTCCGAAACGAGGCGTGGTCGACCGCCGTCGGAGACGGCGAACTTGTATTCGACGCGCGAGTGTCGCGGGATGTCGAGCTGGAGCGCAAACAGGTCCGAGCTCCCGAGCCGTTGCAGTGGTTGGGAGTTCTCGAGGCCGTAGATCCAGTGCACGAGCTCGACCTCGGACTCCGGTCCGCGGTAGACGAAAGTCACTTTCCGGCCGTCGACCAGGGGCACCTCGTGCTCTTCGAGCAACGTGTCGATCGCCTGCGGCGTCGGGTTCGGGCCGAGGGCGATCAGTCGTGCGTCGAGCTCGAGGGGTGGTCGGTTCGGAGGTCGCATCGGTTCGGCTCAGGCTCCGAGTCGGTCTCCGGGTGCGACGCTCTGCACGCTGCCATCGCGCTCGAGCACGCGGACGTCGTTGGTCACCGCGCTCAGCGAAGTTCCCTCACAACGGATCTTCGTGCCCGGGTCGAGAAGGACCAGGCGGTCTTCGCCGAATCGATTCGCGAAGATCCGGACGCGGCTGAGGTCGTCGAGACGAAGGCGATGGTTCGCGTGCGGAAGCGGAACGATGCCCGGTACAATCTCGAAGGCCGGGTCCCAGACCTCCGCGTTGCCCGCGCCCTCGGGCGGTGAATCGTGGAACAACACGACGCGCGAGCAGAGGGCCATCGCACCCGCGGACCAGGCCAGAACGGGCCTCTTCTGCGACTCGGTCCTCTCGAATAGTCCGAGCAGATCGAGAAGGCGGATGCGATCCAGCAAGGTCCCGACGTGGCCACCAGCGATGCAGAGTGCCGTGCAACGTTCGAGGAGGGAGGAGAGTTCGTCGCGACTCTGCTTCACACTCGCGAAGTCGTGGGCGCGATCGACTTCGAAAAAGTCCCGGTGCAGGTCTGCGATCCGCTGCTCGTGGGCGCGGTCGAGTTCTCGGACAGCCGCGATCGCCTCAGTCCACTGTGGCAGTAGCAGGTCCTGGTCGTCGTCCCTCGTCGAGAGCTCGCGCACGGCGGCCAGTGCGTGGCCGAGCCGGAGGTCGTAGAGGTCTTGGATCGTGCGGCGTCGATCGTTTCGACGTTGCCAGGCGCGACGGAGCTGAGAGTCGTTGAGCAGGCAGCGCTCGACGCGTTCGAAGACCTCGAGGTTGATCACCTCGAAGTCCTCTCCGACATGGCGCTCGAACTCCGAGGTCTCGTGCTCCCGCTCTTCCCAGCCAGCCGTGCAGATGCCGAGCGCTCCTCCTTCTAGGTCGAGTTCGTCGAGTGCGTCCCGAACGGTGGGGACGTGCCGTTGTGGGCCGAGCAAGTAGAGCGCCCGGTCACTCATTGGGCGGTCATCCGCAGTTCGTTGGCGAACGCTTCGGCCGCTTCGATCGTGGTCTGGAGGTCGGGGTGCCGGACGACCAGCCAGCCGTCCCCGGTCACGATCTGACGGTAGTCGCGTCGCGGCTCGCCAACCGGCACGAGGTCGATGTGGGAGACGAGGTCGCCGAACCGGTGCATCAGGCTCTGCAGTCCGTCGATCGAAGCGATACGGCCGGTGCCCTCGGCGCGCTTGAACACGGCGGCGGCGTTGTACCGGCGCGTGATCGGCTGCGACATCCGGCCGTGGACGATCGCCTCACCCCAGCCGTTGAACAGGTCCGACTCGTTCGAGTGATTCATCACGTGAGTCAGTCGGCCGCCCGGAGCGCGTCCGCCAATCTCGCCGAAGACAGCCTCGCCATCCCCCTTGAGGAACCACTCCATGTGGGTGAAGCCGGACTCGAACCCGAGAGCGCGCACGACCTTGCGACCGAGTTCTCGGCCGGTTTGCAGCGCCTCGACCTCGAGGTCGCGGAACACGATGACCTGCTGTGAGATCCAGGGGTTGTTGCGGGTGACCAGCGGCTTGGGCCGGTACCACGCGATGTTGTCGAAGAGGATGTCGCCCTTCGACGTGACTGTGTCGTAGGTGAACTCTTCGCCCTCGATGAACTCTTCGACGTTCAGCTGGGTCAGCCCGGCGGTCGCGCGCAGCGCCTTGTCCAGGTCGTCCGAGTCGTCGCAGCGGAACGTGTCCGCGGAGCCGGCGCCGTCGACCGGCTTCAGGATCAACGGAAAGCCGATCTTGTCGACGGCCCGGTGGACCTCATCTCGGGTCGTCGCACGGAAGTGGTAGGGGGTGCGGATCCCCGCCTGGTCGAGCCGGTCCTTCATCAGGACCTTGTCACGGAACGGCTCGGTCTGCTCGACGTTGAGGCCCGGGCAGCCGAGCAGCTCACGCAGCCTCGCCGCGATCAGCATCGCCGGCTCCCACAGGGTCTCGACGCGGTCGATCGAACGATTTCGCAGGAAGCCGCGGATCTCCTTCACGACTTCGTCGATCTTCCACAGCGAGCGGACCTGGAGGTAGTCGGTCAGCGCATCGCGCACCTCAGGCTTGAGCGCTGCCTTCGGCTGGTCACCGACTCCGAAGACCCGGGCGCCAGCGATCGCCAGGCCACGGGTGAAGTAGGGCATGTCCTCCGGGAAGCCCGGGGAGAGCATCAGCACGTTCATGGCGGAGAGCTTGGGTCTGCGGTTGCTGGAAAGTGGGGGGCGCTTCGTCGAGTCAGCCCAGTTCCACCCGGATGTTCGAGACGAGCTTCTGGAGGCCCTCACGGACCGTTTCCGTGTCTTCGTCGCGGAGGATCACGTAGCCCTCGCCCTCGTAGCTCTCGCTCTTCGGCATGCCGGGCTTTGGGAGCTTCGCTTCGACGACCAGTTCTTTCAGCTCGTCCTTCACCTTCTCGATCCCGCTGACTCCGCGGACGCGTCGGCCCTGCCCCTGCGCTCGCAGGTAGGCCGCACCGACGGCGTAGGAGCGTGGTCCGATCTCGACCTGGCCGAAGGTCTCGAGTGCGGCCCAGGCGCGATACATGTCCGTGTCGTGGGCGTAGCTGATCAGAGACATGAACTGCGCTCCCGGCGGCCGGGCGGCGACCTCGGAGATCGCCAGGGTGCCGTCGGGCCGGCGGAACCACTCGGTGTGGCTCATGCCGGTCTGCATGCCGAGAGCGGTGAGCGATCGGGGGCCGGCGTCCAGGATGTCGGAGAACTCGTCCAGGGACCGTGGGAGCAGGACGCACCACTGGATCCACGGAGTTTGAACGACCTCGAGTGGAGTCGGCGTGTAGCTCGAGATCGAGTGGAAGACGTGCTTCCCGTTCAGGCTCATCGAGTCGAACGAGAACTCGTCGCCCTGGATGAACTCCTCGAGCAGGAGCGGCTTGCTCGGGTTGGGCGGAAAGTTGCGGAGGTAGTCCTCGAGCTGTGCAGCGGAGTCGCAGCGCACCGTGCGCTTGGCTCCGGCGCCGTCCGGTGGCTTCGCCACGAGCGGGAATCCGGTGTGTTCTGCCGCGCGCAGGATCTCAGGGATCGATCCGCCGAGGCCGTGGCGAGCACAGGGAAGGCCGTGTTGCCGCAGGGTGTCCTTCATCTGCGCTTTGTCGCGCATGTTGCCCGCGGCCTCTGGGCTGGTGCCCGGAAGACCGAGTTTGGCGCGGGCCTCGGCGAGAGGCTCTTGCAGCGGCTCGAGGATGCCGAGCAGCGAGTCGACCTTCTGGCCCCATTGGCCGGCGATCTGCCGAACTCCTTGGACGAGGGAGTCGGACTTCATCGCATCGCCGACCTGGGCATACGCCGAGATCTCCTGACGGAGGTCCTTGGGCAGTCTGTCGACCGGCTCTTGGGAGACGATGCCGAGACGGACCCCGGGCAGCGACGCGACCGCACGCACGAAGCGCAGGGTGTTGTCCATCGCGAAGGGGACGGCGAAAACGCAGTGATGCATCGCTAAGCTCAAGGCAGGCCTGTTCGCATCACACCGACGAGGCCGTCCGACCGCAAGCACGGACCTCCGAGCGGATCGAGATCGATGCCGTGTCCGAGGTGTGGTTTGTGATCGAATGCGACACGATGCGACGTGTCGCCTTACGCTCGGCTCTCACCACGCTCCCTCGATAGCGGACCCTCCGCTCTCCCAGACGCTCGCATGAGCACCTTGAAGATCTGTCTCGTCTCGTCCGAGGTGACCCCGTTTTCCAAAACGGGTGGCCTCGCCGACGTTCTCCACGGACTCGGTCGGTACCTCGGCGCCGCGGGCGTCGACGTCCGAATCTTCACGCCGCTCTACGACAGCGTTGCGCGGGGTGGTCATCGACTCGAGCCCGACGACTCGTTCGATCCGGTCGGGATCGACTTCGGTGGTTCGAAGCAGCACTTCCAGCTGCAGAAGGCGACGCTTCCGGAGTCCGAGGTTCCGGTGTGGTTCATCGACTGCCCGGCGATGTTCGGGAGAGATCAGCTCTACTCGTCGACCTACCAGGACGAGCACATCCGCTTCGGCCTTCTCTCGCGCGCGGCGATCGAGGCGTGCCAGCACATGGGCTGGATCCCGGACGTGTTCCACTGCAACGACTGGCACACCGGTCTCCTGCCGCTCTACCTGAAGTCGGTGTATGCCTGGGATGAGAAGCTGAAGAACTCGAAGACCCTGCTGACGATTCACAACATCGGCTACCAGGGGCAGTTCGCGGCTTCGGTCCTCGAGGATCTCGGGCTGAAGGAGGTCGCGGGCCTGCTGCACCAGGAGGATCTGCGTCGTGACCAGATCAACTTCCTCAAGACCGGTCTGATCTATTCGGACCACCTGTCGACGGTTTCGGAGACTTACGCGCGTGAGATCCAGGAGCCCGACGGCGGTCGTGGTCTCGAAGGGATCCTCTCGGCTCGAGCGGACCACCTCTCGGGGATCGTCAATGGCGTCGACTACGGCGATTGGAGTCCGCAGACGGATCCAAACATCCCGGCGAACTTCTCGGCCAAGGATCTCTCCGGCAAGAAGGAGTGTCGCGATGCGTTGCTCGATCGGATGAACCTGAAGCAGGCCGATGGGACCCCGGTGATCGGGGTCGTTTCGCGTCTGACCCCGCAGAAAGGCTTCGATCTGTTGCCGGACATCCTGCCGGTCTTGCTGCGCGAGCGGAATCTGCGGCTCTGCATCCTCGGCAGTGGGGAGCAGCGCTACGAGGAATACTTCCAGTGGCTTCGGGATCGATTCCCCGACCAGGTCGGGATCTACCGCGGCTACCACGAAGAGCTCGCGCACTGGATCGAGGCTGGCTCCGACATGTTCCTGATGCCGTCGATGTATGAGCCCTGTGGCCTGAACCAGATGTACAGCCTCCGCTACGGCACCGTGCCGATCGTTCGGCGGACTGGTGGTTTGGCTGACACGGTGCAGGCTTGGGACGGCGAGACCGGCACTGGCTTCAGCTTCGACGACTACGAGCCGCAGCAGTTGCTCGACGCGATCCGCGCGGCGTGTTCGGCCTTCGATTCTGAGAAGACCTGGGCCACGATCCAGCAGAACGGGATGTCCCAAGACTTCTCCTGGGAGAAGCAGGGCCCGCTCTACGAGAAGCTCTACAAGTCGCTGATCTCCGGCTGAACCTCTACGCCATGCACGTTCTCTTCGTCGAGCCTTCGTTCCCTCGGAGTCAGAAGCAGCACGTCCGTGCGCTGCACGCGATCGGTGCGCGGATCACCGGGATCGGTGAGGCGCCGCCACAGGCGCTGCAGCAGGACGTCCGTGGCTGGCTGTCCGGTTACGAGCAGGTGCGTTCGGTCACGGACGAGGGCGCCCTCGAGGAGGCCGTGCGTCGTGTCCAATCGCAGCATTGGGTCGACCGGCTCGAGGCCACTGTCGAAGCGCACGTGTTGCCGACGGCGAAGGTTCGCGAGCGCTGTGAGATCCCGGGCACGAGTGAGCGGACGGCGTTCCTCTGCCGCGACAAGGCTGCGATGAAGCACGTGCTTCGCGAGGCCGGGATTCCGACCGCCGCGTCGGAGGGGGCCGCCGATGCCGAGACCGTTCGCGAGTTTGCGAAGCGCGAGGGCTACCCGCTGGTGATCAAGCCTCTCGATGCCGCTGGCGCGGCTGGTGCGACGCGCGTCGAAGACGACGATGAGCTCGAGCGGGCGATCGCAGCGAGTCACGTTGATCACGGAGCTCGTGTGATCGTCGAGGAGTGGGTCGAGGGCCACGAAGGCTTCTACGACACGCTCTGCTACGAGGGCGAGGTCGTGCACGACTTCGTGAGCCACTACTACCCGAATGTGCTCGAGGCGATGCGTACGCGTTGGATCTCGCCTCAGATCGTCACTTCGAACCGGGTTTCGGATTCGCAGTACGACGAGGTCCGAGACATGGGCAAGCGCGTGATCGAAGCGCTCGGAATCGAGACGGCGCCGACGCACATGGAGTGGTTCTTCGGGCCGAAGGGGCTGAAGTTCTCGGAGATCGGCTGCCGACCGCCGGGCGTCGGGACCTGGGACCTCTATTCGGCGGCCAACGAATTCGATCTCTACCAGGAGTGGGCGAAGGCCGTGTGCGGCATCCGCACGGAGATGCAGCCGTCACGCCGCTACTCGGCTGGACTGATCGCGCTCCGGCCGGATCGCGACGGCCAGATCTCCGGCTACGAAGGGATGGACGAAATCGAGCGTCGATTCGGTGAGCACATCGTGCAGAAGCACCTGCCGTCGGTGGGAACCGGGACGCAGGATGTTTCGGCGGGCTACCACGCGAACGCCTGGATGACCCTGAGGCACGAGGACTTCGACACGCTGCGCTCCATGCTCGACCAAATCGGCGAGAACGTGTCGGTGCGCGCGCACTGAGGCTCGAAGTCGCTCAGGGCAGGTCTCTCACCGAAGTCTCTGAACGGCGTCCTCAGCGACGATCTGACCCATCAGGCGGTAGCCCTCGTCGTTGCAGTGGCCGTCGAAGATGAACAGCTCCGCCAGACGGTCGGCGTCGACACGGCGGCGGAACTCGCTGTAGACGTCGATCGCGGTCAGGTCGTTGGCCGCAGCAAACTCGCGATAGATCGCGTCGAGTTCGGGGCGACCGTTGGGGTAGTTGAGGAGCACGACGTCGGCGCCGGCCTGCCGGCACAGTTCGAGGATCGAGTTCAGGTTCGACCAGAGCACCTCACGGGTGGAGTCCTTGCCAGAGGTCGCGTCGTCGAAGGCCGCGAGCATTCGGTCGCGCCGCTTCGGGTCCCGCTCTTGCCGTTCGACCTCGGCGGCGAACTCCTCGCGAGAGCAGCGGCGGTTCCTGGTCATGTTCCGCCGCACTTTCTGGTTGTCGATGTCGAACCGCAGCGCGGCGACGATGGCGCCCGCGTGTCGGGTGCCGTCCTCAGGTTCGAAGAGGACGTGAAGCGCCCAGATCTCCATCAGACGTGGGAGTCCGAGCGACTTGTCGCGGAGGTTCGCGGAGACCGCTGACTGAAGATCGTCGATCAGCTCTGGGTGTCGGTCTTGCAGATGGAGGAGGAGGGACTCGCAGCTACCGGCCGCCTGGGTCCGGACGAATCGGGAGAGCACTTCGTCCAAGCGGTCCGTGTTGCCGATTCCGATCAACGCTCCGAGCAGCGCTCGCCCAGCGGCCGTCGTGGGGTCGTCGCGATCAAAGCGGCGGACGAGAGTCGGTATCTGCTCCGTGAGGGCTTGCAGATCGGAGCGCTCCACGCGGAGATCGACCCAGGTTCTCCAGGCTTCGTCGCCGCGAGGACCGGGGACGGCGAGGGCTTCGATCAGGAGGCGGTCGGCTTTCGCTTCCTCGCCCTGTTCTCGAAGGCGGTTCGAGCGCTCGAGCGCGTCGCCTTCCCCAAGTCCTCGTTGCCACTCTGTGCCGGGGCCGAAGGGGCCGCCGCTCAGAGTCAGCGTGTCGCCGTCGACCGAGAACGTCACGTCGACGGTCTCATCGGTCTCTCGATTGCGCAGCTGGATCTGGTTGCCCGCCCAGTTCCACAGGAACGGGAGGTTCTCCGTCAGCGTGTGGACCGAGCTGTCGGCGCGGAAGATGAGCCTGAGGCTCTCGGCGTGCCAGGGACCGAGGAAAGGAGCGGTCGCACGGTCCGTGAACCCCTCCTCTTCTTGAGCCGGGACGGTCGCTGACGCGGGCGAGTCTTCCTCGATCGAGCCGGTCGCCCAAGCCCAGATCATTCGTCCGAGTCGCACGGTCCGAAGTCGTCCGAAGAAGCCTGGCTCGTCCGGCTGGCCGCTCCAGAAGTCGTTGTAGCCGACGAGCAGGTAGACGACGCGGGGGTTGTACTCGGTCAGCTGGTCCGGTATCAGTCGGAGGGTTGCGGCGGAGTCCCGGCCGGGCCATCCGCTGTTCACGACCTCGACGGCGAGGCCTGCGGTCTCGAGCCGTCGGTCGAGTTCACGCGGGTAGGAATTCTCGGGGTCCTCTGCTCCGAAGCCGAAGGTGAACGAGTCCCCGATGCACAGCACGCCACCCTGACCCGCGCCCTGGTCGTCGGCGTTCATCGACCGAATGACCAGTGCGCCGATCTGGAGCGTGATCTCCAGAGCGACGAGCGCCAGGAACGTCCCGAACGCGATCCGCGCCAGCTTCTGACGGAGGCCGAGGCTCCGACGACCGCCCGTCTCCAGTGAAGGTTCAGCCATCCGCGGTCCGGGGGTCTGTCACAAGTTGCCGAACTCGATCTCGAATCCGACCGAGGTCGCGAGGCCGATGTTGGCGATGTCGAGCACGAGCCACTGCGTGAACAACGAGGTGCCGACGAGGCTGTTGTCGTCCGGGATCGGAAGGCTGAGCGTCGAGAGTCCGAACTGGTTGGTCAGCAGGTCCGCCGAGCCGAAGGACTGAACCAGGCTCGTGCAGCCCGGGAAGCCGACCGCGTCGAGTGGGATCGATGCGGGAGCAAGTCCGAAGGTCAGCGCGGCTGGGCTGTTTGCCGGGCCGCCGGTCAACAACAGCGAGATCGTCGTGTCGATGTTCGGGCTTCCGGCGGGGAAGTAGACCGGAGCCGGCAGGCCCATGACTCCGCAGCCCGCGCCGTAGGCGGTGAACTGGCCAGGTGTCATCGGAACCGGTGGCGAGCTGTTGTAGGCGATGTCGACCCACTCGGGGTGGTCGACGAACGGGTTGCGGTTGCCCTGGAACGCCGCGATCAGGTTGTGGCGCGCGATCTCGGTCGCGTCGACCGGGTCGGCGTAGTGCCATTGGAGGAGCACCGAGAGGAGCCCCATGTAGGCGAGTGTCTGGTTGCTCGAAACCGAGTTGAGCAGCGATCGGTTGTCCGTCAGGACGAGCTGCGGCTCCTGGACGCCGGTGATGCCGTGGAAGCCGCCTTCGTAGCGCACGTCGACGTAGAACATCGCGCGGGCGACATCGCCACGGCGGTCGCCCCAGACTTGCCACGATCCACTGGTGAAGCTGCCTTCGGTCCAGTTCGAGTTGCCGGGGAAGGTCCCCGAGCCACCGCCGGCGCCGTTGGTGGCGAGCGTCGCGAACTCGGAGCAGCCTGGGTTGCAGACGTCGAACGGCTTGTTGCTCCGCGCGGAGTTGTAGGCCGGTGTACTCAGCGCGAGCAGGAAGCAGTCGCTGAACGGGTAGTTGCTCGCGTTGTCGTTCGGGAACCCGTAGGAGCTCGGCCACAAGTGTTCACGGTTGTAGCCACTTCCCCGTTGGCTCTTTGCGATCGACTGGTTCCGGTAGACGTCGACGATCCGCGAGGAGTTCGACGGGTCCTCGTAGGCCCGCTCCAAGACGTCCCAGGTGTCCGGAAACGAGCCCGTGTAGGGCAGCTTGGTGTGGTCGTCGATGACCGCGTGGAGGGTGGACCGGATGGTCGTGGAGTTCGTCGTGTTGACCGACGAGTAATAGCCCGGAGGCTGGGCCACGGCCGTCGCCGTGGTCAGGAGGATGGGGAGAAGCCAGGCGCGCATAGCGCCCTTACTCTACGAATCCGGCCGGTTCCCGTGGAGAACGGGTTCTCAGAACGCTCGGGAGAGAGATCCAGCGTCCTCAGGCGTCGGTGGCGAGGGCGCCACCACACCGCGAGCGGCGGCTCAGAGAGCGCGCTCGTCGCGAGCGCGAGCCGCCTCGAGCATCAGCTCGAGAATGTCGGCGTGGAACTCGTCGATTGCTTCGCCGGTGCCCGGGAAGAAGGCGTAGGCCGCGTGCGGAGCCGACTGCGCGGCGTTCGCGCGATCTCGGGCCTGACGTGCGAGCGCCGTCGCGAGGGCGTCTTCCTCGATGAGCCCGGACTCGACCAGCTCGGCTCCGAGCGGGTTCTTGCTGGAGACCGCGTGCTCGGACAGGAAGTCCGCGAGTTCGTGCAGACGGATCGCCCCGGTCTCGACCAGCAGCTTTCCGAGTCGTTCCGAGTCCAGAGTCGGGTCGGACACCGTGAACACGATGCTGCCTTCCACGATGACGAATCGGAGCGTGCGCTCTGGGATCCGGATCGCGAGGCAGCCGGTCTTGCGGGTTCGCGACAGGAACTGGAACACGGCGTCGATCGGTAGCGACGACGAGGTGCCCTGGATGCTGTGGCCGGAGCCCAGGTCGTTGAGCAGACTCGGCAGAAGCTCATCCCGCGACCAGGGGCCAGCTCCGCGCATGGGAGACAGTCCAGCCTGGTTCAGGGTCGCGCGTTGAGCCTTGGTGTCCCGCACGCGGGTCGGCGGTTGGGTCGCTCGTGAGTCGTTGGACGACGGGGCCATCGTGGCCTGGGGCGACTTCGGCTCCGTGTTGTTCTTGATACCGGCCACCGCGCAGAGTTCTTCGGCGAGCGCACGACCGAAGGCGTTGCGCCGGCTGGCTGCGGCGAGCGTCCGCTTGTCGACCGGGACCGGCTCGGTCGGTCGCGGTGTTGCGGATTGCACGGTGTTGCCGTGCAGGGAGCGCCGGATATCCGAGACGAGTTCTTCGAGATCCGGCACGAGGCGCTCGAGCGACTTCTGATCGTCGTGCTGCAGTCCGCTGTGCTGGATGGTTCCGTTCAGCAGGTCGCGGACCGTAGCGGTCAGTTCCGACATGCTGCCACACGCACTTTGCAGTGGGGACAGGCTTTGGGCGTCGGCGGTCTTCGTCGGCTCCATGCCGACAACATCGGTCATTC
>JBCBZB010000064.1:0-26930 GCA_039815565.1 Planctomycetota bacterium
CTACATGGAGACCTACGGCTTCCACACGATCCATGGCCGTGCTCCGGCCGTTGCGACCGGTGCGAAGCTCGCGAATCCGGACCTCGATGTCTGGCTCGTGACCGGTGATGGCGATGGCCTCTCGATCGGTGGTAACCACCTGATCCACACCCTGCGTCGCAACGTCGGCATCAAGATTCTGTTGTTCAACAACCGGATCTACGGCCTGACCAAGGGGCAGTACTCGCCGACCTCGGAGATGGGCAAGCAGACGAAGTCCACGCCGATGGGCTCGCTCGATCAGCCGTTCTCGCCGTTGCAGCTAGCGCTCGGCGCTGGTGCGACCTGGGTCGGTCGTTCGATCGACATAATGATCCCGCACCTGGTTTCGATGGTCGAGAAGCTCGACGCGCACCAGGGCACCGGGCTGTTGGAGATCTATCAGAACTGCAACATCTTCAACGACGGCGCGTTCAAGAGCTTTACCGACAAGCCGGTGCGTGACGATCGCGTGGTCGAGGTCGAGCACGGCAAGCCGCTTCTGTTCGGCAAGGACAAGGACAAGGCCGTTGGCTTCAACGACGATCTGATGCCGATCGTTCGTGAG
The DNA here is from genome assembly GCA_039815565.1 of Planctomycetota bacterium. Classification (GTDB taxonomy): domain Bacteria; phylum Planctomycetota; class UBA1135; order UBA1135; family UBA2386; genus JBCBZB01. Next base: position 587 of record JBCBZB010000064.1, read on the forward strand.
GGGGTCTCCGAGGACGAGGACTCGCTGTGGCATTGGAACGCCAAGGCGCCGAATCCGGCGCGTGCGATGGCGATCGCGGCTGCCGATGAAGCGACGATCCCAGTTCCGGTCGGGGTTTTTCGCGACGTCGAGCGTCCGGTTTACGAGACCGAGACCGTCTCCCAGGTCCGCAAGGCCCAGGAGAACAAGGTCGAGTCGCTCGAGGAGCTGATCAACGGTCGTGAGACCTGGACGGTCGGCGGCTGAGATGAGTGACGCGACGGTCCCGATCGCGGCCTACGTCGACTTCGTGTCACCGTTCTCCTGGTTGGCCGTCGCGCGGCTGCGCGATATCGAGGCGCGGTCCCGGCTGCGCTTCCAGCTGAAGCCGATCCTGCTCGCTGTCCTTCTCGATCACCATGGTCTAGTCGCTGCGGGTGAGGTGAAGGCGAAGCGCGACCACGAACTGCGGCGCATCGCCTGGCGAGCTTCGGAGCTCGGTCTCGACTTCGAAGTTCCGCCGCGCCACCCATTCGTGTCGCTGCGTTCGTTGCGGACCGCGGCGCTCTACCAGGGCGGCGACCAGATGTTGTCGGTCTGTCGCGAGTTGTTCGCGGCGTGTTGGGAGCGAGGAGAGGATCTGACCCGTGGCTCCGTCGTCGAGTCCGTTCTGATCGGCCTCGGGATCGACACCTCCGGTCTGGAAGACTGGGTCGGCTCGAGCACGGCGAAAGAACTGGTGAAGGCCAACACCGCGGAGGCTCTCGAGGCCGGTGCCTTCGGCGTTCCGAGTTTCGTCACGCCGGACGGGCTGGTGTTCTGGGGGCAGGACCAGCTCGATCGTCTTGAGCAGTGGGCCATGGACGAGCTACCCGAGCCGTCGCCGGCCCTCGAGCGGGCGATGGCGATGTCGGTGGCGCAAGGGCGTGTTCGGGCGCCGCGGAACGACTGAGTTTGCAATTGGGCATCCGGCGAGGGCTGGGGGGATCGGCGAGAACGCCCGGGTGCGCTTAGCTGGGCGCTGTGGGCAAACCGCTCTCGCCCTCCATCGCCATGTTCAGACTTCTCTCTCTCGCGCTCCTCTGCACCTGTTGTCTCGTCGGCGCTTCTACGGCGCAAGGTCAGCCGACGGTCGTCGTCGACATCGCTGGCGGGCTGGGTTCCGACACGACGGACCTCCAGCTGGGGATCTTCATGGCTTCGCCGGGCGGCACGGTCATCGTTCGGCCGGCGCCCCAATCCATGAACTACTCGCAGGTGTTCATCAACCAGTCGGTGACATTGCGCGGGGAGGAGGGGGCTCCGCCGACCTTGTCACAGGTGTCGATTGGTTCGTTGAACTCAACTCAGCGGGTCGTTCTCTCGAACGTGTTCATTCGAGAGTTCGGGGTGACCGGCCTCGTCGTGGACAACTGCTTCGGTCGCGTGCACCTGGATCGGATCCAAGACGGCACTGTCGGAATCATCGGTCTCGACGTCGCGATCCGGAACAGCGGCAGCGTGACGATGACGGACTGTGGGCCGTTCCATACCATAATGGTCGAGGACTCTCGCGTCGCGGCGACCAACGTGACTGCTACGGCGCCCGGACAGCTGCAGCCTGCCACCGTTCCAACGATCCAGCTCGTGCGATCGACGCTCTCCCTTGCGAACTCGGTCGTAAGTGGTGTGACGGCTCAGGCGGCGCTCTGCTCCAGTGTCGTTGTCGCAACACCAGCGGTGTCGCTGGAGCAGAGCGAGTTGTCCTTCGATCGTGCGACTTCGATTACCGGTGGCGTGGTCGATGCGATCTTTCCGTCGCCGATGATCTGCGGGATGAATCCGGCGTTTGTCGGGCCGAGTGGGACGGTGCGAGGGCCGACGGCAGCTGGTTCAGAACCGGGCATCACTTTCGTTCAGGAAAACGTCTTCCCTGCAACGGTCAACTACGACGCAAGCGGCGATCTTCTGGTCTCCGTCGCCGCAGAAGGCAATCCCGGGGGGTATTTGTTCCTCTCGCCGCTTGCGACGGCGACCACTGTCTTCGCGCCTTTCGTCGCCTGGGTGAACTTCACGATGACGATTCCAGTCGGCTTCATCGCGGCGGATGGTCAGGGCGACTGCGTCTACCGAGTGCAGGCGCCCAGCTCGTTGGTTCCGTTCGGAACGCCGCTGAGCTGGCAATGGCTCGTCGCCACACCGACGGGAGCCGTTCTGGGCGAGCCGGCGGTGACTCTCGTGCGCTAGAGGCCCTCCACGGCCATTCGCACCGGTGGATTTTGTCGCTGTAGGGCTCGCGGGCGGCGCTTTACCTGAAGCCGCTCGCGCCGGAAAATCCGGTCATGGGTTTGATCGGCCGGAGAGTCGTTGTGCCGTTGTGTTCGATCCTCGTGCTGGGAGTGCGGGTTCTCGCGCAGGACGCGGACCCGGGGGGTGCTGAGGTTCCGAACCGGACCGAGCATCGATACGTCCGTTCCCAGCTCGACGACTTCGAGCAGCGAACGGAGTCGCTTTCGGAGGTGATGGAGGGGGTCCCCGGAGTCGTTCGCGAAGACGATCGAGTTTGGGTCTGTGACCGCGATGGAACGCGCTACGAGGCGATCACGATCTTCAAGCGGTCACTGATCTTCGCCACCGATGTTGGGTTGATCGGCGTCGAGTTCGAAAGCTACTTCGAGCTTGCTCCGCTCGAGGTCTCTGGCTGGTTGGCGACTCTCGAGACGAATGGGTTCGAGGATCAGTACTCGGCCGAGGAGAACCGCCTGGAGTTCGTCGTCGAGGGCATGCCGCTGGTCGGACATGTCGTCAAAACACAGGGGATGTTAGTCGACGCCGTCTCAGGACTCGTCTACCGGAACGTCGGTGAACACGAAGACCAGAGCGAGGCGCTTCAGCAGACCCTGTTGGGGGCGGCGCGCGAACTCGCCGACGAGCTCGATGCTCGCAGTTTCCTTCGGCGTGCCCTGCTGCCTGTTCTGGAGGTTCTCGTGGAGTCGGACCGAAGGCTGCCAGGCTTCGAGGGGCTGGGGGAACTCGAGGACGGAGACTCCGGCTTGCGAATCGCGTCGAGTTCGCTGCGGCGTTGGTTACGTCATGGTTGGTTGTCCAACGAGTTGTCCGGGTATGGAGCTGCGCCGGCGTTTCTCGCGGCGCTTCAGGTCTTCGATCAACCGAACATCGAGGCGACGTATCAGCTTGAGGACGTTCAGATCCTCGTGGTTCGCCAGCCCGACGGGAGGAAAGCGTTCGCTCGAATCGGGCCGGACTCTTCGAGCCTCGCGTACCGCCCGTCCTACCCTCGATTGATCTATGGAGACGATTCGGATCTCACGAGTCTGTTCGTCGAGTGTGTCCTTCCGCCCGATGTCGATCCGCTGAGTCCCGGTGCGACGGCGGAGGCTATCGAGATCCGACTGCACTGGGACGGGATGCTCATCGGAACCGTCGTTGGGGGGCGGCTACGGACCGATCGCGGCCAATGGCGGCGGGAGTTGTCGATCACCGACGAAGCGGATCACCCGTTCCCGATGGAGAACCTTCTGCCGCCACACATCCTGGTCTCGGATGCATTCGGAGATCACGTCGCGTTGGTCACTGAGCGCGGTAGGATCGAACTCCGGACGATGAAGTCGGATCCGGAGCGGTTCCTTGAGCAGGCCGCCACAGCTCTCGACACTCCCCAGAGATTGGACCTGATCGGCCAGCTGCTTTGGCGTTACTGCTTTGACGCGGAAGAGGTCGGCGTTGGGGCAATTCCCGGCACGGTCTACCGGCATGGCGATTGGCAGAGCTCTGCGGAGGAGACCGTTCGCTTGTCTTTCGGTGGCGAGCTCCGGGGAGACTGCGATGACTACTCCGAGCTGCTGAGTTCGATCCTCGATCGGGCAGGTGAGTCCACGTTTCAGATGGGCACCCTCGGGCACGTATCCGAACTATGGATCGAGCCCGGCCTGTTCCGAGGGACCGTTCACAGGTTCCACACGGGGCCCTCCATGACCGTCAAGGGCCGGACGGTCGCCGACGCCCTGTCGAAACTACATCGGTTGGAGGCTCCGATGCAGGCTTTCGATCCCTGGAACCTACGCGTCCTCCGGCGGGACAACAGGACAGGGCGCTGCGTTCCGGAGACCATTCCTCTGCAGTTCGCGACCCTGCGAGCTGCCAGAGAAGCACTTCGCCCCCTGGAGGAGTTCATGCGTCGTGGATGCCGGGCGTCCGCGCTCGCGACCATCGACGCGTTGCCCGAGGTCTGGCTTGTCGAACCCTCGGTCCAGTTCCGACGTGGGCTGACACTCTTGTCGCTTGGTCGTTATGAGGAGGCGCTTCGGACTTTCGACGAGGTTCTCGAGCAAGCGGAGTGGCCGGCGACGAGGGCGAGGATCGAGATTGCTCGGGTGGCCGCGCTGCTCCAACTCGGTCGCCTTCGAGGAGGGACTGAACTTCGGCAGGCACTCGATCGGGTCTCAGTCTGTATCGAGGAAGTCGAGGCGGAACGGCAACCCGCGGTGGCTGGATTCGTTGCGGCTGGCCTGGTTCAGTCGCTTGCGGCCCGTCGGGAACCCATACTCGTGGAGTGGCTTCTGTCGCGCCATCTGGAGGCCTTTCAATCGCTTCTCCTTGAGCTGAAGCGTCGCGAGAGGATCGATGAAGACGGCGACTTGGAGCCCGGTCCCTACCAGGGGGTTCGGAGCGATTGGCTTCAGCTCATGGCGTGGGAGTTCGTCAAGAAAGCCGCGTTCCTTGCTCTTCCGATTCATCATGACTCTGAGGACTTGTTGGCTCGTGTCGATCTAGCCTTGCAGAGGCTGGTCACGGAGGTCCCCGTCTCGAGGAGAGCTGGCGTCTATGAGCAGTTTCGACTTCTCGGGCTGGTTGGGTTCGACTCATCCAAGTCGCACGACGAACTGAGATCGGACGTTCGCCGATACCTCGAATCGGATGAATCACTCGTCTCGGGCTTCATTGCGACGGTCGAACCAGGAAAGGCCGTCTCTTGGCGCTCCGAGCTCCACAGCTACATCGAAGCCTCTCCGACCTACTGGGCGGGTTTCCTCGAGCTGCAGTTGGAGGCCGGACAGATCGACCGTGAGGGGCTTCCTGGGTTGCTGGCCGCGATCGAGCGATCTTCTGACTTGGGAATCCAAGCGGGTTGGTTGGGGGCTTCCAAGAGGTTCTCGCTTCACGCCTCCCGGGTCGCCGTCGGGATGGTCCTGGGCCAGGAGGACATGGTGGAGGCTGCGATGGTCGACCTTCTCGATCCGGATTTTCCGGTCGAACATCACCAAATCGCCCTCGTGATCGCTCGGGCCGGGCGCCAGGTGGAGCCGAGCGCTGTCGCTCATGTGTTCAACGTCTGGCGAAGGGAGAGTCCGGCGACGCTCGGGGTGGCACTCCAGGCGCTCTTCACCTACGAGGCAGAGAACGCGGTGCGAGCAGCGCTTCCGCTACTAGAAGATGCGAGCACTGATTGGCCGGAGCTTGCGACTGAGGTGGAGGCCGCCCGCGAGCGACTTCGGTGATCGCTGTCCACCAGGAGCGAGAGCGAGTTTGGTTGGCCGGAGGTTCAGAGCTCTTGATCGAGATAGCACATTCGTGCACCGCCGAGTGCCGACACCGCGTCTCCGAGCGCGGCGTCGATCACGACCTAGAGACTTCAGGAGTACAGCGCAACGCCGCCGGTCGCTAGGACGCGTGGCGTCAAGTCCCCCTTTCCGCGTTCGCCATGAGCGAACCTCCGACTCGGGCTGGGCGATCGAGCTGTCGGAGTGACATGCGCAGTGTCGTTGCCGCCCGCGACCGCGACGACCGTGCTCGCGTCCTCGGAGACCATCGGTCCAACCTTGTCTCGACCGGATCTTCACGTTGTGTTGTTGAGATCCAGGAGAGGTCGTCCCTCGAGTGCTGATCGACGGCAGTCGTAGGTTCCGACGCGATCCGAGGAAGTCGCTAAGGTGGCCTTGTTGGTCTTGCAACGACCCACCATGCTCAAGCTTCTCTCGCTCTCTCTGGGCTTGCTTGTTCGCCGGCTCTACCGCAGCTCAAGGAACGGTCGTCGTCGATCTTTCCGGAGGGCCAGGCTCGGATACCACCGACCTGCAGGCTGGTATCTCCATGGCGTCTCCTGGGGGGATCGTGATCGTGCGGCAGAACCCACCCGGGATGCCGTACCCGTCGGTCATCCTGAGTCAGTCAGTGACTCTGCGGGGCGAGGGAGGCTCTCAGCCGGTCTTGACCGGTCTCTCGATCATGGCCCTGAGTGGTTCGGGGCGCGTCGTCGTTTCGAACCTGGCCATCGAGACGCTGGGCCCCGTTGGGCTCGTCTTGGATGGATGCCTCGGTCGCGTCCATCTCGATCGGGTGGTTGCTGGGGCGAACGGTCTGCTCGGACTCGACGTCGAATTCCGAAACAGCACGAGCGTGACGATGACGGACGTCGGTCCGCTCAACACGATTCTGATCGAGGATTCGCGGGTTGCCGCCTGCAATCTGATCGCCGACGTCTCGGCGTCGATCAATGTCAGCAACCAACCGACCGTTCGATTGGTTCGGTCGACCCTCTCCCTCGCGAGTTCGACGGTTTCTGGTGTGAGTCGGGTGATCTTCGCCCCCTGCGGGGGTGGTGTTGTTCCGACCGCTGGCATCTCTCTCGACCAGAGCGAGTTGACCGTCGATCGCGCGACCACGGTTTCGGGCGGTTCGGTGACCGCGTTCGTTCGAGGGTTTCCGGCCCCAGTCACCTGCGGTACGGCTCCGCCGTTCGTAGGTCCGAGTGGAACCGTGAGAGGGCCGACGGCAACCGGATCCGAACCAGGGCTCACGTTTTCGCAGGAGTCCGTGTTTCCCTCGACGGTCGCTTACGACACGAACGGCGACCTCCAGGTGTCGGTTGCGGCGGAAGGCAACGCTGGGGGCTTCCTGTTCGTGTCGCCGCTGGCGAATGCGAGTACGGCGATCATGCCGTTCGTCACTTGGTTGGACCTCTCGGCGACGATTTCGATCGGGTTCATTCCAGCCAGCGCGCAAGGCGACTGCCTACTCACTCTGCCAGCTCCGAGCGGGTTGCCTCTCGGCCTTCCGCTGACGTGGCAGTGGCTGTTTGGGACGCCGAGCGGGATCGTTCTCGGTGAGCCGGTGACTTCGCTAGTGCGCTGACGGGTCTAACCGTCCGGTCGTTCGTCACGGTCGGGGAAGCGGGCCCTGGGCGGAGTGCCGGAGGGACAGGCCCCGCATCGGAGGATCGCGGCTCGCGTACGGCGCCATCGCTCTGGATACTCTCCAGCATGCGATTCCGCTGCCTGTCCATCGTCCTCGCTCTGCTCTCCTCCGGGTGCGAAACGACACGGGAGTCCGTGCCCATTCGCCACGCCGGTTTCTTGACTCATCCGGAGCGGATCGGTCGCGAGGGGAGCATCGATCATCGGAGTTGGAATGACCCGGACTTCGATCTGACGGAGTTTGATGCGGTGTGGATTCCGGCCGTGTCGCTGGTGCTTGATGAGGGGACCGAGACCGACCTGGGGCAGCAGGACATCAATCGATTGGCCGCGTTGTTCCGGGCTTCGGTGCGAGCGAAGATGGAGGTCGAAGGTTGGCGGATCGTCGAAGAGCCGGGTGAGCGTGTGCTCGCCATTCATCTCGCACTCTCCGAGCTCGAGCCGGCAGATCCCGTCGCCAACGTCGTGACCGCTACGGCTCCGTATCTGGCGGAGGCTGTGCAGGTGCTTGCAGTTGCCGCGGACGTCCATGTCTTCGTCGGGAAGGTCTCCACCGAAGTGCGCGTGGAGGACTCGGCCTCCGGTCAGGTGCTCGCCGAGGGGATCGATCGACGAGTGGGGGCTCAGTCCGTGGCCAACATGGGGACCACCTGGGGCGATGTGAAAGACGCGATGGACGTCTGGTCTGACCGCATCGCGATCGGACTCACGAAAGTTGGGAACCCGGGAGGCTGAGCGGTTGAGTGCAGCCAAGGACGACCTCTGGAGCTCGGACCAGCGCCGGCGTTACCGCGTCGAGCGTCTTGGCGTCGACCGAGACTGGTCCCGTATCCCGTTCACGGAGGAATTCGTGGACATCACTGGTGATGCGGCGCTAGAGCCTCGCTTCCGCACGCGCGTGCAGATGGCCTGGGACGATGAGTTCCTCCACGTTCGAGCCGAGATGGAAGAGCCGCATGTCTGGGGGACGATCACCGTGCAAAACGAGGTGATGTTCCACGACAACGACTTCGAGGTGTTCCTTGACCCCGATGGCGACGGACTCGACTACTACGAGTTCGAGATGAACGCCCTCGGCACGATCTGGGAGCTGTCGTTGCCGAAGCCCTACGGCGAGGGTGGCGTGCCGATTCTCGGTTGCAACCTCGACGGGCTGAAGCGCGAGGTTCTCGTCCACGGCACGCTCAACGACCCGAGCGACGAGGATCAGGGATGGGAGGCGCACATGTCCTTCCCGTTCCGCGGTCTGAAGAAGTATCACCGCGACGGCGCCTGTCCGCCGAAGCCGGGTGATGTCTGGGGGCTGAACATGTCGCGTGTGCAGTGGCGCCACGAGATCGTCGACGGTCGCTACGTGCGGATTCCGCCGCACGGCACACCGCTCGCAGAATCACTGAACCCGGAGGAACAGCAGCACCCCGAGGACAACTGGGTGTGGTCTCCGCAGGGTGTGGTGAACATGCACCTGCCCGAGCGCTGGGGCGAGATCGAGTTCGTATGAGGCTTGGCTCGATCAGAGCTGCTTGCGCAGATGCATCAGCCCTGCGCCGCCTACCGCCGACACCGTGCCGGTGAGCGCATATCCGAGCGGCTCGCCGTAGATCACGTAGCCGATCGTTAGCAGCAGGCCCCAGACGAAGAGGACGCCGCAAACGGTCGCGAAGACGCGGAGCATCAGGTCGCCCTTCTTGCCCTCCCCCTGGAGGCCCTTCCAGCCGGGGCCTGGTGGGCGGATCTTGGTCGCGAAGTGCTCGAGCGTTTCGTCGTCGGTCTTCTCGCCGACGAAGCACGCGATCAGCCAGCTGGCGGTCGTTACGCCGGTGACGATCAAGGTCTTCTCGTAGCCCTCGAGTCCGTCGCCGAAGTACTTCGTCGCCACGGCGACGAGGAACGACACGACCATCGCGGTGATCTCCGCGGTCGCGTTGACCCGCCACCAGAGCCAGCGAAGGAGGTAGATCGCGCCCGACCCGGCTCCGACGAGCAGCATGAGCTCGAAAGTGTCCTTCGCGCTCTCCAGGGCGAGACTGACGAAGGCCGCGAGCACGACGATGCCGACCGTGATCAGGCGGCCGACCCAGACCAGTTTGCGTTGCTCGGCCTTGTGGTCGACGAAGCGCTTGTAGAAGTCGTGCGTCAGGTACGACGACCCGATGTTCACCTGGGTCGAGATCGTCGACATGTAGGCGGCAACGAGCGAGGCGATGACGAGACCCAGCAAGCCGGCCGGGAGCTTAGTCAGCATCAGCGGGTAGGCCAGGTCGTTCTCGACCTCGCCCTCGTAGCCGGGAAGAGCTGCCTGCAGCGACTCGGTCGTCGGGAACACGACGATCGAGCACAGGCCGATCAGGATCCAAGGCCAGGGGCGCAGCGCGTAGTGCGCGATGTTGTAGAGCAGCGTGGCGCCGAGCGCGTGGCCTTCACTCTTGGCCGCGAGCATTCGCTGGGCGATGTAGCCTCCACCTCCCGGCTCGGCACCGGGGTAGAACGCCGACCACCAGACGACCAGTAGCGGCATCACCAGTGCTGCCACGAACAGGTCCGGGTTGCCGGTATCCGGAACCATGTCGAGCTTCGGAATCACGTCCGGGCTCCGCAGCAGTCGGTCGATTCCGCCGATCTCCGGGAGGTCGATCAGATAGACGGCGGCGGCGATCGATCCGACCATCGCCAACACGAACTGGATGCCGTCGGTCAGCAGGATTCCGCGCAGTCCGCCCAGGCTGGCGTAGACGACCGTCACGCCGCAGCCGAGGAAGAGCGTCTGCCAGGGATCCCAGCCGAGCAGCACCGCGCCGAACTTGATCCCGGCGAGGTTGACGTTCGCCATGACCAGCGTGTTGAACACGAGGCCGAGGTAGAGCGCGCGGAACGCTCTCAAGAACGCCGCGGAGCGCCCGCTGTATCGCAGTTCGTAGAACTCGTTGTCGGTCAGCACCTCCGAGCGCCGCCACAGCCGGGCGAAGATGAAGGTCGTCGACATCGTCGACAGCAGGAGCGCCCACCAGATCCAGTTTCCCGCCACGCCGTTCTCGCGGACGATCTGCGTGACCAGGTTCGGTGTGTCGATCGCAAAGGTCGTCGCGACCATCGACGTGCCGAGGACCCACCAGGGCATCGAACGTCCCGAGAGGAAGAACTGCTCCTCCGACTTGCTCGCTTGTCGTGTCGACCACACGCCGATCCCGAGCGAGACGACGAGGACGGCCGCGATCAATCCCCAGTCGAGTGGGGTTAGCGTGACGGCGAGCAGAGGGGATGCGGTGAAGGCGTTCAGCGTGAGCTGCGAGGGGGGAGAGAGGCGAACGCAACGAGTGTACGGCGAAGACGCAGGAGTTCCGCTTCGGTTCGCCTCGGAGCCCCACCGACAGCGGTAGACTCAAGGGTGGCATGGTCGTCTCGATCCAATTCCTGGGTGCCGCTCGTCAGGTGACCGGCTCTCGTCACCTGCTGCGAGTCGGTGACAAGCGCATCCTGCTCGACTGCGGACTCGTTCAGGGGCCGAGGCGGAAGGCGACGCGGGCGAATCAGGACCTGGGCCTGACGGCGCACGAGGTCGATGCGGTCGTGCTCAGCCACGCCCACATCGATCACAGCGGTGCCTTGCCGCGTCTGGTGAAGCTCGGATTCCACGGACGCATCCACTGCACGGAGCCGACCGCAGATCTGTTGCCGGTCATGCTGCGCGACTCGGCTCATTTGCAGGCCAACGACGCCCGCTACCTGAAGCGCAAGGGCATCGACTGGGAGCCCCCCTACGACCAGGAGGACGTCGAGAAGACAACGCGCCAGATCAAGGCACACCGCTATCACCAGCGATTCGAAGTCGTGCCCGGAGTGACCTGCGAGCTCTTGAATGCAGGCCATATCTTCGGCTCCGCGATGGTCGTCTTGACGATCGACGACGAAGGGCGCGAAGTGCGGGTCGGGTTCACCGGTGATCTCGGACGGAGCGGACTCCAGATCCTGCAGGACCCGGATCCGATGCCACCGGTCGACGTGCTTCTGACCGAAGCAACCTACGGGGATCGAATCCACGACGCGGTCGGAGACATCGAGAACCAGCTCGCCGACATCGTCAACGAGGAGATGGCTGATCACGGCCGCATCGTGGTCCCTTCGTTCGCCGTTGGGCGGACGCAAGGATTCTTGGTGATGCTCAACCGCCTGATGTACACCGGCCGGATCCCGTCGCAGTGGATCTGGGCCGACTCCCCGATGGCCGCCGAGGCCACGAAGATCACGCGTCGCTATCCCGAGCTCTGGGACGAACAGACGCGGGCGCTGCTCGAAGGCGGGCAGGATCCGTTCTTCTTCGAAGGCATGCGCGCCGTCGGTTCACCCGAAGAGAGTCGCGCGCTGAATAACGTCCGCGAAGGCATCATCATCGCGAGTTCGGGGATGTGCGAGGGGGGCCGGGTCCTGCATCACCTTCGGCACAGCATCCACCGTCCGGAGGACTGTGTGTTGATCGTCGGCTTCATGGCCAAGGGGACCCTCGGCCGGAAGTTGCTCGACGGATATCCGAAAGTCCCGATATTGGGTGTGCGGCACGAGGTGCGTTGCCGGGTCCGGTTCCTACCTGGGCTCTCGGCGCACGCCGACCGGAACGAGCTACTCGCCTTCCTCCGGCATCTGAAGGATCACACTCGACGAGTCTTCGTCGTGCACGCGGAGGAAGACCCGGCACAGCACTTCGCCGGGGCGCTTCGAGACGAAGGATTCGCGCTTGTGACAGTCCCTGTCGAGGGCGAAGAGGTCCGGATCTGAGTAGTCTGACCCGGACAGCGGGTGCTCGATTGCCCGGGTGCTGAGGCACCGGGATCCTTGTTCCGCATCCGATAAGCGCCGATGTCCGACACGATTCCGTTCTTCCAGCAGGTGAACCTGCAGTTCGACCGCGCGGCGAAACTGCTCGACTTGCCGCCGGGTCTCGCCGAGCAGATCAAGTCCTGCAACGCGGTCTACCACATCACCTTCCCGCTCGAACGAGACGATGGGCGAATCGAGGTGATCCACGGTTGGCGCGCGCATCACTCGCTGCACCGTCAGCCGGTGAAGGGCGGTATCCGGCTCACGCGCCATGCCTCTGAAGACGAGGTGTCGGCCCTGGCCGCGTTGATGAGCTACAAGTGCGCTCTGCTGGATGTGCCGTACGGCGGTGCCAAGGGAGCGATTCACATCGATCGCTCCGAGTATTCGGACCGTGAGCTCGAGCGGATCATTCGCCGGTTCACCTACGAACTCTGGCTGCGCAATTGCATCGGTCCAAGCGTGGACGTTCCTGCTCCGGACATGGGGATGAGCGCTCGCGAGTTGTCCTGGATGGCCGACACCTACATGGCGATGGCGCGTGGGGAGCGAGGCGCGGCCGGCTGTGTGACTGGCAAGCCACTGTCTCAGGGCGGGGTCCGAGGTAGGGTCGAGGCTACTGGGCTCGGAGTCTTCTACGGAATTCGTGAGACGGTGTCCGAGGCGGGGGAGATGAAGCGGCTCGGCCTGTCCGTCGGTCTCGACGGCAAGACTCTGGTCGTGCAGGGGCTCGGCAACGTTGGCCTGCACTCGTGCCGATTCCTCGCCGAGGAAGGAGTGCGCATCGTCGGCATCCTCGAGCGCGAGGGTGCCCTCTACGACTCGCGCGGCATTGACTTCGAGGCCGTTGCAGCGCGTCGTGCCGAGGGCGGCTCGCTGATGGAGTTCGACGGAGAGATCAAGATCGAGGGCAGCAGGCCGGGGCTCGAAGGTCTGACCTGGCCCTGTGACATCCTGCTGCCTGCGGCGCTCGAGAACATGCTGACTCCGGACAACGCCCCGGAGATCCAGGCATCGATCATCGCCGAGGCGGCCAATGGGCCGACGACCGCGAAAGCCGGAGAGATCCTGCGTGATCGCGGGAAGCTGATCCTGCCGGACCTCTACCTGAACGCCGGTGGTGTGACGGTCTCGTACTTCGAGTGGATCAAGAACATGACGCACGTGCGGTTCGGGCGGATGGAGCGTCGCTTCGCGGGGGCGTCGATCGGCCGCGTGCTGGGGGCTGTCGAGGAGCTCACGGGCCAGAGTTTCGACCACGATCTCGCCGCTCGTCTCTCTGTCGGGGCTTCCGAGGCGGATCTCGTCCGGTCCGGTCTCGAGGAGACGATGGTCTCTGGATTCCACCAGATGCGGGAAGCGGCCCGTCGCTGGGAGACCGACAACCGTGCGGCTGCGATGGCCGTCGCGATCCAGAAGATCGCGGACAACTACGAGGACCGCCGGATCTTCCCCTGATCCGAGCTCATCGCGCGACTCAGTCGCTCGGCAGGAGCACCCACAATGCGGGGCGGCCCGCGTTGCAGTGAACGATCCGGGAGAGGAACCCGAGGCAAGCCCAGCTCAAGAACAGGGAGGTCCGTGCGGTGTGCCAGCCGCCAAGGACCGACCTCCGGGCCGGGGTCGATTGCTCGAGAGCCACGAGGCGACTTCGGACGGCGGGGAGTGGGTGGAAGACTCGCTCGACCCAGCGCGGTCGATCCGGTTCGTCGTCCTGGAGTCGGTCGAGGGAGCGAATCGTCGCCTGCAGTTGCTCTTTCGGCCACTCCGCTTCGTCCAACGTGGCGCGGTCGGCTTCGAGGACGGCGGGGCGGCTCAGGGACGGGAGCAGCAGCAGTCCGAGGAAGGACCAGAGGGTCATGCCCAAGGACAGGGTGAGGAGTCCGGGGACCTCCGAGACGTTCGCGCCGGGGATGAGTTCGACGGAGAGAACGAACCCTGCCAGGTTCCAGGCCACCGCCCAAACGAGGCCGCGAAGGCGGGCCCCACTTGCGACGATGGTCTTTCGTCGCGAGATCGCGATCGGCAAAGCTGACTGTTCGCCGTCGGTCTGCCAGTGAGCCGGTAGCAGAATCCGGTCTGCACCTGGAGGCCCGACGATGCCACCGGTGAAGCCTTCGTCGTCGCTTTGGAGCGAGACCGTGCGTTCCCGCGCCTCGACTTCCTTCAGTCCGCCGACGACTTGTGCGAGTGGGCCTTGGACCAGGATGAGCACGATCATCAGGGCGGCATAGGATGCGAGGCCGACAGCGGTTCCGCCGGCACTGCCGGCGGTCACGATCAGCAGGGCGCTCAGGAGCATCACGACGACCTGGAGCAGCACCCCGCGCAGCCAGCTGGCGGCGAACCGCGACATCGGTGGTGCGCGACGGCCGAACCGGTGTGGCAACAGGTAGCCCCCGAGCAGGTCGAAGGGCAGTTGGACCAGCACGTAGGCTCCGAGAACCCAGGCGAGTGCTGAGATATCGCTCATTCCGACGAGTCGCCTCGGCCAATCCAGGAGAAGGCCTGCCACGGCGATCAGGACCATGGTCCCGACACCTGAGATTCCGAGCCAGAGCCGGGAGCGTGCATAAGTCATCCACCTCGCCGATTCGCTCCGCCGGTTCGCTCGGATCCATCGACCGATCTCTGTCTTCTCGCCGACCGTGCCCGGGTCGCTCGGCGCTCCGCTGATCTGCCTGGGTTCGTGGCCGAGACCTCCGTCGCATGGCGGCTTGGTTCCTCCAGCGAGATGACTGATTCCGGTTGTTCCTCCCGGCGCGTTCGACCGATTCACAGACTGCGTTTAGGGTCCGCCGTGCTCCCGCTGCTCAACCCATGGTGTCTCCCCGACTCTTTGTGTCCGTCATTCTCCTGGCGGTCGGTCTCTCCGCGCAAAACACCTGGACCGTCGACGACTCGGGAGGAGCTCAGTTCGACCAGCTGCAGTCGGCGATTGACTTCGCGTCGCCCGGAGACACGTTGCTGATTCAGCCAGGCTTCTACCTCGCCGCGACTGTCGACCGACCCTTGCGCATCATCGCGGATGGACCGGGCGTGGAGGTTCAGGGGGGACTGACGATCAGCGGCATCCCGGCCCCCGGTTCGGTGCTCGTCAGCGGTGTCGAGTCGGAGCCGTCACTCAACTGCGGAGTGACGATCCAGAGCTGTAGCGCCCTGATCTGGATCGAGAACTGGCAAACCGATGCAACTCTGCTGACTCCGTTCTCGATCTCGTTTGCGAGCAATGTGGTTCTGGTGAACTGCGACGTGAGTTCGCTTCACAGTGCGGCGCTGGAGATCATGAACAGCACCGTCCACATCCAGCGCAGTCGCTTCGTGGGAGGGGAAGACGGTGCTTCGTCGAGTGGTCTCGCTGGTCTCTCAGCGGTCAACGCGAATCTGTTTCTTCAGGAGGTCGAAGCGGTCGGCGGAGACGGAGGGGCAGCCGTCGGCATGGTCCCCGACGGCGGGCCCGGTCTCAGCCTCGTTCGCAGCCCGACCTTCGCGCGGAACCTGGCCGTTCAGGGCGGAGCGCCCGGCCTCGATGTCACGTCCGGAACGACCGGTTCGGCCGGGGTTCCGATCGCGGCAGATCCACCGTCGCCGGTCCAGTTGAGCACGGGGCCGGTCTACACGCTGGAGGTTGTTCCGGTGGCGCGAGTCGGCGAGTCCATCGACTACACGATCGGCGGGCCGCCGGGTGATGTCGTTGCCCTGAACTTCGCTTTCGATCCGGCGCCGTTCTACCTCCCGTTTCTGAACGGCTCGATTCTGACCGGCGTGCCCCTCTTCGGAGTATCCGTCGGCACCCTCGACTCGAACGGCATGCTCTGCTTGCCCACGGTCGCGGAGCCTCTGGGCCCGTCCACGACGAGTCTGACCATCTTCGCCCAGGTCATCGCTTTCTCCCCGAGTTCCTCGAGCATCAGTGTCGGAGAGGCGCGTCCGGTGTCGTTGTTCGCGCCGGGGTTCTGAGCCTCTCGACCCGCGCGTCAGAGCCGTGGGCCGGAGCAGAACCCGAGCATCAGCCCGAGTATCGAAAGCGCACAGAACAGCAGAAGGCCTCCGGCCATGTTTCTGTGTGCGGTTCCGGGTTCGAACGGGCCGATGGCTCTCGGATCTCGGCGCAGGATCTGGATCCCTCGCCAGAGGAGCGTCGGGCAGAGAGCGATCGTGAGTAGGCCCAGGACACCGGGCTCCAGTGTGAAGGTCGCGACCAGGAGCATGAGCGCGCCGCAGACGGTCGCCATGAAGCACGCGGACTGGGTCAGCACGCTTACGAAGCCGCCCGGGATCGGTTCGTCGTGGTCCGCACCGGAGTGGAGGATGTGGTCTGCGCGTTGTTGGAGCCGCCGACCACGTCGTTCGGCGATCCGGTAGCCACCGACGCCGAGTCCGACCAGGGAGGCGCCGGCGACGAGGAACCCGATCGGGACTTCGACGACGTACGCCACCCTTCTCAGGGCTGCTCAGTCGAGCAGCTTGCGGATCACCGTCTGCAAGATGCCGCCGTTCTTGTAGTAGTCGACTTCGACCGGCGTATCGATGCGGCAAAGGACGTCGAAGCTCTTCGCGTCGCCGCCGTCGGCGGGGGTGGCCTTGACGGTCAGGAGCTGCCGCGGCTTCAGGCTGTCATCCAGCTCGACGCTGAAGTGCTCGTGGCCGTTGAGGCCGAGCGACTCGAGGGTCTCGCCGTCCTGGAACTGCAGCGGCAACACACCCATGCCAACCAGGTTGCTGCGGTGGATGCGCTCGTAGCTCTCGGCGAGGACGAAGCGGATGCCGAGCAGGTTCGTGCCCTTCGCTGCCCAGTCGCGACTGGAGCCGGTGCCGTACTCCTTGCCGGCCAGGACGCAGAGCGGCGTGCCCTCTTCCTGGTAGCGCTGGCTCGCGTCGTAGATCGAGGTCTGCTCGCCACTGGGTAGGTGCGTCGTGAGGCCGCCTTCGGTGCCGGGCGCCATCTGGTTGCGCAGGCGGATGTTCGCGAAGGTGCCCCGAGTCATGATGCGGTCGTTGCCGCGTCGTGAGCCGTAGCTGTTGAAGTCCTGCGGGTCGACGCCGCTCTGCTGCAGGAACTCGCCGGCCGGGCTGTCGGCCTTGATCGCGCCCGCAGGCGAGATGTGGTCGGTCGTCGTCGAGTCGCCGACTCTGACAAGGCAGCGGGCACCGTCGATCGACGTGATCGAGGACGGCTCACGTTCCATGTTCAGGAAGAACGGGGGTTCTTGGACGTAGGTGCTCTTGGCGTCGAACTGGTAGAGCTCCGAGCCTTCGACCGAGATCGCTTGCCACGGTTCGGGCCCCTCCATCGTTCCGTAGCGCTTCTGGAACATCTCCGAGCCGACGGCTTCTTGGACCATGGCCTGGACTTCTTGAGTCGTTGGCCAGATGTCCTTCAAGTGGATCGGGTTGCCGCTGGCGTCCTGACCGAGTGGATCGTTCTCCAAGTCCAGGTCGATTGAGCCGGCGAGCGCGTAGGCGACGACGAGCGGTGGGGAGGCGAGGTAGTTCGCCTTCACGTCGGGGCTGACGCGACCCTCGAAATTGCGGTTGCCGCTCAGGACCGAGGCGGCCACGAGGTCGGCCGAGTGGATCGCATTGCGGACCGGATCCGGCAGCGGGCCGGAGTTGCCGATGCAGGTCGTGCAGCCGTAGCCGACGGTCTGGAACCCGAGGGCATCGAGATCCTGGTCGAGGCCGACCTTTTCGAGGTAGTCGGTGACGACCCGCGAGCCCGGAGCGAGGCTGGTCTTGACCCAGGGCTTCACGGTGAGGCCCTTCGCCCGTGCCTTGCGGGCGACGAGGCCGGCGGCGACCAGCACCGCGGGGTTCGAGGTGTTGGTGCACGACGTGATCGCCGCGATCACGACCGAGCCGTGGCTGATCTCGTGAGCTCGCCCGTTCTGCACGGTGCCGGTGCTCGACAGTGCATCCGAGCCGAGCGCGAAGCCGCGTTGGTCCGTCGGTGCCCTCAGCGCCTGTTGGAACGTCGTCTGCATCTTGCTCAGAGCGACGCGATCCTGCGGGCGTTTCGGCCCGGCGAGACTCGGCACAACGTTCTGGAGATCGAGAGCGAGCGTGTTACGGAAGGTGGGAGTCTTGGCGCCGTCTTCAGCGAAGAGCCCCTGGGCCTTCGTGTAGGCCTCGACGAGTGCAATCTGCTCCTCGCTGCGGCCGGTCAGGCGCATGTAGTTGAGGGTCTCCTCGTCGACCGGGAAGAAGCCCATCGTCGCGCCATACTCCGGCGCCATGTTCGCGATGGTCGCGCGGTCCGCGAGGCTCATCCCCTTCATGCCGTCGCCGAAGAACTCCACGAACTTGCCGACGACTCCGTGCGCGCGAAGCATCTCGGTGACCGTGAGCACCATGTCGGTGGCCGTCGCCCCCTCGGGCAGTTTGCCCTTGAGCTCGAACCCGACGACTTCTGGCAGCAGCATCGAGACCGGTTGGCCGAGCATGACCGCCTCGGCTTCGATGCCACCGACGCCCCAGCCAACAACGCCGAGGCCGTTGATCATCGTCGTGTGGCTGTCGGTCCCGACCAGGCTGTCCGGGTAGGCGATCGTCGCACCATCCTGCTGCTTCGTGAGCACGACGCCGGCGAGGTACTCGAGGTTGACCTGGTGGACGATGCCGGTCGCCGGGGGAACGCAGCGGAAGTTCTGGAACGCCAGCTGGCCCCACTTCAGGAACTCGTAGCGCTCCTGGTTGCGTTCGAACTCGAAGTCGAGGTTCGTCTGCAACGCTGCCTCCGAGCCGAAGGCGTCGACTTGCACCGAGTGGTCGATGACGAGGTCGCAGGGAACGAGCGGGTTGATCTTCTTGGGGTCATCGCCGAGCCGCTTCATCGCCGCGCGCATCGCTGCGAGGTCGACGACGCAGGGGACGCCGGTGAAGTCCTGGAGCACGACGCGACCCGGGAGGAACGGGATCTCCGCCTTGCCTGCGGTCTCGGGACCCCAGTTCGCGATCTCGCGCACGTCCTTCTCGGTGACGATGAAGTCGTCGTGGTTACGCAGCGCCGACTCGAGCAAGACGCGGATGCTGTAGGGCAGCTCGTCGATCTTGCCGAGTCCCTGCTCCTGCAGGGCGGGCAGCGAGTAGTAGTCGAAGGACTGGGAGCCGACTTGAAGGCTCCGACGCGCAGAGAAATGGTCGCTCGATTGGCTCATCGGGTGGGGTCTTCTGGGGTGGGCCCGGTCGGGTTCGAGGAGTTGGGTGGAACGCGGTGCCGGGTCCGAGGTGGCGCTGTTGGAGAGGAGCGGAGAGGCTAACAGCACCGATTCTCAGCTGCGATGGCGGGGCACTGATTCGTCGCGAGGGGGCCGAGTTCGGGGGTCTGAGGGCGGTCTTGTTCCGACCTTGATGCGGCGCGCCAGCCTCATGGAAAGTTCGCGCCGACCGGACTTCCTCGGTGGCCCCCGGCGGATACGACAAGTGGCCTGCGCCTACGGCGAACATGAAGTTCGGTTGGACAGTCTCCGCTCTTGGGCTCTTGGCCCTCGCTCTGCTGGCCTTCGTGCCTGAACGTCCCGTGCTGTCCGAGTCGGCTCGGCACTCCGTCTGGTCGGGCCGTTCCGAGGTCGGGCGTGCCGAAGACGGCTCTGGAGTCGTGCCGATCGATGACTCGCTCCCGCACTACGAGCGGGCCGGTGGGATTGCCGGTCGGCTGAAGAGCGTCGGGTCCGACACCATGAACAACCTGATGGCGGGTTGGACCGATGGCTTCCGGAGGCTGTATCCGAACGTCAAGACCGAGATCGAGGGCAAGGGATCCGGAACGGCTCCGACGGCCTTGATCGAGGGCACCGCGTCCTTCGGGCCGATGTCGCGCCCGTTGAGGCCGACCGAGCAGGACGAGTTCGAGGACCGATTCGGCTATCGGGCGACGATGTTGCCGACCGCCGTCGACATGGTCGGCGTCTACGTGCATCGCGACAATCCGATCGTTGAGATCGGCCTCAGCTTCGAACAGCTCGACGCGGCGTTTTCGCAGACCCGCTTCCGCGGACATCGAGAGGTCATGACCTGGGGGCAGCTCGGGCTGCAGGGCTACGAGGATTGGGAGAACCGTCCGGTCTCGCTCTACGGGCGAAGCGCTGCGTCGGGCACCTACAGCTTCTTCAAGCGCACCGTGCTCGAAGACGGGGACTTCAAGACGAACGTGAAGGAGCTCAGCGGTTCGTCCTCGGTCGTGCTCGGCCTGGCCAATGACGAGTTCGGGTTGGGCTACTCCGGCATCGGCTACAAGACCCAGGACGTGGCGCTCGTTCCGATTCGTGTCGAGCGATCCGACGGGGCGTTCCTACCGAAGGCCCTGAACCTCACGACCTATCCGTTGACGCGACTGTTGATCATCGCGGTCAACTACGAGCCGAACGGGGAGCTCGACCCACTGCGACGGGAGTTCGTCCGCTTCTTGATGAGTGCGGAGGGGCAGGAAGTCGTGGTGCGCGAGGGGTTCCTCCCACTGTCGTTCGATCAGGCGAGACTCGCAGCCTCGCGAGTCGGTTTGGATCTGCAGGCGCGGTGATGTCCGAGACGGAAGAATCCTCCGGCTTCGAAGCCCCGAATCGGCCAACGGATTCCGGCGCGGACAGCTGGAAGACCTCCGGGTTCAAGCGGGGGCGGTCGGCGCGGAACCGCCGGAGTGTCCAGTTCTCGGATCGCTGCGCGCGCGGGCTGATCACGGTTGGCGGTCTCGGGACGATCTTCGCGGTGCTCGGAGTCGCCGTGTTCCTGGTCCTCGTCGTGGCCCCTTTGTTCGACGACGCGGAGTTCGAGGCGGCGAAGCAGCCGCTCGGCCTGTCGACGACCTCCGCTGGAGCCAAGCCGCTTCGAATCGGATCCGACGAGTTCGGGCAGACCTACTGGCGTCTCGACGAAGACGAGTTTGTGCGGGTTCTGCGCGCGGACACCGGAGAGGTGTTTCGGGAGATCGACCTACGTCGACGCGAATCCGAGGTCGTCCTCACAGCGGTCGGCGGGGCGAGCCATGGTTCCGCCTTCGTGCTCGGATACTCCGACGGCTCGATCCGACTGTGCGACCTCGCCTTCGCGATCGAGTTCGAACGAACCGAGGGGCTTCCACCTGAGATCGTTCGACCCGGTGGAGTGACTCGTGCGGTGGTCGGGTCGGGTCAGGAGCGAGGATTGGTCGAGCGCCTCCCGGGTAGCCGGTTCCGCAAGCTCGTCCTGGCGGTCGAGCTCTCCGAGGTCGTCGAGGTCGCGAAGGCTCCGATCACCGACTGTGATCGCAACGACCGTTCCTCGGCGATCGATGTCGTGGTGCTGAGTCGGTTGCCGGCCGAACCCGAGCCGATCCTGAGCCACGTCGCATTCCGCGTCGAGGAGGATCTGTTCAGTGGCGAGCGAACGGCGGAGTACGAGGGCCAACGCTCGCTGAAGATCGAGAGTGAGCGTGCGCAGGCTGGCCGATGGTTGCGCTTCCTCGACGCCGGCCGTGGGGCGCTTCTGGTCGACCCCCGCGGCCACGCTCTCCGCATCAGCATCGACGAGGATCTGATCCTCGAGCAGAACCTCAACCTCGTCGAGAACGCAGAGGTCGGGCGAGCCACCGACGTTCGCGACATCGTCACCTTGCTCGGCGGGAAGACGCTGATCGTCGGGCACGGCTCCGGTGCTGTGTCCGCGTGGTTCCTGGTTCCCGACGTCTCCACCGGGCTCGATCGGCAGCGACTGATTCGAACCAAGGAGTTCGCGGTCGCGGATTGCGCCGTCACGAAGCTCGGGACATCCGCGCGCGGCCGCACGGTCGTCGCCGGGGACGAGTCCGGAGGTCTCCATCTGCTGCAGGTCACGACCGAGCAGGTCCTCGGGAGTGCAGAGGTCGGGTCCGGACCCGTCGAGGTCGTTGCGTTCGCTCCGAAGGCGGATCGGATTCTGGCGGCGTGCGGCACAGCAGATGGTCGGGGAGGCACAGTCGGCTATGCTCTCGGGGTCGATCTCGGCCACCCGGAGGTGTCGCTGAAGTCGATCTTCTCCCCGGTCGCCTACGAGGGGCGAGAAGGACCGGCCTTCGCTTGGCAGACCTCTGCGGCGAGCGACAGCTACGAGCCGAAGTTCGGTCTGGTCCCGCTGATCTTCGGAACTTTGAAGGCGACGTTCTACACGATGCTGTTGTCGATTCCGCTGGCTCTGCTGGCGGCGATCTACACCAGTGAGTTCGTGTCGAAGCAGCGTCGTGCGCGCATCAAGCCGATCGTCGAGATGATGGCCAGCCTGCCCTCAGTCGTGCTCGGCTTCGTCGCGGCGGTCGTGCTCGCACCGTTCGTCGAGGATCGGGTCGCGGGATTGATCGCTTGCGCGGTCACGATTCCGTCCGCGGTGCTCGGAGCGGCGTTTCTCTGGCAGAGCTTTCCTCTGCGCCAGACGCTGCCGAGGCAGGGGCTGCGGATGCCGCTGATGGCGATCGCGGTCGTGTTCGGTTTGGCCCTGGGGCTCGGTTCGAACGACTGGATCGAGCAAGTGTTGTTCGACTCGGATCTCCGACTCTGGCTCTCCGACTCCGACCGTGGCTCCGGGCTCCCGGCCTGGTTGCTGCTGACGCTGCCGTTCGCTGCGGTTCTGACGAGCTTCTCGATGGTTCGGTTCGTCAACCCGGTGATCCGTAGCCGGTCGATGGACGTCCCTCGGCAGATCGCCGCCAGGCGTCATCTGATCAAGTGGGCCATTGGCTCGGTGGCGTTTCTCGGGCTGGCGTTCGGCCTGGCCGCGCTGTGCTACTACGGGCTCGGGTCCTTCTTTGGTGGGACCTGGGATCTGCGGGACGGGTTCGACGTCGGTGGTTTCGATCTCTCGCCCGTCGGCGTCTACGACCAACGAAACGCGCTAGTCGTCGGGTTGGTGATGGGTTTCGCAGTCGTGCCGATCATCTACACGATTGCCGAGGACGCGCTGTCCAGCGTGCCCGAGAACCTTCGCGCGGCGTCCCTTGGGGCGGGGGCATCGCCTTGGCAGACTGCCGTCCGCGTCGTGTTGCCGACGGCGACCTCGGGACTGTTCTCCGCCATCATGATCGGACTCGGCCGGGCCGTCGGTGAGACGATGATCGTGTTGATGGCGGCCGGCAACACGCCGGTTCTCGATCTCGACGTGTTCAAGGGCTTCCAGACCTTGTCGGCGGGCATCGCGACCGAGCTGCCGGAGGCGCCGGCTGGATCCACGCACTATCGGACGCTCTTCCTGGCGGCTTTGGTCCTGTTCGCGATCACGTTCGTGATCAACTCGTTGGCCGAGGCGGTTCGGCAGCACTACCGCCGGAAGTTCAGCCAACTATGACGGCTCCCTCCGACAGAGTTCCGGTCCAGAAGGACCGCGTGGAATCGGTCCGACGCCGGGGGCACTCGATCGTGGCTCGGGGTGAGCCGATGGTCTGGCTGACCGGATCGGCTCTGGTCGTGAGCCTCGGCATGATCCTCGGCCTGCTGGTCTGGATCGGCTCGCGAGGGCTGCCGACCTTCTGGCCGAGCCGGATCATCGAGACGGTCGTCGACTCGGGCCGGTCTCGGGTTGTCGTGCTCGGCGAGGTGACCCGAGAGGAAGAGTACGAGCTTCGAGAGTCGGACCTGATTCCGGCCAGTGAAGGTGTTCAGGCTGCGATGCGCCGTGCTCTCGATGCCGATCGTCGAGTGTCGAGACGACTCGTTCTCACCGGCAACGCGGATCTGTTCGGCAGTCGGTTCCGTTGGGTCGAGAAGGTGCGCGAGGTGAAATCGGACCGGTTCCCGCGCTGGGCGGTCCGCGTCGATCGTCGGGAAGGTGGCCCCTTCTTCGGCTACCCGACGGCGAGCGCCGAGCTGTTCCCCGTACCTTCGGGCTGGAGCGACGCGGAGCACTCCCAAGCCTCGGTTCGTCTGTTGGCTGCGCCGACCGGAGGGGGCGACGCGGCCCGCGCAGAGTGGATCGCGGAAGCGCTTCGGCGCGTCGATCGCTCGGATGGCGCCGAACCGGCTCTCTACGTCCGAAGGCGAGTCGAGTCCGGTGTCACCACGGTGCTGATTCCACCGGAGGGGCTGGGAGACGGAGACGCGGTCGAAGCGGTCGCCCGGGTCTGGTGGGGAGCGGAGCCGGCCTTCGGTCGATTCGAGGACTGGCACGATGGGGTAAGGGACCTCGTCGCGGAATCGCAGAGATTGCAGGGCGGAGAGATCGCCGAGCTCGCTGACGAGGTCGAGGACTTGCGGCTCGAGCGTCGCACCGTCGGGCGACGGAACGACGTCGATCCGCTGTGGCTCGACGTCCACGACACCCTGATCCGCTATCGCGGCGAGGGGCAGGTGGAATCCGCGGAGCGAACTCGTCAGCGCCTCGAACGTCTCGAGCGGGAGTTCGGCTACCGCCGACCCTCCGAGACGGTGCTGGCACAGCTCGAGGAACTCGAGTCGAGTGAGTTGCAGCTGCGTCGTGAGCTGGAAGACCTCGCGTCTCGCGACCGGAGTATTCGCCGCGAGGCCTCGAGATTCGTGATTCAGTTCGAGACCTCGGACCAAGATGTGTCCGCGGTCGTCGAGATCGGCGAGATCGTCCGAGCCTTTCCGGCCAACCAGATCGGGGCTGGCCGGCAGCTGTCGATCTACCTCGATCGGTGGTGGGAGTTCCTCACCGACGAACCACGTGAGTCCAACCGCGAGGGCGGTGTCTTCCCGGCCATCTTCGGCACCGTGATGATGTCGTTGTTCATGTGCCTGGCGGTCGTTCCGTTCGGAGTCCTGGCTGCGCTCTATCTGCGCGAATACGCGAAGTCCGGACCGATCGTCTCGCTGATCCGCATCGCCGTGAACAACCTGGCCGGCGTTCCGAGCATCGTGTTTGGGGTCTTCGGGCTTGGGTTCTTCTGCTACATCGTCGGTGCTGGAATCGACGATCTGCTCTACGAGTCGCGCCTACCATCGCCGACCTTCGGTTCCGGCGGGCTTCTGTGGGCGTCGTTCACCCTGGCCCTGATGACCGCGCCAGTTGTCATCGTCGCCACCGAGGAGGCGCTGTCCGCGGTGCCGAACTCGATGCGAGAGGGCAGCTACGCCTGCGGAGCCAGCAAGTGGCAAACGATCCGTCGGATCGTCCTACCGCGAGCACTGCCGGGGATCCTCACCGGTGCGATTCTGGCGATGGCTCGAGGGGCCGGCGAGGTCGCGCCGCTGATGCTCGTCGGTGCGGTGAAGGTCGCGCCCGAGCTGCCGATCGCGGCCGAAGCGCCGTTCGGGCTGAATCGCTCCTTCATGCACCTCGGCTACCACATCTTCGATCTGGGCTTCAAGAGTCCCGACTCAGAGGCAGCCAAGCCGATGGTGTTCACCACGACCTTCCTCCTGATCACGATCATCGCGATCCTCAATCTCCTCGCGATCTGGCTCCGCGGCCGGCTGCGTAAGAAGTACGAGTCTGCGGCCTTCTGACCCCCTAGTCCCCTATTGCTGGAACCGTCATGACTACGACCGAATCCAACCGCCTGGCGCGAATCCAGAAGGGTGAGACCCTGCCGACCGAGACTCACGATGCGCTCGATGGCGAAGAGTACGTGCTCGAGGTCCAGGACTTCAACCTCTGGTATGGCGACAAGAAGGCGCTTCACAACATCTCGATGGGGGTGCCGAAGGGGAAGATCACGGCGCTGATCGGCCCTTCGGGTTGCGGCAAGTCGACGCTCCTTCGATCGATCAACCGCCTGAACGATCTGATCGACGTCGTTCGGATCGAAGGGGACATGAAGCTCAGCTCGGACTCGATCTACGGATCGAACGTCGATGTGATCGAGCTGCGTAAGCGCATGGGGATGGTGTTCCAGAAGTCGAACCCGTTCCCGATGAGCGTCTTCGAGAATGTCGTCTACTCGCTCCGTATCGATGGTGAACGCGATCGGAACCTGCTCGAGGAGACCTGTGAGAAGGCGCTCCGTGGAGCGGCTCTCTGGGACGAGGTGAAAGACCGGCTGTACGACAACGCGCTCGGGCTGTCCGGTGGGCAGCAGCAGCGTCTGTGCATCGCGCGTGCGATCGCTGCGGACCCGGAGATCCTGTTGATGGACGAGCCCTGCTCGGCGCTTGATCCGATCGCGACCGGCAAGATCGAGGAGTTGATGACGGCGCTGAAGGGCGACTACACGATCGTGATCGTCACGCACTCGATGAACCAGGCGTCCAGGACCAGCGACTACACCGCGTTCATGTATCTGGGGCGGCTGATGGAGTACGGTCCGACCGTCGATCTCTTCCGCACGCCGCGGCTGCGGGAGACCGAGGACTACGCTACTCTCTGATCAGGGACGGAAAGATCCTCTCCAGTGGCGGTGTCGGGTATGCCGCACCAGGCGTGCCATTCGATGAAGATACGGCCTTTCGGATTTGCTCTGTGAC
>JBCBZB010000115.1:0-10341 GCA_039815565.1 Planctomycetota bacterium
CCGCAAGGCCTGCAGGCTTGTCGACGATCCAGAGGTGCTGGTCCTGGTGGCGGTGCACGACTGGACGGCCGGGGCGGTCGGGCTGGGAGACCGGTTCGGTGACGAAGTCCGCCAGATCGGCCTGGTCGATCACGATCTCGAATTCTCGACCGACTTCGAGCATCGCTCCGGGCTCCGCCCGCTCCCCATCGATTCGCACCAGGCCCTGCCGAATCCAGCGTTGCAGCATCGAGATCGGTGCGCGACGCAGCCACTGGCGGAGGAATCGGTCGACGCGTTGGCCGGCGTCGTCTTCGTGGATCGGGAACCGCATCCAGGCAGGAGGCTCGGTCAGCTCGGATTCGGGTTTGGCGGGGCGTCCAGGAGTTGGTCGCGTAGCGCGTCTTCGGGAGTCCCGCGCCGGCGCGCGAGTCGTGCCTGGCCTTCATCGACGACGACCTCGGCGGGTCGTGCGTGGCTCAGGAACTCGGTCGGCGAGAAGGTCAGGCCGTAGGCACCGACATTCAGCACGGCGACGATGTCACCGACATCGAGCGGCGCGATCCGCAGGTCGCGACCCAGTCGATCCGCTGGTGTGCAGAGCGGGCCACCGAGGCTCATCGTCTGCTTCTCCGTCGGGTTCGGGTCGTCGGCGCGGACGACGGCGTAGGCTCGTCGCAGCGAAGCTCCGAATCCGGAGGCGGCGGCGCACTGATGCAGTCCGCCATCGAGCACCGCGTGCATGCGATTCCCCGAGCGCTTCAGATCGATCACCCGCGTCAGGTAGACGCCTCCGCCGGCACAAAGGTATCGACCGAGTTCGATCGTCAACGCCCGATCGGTTGATGCCTCGAACTCGCGGAACCGTACTCCGGTGTCTTCGAGATCGAACTGCGGATCGCCGTCGTAGACCGGCCAGCCGAAGCCTCCGCCGAGGTTCAATTGTCGGAGTCGGACTCCGTGTTCCGTTTGGATGTCGTTGGCCAGAGCATCGACGTCCCGGGCCGCTTCGAGCCAGGAGCCTCCGTCGAAGGTCTGAGATCCGCCGTAGACGTGTAGTCCCAGGAGTTCGACCTCCGAGGCCTCATCCAGTTGCTTCGCCAGGGGGCCGACCCTCGGGCGATCGATTCCGAACCGGCTCGAGACGTCCGCCATCCGCAGTCGGGCGCCGCTGGTCGGTCGCATCGGGTTGACGCGGATCTGCACTCGCGCTGGACGGCCGAGGATGGCGGCGATCGTTCGGACACGCTCCGCCTCGGACTCGGACTCGAGATTCAGGCAAGCACCGACTTCGATCGCGCGGCAAAGGTCGGCCTCGCTCTTCCCGGGGCCCGCGAACTGCATACGTCGGCCAGGGACTCCGACCCGAAGGGCGACTTCGAGTTCGCCCTCCGAGGCGAGTTCTGCACCGAGACCTTTCGCGTGCGCGCGCTGAACCAATGCGGCTAGCGGGTTGGCCTTCAACGCGTACAAGAGTTCGACCTCGTTGCCGAAGGCCCTCCGCAGCGAGTGGATGCGTTGGCGTAGCGCGGTCGCGGAATGCACGTAGAGCGGAGTTCCGAAGCGTTCCGCCAGGTGCTGAGCTGTCAGCCCGTCGAAGGAGATCGGACCCTCTGGGCACCCCAGGGCATCGAGCGCCGCTGCGCGCGCGGTCGCATCCGCCGGATCCGTCATGGACGCATCATCCCGCGCCCGTGGGGTCGGCGGAAGCGTCTTCCGGGGTGGCTCGTCCACCACGTGGAGCGACCCGGGCGGGCGGAAGGCCCGCGCTCAGGCTCAAGCCAGCTGTTCGCCGAGGTTCGGCGGCGCTTCGCCGGTGTCGCCCTCGTTCTGGTGGTAGAGCCAGAACTGCACGAGCTCGGCGAGCGACGTGGCGCCCATCTTCCGCATCACCGCGGCGCGGTGGACCTCGATGGTCTTCGGGCTGACCCCGAGACGATCGGCCGTCACCTTGTTGGGGTTGCCCGCAATGACGAGCTCTGCGACTTCCTTCTCGCGCTTCGTCAGCGAGTCGATCCGCTGCTCGATCTGGTTCAGGATCCGACGGCGCTCGCGGTTCTCCGCATCGCGGGCCAGCGCTTTCTGGACCTCGACGGTGAGCTGCTGAGGGTCGAACGGCTTCTCGAGGAAGTGCAGCGAACCGAGCTGCATCGCCTGGACCGCGGTGGGGATGTCGGCCTGACCGGAGATGAAGATCACCGGCATCTGCACGTTCGAATCGCGCAGCTCGCGAAGCACCTGAAAGCCGTCGGTGTCTCCGAGGATGTAGTCGAGCACGATGCAGCCGGCGGTTTCGGGGGTGACGGCGTCGAGGAACACGCGGGCGTCCGCGAACGTTCGAACGTCGACGTCGATCCCCGCGCAGACGCGGCGAACGACGTTGAGGATCGAGACCTCGTCGTCGATCACGTAGACCGTCGGGCTAGCTGCAACTTGGGGGTTGTCGGACGATTGCATCGGATCCGTCGCAGTCATGTTCCTTCCTAGGCTCCCTGATCGAGATGGCGCTGGCGAAGGAACGTCCCGGTCTGACATAGCCGTCGTGGGATTCCCGGAAGCCCTTACCAACGGGAAGGAGAGTAGCGGAATGGGCTTCTTGTTGGATTAGGGGGAAACCCGTGATTCGGGCAGTTTTGATCGGTCGAACGCAAACGGCGAAAGCGCCGATCAGAGGGCGACTCGTTGTCTGATCGGAGTTGCCACGAGACCGGGCCGAGCCGAACAACGCCTCAGTGTCGCGACGCCATGTCGGTCACGTACTGCTCGAGGATCTCTTTGAACTCCTCGGCGAGTCGCTCGCCTTGCAAGGTCTTGAACGGCTTGCCATCGACATACACCGGAGCGCGGGGCGCCTCGCCGGTGCCCGGCAGGCTGATGCCGACGTTCGCGGCCTTGCTCTCGCCAGGTCCGTTCACGACGCACCCCATGACCGCGACCTTTAGTTCTGCAGCCTCCGGAACCTCGTCGCGCCACACGGGCATCCGTTCCGTGAGGAAGGCCTCGATCTCCTGTGCGAGGTGTTGGAACGTCGTGGACGTCGTGCGGCCGCAACCCGGGCAGGCCGTGACCTCGGGCAGGAACGGACGGATCTCGAGCGACTGGAGGATCTGCTGCGCGACGCGTACTTCCTCGGTACGCGGTTCGCCCGGGCGAGGCGTCAGCGACACGCGGATGGTGTCACCGATGCCGTCCTGCAGGAGGAGAGCGAGCGCCGCGGTCGACGACACGACGCCCTTGTTCCCCATGCCGGCTTCGGTCAACCCGAGGTGCAACGGACAGTTCGTGCGCTCCGCGAGCATCCGGTAGACGCGGACCATCTCCTGAACCCGGCTGATCTTGCAGGAGATGATGATCTTGTTCTCCGGCAGTCCGAGCTCCACCGCAGCTTCGGCAGACTGGATCGCGCTTCGGACCATCGCCTCGAGGAAGATCGATTGCGCGTCCGAAGGTTCGGCGAGCTTGGCGTTCTCGTCCATCAACCGGTCGAGCAACTCCTGGTCGAGCGAGCCCGCGTTGACGCCGATGCGGATCGGTTTGTCGTAGTCCTTCGCTACGTCGATCATCGTGGCGAAGTTCTCATCGTGTCGGGCGCCCTTGCCCACGTTGCCCGGGTTGATCCGGTACTTGTCGAGGGCTTCCGCGCAGTCGGGGAACTCGCGCAGCAGGACGTGGCCGTTGTAGTGGAAGTCTCCGACGATCGGGACATCGCTGCCCATATCGGTCAAACGGCGTCGGATCTCCGAGACCTGAGCGGCCGCCTCCTTCGAGTTCACCGTGATGCGAACGACTTCGGAGCCCGCCTGGTGGAGCTCCTGAACCTGGGTCGTCGTGGTGTCCGGGTTCGCGGTGTCGGTGTTCGTCATCGATTGGACGACCACCGGATGGCTGCCGCCGACGGACACACCGCGGACCTTCACGGTGTGGCTCTGGCGGCGAGGGGCTGGGCCATGGGGGCTCGGGTTCATCTGCGCGCAGCGTAGCGATGGCGCTCGGGCGGTCCACGGTCTCCGGTTGACGTAGATGGTCCGGTTTCGGGCGTATGCTTCGCCCCGCCTTGGGTGACCGAAACGCCAGCAAGCCGAGATCCGGGGAAGGTCATCGATCGTTCGGATCTCTCGGGACCCGAGTTCTCTGGTTCTGTTGGTTCGGCTGGGCGCTGGATCTCTACGACCTCCTGCTTCTGAGCTTTCTGCGCACCGAAGTGCAAGCCGATCTCGGGCTGAATGCGGAGCAGTTCGGAACCGTGTTAGCCGTTCAGCTCGGTGCGTCGGCGTTGGGAGGGTTTCTCCTCGGCCGATTGGCGGACCGCCGGGGGAGGGTCCTCGGGCTGTCGCTGAGCATTGTTCTGTTCTCGGTTGGAACCTTGCTCACCGGTCTCGTCGATGGATTCCTTGGATTGTTCCTGGCCCGCGCGCTGACGGGTTTCGGGGTCGGTGGCGAGTGGGGTATCGGGCACGCACTGGTCTCCGAGTCGGTTCCCGAAGGCTCACGAGGTCGTGCGGCCGGAATCCTGCAGTCGGCCGCGCCAGTCGGCGTGGCGATGGCGGGGCTGATGGCGTCCGTGCTCGGAGAGAGTGTCGGTTGGCGAGGGTGCTTCATGCTCTCGGCGATCCCAGGACTCTCGGTGTTTCTGCTGCGGTTCGTCCTCTCCGGTTCGGTGAAGTCGGGGCGGCAGGAACAGGCGGAGCGGCGTCAGGTCGTGCCGCTGAGCGCGTTCCTGAATCCGCCACTCCTTCGGCCCGGTGTTTTGCTCCTCGTCGTCCTGACCCTGCACATGGCGACGTTCTGGTCGGTCTACACCTGGTTGCCGGGGGAGCTGCGGAAGCTCCACTCGGCGGGCTCGGTCGCGATGCTCCAGCTCTGGATCTCCGGAGTCCACCTGGTCGCCGATCTCGTCTTTGGCTGGCTGGCCGATCGCTTCGGACGGAGGATGGTGTTCTTCGCGTTCACCGTGTCGTTCGCCGCCGGGTTGTCGGTTGTGGCGCTGCGCTTCGACGAGCTCGTCACCGACCTCTTCGCCTTCGGGCTCGTGTTCGTTCCGCTCGGGCTCGGGATGGGGACCTGGTCGGTCTTCGGCGTGATGTTCCGCGAGCACTTTCCCAGTGGACTGCGCGCGACCGCGAGTTCGGGGCTCTACAACCTCGCGCGCGGAGTGCAGGGGGTCGCCCAACCCGCGATCGGCGTGTCGATCGCCGCGACGGGTTCGCTCACGACCGCGCTTTGGTTCGGAGCCTCAGCGACGCTCGGCTCGGCGCTGTTCGCCGGCTTGTTGCCGCATCAGTCTTCCGTCGACGAGTCGACGAGTCGACCGGAATCGGTGTAGACCTTCGCTCGGTCTTCGCGCACGAACCCGATCAGGGTTGCGCCCGCGCGTTCGCACACATCGAAGGCCAGCGCCGAGGGGGCAGAGACCGAGAGCACGGTCGGGATCCGAGCGCGCAGGCACTTCAAGATCAGGTCGTATCCGGCGCGGCCGGACAGCATCGCGACCGTGCGCGTGAGGTCGAGTCGCTCTCGCAGCGCCCGACCGATCGCCTTGTCGAGCGCGTTGTGACGTCCGACGTCTTCGCCGACCGTCAGGAGTCGGCCGTCGGTGTCGAACAGGGCGGCGGTGTGGTTGGCACCGGTCGCGCGGAACAGATCACCGGCGTCGAGGAATCGTGTGCGGATATCCTCGACGGTCACGAGGTCGAGCTTCGGGATACCGGGCAGCAGTGGTTCGAAGTCCTCGAGGAGTACATCGAGATCGGTCAAGCCGCAGAGGCCGCAGCTCGGCCGAACCTCATGAGTCCGACTGAGTCGACCGACTGCACGCTCGTTGGCTCCGCCCTGCAGTCCGACCCGCACCGTGTCCGGCCGTTGGGAGTCGGTGTCTCCGGCGAAGAACCGGATGCTCGTGACCTCGTCGATGTGCGTGAGGACACCTTCTCCGAGCAGAAACCCGAGCGCGAGCTCCTCATCGTCCTCGGTGCAGCCCGGCGTGCGTAGTGTCAGGAGGCGAGAGTCGCGAACCTCGATCCACAGCGGCTCCTCGCGGACGAGTTGATCGTCGCCGTCCTTCAGGTGGCGAGTGGTCGCGCCCCTTGGCTGATCGGTCGAGTTCGGGCTCTGCTCTTCGTCCTGCTTCATCGAGCTTCGCCAAGGGTATCGCAGACGAACACTGGTCTGGCCCCGTCGATCAGGGAATGATCGCCCTGTGCCTCTCCAGCTGCTCTCCCTGCTCGGCATCCTGACCATCCTCGGGCTCTGCTTCCTGCTGTCTCGAGATCGGAAGTCGGTCCGGTGGCGGACGATTCTCACAGCGCTAGGCATTCAGTTCGGTCTGGGCTTGCTCCTCCTCGGCTGGGATCCGGGCAGCGAGGCGCTGTTTTGGTTCGGCGGTCAGGTGAAGGACTTTCTCGATCTGTCCAAGCAGGGGAGCGAGTTCGTCTTCGGCTCACTGGCGACCAATCCGGCGCTCGCGGTCCAGGGGGGCGAAGAAGGCAGCAGCAGCTACGTGCAGGTCGGCTTCATCTTCGCGACGGCGGTGTTGCCCATCATCATCTTCTTCTCGTCGGTGATGTCGATCGCGTACCACCTCGGGATCATGCAACGCCTGGTCGGCGTGATGGCGAAGGTCATGGCGCGCGCTCTCGGGACTTCGGGAGCGGAGTCGATGTCGGCTTGTGGCAACATCTTCGTCGGTCAGACGGAGGCGCCGCTTCTCGTGAAGCCGTTCCTACCGACGATGACGCGCAGCGAACTCCACGCGGTCATGACCGGAGGGTTCGCGACGATCGCCGGTTCTGTGTTCGGCCTCTACGTCGGATTCGGAATCGATCCGGGACTGCTCGTGGTCGCCTCGGTCATGGCGGTGCCGGCCGGCATCGCCTGCTCCAAACTGCTGGAGCCGGAAACCGAGCAAGCCGACACGATGGGGCGCGTCGATGTGCATATCGAGAAGACGGCCAGCAACGTCGTGGAAGCCGCTGCGAACGGCGCCTCGGATGGACTCAAGCTGGCGCTGAACGTCGCGGCGATGCTGGTCGCATTCCTCGGACTCGTCGGCGTGATCGACTGGATCTTCGAGGCGGGCGCGAACGGCTACTGGCTGATCCTCTCCGGCGGCGATGAGATGGCGCCTGAGGGTTACGCGCCAACGCTCGAGTCGATCCTCGGGTCGATCCTCGCTCCGTTCGCGTGGCTCCTCGGCGTGCCTTGGGCCGAGTCCGAGGCGGTCGGCTCGTTGCTCGGCAAGAAGCTGGTCGTCACGGAGCTGTTTGCCTTCAAGGATCTCGGAGAGATGCAGAAGGCGAACGAGTTGAGTGATCGGAGTATTCGGATCGCGTCGTTTGCGCTCTGCGGCTTCGCCAACGTGGGCTCGGTCGCGATCCAGGTCGGTGGACTGTCGTCGATTGCTCCGGATCGAAAAGCTGACCTTGCTGGCATTGGATTCCGAGCGATGTTCGCCGGAGCTCTGGCGACCTGTATGACCGGAGCGCTCGCCGGCCTGCTGACCTGAGGCGCGAGACAGCTTCTTCTGCGATGACCGCAACCAACGAATCTCAGTCCGTCGCCACGGCGCTCGCCCATCTCCGTTCGCTCGGGTTCGAAGTCCCGATGTTGACGATCG
The DNA here is from genome assembly GCA_039815565.1 of Planctomycetota bacterium. Lineage (GTDB taxonomy): Bacteria > Planctomycetota > UBA1135 > UBA1135 > UBA2386 > JBCBZB01. The sequence goes on from JBCBZB010000115.1 coordinate 7,592, forward strand.
TGCTCGGGTCGGGGGCCAAGGGCTTCCAGGACCGGGTTGAAGTCGATCACCGGCTGCAGTTCGCCGATGTTCCAGGTTGGCCGAGCCCGAAGGTCGAGGGGCACGGGGCCGAGCTCCTGATCGGCAAGGTCTCGGGGCTGCCGATCGCTTGTCTGACTGGGCGGGTTCACGTCTACGAGGGTTGGACTCCGCAGGAGGTCGTCCGCCCACTGCGCACGCTCGCACTGCTCGGCGTGAGCGACGTACTGCTGACGAACGCGTCCGGGGGGATCGCCGAGGGACTCGTCCCAGGCGACTTGCTCTGCATCACCGACCAGATCAACACGACCGGGACTTCGCCGCTGCTCGGGGAGTGGCACGAGGAGTTCGGACCGCGTTTTCCGGACCAGAGCGAGGTCTACGACCGTTCGCTCAGCGCCCAGCTGGCCGCCTGCGATCCCGATCTGAAGCAGGGGGTGTACGTCGGGGTTCTCGGCCCCAGCTACGAGACTCCGGCCGAGATCGAGCTGTTCGCGCGCGCTGGTGGAGCCGCCGTCGGAATGAGCACCGTGCACGAGGCGACAGCGATGAACGCGATGGGTGCCCGAGTCTGTGGATTGGCGCTCATTTCGAACCTCGCCGCTGGTCGATCCAAGGAACGGCTGCGTCACGAAGACGTGTTGGCCGCCGGTCGCGCAGCTGCGAGCCGGATGGAGGGGCTGCTGGTGCAGTTCTGCCAGAGACTCGCCGAGATCCGCGACTGAACTAGCAGACCGATGCCTCTCGAGTACGACATTCGTCCGTATCAGCCCGGCGACGAGGCCGGGATCTTGCCGTCGTTCAACACTGTCTTCCGCGAGGTCGTCGGTGAAGGATTCGAGGATCGCGCTCCCGAACTCTGGGACTGGCAGTATCTGCAGAACCCGGCCGGTCACCGGATCTGGCTCGCTGTGACACCCGATGGGACGATCGCTGGCCAGTACGCCGGTGTGCCGCAGACCTTCGCAACGGACTTCGGCAAGCAGATCTTCGTCCACGCCGTCGACTCGTTTGTGGTCAAGGAGCACCGCGCCGGACTCAAGCGACCAGGCTTGTTCGTCAACACCGGCCAACCCTGGTTCCAGTGGTGTGAAGACGGTGGGGACGGAGTGATCTACGGCTACCCGGTGCCGAACGCCCGGCGGATCGGGGAGAAGTTCCTCGGCTACCAGATGACCCGCTCGGTCGACTACCTGGTGCGGCCGTTCGAGGTCGGTGAGATCCAGCGTGAGACGTCCGATGCCGAGCTGACGGTCCGGACCGTCGACGAGGTCCCGCAGGATCTCGATCAACTGAACGAACGATTCCTCGCCGGCCGTCGCTGCGCGATGAACAAGACGCGAGACGTTGTGGACTGGCGCTACCGCCAGGTGCCAGACGGGCGTTCGACCTACACGCTGATCGAGGCGCGCCGCGGCGCGGAGCTCCACGGCTTCGCGGTGCTGCGCGTGAACTGGGAGCTCGTTCCCGACGCCTGCTGGATTGCCGATTGGATGACCGCCGAGGGAGACGGCGAAGCTCGCCTCGCGATGCTGCAGCTGACCGCCGAGCTCGGTCAGGCGGCCGGCCGGACTTCGATGGCTGCGATGTTCGCACCGTGGTCGCCGGAGTCGAAGCACTTCGAGCGCTTGGGTTTCGCATGGCAACCGTCGTCGAACTGGTTCGAGCGAATCCAGATCGTGAACCCGTTCCACGCCGAGATGCCCGTGGACTGGCTGCGCGACCACTGGTGGTACACACTCGGCGACACCGACCTCGTCTGATCGCGACCGCCATCGCGAACGGGTTCGGACAGTGATCATCGATGACAGCTCTGATCATGTTGCTGGGGATCTACCCGGTGATCCTTCTGCTGGGTGCCTACCTGGCGATCGTTCTGCTGTTCGTCGCCTTCCAGGAGCGCCTGATCTTCTCCGGGGCGTTCCGCAAGGACGCGACGATCCTTCCGGACGAAGAGCTGCACGAGTTCCGGATCGACACTCTGCGGATCGGCGCCGGCGGTTCTCGATTCCGGGTCGCGACGGCTGGGCCCGAGGATGCAGACAAGTTCTGCATCGGATTCGTCGGGAACTTCGAACGACTCGGTGCGGCCGCGCGTTGGTCTTTGGGTGTGGCGACCTACGGTCTGCGTGCGACGTTCGTCGAGTATCCTGGCTACGGCGAGAGTGAGGGGCGAGCGAGAAAGGCTGCGATCCTCGCGGCAGCGGAGGAGGCGGCGCGTCTTGTCCGAGAGCAGGCGGGAGGGCGACCGGTCCTGGCGTTTGGGACCTCGCTCGGGACCTTCTCCGCCGTGCACGTCACGAGCCTCGGTCTGGCAGATCAAGTCCTGCTCGCGGCACCGCCGGCGAGCCTGAAGAGCGTCGCCCGTGATCAATACCCGTGGCTGCCGGTCGGTCTGTTCCTACGTCACCGGTTCGATTCGGAGTCACTCGCGGCCGACATCCACGTGCCGGCGCTCGTGATCCACGGCGACAAAGACCGCGTCGTTCCGACGCACCATGGCCGCCGACTTGTCGAGGCTTGGCGGGGCGAGGCCGAGTTCGTCGAGGCGACCGGATACGGCCACAACGACCTCGACCTCAGTCGGGAAGGGCCCTTCGGGAGACGGATCGCGGAGTTCTTGGGGCGCTCGATTGACTGAGGGTGTCCCGCTGGGCGCTCGGACGGGTCCGGACTAGACTCCGATCCTCACCGTGCGACGGCGCCTGATCTTCATCTCCCTGCTTCTTGTC
>JBCBZB010000010.1:0-103961 GCA_039815565.1 Planctomycetota bacterium
CTCCGAAGCTCTGCGCCGCGCGCGGCGAGAACAGTGTGAACGCCAGCGTCGTGACGACGAGCCCAGCGATGAGAAACGCCAGGCCGAGTTTGCGGCCGAGGGTCAGCCTCTGAGCCTCGGGCTCATCGTGCATCCGAATCCTCCCGTCCGAGGATCCGATCGGCCGTCGCTAGGAGAGGCAATGGGAGCTGAACCCCCAACTGCTCGGCTGCACGGAGATTCACGACGACCTGATAGCCACGCATCGTCCCGATCGGAAGAACACCCGGTTCGACGTCGTCCTCGAGCACCGAGATTGCGAGAACGACCGCTCGTTCACCGAGCATCTCGTAGTCGACGACCGCCCCGACGACAGCCGAACGCTCCACGGCCTTCACGCTGCTCGCCACGATCGGCACGCCCGCCTCGCGCGCGACCTCGACGATGGGCTCGAGGTTCGAGTAGACCGGCAGGTCGATCGGTACCCACAGCGCGTCGACCTCCTGCTCGACGAGTCGTCGCACCGCGGCCAGGAGTTCTTCGGTCTCGCCCACGACCTCCTCGATCAAGCGAAGTTCCGGCGCCTCGTCAGTGCCGAGGAAACGCCGCATTCCCTGAACCTCGAGTCCACTGACCGCCTTCGCATCCTGACTGCGCACCACACCGAGCTTCCGCAGATCGGGAACCGCGCGCCCAAACACATCGACGAGTGTCTCCGGCGCGATCCAGTTGCTGTTACCACAGATGTTCCGACCTGAACCGTCCCAGGAGGGCACGATGTCGGAACGCACAGGATGTGTCACCGCAGTGAACACGATCGGGATCACGGTCTCGTGCCGACTCGCGAGCAGGGTCGCCTGTGTGCCGAGCGTGAAGATCAGCTCGACGCCTTCGCGTCGGAACTCGGCGAGGATCTCGGGCACACGCGCGGGATCCTCTTCGGCATCGCGCAAGAACAGGCGGTGTTGCCGCGCACGCGCCTTTAGGCCGTTGCGAATCCCCTCGAGCGCTCGTTGGTCGTTCGGCGAGTCATGCCACGACAACACGCCGAGCCGCCACGGGCGCGGACCCGTCCCAGGTGGACCCTGCGCGATCAAGGTCGAGCAGAGGAGAATGACTGCGGCCAGAATCCGCCCCAGTGGCGAGCACCGACGAGTCCGAGTCCAGAATCGACTCATGCGCGGCAGGATAGCCGAGCGAGCGGCCACTCCCGGCTTCGAACGACAAGTCACTCCTCTCTTGCCTCTCACGGTTCCGGTTCGTTTTGGAATTCGTTCAAGGCGGAGTGGCAAGCGCCTACCCTCTCGTGCGGCCCGCCAAGGAGACGGGCCTCCCTCTCAATTCGGATCTCCACACCCTCTCGACTCGAACGCCATGTCTGAGCAAACGGATCAGAAGCGTCCCGGCGGATTGACCGCCATTGCCGTCATCAACTTCATCTGGAGCGCGGGCAGCGCGCTCTACACAGTCTCGTTGGCGCTACTGATCTTGGCTCTCGGCCAAGTTTCGGAGGAGATCGAACAGGGGTTCGAGGACGAACAGCAACGCGAGATGCTGGAGTTCTTTCGCGACAACATGGGACTGCTCTACGGACTCACGGCCATCGCAGCCGCAACGACGATCCTGCTGATCGCGTCCGGGGTCGGATATCTCCAGCAGAAGAAGTTCCTCGGCCGGACGCTAGGCATCGGCTACGCGGTTCTGTCGATCGCCGGAACGCTTCTTCCGGCTGCCATGACGCCCGCCGATGCCGGCGGAGGGTTCAACCTCGAGTCGATCGTCTTCCTTGTCTATCCGGCTCTCACGCTGATCCTGCTGAACAGCACGTTCAAGCACGACTTCATCCGCTGACCCTCTCGTCGAGCCGCACTCGCCGTAGCCCCCCTTCTTCTCCATGGATCAACGCCGCACTCGACTCGTCGCCGCGCACTCCAGCAAGTACTCGCTCCGCAGCGGTGTGGGCCTGATCTTCATTCTACTCTCGCTGATGTTCGGCCTGATCGTGGCGCAGTCGCTGCTGTCGCCGGTCGAACGACTAGCGCGGGACGTCGCCAAGCAACAGGGGGCAGAGACACCCGAGGAGAGGGAAGAGCTTCGACGAGAAGTCCTGGATCAGATCGTCGATCAGGCCCGACCGGCCGTCGCGTGGGTCCTGGGATCGAGCTCGGTCGACAAGATTGAAGACGAAACTGAGCGGGTCGAGGCGCGGGAAGACTACGAGGAATGGACCTCGAGCTTGCTCGATGACAAGCCCGCTCTGCTGTCGGCGATTTTGCTCGTCCTCCTCTGGGGCTGGCCGTTCGTCGTCGCGGTCGGTGCTTTCGACCTCGTATCGAGCGACGTCGGGTCGAGACGCATCCGTTATCAGCTGCTCCGAGTCGACCGGTCGAGCATCTTCTTCGGCCGACTCTTCGGCACGGTCCTGACCTTCATCGCTGTCCTGGTGATGTTGCTCGGAGTCGTCGTCCTCTACATGGGGCTTAAACTCCCCTACTACGAGATGAGCGACTTGATCTCTTGGGGCGCCTACGGAGGGCTGTGTCTCGTCGTCGTTTCCCTGCCCTACATCGCACTGTGTAGCTGGATCTCGGCCACGGTGAGTTCCGCGATGGCTTCGCTGACCCTGTCGGTCCTGGTGATCGGAGGGATCCCGCTCTTCTCCGTCCTCGGAGGCCAGACCTCCGAACACGCCGACAAGGTGCTCTACCTGCTCCCATGGGGCACGCAGTCGCACCTGTTCCACCACGACACGACCCTATCCGTCGGCGCGATGCTCGGCTGTCTCGGCTACACCGCGTTGTTCACCTTCCTCGGCCACCGCAAGTTCGTCACCCGAGACCTCTGAGATCCGCCATGACCGAAACTGTGATGAACGACACGGCAGTGCAGATCGACGGCCTCTCGAAGGCCTTCGGCAGCAACCGCGCGCTCGACGACGTCAGCCTCGGCATTCCGACGGGCTCGATCTACGGATTGCTCGGACCGAACGGTGCGGGCAAGACGACTCTCTTTTCGATCGCTGCCGGCTTCCTTCAAGCGGATGCCGGACAGATCGAAATCCTCGGCCAACCGGTCAAGCGACTGTCCGAGCTCAGCGGTCGAGTGACGATCCTGCCGCAGGACGCGCTCTTCGCCCGCAACGTCCCGATCGTCGAACAGCTCGTGTTCCTGCGTCGCCTCGACGGCGCGGACAAGCAATCTGCCCGCCAGGACGTCGTCGAGACACTCGAACGCGTCGGACTCGGCGAATATCTCGAACGCGGCGTCCAGGCACTCTCGCACGGCATGCTCAAGCGCATGGGCATAGCCCAGGCGTTCATGGGCAATCCGGACGTGATCCTGCTCGACGAACCGACGAGCGGCCTCGACCCGCAGAACGCGAAGCAGATCCGCGACCTGATCGCCGAGTTCCGCTCGACGCGCAACGCGACGACGATCATCAGCTCGCACAACCTCGCCGAGATCCAGGAGCTCTGCGATCACGTCGCGATTCTCGACCACGGCAAGGTCGTCGCCGAAGGCCCGGTCGGCACGATCACCGGCGGGCAGAAGCGCCTCGACCTCACACTCAGCACGCCGTTCACTCCGCATCAGCTGGAGTCGCTTCGCGGCCGCCCCGAGGTACGCGAGCTGATCCAGCGCGACGCGACACGCATCCGCTTCGAGCTACAGATCCCCGAAGGCCAACCAGAGAACCAGGTCGGCATCGAGCTGCTGCGCTCGATCCTCGACATGGGCCACTACCCCCGCGAAATGTCGCAGGGCGACAGCCTGGAGGAGTTCTTCCTCCAGATCACGGGCGACGGCGAGGACTAGCCGCAGGACTCCTCGCGGCCTTAACACCGCGAGGCGGTTGCCCACCGACGCACGGCACAATCGCGGAGCCGAGGGCTAGCCTCGCTTGCGCTTTGCATCGCAAAGCGATACGGTTCGGGCATGCCGAGGACAGTCGATGTTCTGGGGTCCGTGCTGGTCTGGGGCGGTGCTGGGAGGCCCGACGGGACTCTTTCGGATCGGTGTGTGCGCGAGTGCCGTGTTCGCACTCGGACCGACGCTCGGAACGATGATGGGTTGCGTGTGCCCCCTCTGGCACGGCTCCAACCCGGAGCTCGTTCCCGGCCACGCTGCCGCAACAGTCGGGCTCGCGCTCGGCCTGATCGGCACGATCCAAACGGCGAGCCGTCTGGGACCGCGGGAACAGCCGACCCCTTTCGAAACTCCGGACTGAGATCCACCACCCGACACCGGATGGGAACGGATGGGCACAGGGCGCCGACCCGATCTGATCGCGACCGAACTCGGGCGGATCCCGGAGACCGAATCGCTTCCGAACGTGGCCGGCTTCGCACGCAGCGCGATCGGGTCCGCCTGATCGCTGATCCGCTTGTCTCGCGTGTCGGCCAGACGCGCGTCGGCTGCGAGGGCCGCGCGAACCAACGATGATCGGTGACCCGAGAGCCCGCCGGTCCGGTTGGTCGCAGATGACCTGGTCCTGGCTCCTTGTCGGACTGGGTGCTCTGACCTTCGAGGACCTACCGCACATCCCGGGGAAGAACGCGATGACTCTGTACCGCCCAGCCATCGCCTACCTCGCAACGAGCGGCTTCGCGATGGTCCTGGCGACCCTGCGCTGGAAGCCAGCCGAGTTCGTTCTCCTCGCCCTGCTGATGAGCACGACGTTGGCAGCCCCGTTCGCGACGGTCATCGCCGGCCTGCTCCTCTCGAACTCACTCGCGATGGGAATCCCTGCCTGTGCCCAGGTGCTCGGACTCTGGATCGGTGTCTTCGGTCTCGCGCAGGCTCTCGGTCGACTCGGACTTCTCTCGCTCCAACGATCGGCCCACGTGCGGCTCACGGCGACACACGACGACACACGAACCCAGACCACATGTTCGGAAACGACGTTCGATGGGGTCGGCTTGTTCTGACCGCGGGACTCTTGGTTGTGTTCGGCACGCTCGCAATCGAGGGTCCGGATGCACGACCGTGGGTGTTCGGTTTCTGGGGGCCATGGCCCACGAGGTCGGCGGCGGCAGCACTCCTGCTCGCCATGGTTGTCGACTTCGGGGTCGGTTCTCCTGGATTCACAACGCGAGCCCTCGCCTGGATCTGCGTCGCCTCTGGAGGCGCCACAGTTCTCGGGATCGTCATCGCCACACAGTTCGCGAGAGGAGGGATGACCAGCCCACTATTCGCGGTACTTCTGCTTCCGGCCGTAGCAGGACACGCCATCTGCTCCCTCGGATCGCTGATCTGCCTCATCCGAGCGCAGGGCTCGAGAGGCCGCGAATTGCATGGTTCTTTCGCCGAACAGCTCCGACCGAGTTCGCGACCGGTCGGTGTTGAACCCAAACCCCCGGCGACCGACTCTGGCTTCATGCCCACCCTCACCCCGGTCCTCGGCAACTCGCAGAAGCTCGACGGCGGCGCGATGTTCGGCAATGCGCCGCGAGCCCTTTGGCAGCGCTGGGCGAGCCCGGACGACAACAACCAGATCGACCTCGCCTGTCGGTGCCTGCTGATCCGCGAGGACGAGAACGAAGGCGGGCGGACGATCCTGTGCGAGGCTGGGATCGGCGCGTTCTTCGATCCGGACCTTCGAGAGCGGTTCGGCGTGCAGGAGAGCGAACACGTGCTGCTCGACAACCTGCGGGCCGCAGGCGTTCAACCCGAGGACGTCGACGTCGTCGTGCTCTCGCACCTGCACTTCGACCACGCCGGCGGTGTCCTGTCGGCCTATCGGGACGGCCAGCCGCTCGAGTTGGTGTTCCCGAACGCGACCTTCGTGACCGGTAGGGAGAACTGGGATCGCGCCCAGAAGCCCCACCCCCGCGATCGCGCGAGCTTCGTCCCGGAACTCAACCGACTGCTCGAGCAGAGCGGCCGTCTGGAACTGATCGATGGGGACACTTCGTCGACGCTCGGCGCCGGCTACCGCTTCCATCGCAGCTCCGGCCACACGCCGGGCATGTTACTGATCGAGGTCGCGGCCGACGAAGGCCCGGTCGTCTTCGCGGCGGACCTGGTACCGGGCGTCCCGTGGGTCCGGCGCGCGATCACGATGGGCTACGACCGGTTCCCGGAGATGCTGATCGACGAGAAGACGAAGCTCCTCGACGATCTCGTCGCGCGCTCGGGGCGGTTGTTCTTCACGCACGATCCGCAGACCGCGATGTGCGGTCTCGAGCGCGACGAGAAGGGCCGCGTCGTCGCGGCCCCCTGAGCCCCGCACTCCGAACAGCGCGGATGAGGCTCACCGCTCGGCGAGCCACTTCTCGAGGTCGTCGGCCCCGCCGACACGCTCGCCATCGACGTAGACCTGCGGTGCGGTTCCGTGGCCAGTGACCGCCTGCAGGGTGCTGTAGCTGATCCCGCCCTCGAGGACGATCTCCTCGAACTTCATCCCGCGCGCGTTCAGCTCCTTCTTGGCGCGCGCGCAGTGCGGGCAACCGGGCTTGGTGAACATCGAGATGCGCTGAGGCTGCTTCGCGTTGGGTGCCACGTGGCCCAGCATCGTGTCGGCGTCGGAGACCTCGAACGGATCCCCTGGCTTGTCCGGCTCGATAAACATCTTGGTCACCGTGCCGTCCTCGACCAGCATCGAGTAGCGCCACGAGCGCTTGCCGAAACCGATCGCGCCCTTGTCGACGAGCATGCCCATGCCCTCGGCAAACTCCCCGTTGCCGTCCGGCAGGAACGTGATGTTCTCGGCATGCTGGTCAGCCGCCCAGGACTGCATCACGAAGCCGTCGTTGACCGACAGGCAGACGATGTCATCGACGCCCTCCGCCTTGAAGACCGGCGCGAGCTCGTTGTAGCGCGGCAGGTGCGTCGAGCTGCAGGTCGGGGTGAACGCGCCCGGCAGGGCGAACACGACGACCTTCTTGCCCTTGAAGACGTCGTCTGAAGAGACGTCGACCCAGGAATCGCCCTGGCGGGTGTGAAACGTGACTTGGGGGACCTTCTGGCCTTCGCGGTTTTCCATAGTGTTCGGAATCGGATTCGATTGGGGGTGTGCGAGAGGATCGCTGCCCCGTGGTTCTGAGGATGTGGTAGACGAGTGAACCGCGGAACCCAACGCAGCGGTTCCTATCGCAGCGATCAGTGAATCCTCAGCCCGCCCCGAGTCACGCGGTCCGCTCGCACCCGCCTGGAAAGCCTGCTTGGAAAGCCCGTCCGGAAAGACTGCCATGCAATCCGCTCTCAGACCCGCTCTCTGCACGATCCTCGCGATCGCCTCGACGGCCTCTCTCGGCCTGGCACAGGACGAGATCCACGAAGCAGCTCAGCAGCGCCTGCCGAGCTCGGAACTCCGGATCGATGACCAGGGTCGCCTCCAGATCTCGATCGTGGGGTCCGCCGAGTCCGCGGTTCCGGTGTTCGGAGGAGCCCAGCAGTTCTACCAGAACAGCGGCGTCGCCGGCTTCCTCGGATTTCTCGTCACCGGATCGACGGACTTCGTGTCGACGGTGCACGCCGAGTCCCTGTTCGCACGTTGGCGTGCCGAGGCGAGCACCGACCTCGCGGCACTGATCCTGCGCGGCCTCGCCGAGGATGCTTCGCTGATCCAGAACCACCTGGGACTTCTCGCCGCGCGAGCCGACGCCGCTCGGGGCACGGAGGGAGCTTCCGATCGTCTCGGTCGATTCGCGATCCCCGGTCGCCGCGAGTTGCCGCCACTCAACGAGTCGATCGCACTGGTTCCAGCGAACTCCACGGCTCTGATCGTCATCGACCAGGACCGGTTGCCGCCGAGCCACATCGGCCGATTCGGCGAGACGCTCGGCATTGAGGTCACCGCACAGGCCATCGCAGAGTCAGGAGCCGATCTCGGCAATCTTCCTCCCGAAGCACTGATCCAAGCGCACCGACTCGCCGCGCTGCCCGCCCTCGCTCCGTTCGCCTGGGGAAACGAAGTCGGCAACTTCCGAGTTCAGCGGACAGTCGCCGGGTTCATCCCGTCCCAAACGGACTACGCAGTGTGGATCCACCACGAGGGGACGTTCGATCTACCACGCTGGACCACGGCGTTGCGGCGTTTCGGTTCGAACCTTCGCCAGGGTGAAGGCTCCACGTCGGCGACCTTCCCGATCATGGGGGGGAGCGAGATCCACGTGACGCCCGAGACACTGATCGTCGAATGGAAGCTGTTCGCTCGAGACATCGAGTTCACGACAGAGCCCTTCGGAGCCGACCAGGCTGCTCGACTCGCTGAGTCGATCGACCCGGCGGACGGGCTGACAGCGATCGTTCTCCGAGAGATCCCGGATGTCGGCGAGGAGAATCGCCCGCTGGTCCCAACCCGATTCACGGTCCGATCGATCGCCGACGCGAACGGCAACCCGTCCCACCGCATGCGCTGTGTGTGGACGGGCTCGCAACCGGAACACGCAAAGCTCCTGCACGAGCTCTGCGTCGAGGCCGCCGAGAACGCGCCGGGTCTCGGCCTCCAGTTCTCGACCGAGGACAACGAGGTCAGGGTCGAAGTCGATGTCAGTGGATGGCTCGCTCCGGCGTTGGCTGGTTCGATGTCCCGACTGTTCACCAACTGACCATCGAATGCGCGTCGAAGGCAAGCTCTACCGCCCACCCAGCGAGGCGGACGCCTACATCCTGCAGGCGACGATCGGGTGCTCTTGGAACAAGTGCACTTACTGCGACATGTACCGCGAGAAGAGCTACCGCGAGCGGCCGCTCGAGGAGCTGTTCGAGGACATGGCGATGGCCGAGCAGATGTTCGGCCCAGACGTGCAGAAGTGGTTCATCGCCGATGGCGACGCGCTACACATGCCGCTGGACACCTGGCTCCCTCTGCTGGAGCGCGGGCGGGAGGCGTTCCCCCGCCTCCGCCGAACCAGTTGCTATGCGATGGCGAGCAACGTGCTCGAGAAGTCCGACGAGGAGCTGCGGGCCCTGCGCGAAGCAGGGCTCACGCGGCTCTACATCGGGCCCGAGAGCGGCGACGACCTGACGCTCAAGAGGATCGCCAAGGGCTCGACCCACGACGAACACGTCGAGGCGGCCAGGCGCGCGAAGGCGGCAGGCCTCGAGATCTCCGCGATCTTCCTGCTGGGCGCCGGCGGCACCGAACGATCCGAGGAGCACGCTCGCGAATCGGCGCGCCTAGCGACCGCGATGGATCCGGAGTTTCTGGCCGCGCTGACGCTGACGGTCGTCGAAGGCACCCCGATGGCCCGCGCCGAGGCGAAGGGTCACTTCACGCTGCCACCGATCGACACCTTGCTCTCCGAGCTGCGAACCTTCGTCGCCGAGGCTGCGCCGACCGACGCGCTGTTCCGGACGAATCACGCATCGAACTATCTTCCGCTCGCTGGCCGGCTGCCGGCTGATCGGAATCGCATCGTCGAAGTGCTCGACCGGGCCCTGCGAGGCGATGTCCGTCTACGCGACGAATGGATGCGCGGCCTGTGAGCAGTTCAGATCTCTGACTGGACTGGCCACCCACCCGAGGCGACGATGGCGTTCACGATGCGCGAGACGGTCCGAAGCGTCATATTCGGAACGGAGACCTTCGCTGGGAAGCTCTTCGACGTCGCCCTGATCGGGGTGATATTCGTCGGCCTGTGCGTCGTCTCACTCGAGAGTGTCGACTCGATCGAGTCGAACTACGGCGACACTCTGCGCATCCTCGAGTGGGTCGTCACGGCGATCTTCACGATCGAGTATCTGCTCAGACTCTGGAGTGCCGCTCATCCGGCGGCCTACGCCCGCAGCTTCTTCGGAGTCGTCGATCTGCTCTCGATCCTGCCGACCTGGGCGGGGCTGGTCTTCACCGGCACCCAATCGCTGGTCGTCATCCGTGCCCTGCGCATCCTGCGGATCTTCCGGGTCCTCAAGCTCGCCCAGTTCTCGCGAGAGGCCTCGCAACTCGCACGCGCCCTCCGGTCGAGCCGCCCGAAGATCATCGTGTTCGTTGGCTCGGTGCTCTGCGCCGTGATCATCGTCGGTGCCCTGATGCACCTGATCGAGGGCCCGGAGAACGGCTTCCACAGCATCCCTCTCGCGATGTACTGGGCGATCGTCACGATGACGACGGTCGGTTACGGCGATATCGCCCCGCAGACACCTGTCGGCCAGGCAATGGCCTCCGTGTTGATGATCATGGGCTACGGGGTCATTGCCGTTCCGACCGGAATCGTGTCGGCCGAGCTCGTCCACGCGTCGCGGGACCACCACGAACGCCGAGAGTGCCTCGGCTGCGGCGCACGCGATCACGAGTCCGACGCCCGACACTGCAAGCTTTGCGGGCGGGCACTCCCCAGCGGCCGCGAGACGGGTTCCTGAGCGCGCATCCCTGACGCGGAGTTCAGCGAAGCGCGTCGAGAACTGCTCTCCCGAGCCGAGGCGGCGGCTGAAACCGAGAGCCTGATCCCCCGGCGTTGACTCGAGGGTCTCGGCAGTCGAGTCTCGGAGCCGTCGCTCGGGACTTCAGATCCAGCTCTCTCCCGGCCCGCCTCATGCTTCGACCCTTCGCCCTGCTCGTGCCGGCGCTCGCCTTTCTGGTCCTAGGCCCCCTCGCTGCGGCCACGGCTCAAGGCGAGATCACGACGAACCAGGATCCCGAGTTTTCCGCGCCGGAACGAGCGACCATCGAACGGACGATCGCCGAACTCGAGTCTGCGGCCCCGGCCAACACGGTCGCGATCGAGCAGTACCAGAAGGCGCTGACCGAGCTGCGCAAGGCCGAGATCGCCGCGGCGGAGGCCGAGCGTCTGACCGGACTCGCGACGCAGGCGCCGGACGACATCACGACGATCCAGGCCGAACTCGCGAACCCGCCGCAGACGCCCGAGATCTCGGTCCCAGACACGATCTCGCTCACCGACCTCTCCGTACGGGTGGAAGAAGCGGAGGCGGACCAGCGAGCAGCGGACCAGCGAGTCCAGGAGCTCGAACGTGAAGCGCAGAACCGATCGGAGCGACTCCGGACACTGCAATCAGACATCGCCGAGGCTCGAGACGCGGTCACACGCCGGGAGTCGAGCCTCCGTGCACTTCCCCCACCAGACAGTCCCCAGAGTCTCGCCCGCCGCACCCTCCTACTCGCCGAGCTTCACGCGCTACGCGCCAACGAAACCCTGCTGTCAGCCGAGCGGACCAGCTACGAGGCACGCCGCGAACTGCTCCCTCTGCGTCGCGACCGGGCGGACCGTGTGCTGCAGCTCGCCCGAGCGACTGCGGCTCCGCTCCGCTCGATTCTGACAACTCGCGAGCAGGAGGCTGCCAGCGACGCCGCGGCCGAGGCCGAGCAACAGCGTCAGGAGATGGCCGCCGAGATCTCCGCGCTGGCCCCATTGCTGGAACGCAACGCCGAACTCTCGGCGATGCGCATCGGCGAGAGCGGCGTGCTCGCGGAGATCGCGGATCTGAGAACGGATCAACGAGAGCTCGAGGGACGCACCGAAAAGCTCTCGGCGAGCGCCAACTCCACGCTTCGCCGAGTGGAGGCAGGAGCTCTGTCCGACGGTATCGGGACGCTGCTGCGACGTCAGTATGATCTGCTGCGCGCAACTCGAACCGGTGACCTGGGCCCTTCGAACCCGAGCGCCCGCCTGTCGGAGGTCGCGATCCTCTCTCTCGATCTCGAAGAAGAGGAGACCCTTCACCGAGACCTCGGTGCCGAGCAATCAGAGATCGTCGAGCGTATCCAGAGCGAGAACGCGGCCGACCAGATCCCGCCGACAGCAGAGCTCGAGGTCATCGTCCGAGACCTGCTCGAAAAGAACCGAACCTACCGTAGCCAGCTCCAAGACGACCTGTCCGAGCTCTCCGACCGACTACAGATCTGGCTCCGGGAACTCGATCGGTTCGACCGACTCTCGACCGCCTACCGCCTCTGGATCGAGGAACGGATTCTCTGGGTGCCGAGCTCGAGACGCGCGCTCTCGACACAGTTCTCGAAGGCAATCGACGAGCTCCCCCCGCTCACTTCCGGTGAGAACTGGTCGACGATCGCCTCCGACACCGGCACGGCGATCGCGCATCGCCCGTTGGTCGCGGTGATGCCGTTCCTGGTCGGGATGCTCGCGTTCGCGTTCCGCTCCCGCATGAAGAAGCGGTTCCAGACCGTTACGGATCAGGTGCGCTCCCACCGGACGGACCGCTTCGGCTTCACGGTCGAAGCCGTCCTCCTGGTCTGCGCCTGCGCGCTTCCAGGCCCGATGATTCTCTGGGCCTTGGGACACGCCCTCACACTCCCGAGCGACGGCCACCCGATTGCCACCGCGTTGGGCAGCGCGCTGCAGGAGACGGCGGTTCTGGTGTTCGCACTCTCGGCTTTGCGATTCGGATGTAAGCCCAAGGGCCTGACCATCACGCACTTCCGCTGGCCAGAGCGCTCCGTCGAGCTGCTGCGGGAGCAGCTGCGCTGGGCGATCCCCGCCCTCGCGATTTCGTTGTTCTTCGTCCGGCTCTTCGACGAACTACCGAGCACCGCGCTGAGCGATTCGCTCGGACGACTCGCGTTCGTCGCCGCGATGGTCACGCTGAGCGTGTGGGTCCATCACACGCTGCGCCCAGGATCCGAACTGCTCGACGATCAGTTCCGCAAGACGCAGAGCCTGCTGTCGAAGACGCACCGGGCCTGGTATCTGATCCTGCTGCTCGCACCGATCGCGCTGATCGCGCTTGCGCTGATCGGCTACTTCTACACCGCGCATCGACTCGAGGAGCGACTGCGGGCCAGCCTCGGCCTGTTCCTCGGCTTGGTGCTGATCAACGCACTCTCGTTGCGCGGTCTGTTCATCCAGCGCCGGCGACTGGCGATCGAACGCGCTCGCCAGCGGATCCAGGCCCAGGCCGCCGAAACCGCTGAGGACTCGGCAGAGGCCAGAGAACTCGGAGCTGCTCCGGTCGACGAGGAGGCGCTCGACATCCCCGCGATCGACCAGCAGACACGCCACGTGATCCGCTCCGGCATCTTCGCGGCGGCGCTCGTCGGGATCGTGCTGATCTGGTCGAACACGTTCCCAGCACTCCGCGCACTGGAACGGATCACCCTTTGGTCGACCGAGGACGTCGCTTCGAGCAGCGAGGCAGAGGTTCCCAACGCCCCGATCCTCACCCCGTCTGTCGGCAGCCTCGGAGAGCAATCGCCGACAACGGACGAGCGCGGAGGCTCCGAGACGAGTGAGACCTCAGTGGACGACGTCCAGCCAGACCTCGATGCCGAGCTGCTGGAGAAACTCCTCCGAGAGTCCGTCATCGATGACCCAACAACGGTCAGCCTCGCCGACCTGCTGACAGCCCTCCTGATCTTCGGGTTCACGGCGATCCTGACACGCAACGTTCCGGGTCTACTGGAGATCGCTGTCCTTCGTCGACTCCCACTCGACGCCGGCGCGCGCTACGCACTGACGACCCTGACGCGCTACATCACACTGATCTTCGGCATCTCTGCAGGCTTCGGGGCCATCCACATCGGCTGGGACACGATTCAATGGCTCGCCGCGGCACTGACCTTCGGGCTCGCGTTCGGCCTCCAGGAGATCTTCGCGAACTTCGTGTCCGGCATCATCATCTTGCTCGAGCGTCCGGTGCGCGCGGGCGACATGGTCACCGTCAATGGCATCGAGGGCCGGGTGACCAAGCTCCGCATGCGGTCGACGACGATCCTCGACTGGGATCGTCGAGAGCTGCTGATCCCCAACAAGGAGTTCATCACCGGGACGGTCGTCAACTGGACGCTCAGCGATCCGGTCACCCGCGTCATCATCCCGGTCGGCATCGCCTACGGATCCGACACCAAGCTCGCCCGGAAGCTGTTGTTGCAAGTCGCCAAGGAGAACAGCCTGGTCCTCAACGACCCGAAGCCAACCGCGATCTTCCGGTCCTTCGGCGCCTCGTCGCTCGACTTCGACCTACGGGTGTTCATGCAGGACCGCGACCTCTGGCCGGCCCTCGTCGATCAACTGCACTCGGCGATCGACGACGCGTTCCGCGAAGCGAACATCGAGATCGCGTTCCCACAACGCGACCTGCACATCCGCTCGGCCGAGGGGCTGCCGTTCGGCCCGAAGATCAGCGACGCGTCCGGAAGCGACTCAGAGCCAACCGCGGCGCCGTAGCCACCAGAGCTGTCCGATCACGATCACGACCAGGCCGGAGTCCAGACGAAGTCGACGAGCGACTCGAGACCCTCGAGCACGGGCTGGATGCGCTTGATCAGATGTGACACGAGCCGGACGAATGCCTCGCTGGGTGACACCGGCCCCTCTCCTGCTCACAGGCGTCTCGCAGTCCATCCACCGCGAACACGTGGCGTCGGCTCGAGCTGATGATCGGCAGCGAGACCATGTCCTCGGCTTGCGCACCCTGATTCAGGTTCACTTCGCGGAGCTTGACTAAGAGTCCTCGCTCGACGGACAGGCAGCGCGGCCGCGTCTCCTCTGCGAGGAGTGCCTGGCAGAGGTCGGGTGCATCTCGCAACTCGGTCTCGACCCACCGCCGATGGGACTCGTCGATCGTCGAGACATGGATCCACGACCCCTCGCTGGAACTCGGCCCGTTCCGCTCTCGATCCCAGGACAGCTCGCTCGCCCCGTGCATCTGGCCGAGTCGAATCGCCAGCGGCGACGAGGATCCGTTCGAGTTGGTCACGTGATTGCCTCTCACCAAGAGGAGTCGTGCGTGGGGCAACCAGCGGGAAGCGAACTCCCAGACTTCGGCGCCGGTCGACGTCGACTGGTGCCAGGCGATCGATGTTGCGACACTCGGCGTGCTCCCAACGATGACCCAGAGGCACGAGAAGACCCCCGAACGGCTCCCCGGCGAACGGGACTTCCGTTGGCGCGGCGAGGACGTCTCGCGGATCGAAGGCCTGAGCGACGGTGTGTTCGCCCTGACGCTGACCCTGCTGCTCTTCTCGCAGGAGATCCCGAAGTCGACCGGCGAACTCGCGACGGCCCTGTCCGGCGTGGTTCCCTTCGTCGCGACCTGTGCGCTGCTCGGGATGATCTGGCACGGGCACTACCTGTTCTTCCGGCGCTTCGGACTGCGCGACGGCTTGTCCGCCTTCCTGAACGCAGTCCTACTCTTGCTGGTCCTGGTCTATGCCTATCCGCTGCGCTTCCTGGCGGAGCTGCTGTGGACCTCGATCGTCGAGGGCCGGCACGGGGTCGAGGAGAAGGGACTCATCGACTCCCACGGCGACCTGCTGATGCCGCTCTACGCCGCCGGGTTCGCCGCGATCCACGCTGTGTTCATCTGGCTCTACCGACATGCTTGGCGGCAACGAGAGCGCCTACAGCTCGACGAGCTCGAGCGAACGATTACGCGCCAGTATCTGAACGCCAATCTGACGATGACCTTGGTTGGTGTGCTCGCGCTGCTCCTGGCTCTCTTTGGCCAACCGGGTCTCGCGGGGTTCAGCTTCTTCCTGATCGGCCCCGCCCTCGGCATCCTTCACTGGCGCTACGGCGTACGCCGATACGAACTCCGTCAGGCCGTCCTTTCGAACGAGGGCCGGCCGACCGATCCGACCTGACCCGAACGGGTCCGACCGCGATGACGAAACGAACCCCTGCTCAGATCGCCCTGCTGACCCTAAGCGCCGCCTGCGTCGGACTCGCGATCGTGCCCTACGGTTGTGACGAGCCGGAGCAGCCCGATGTCGCACGACTCGAGGACGGCCTTGAGCGCTTTCGGGCAGCCGATCTCGACAGCCTGCGGAGGGACGTCGAGATCCGACTGCGCGAGCGGAGTGACGACGCCGAGGCGCTGCTCTTGAAAGCACGGCTTGCCCGCGTCGACGACGACTACTACGTCTCGGGTTTCCCGAGCATCGAAGCGGTAGTCGAGACCGCGCCAGACCACCTCGAGGCACTCGGCCTCTTGGGCTTCTTCCACTACGACAAGGGGCAGCTCGTCGCTGCTTCTGAGGCGTTCCTCAAAGTCCTCGCGGTCGACCCGACACGTCCTTCGGCGCTGGCCGGCCTGGCTGCGATCGACATGGACCGCGGAGATCTGGAGACCGCCGAGGTCCGGCTGTCGACGGCCGTGTCGGCTTCACGTCAAGGTGATCCGATGTGGCTACTCTGGCGTGGCTCGCTCGACCTGTTGCAGGGCAACCCGGCTCTCGCGCTCGAACGACTGGATCGCGCGCACCGCGTAGATCAGCAGGACGTCCGGATCGCTCGAAAGCTCGCCGAGGTGCTTCGGGTCACCGGGGACAATCCGAGAGCCGAGCAGGTCCTGAGGGCAGCGATGCAACGCAACCCGGCTCACCCCGAGCCACCGACCGACCTCGCTGAGCTGCGACTGCTCGCCGGCGACCCGTCCGGAGCTGTCGAGTTACTCGAACCGCTCCGTGACGAACTCGAGTCCGGTCGTTCGATCGCGCTTCTCGGACGCGCCTACCTCGCGACGGAACGTCCGACGGACGCCGAGGTCCAGTTGCAGCGCGCCCTGCGGTTCGGCGCTTCCGACCGCGGGGAGATCGAGCTCCTCCTCGCCCGCGCGGCATTCCTGCAGGACTCACCCGAGGAAGGGCGTCAGGCTCTCGTTCGAGCGAAGCGACTGGGCGCTACGGACGCGGAGGTGGAAGCCATCCGCGCAGAGTTCGACCGCTGAGTTTCAGCTCGCGGGCTTCGACGCCAGGCGTCCGAAATCGCTCCGCCAGGCGACCCAGGCGATCTGCAGTCCCTGCGCGATCGCGATCGCCACGAACACAGCCGGAATCGACGGCCCCTTCTCCCGCCACAGCACGAGGGCGAAGAGCAGCGGGCAAGACACGCTGTAGATCACGACCGACTCGGTCACGGCCGAGGTCCTCCCGGCCCGGACCAGCACACCCTGGAACAAGTTGAGGTAGACCCCGGCGATCGGCTGCGTGAGCGCGAACGGCAGACCCGCGAGGGCAACCGTCGCGAGCTCCGTCTGGATGCCGCCGATCGACTCGAACCACAGCCGTCCGAGCGGAGTGACGAACACCAGGGTCAGCACGACGACGAGGAACGCCGCGAGCCGCCAAGCGAACGCTTGAAGCGCTTGCAGACCACCGGGCTTCTTCACCAACGAGACAACGACCTCGTTGAAAGCGAAGCCCCCTGATCGGAACAGGAACACGAAGCTCGTCACCGAGCCCCAGACCGCGACCGCCTCCAGTGATCCCGGGAGTCGGGAGAGCACCGCCGCCCCGGTCGGATGCATCGCAATCGGCAGGAACGGCACGAAAGCCAACGGCAAGTAGAACCGCACGAACTCGCCGTAGCTCCAGTTGCCGTCGGGCGCCTCCGCTGGGAGCAACGGTTTCGCCAGACGTCGGGCAGCGAACTCGATGAACAGTGCTTCGGCCAGCAAGCCGAAAGTGATCCCCGCTGCCCCGACCGCCGCCGCGGGCCAGCCATACTGCGAGGCCAGGCGAACACCGATCACCAGCGTCATCGTGTTGAACACCACCCGCAGGAGAGTGCCGATCACGATCGGACGCGACCGCTCGGTGTGGATCAGCACGCCTTGCTGCATGCGACGCCAGGCGATCAGCCAGGACCAGGGCAGGAGCCACTGCATCGCCCGCCGACCAGGCTCGACAACGGCTTCGTCGACCGCGATCAGGTCACCCGCGATCCAGTCGTAGATCGGCGTGAACGCGACGATCCCGTGTACCAGCGCGAAGAACAGCCCCGAGAAATGCGCGATCTTGTAGAGCCGCAGCCAGGCCCGGCGGTCGACCGCCATCCGCGTCGAAGCGGCGAGCAGTGCGATGACCGGCGCCTCGATGAACATCGCGATCGGGTATCCGACCGCCCCGAAGGCCGCGAGCTGGGTCTTCTCGTCCGGAAGCCTGGCGATGAAGGCGTTGCAGATCGGCCCCTCGATCGCCATCAGGAGCCACGACCCCGCGAGCGGCAACCAGAGCCGGAAGACCCGCCGCAGGTCGACGGAGTCGCCACCGCTGGCGCGGGTCTCTACCGGGTTGTCCGAGTCCTGGTGTGTCATCGCAGGTCCGCCGACAGCCCGGCCCTCCGGTCCCGGCGCACGAAATGCCGATGCAGGAAACAGGCCCCACCCGAGCCAGCGCAGGGGCGACGCACAATGGCCCGAACCACCCGTCGAATCCCGTCCGAAGTGTCAGGAACGCGCTTCCAAGCGAGTTCGTCGAACGTTCCAGACATGTTTCGGCGGGACTTCGATCAAGGTCAGATCGAGGAGTCCCATCGCCGAGCGGACGCGGAGGCTGAGGAACAAAGCCGTGTGGACTCGCCCCAGAAGCGACCACCGAGCATTTTCGACGTGATCGTCGTCGGGTTGTTCGCAGCACACGCGACACTGCGGACTCTCGTCCTGGTCTTCCTTCCGACGACGATCGTGGCCATCGCCAGCCATCTGGCTCAGGGTCGCCACGAGGCAATCGGTACGGTGCTGGGGACGCTGACCGCGTTCGTCCTGACGACCAGTCTCTCGGCGGCCGCCTACGTTCTGCGACGTGGTCCGGGGCAAGGGAGCGTCACCGCGACCGATGCCTTCGCCAACGAGTTGTCCGCACCAGCGGTTCCACTGGTCTCTTGTGCCCTGCTCTTGCTCGGCGAAGTCCTGCGCATCGACACGACCCTGCTCGGCACTCTGCCAGCACTGCCATTCTTCCTGCTCGGGCTTCTGGTCGCCGTGCTCGCACCCTCGGAGGGACTGGGCGCTCTCACAGCGATCCGCCGTTCGGCCCAGCTCCTCGCGGCAGCTCCACTGCGGTTCGTCGCCACTCTAGGCGCCGCCTACCTCGCAACCGGCGCGCTCCTCGCGGTTCCGGTCGGCTTTCTGCTGATCTTGGGACTGCCCGTGCTGCTGACGCTGAGCGGCCTGCTGATCTTCGCCGGCCCGATGTTCGCGGGAGTTCTGTTTGCCGCGACGCAGCACTTGCGCGCGATCGACGCGGCACGACGTCGCGGCCCACAGGGCCTCAGTCGACACGCGCAACCTTGAACGGAATCATCCGAGTCCGCATCCAACGGATCGCGAAGCAGTCTTTCACTCCGCGCCAGGCACGGTTGCCGATGCCGTACTTCGCCTGACCGGCGACTCGAGGCCGGTGATTCACCTCGATCTCGACGACGGTGCCACCGAGGCAACGCACCAGGGTCGCCATGAACCGGTGCATGCCGTTGAAACGCGGCACGGCGAGGAACAGGTCGCGCTTGTAGCCCTTGATGCCGCAACCCGAGTCCGCGATGCGATCTCCGGTGACGAAGTTGCGAAAGGAGTTGGCGATCTTCGACGACCAACGACGAATGAAGGTGTCCTTCCGGTTCTTACGGATCCCGGTCACCCCGTCGACGCCCTCGTTCTCGAGTTTGTGGAGCATCGTGACCAGGTCCCGAGGGTCGTTCTGCCGGTCACCGTCCATCGTCATGATGAACGGCCCCTCAGCGACGGTCGCCCCGGCGATGACCGCGGCGCTCTGACCGCCGTTCTTCTCGACTTGGACGATCTTCAGCCAGTCGGCGGAGTGGGCCGCCTTCCAGGCCTTCAGCCGATCCAGGGTCCCGTCGCGACTGCAGTCGTCGACCGCACAAACCTCGAACGGGCGCACTTCGGCGAGCACTTCCTCGATCTCGTCGAGCAACGGATCGACGTTGTCCTCCTCGTCGAATAGCGGCACGCACAGGGTGAAGCGCGGAGTCGTGGGGTCGGTCATCGGGCAACGTGTCGTCTCAGGACGGTGAGGCTCGATTCCTCGTCTAGTCCGAGGCCCCAGCAGATCTGATCGATCCGCTGCCAGCACCACCGCCTGGGACCAGTCGAGCAGGTCCGGGCCGCGGAGCAATAGCATTTCCGGGGACCGGAATTGGCGCCTCGGAACCCCTGAACGGGAGTGCGCTTGACAGCGGTGGACCCGCTCCGGATCATCCCCGGGTTCCACCCACGGCGGTTTCGTATCGGCGAAATCGAGGACTCCTAGACGATCCTTGGTGGTCGCTCGGGCGGCGAGGATGATTGTTCGATCTGCAGCTGAATGCTTCGGTTTCCGGCCCGCCGGCAACCCGACTGTCCCGGGATCGAAAGGGCCCCTGCACCGATTCGTCGGAGCGCCATCGCGCAACCGCCGTCTCGACGCCAAGATGGGCAAGTCCTTGCCATCGAGAAACGGCCCGGATCAGATTTGCCGGACCGAATCGCTGGCACGAGCTCTATCCGTTTCCGAACTTCTGACACTTCACTCGGGCGCTCGGATCCGGTCCGCTCGTCACCGTTGAGCCACGTGGACTCCCAACACCGCGAACAACTGCGCGAACGCCTCTCGAGCCACCCGGTGCTCTGTTCACTTCGGGGACTCGGGCGTCACCTCCCTGAGCGCGAGCTGACCAACTCCGACATGGAGAAGATGGTCGACACGAGCGACGAGTGGATCGTTCAGCGCACCGGTATCTCGTCGCGTCGCATCCTCGCGGACGATGAGATCACGTCCGACCTGGCCTCGGCGGCAGCCAAGCGTTGCATGGAAGACGCGGGTGTCACCAAGGATGACATCGACGCGCTGATCATCGCGACGATCACCCCCGACCACATCTGTCCGTCAACGGCCTGCGTCGTCCAGCGGAAGCTCGGGATGGAGAACATCCCGGCGTTCGACATCTCCGTCGCCTGTTCGGGTTTCGGCTATGGGCTGACCGTCGGCGGCTCGTTGGTGAAGAGCGGCCTCTACAAGAACGTCCTGGTCGTCGGCGCTGAAGCGATGAGCCGCTTCATGGACTACGAAGAGCGGTCGGTCTCGATCCTCTTCGGCGACGGTGCCGGTGCCGCACTGCTCGCAAAGGATGGTCGCTACGACATGCTGTTCACCGCGAACGGCGCGGATGGCGGCATGGCGGACATGATCGAGATTCCTGGCGGCGGCGCACGCGAGCCGGCGAGCCAGAAGACACTCGACGAGCGCCGTCATTTCGTTCGACTCCGCGGTCGGGAGGTCTTCAAGACCGCCGTCCGCCAGATGTCGCAGTCGACTCGCGAAGCCTGCGAGACTCTCGGCATCACCCCGCAGGATCTCGACTGGTTCATCCCACACCAGGCGAACGCTCGGATCATCGAAGCCGTCGGTGATCAGCTCGAGTTGCCTACCGACCGGGTCATCATCGACCTCGGCGACAAGGGCAACACGACGGCAGCCTCGATTCCGATCGCGCTGACCGGTCTGCACAACGACAAGCGGTTCGAGCCGGGCGACCTCATCGGGCTGGTTGGATTCGGCGCCGGCGCCGCCTGGTCCTGCCAGGTCCTGCGATTCAACGGCTGAGCCGCGGCCTCGCACGGCCCGCTCCGGGATCCACCCCGCACCGGATCCCGAACAGCCCTCTCGACTGAACCCGACGCCCCTCTCGCAGTTCCTACTCCAGATTGGCCCAGAAGAAGCAGAAGTCGCGCCACCCGTCCGAGCCAAAGGTCGGGATCTGGATCTTCGGAGCGCTTGGCGGACTGGCGACAACTCTCGTCACCGGCACGCGCGCTGCGGCCAAAGGACTGATGCCCGCCCAGGGCCTCCTGACCGAGTCCCCTCTCTGTGAGGGCCTCGACTTTCCGTCGCTCGGATCGATGGTCTTCGGCGGCCACGAGGTCCGACGTGGTAAGCCGCGGGACGCCGCCGTCGAGATCCACGAACGGACCGGCACGATTCCCTATCCGCTGCTCGACCTGCTCGAAGAGGACTACCGCGCCTACGGCAAGGAGATCAGGAAGGGCGTGCTGACCAACTCGGGTCGCACGATCCGGAAGATGGTCGGCTCCGACTCGACGGCCAAGGATGACGAGACACTCCTCGAAGCAGTCACCCGCCTGCAGAAGGAGATCAAGAGCTTCAAGCGCCGGAACGATCTCTCGACGGTCCTGTGCGTCAACCTCTGCTCGACCGAGCCGAAGCTGAAGCTCACCCGCACCCACCAGACGAGAGAGGGGCTCGAGAAGGCGATCGCGAAGAACCAACAATCGACGGTCCGACCTTCGACCCTCTACGCCTACGCCGCCGCCAGCCTCGGGCTGCCGTTCCTGAACTTCACGCCGTCGAACGGCACCCTGATCCCGGCAATCCGCGAAATCTTCGAGCAGGAGGGCGCGCCTTACATGGGCTCGGACGGCAAGACCGGCGAGACACTGGTGAAGTCCGCCCTCGCTCCGATGTTCAAGTACCGCAACCTCAAGGTGCTGAGCTGGCAGGGCTACAACATCCTCGGTGACCGCGACGGCGCGGTCCTGAACGACGCCGAGAACAAGGCCTCGAAGGTCGAGAGCAAGGATCGCCTCCTCCACTCGATCCTCGGCTACCCACTCCACACGCACGTCGGAATCGACTATGTGCCGTCGCTCGACGATCTGAAGACCGCCTGGGACTTCATTCACTTCCAGGGCTTCCTGGGCGTGAAGATGTCACTGCAGTTCACCTGGCAAGGGGCGGACGCCGTCCTCGCTGCCCCGCTGATTCTCGACTTGGTGCGCTTCTTGGAACTCGCCCAGAAGCGCGGAGAAGTCGGGGCACAGCCGCAGCTCGCGAGCTTCTTCAAGAGCCCGCTCGACTGCGACGAGCACGATCTACACCGCCAGTGGCACGACCTCGGCCGCTACCTCGACGGTGTCCGGGACGACTCCCCGGACAAGTAGGACTGTGAAGTGAGCGCCCCGCGTGGCTCCGAAATGACGCGATGAAGGTCCGCCTGCTCTGCATCGGCCAACGCATGCCCTCTTGGGTCGACGAGGGAGTCGCCGAGTTCGGCCGTCGTCTCCCGCGAGAATGGGACTTCGAGGTCGTCGAACTCCCGCTCGGGGCGAAGGCGAAGACCGTCGAACCATCGAAGGCCCGGGCGCTCGAGGCCGAGCGACTCGACCACGCAGCCGGTCCGCGAGTCCGTCGGATCGCCCTCGAGGTGAAGGGGAAGGCACTCAGCAGCGAGCAGCTGTCGGACCGGCTCTCCGACTGGCAGCAGACCGGACAGGATCTGGCGTTTTTGATCGGAGGTCCCGACGGCCTGGACTCCGAACTCAGCCGCTCCTGCGACGAGCGCTGGTCGCTCTCACCGCTGACGATGCCCCACCCACTCGTGCGACTCGTCGTCGTCGAACAACTCTACCGCGCGCACACTCTGCAGACGGGACACCCCTACCACCGCTGATACAGTTCGCAGCAGATGGTCGAGCTCGAAAAGCCTCGCGTCCTCTCCGGCGTCCAGCCCTCAGGAGCCCTGCACCTCGGCAACTACTTCGGCGCGATCCGACAGCAGGTCGCGATGCAGAAGAGTTCGGAGTGCTTCTACTTCATCGCCGACTACCACGCGCTGACGACCGTGCAGGACGCCGAGACACTGCGGGGATACTCGCATGACGTCGCGGTGACTTACCTCGCCGTCGGTCTGGATCCCGAGAAGACGACGTTCTACCGCCAGAGCGACGTCCCGGAGGTCTGTGAACTCACCTGGCTGCTGCAGACCGTCACTTCGATGGGGCTTCTCGAGAAGGCCCACAGCTACAAGGAGAAGGTCAGCCGGGGCATCACGCCGTCCGTCGGCCTCTTCGGCTACCCGATCCTGATGGCGGCCGACATCCTCGGCCCGCGCGCGAATCTGGTGCCGGTCGGCCAAGACCAGGATCAGCACGTGCAGATGACGCGCGACATGGCGCAATCGTTCCATCACGCGTTCGGACACGACGAGGTATTCACGCTGCCGGAGACGATCTTCAGCGAGGCTCCACGCGTACCGGGCACGACCTTCGAGAAGGGACCCGTCCTGCAGGTCAACACGACGCTCGAAGTGCCAGCGGACTTTGATCCGGACAGCTACGCCCGGGCAATTCGCGACTTGATCGACCGGTTGTTCCTAGGCCAGACGCCGGACAGTCTCGGCACCACCGAGGAGGTCGAAGTTCTGCTCGCAGAAATGCACCACGAAGCGAGCGGAGACGGGGTGACGGTCGTCGACCGAGCTCTTCGCACCGCCCTGCAATACCCCGGCGATCGCGTCGTCCGCACGGACCGCGAGGGCCGCGTCGGCCTCGAGTTCTACGTGACCATTCCGCACACGGTCTTCGCGACCAAGGCCGGGAAGCGCCAGGCCGCGAAGATGTCGAAGAGCTACGGGAACACGATTCCGATGTTCCTGGAGGGCAAGAAGCTCAAGAAGGCGGTCATGGGCATCGAGACACGCCTCGTCGAGCTCGAAGACTCACTCGACTGGAGCGAGGATCTCGTGTTCCAGCTCCATTCGCTGCTCGCCGACGACGACGAGCAGGCGGAACTCAAGGAGCGCTACGAAGAAGGCGGCTTCGGCTTTGGCAGCGCGAAGAAGCGCCTGCTCCAAAAGCTCGACGACCACTTCGCGCCGTTCCGCGAGCGCCGCAAGGAACTCGAAGCGCGTCCCGACGAAGTCGAGGACATCCTCCGCGCGGGCGCCGCAAAAGCGCGCGCCCAGGTCCGGCTGACGCTGGACCGCGCGAGAGCCGCTTGCGGGCTCGGCACCAAGTAGGCGCGCGAGCCGCTCGATCAGTCGGCCGAGGCGCGGTCGCTCAGAAGGCGACCGCTTCGCCGCCGTTCTCCTCGGCCAGGCGACGCATGAACTCTTCGCCGCTCATGCCGAGCGCGGCCTTGACCTGCCTTTCCTCCTCCTCGGTGGCGGAGATATAGATCGTGTTGATGCGCAGGCGAGCCCAGCGGTTTGTCTCGGCGACGAGCCGGAGGATCTGCTCGGGGTCGGTGACGTCACCGACGCTCGGGATGCCGTCCGAGAGGATGAACACCTCGTCGTAGTTGACGCCGTAGTAGTCGCCGACGCTCTGACTCTGGTACTGCAGCCCATCGACCAAGCCCTGCCAGAGGTTGGTGCCACCATCTGGGCGGAGCTTCTCAGCCCACTTGACGAAGCGCGCCTTGGTCTTCGGCTCGGCTTTGACCATCTTCTTCTTCCACAGCTCGGCGTCATTGCTGAAGCGCACGACGTTGAACCAGGAATCGGTCGTGAGCTGATCGACGACACTCAGGAGTTCGCGCTTGGCAACCTCCATCTTCACCGTGCCACGGGTCAGCTCACCGGCGCTGCCTTGCACGGTGTTCTCGAGCGGCGAGGCCATGCTGCCCGAGGTATCGATGACAAACAGGATCCGCGAGCCGCGGACCTCGATACCAAAGAAGCTGCCGGTGACGGTCCGCTCGTCATCGGGTACGGAGCCCTCTTCCTTCAACTCCGCGACCTTGAACTCGGCCCGGACCTGCTCCCACCAGCTCAGCCAGCGATCGCTCGCGTCGATGCCGTAGGGAGCACCGGTGAGCGACTTGAGCACCTCGTGCGCGCGACGACGGAGCGTGCCGGACTTGTCCTCGACCTCGGCGCGCGAGTCCTCGTCCCAGCGAGCGAGAAGCTCGATCAGGATCGGAACTGATTCCGCCGAACGCAGGCGAACCAACACCTCGGTAGCCTGGAGGTCCGCTCGCCAGCCAGCACGACCGATCGCGCCGCGGGCAGCGTTGGAAAGCGCCTTGAAGTGCGTCTCGTTGAGCTCGTTGTGGTAGCGATCGAAGATCACCGACACGGCCTCGAGCGCCCGAGCGAGCGGTGGCCCCGCTTCTTCTTTGACGATGAACTTGCCCAGCGCCGGTAGCACCGAGTTGAGCAGCTCGGCTTGGCGAGCCTCGTTGGCCTCGGTGCCGACACGCGGCGGGAGCCAATCGTCGCCCGTGATCTTCAGCAGCCCCTGCATGTCCGAGCGCGCTCGATTGACGCCCGGGTTGACCGTGCCACTGTTCGAGACGGTGTCGAACCAACGATCGAGAGCATCCTTCTCGATCGGCGCACTCGCCTGGAAGACCGCTTCGACTGCGGCGAGCCGGAGCATGTCCTCCTTCTCTTCGATCGCACCGAGGACCACCTCGTTGAGCTTGACGTCCTTGCGACGACCGACCGCACGGATCGCAGCCGCCCGCTCTGCCGCCTTATGACCCTTACTGGCATCCGAGAGTGCGATGTCGATGACCGGTGCGAAGGTGTCGGGATCGAGTCGATCGAGCCAGGCCTCAGCCGTGACCCGAATCAGGTTCGGGAACTCCTCCGGTCCGTAGCGCGCATCGGGATCGAGACCGACCGCCGCGAGCTGCAGCAGCAACTCCCCGGCGCGCTCACCACCGCGCGTGTGCACCTGCTTGCAGATCGCCGTCAGCTCGTCGAAGTGGGAGAAATACTTCGCCAGCTCGTCCGGCAGCACCTTGGTGCGGAAGCCGGGTGAGGTCTTCGAGATGCTGGATTGCTTGGTCAGGTCGAGCTTGCCGCCGAAGTATTGCTTGGACCAGAGGTCCAGAGCGAGCAGCGGACGGTCGTCCTGCGCCGCGACGGGGCGAGCCACCACCGCGGCGAGCAACGCCGGGAGGAAAAGGAACAGTCGAATCATCGGAATGGGTGCGAACCTGGAGGGGCAGGCGTCGCCCGAGCACTCCCCGCACAAGACGGAGGCAACCTCGAACGCCGGGGTGGTTAGAGGGGTCCCGCGAGTGTAGCGGAGCCCCCGCGCTCGAACAGCCTGGGCTCTACGGCCGATTCTCGCGCCCTGGCGCCGATTCCACCCGGGAATCAGCGGCCGAGGAACAGGTTCAGCGCGATCCGGGCGGCTCCCGGGTGAGCGCGACGCAGCTGCCGGTAGAGCGCCAGAGAGCAATAGACGTAGTCCCCTTCTCCATATGGGGCGTAGAGCAGCGCCGAATCGAGCGGATCCTCGCCTTCGTCGTGGCTGACGAGCAGCGGCACCCAGGCCTCGTCCCGCTCGGACGGGAAGTTCAGCCCCCGCTCCTGGACCCAACCGTCAAAGTCCTCCGTCCCGATCGCGAACGGGCGATTCCACAATGGATGCTCGGGCTGCAGGAACTCCACCACCGCGTCCTCCTCGCTGACCCGCAATCGACTCGTCTTGATCGAGAACGGCGCGATGCTCGGCCGGCCCGGCGCTTCGTTCCACTCCCGCGGCTTGTGGTAGAAGCAGACGATCCGCCCGCCGGCGCGGCAGTACTCAAACAACCGCTCGCGATGGTCGGCCAGCTCGGGTCGGTGGTGGTAGGCGCGGATGTCGAGCACGATCGTGCGGAACTCCGAGAAGTCCGCGACCGCGAGCCCGGTCTCGTCGAGGTTCACGAACGGCACGCCGAGGTCTTCGAGGAAACGCTCGGTCGTGTCCTCGGGCCCACGCACGAGCCCGACCGGACGCGTGTCGTCCCCGTTCGGCACCTCGAACGGGCGCAACTCGATCGTCGCCGCGCCGGCTTCGCCCACTCGTGCCTGCAGCGAGAACGGCTGATCGCCGAGGGCGCGCTCGACGTCAGGAGACCGCTCGACGCGGACCGTGACACGAGCTGTGCGACGGGTCTCATCCAGCTGCACCTGCTTGGGGAACGCCTCGACCTGGAACGCCTCGGGCGCACGCAAAACGACCGGTGTGTCGAGGGTGCCTTCACCGCGCCACGAGACCTCCAAGGAGTAGGCGCGACGGAACGGACCGCTAGTCGGAACGAACGCCGCGTCACGACTCCACTTCACCTCGGCCTCGGGCAGGACCTCCACCGCGATCTGTCGATCGATCGTGACCGGGATGTCGCCGACCATCAGGTCGAGCGAGAGCTTGAACCGGTGAATACGAGTGAGGTCGACGACCGGGTCCGACCGTGCCGAGTCCGGCAACCGAAGCGGAATCGGGAGGAAGCCCGACTCGTCCGGTTCTCTGGGAACAGACGCTCCGTCCAACCGGAGATCGAGCAGGTGAAGCGTCAGGTGCTCCAAACCGAAATCGTCCAGGGTCAAGCCAGGCGACGAGTCACCGGGATCCGTGCGGTCGGAGAGCCCGAGAGGCCTGACCCGAATGACCGATTCTTGGCCGAACGCTAGCGAGCGAGACTGCTGAAAGATCTCGACTCCAAACCCACGAGCGAAGGCGAGCACGCGGCCGACAGCCTCCAGTCGCCGATCAACGCGCGCCACCAGACCCTGAAGACCTCGTTCGACGAGGCGAGCACGAAGCTCGCGCAGGCAGTCGTAGACCTGTTCGTGGATCCGCTGAGTCAGGCGTGGGTCGTCTCGACCGCCAAGCTCGTCGTAGCCGGCTACGACGTCCGCGTGATCGAGACCCTTCAGCGCATCCCGAAAATCCTCCCGCTGGTAGAGAGGTCGATTCCAACCGAGCGGCGTCCGCGGGCTCTCTTCCCGATCCGGCCACACCTGCAACCAACGGTCGTTGCTCACGCGCGTCGGATCGTGATCACGCCAGGGCCCTTGGCTCTCGTGGAGCACCCAGGCCTCGTGGGCCTGACGTGCGAACGTCGCACCTCGCAGCGGATCGACCGCCCCCACCTCGAACTCGAACACGCCCGGAACCGACTCGGTGCCTTCCTCCCGGTCGTCACCGTCGAACTGCGCGGCGTAGCGTTCGTAGAGCGGGATACCCTTCTCCGGGCAGAGCTGCTGCAGGGCCCAGGCGACCGTGCGGTGGTGACCGTGTCCGCGATCGATCGAGTGGTTCGTGATCACGACGTCGGGCTTCACTTCGTCGAGCAGGGCGCCGAATCGCGCGAGCACCTCTTCGGCACCCCACACCTCCCGCGTCTCCTCGAGTGACTTGGAGAATCCAAAGTCCGGGAAGCCGAGCCAGTGCACCTTGGTGCCGTAGCGCGCAGCGGCAGCAAGCGTCTCTCGAGCGCGAATCGCGGCGAGTTCCCGACCGATCGCACGGCCAATCGCATTCTGCCCCCCCTCACCGCAGGTCGCGTAGGCCGTGACCGTGCGGACTCCGAATCGGTTGCGCAGGTAGACCATCGTCCGTGCCGATTCGTCGTCGGGGTGCGCGGCGAAGTTCAGCAC
This sequence comes from Planctomycetota bacterium, assembly GCA_039815565.1. Lineage (GTDB taxonomy): Bacteria > Planctomycetota > UBA1135 > UBA1135 > UBA2386 > JBCBZB01. The sequence goes on from JBCBZB010000010.1 coordinate 28,797, forward strand.
AACCGTGTCGGTCGAAGCATCCAGCAAGGCCTGACGGAAAGCGATCTCGCCGACCTTAGACGGCCCTTGGGCCTGCAGTGGTCGCTCGACGAGTGGCAGCAGGGCCAGGACGACCAGGAGCACAGGAGCGATCGACCGACGGAGCCCGGGGCTGGTGCCCAGCAGAGGGAGCCGGAACAGAGGGAGCATGGCTCTGAAAGTAGCGTGACGGCAGGAGTTCGGAACCACCGACCGTTCCCGGCCGACCTGCCTTCTCGGTGCTGGGACCAGCGGTCGCTCCCACTAACATGGCGGCGTTGGCGCCTCGGGTTCCCTCCGCCCGGTGTCGGCTCGCACCCTGATGGTTCGCACTCAGCTCCCCGTCTTTCTCGCCCCGCTCCTGGTTGCGGCAACGCTCGGCTCCTCGCTGTCCGCGCAGCATGGCCAGGGCGACGGCTCGGACCCGAAGCCCCAGACTGCGCCCGGCCTGCAGAACGACCCAGCGGCAGCCCAAGCCCTGCTCGACACGTTCAAGGTACCCGAGGGTTTCGGGCTGAAGCTCGTCGCCAGCGAGCCCCACCTCGAGAACCCGGTCGCGTTCGATATCGGACCGGATGGTCGATTCTATGTCGTCGAAACACACCGCCTCCGCGCGGGCGTGATCGACATGCGCGACCACCGCGCTTGGGTCCACGAGGACCTGGCCAACCGGACGGTCGAGCAACGCGTTGAGAGCATTGAGCGCCACTTCGCCGAGTCGCTCCCGGACTGGCTGACCGAGTACGAGATCGTCAAGACGCTGACGGACTCAGACGGCGATGGTGTCGTGGACGACAGCGTTGTCTTGGAGCGGGACGCGTTCGGTGGCTATGCGTCGGGAGTCGCCGCTGGTGTGCTCCGGGTCGGTGACTCGATCTACACGACGAACATCCCGGGCCTCTTCCGCTCGATCGACTCCGACGGTGACGGGATCGCCGAGCGCACCGAGACCCTCCACGACGGATTCGGCGTCCACTTCTCGCTGATCGGCCACGACATGCACGGCCTGATCGTCGGGCCTGATCGTCGCCTCTACTTCTCCATCGGTGACCGTGGCTTCTCCGTGACGCGTCCCGACGGCGTCGTCCTCGACTTCCCCGACGAGGGTGCCGTGCTGCGATGTGAGCTGGACGGATCGAATCTCGAAGTCATCCACCGTGGTCTGCGCAATCCGCAGGAGCTCGCCTTCGATGACTACGGGAACCTCTTCACCGGCGACAACAACAGCGACTCCGTCGACCGCGCGCGACTCGTACTCGTGCAGCCCGGCGCCGACTCCGGCTGGCGGATCGGATTCCAGTGGCTCAACGATCGCGGTGAGTGGGTTCAGGAAGGCCTCTGGCAGGAGCAGCACGCAGGCCAGCCGGCCTTCGTCAGTCCCCCGTTGAAGAACGTCGGTCACGGTCCGAGTGGAATCGCGATCGATCCGGGCGGCACGCTACCTCCGGAGTTCGCCGGCCGACTGTTCTGGTGTGACTTCCGCGGCAACGCCCGCGCCAGCAAGATCCTCGCGATCGCGATGGAGCCGAAGGGTGCTGGGTTCGACGTCACGGACGTGAAGCCGTTCCTCGAAAACACGCTCGCGACCGACCTGTGCTTCGACGCCGACGGATCGATCGTTGTCAGTGACTGGGTCCGTGGCTGGGGCAAGACCGGCAAGGGCCGTCTCCACCGAGTCACGGCGCCGACGAGTGCCACGCAATCGCGCTGGGACAACACCCGCTTCGCGGCCGAACGCCTGATTCCGGAAGGGGTCGAGCAGTTCTCGTCGAAACAGCTGGCTGCGCTCCTCGATCACGAGGACCGGCGCGTGCGAATGGCCGCCCAGTTCCGGCTCGTGGACCTGGGCGCCACGTCGATCCTGGTCAACGAAGCGAACACCGAAGGCAGCCTCCTGCGACGACTCCACGCGGTCTGGGGCCTCGGCCTCCGGGCCCGCGCTGGGGACTCGAAAGCGACCTCGGCCCTGCGCGCCATGCTCGAGACCTCGGACGATCGACCGGCGATTCTGCGGGGACAGGTCGCTCGGATGCTCGGGGATGCGTTCGATCGCGAAGCCGTCACCGCGCTGTGCGGCTGCCTCAACGAGGCCGACGCGGGGCTTCAACGCGAAGTCCTCACCGCACTCGCGATGCTGCGCGACTCCCGCGCACTGTCGGCCGTCGGGCAGATGATCCTCCGCACTTCGAACGACGGAACGATGGATCCATGGCTCCGCGTGGCCGCCGCGTTCGCGATGGCGCGCTGCGACGACGGACGCTCCGTCGAGCACGACCAGCTCCTGCTGTCCGAACAGAACAACGGCTCCGCGGAGATCCGCCTCGCCTGCGTGTTGGCTCTGAGGCACCGCCGCTCGGTCGGCGTCGCGGCCTACCTCAGCGACATCGACCCCAACGTGGCTGCAGCAGCTGCCCGGGCGATCCACGGCCAGCGAATCGAGGAAGCAGCGCCGTTCCTCGCCGCCCGACTCGCGGACCCGCAGTGCGACAACGAGCCGGTGCTCTGGCGCGCGATCGAAGCCTGTCGACGACTTGGTGGCCGCGACCACTTCGAGAGCCTCTGCGACTTCGTTCGTCGGGAGTCGGCGCCCGAATCGATGCGCCGACGTGCGATCCGAGCGATCGCCGAGTTCCTCGATCCCCATCCACAGGACACGGTCGACGGCCTGATCCGACGGTTCACGACGCGCAGCCGGCTCGTCACCCACGGCCTATTGGCTCGTCACGCGAAGGGCATGATCGACAGCCTTCCAGCCGAGTTGGCCCGCGAGGTCGTCGCCTTGTGTGAGGACTACGACCTCGACTCCGGCGTCGCGATCTTCACTCAAACCGCGATCGACCAGGAGCTTTCGGCCATCGTTCGCGCCCGCGCAGTCGAAGCCCTCGCGCGGGCAGAGTCCCTGAGTGGCGAGGTCGCCGAGGCCATCGCCTCTGGCATCCCCGCCGACGCGGAAGCACCACTCCCACGCGCCATCGTCTTCCTGCTCAGCCGCAAGGGGTCGGGTCCCGGAGAACAGCGGCTGGGCTCGCTGTGTCGCTCGGAGCGCCTCGAGGATCAGCGATTCGCGCTCGAACAACTGAGTGCGATGGGAACCCCCGCCGCGCAGGCACTCCTGGCCGATCTGGTGTCCGAGATGCCACCGCTCAGCGACGTGTTGAAGAACGCCGAAGAGGCGATCGCTGTGCGCCAGGCTGCCGCGAGAGCGGCCGCCGAAGCCGCGGAGAACGGCGAGCCGGCGGCCGAAACCCCCGACCCCCTAGTCGCGACGGCGCCAGACCCGACGACACTCCCGAACCTGGAGGCGATCCACGAGGACGTCCTGATCGCCGCGAAGAGCGCAGGAGGACGGGCGGCCAGCGCAGTCGACTCGAGACTCTCGCCGGCGGAACTCGACGAGAACCAGCTCATCCAGTTCGCCCCCCTCCTCGCCGGCGGCTCGGCGCGCGCAGGTCGAACGGTCTTCGAGACCCACCCCACCGCTCAGTGCATCCGCTGCCACACCGTGAACGGCCAGGCGGGAGGTGCCGGCCCCACCCTCAAGGGCGTCGCGAGCCGTCAACACGAGATTCGACTCCTCGAGTCGATGGTCGACCCGAGTGCACGACTCGCCGACGGCTTTGCAGTCGTCCTGATCGAAACGAGCGACGGGGACCCCCTGCAAGGCACGGTCCTACGCGAAGACGACGACAACGTCGTTCTTCGCATCGGAGAGGAGGAGCGGACGATAGCTCGTTCGGCGATCAAGTCCAGGACGCCGGCACCCTCGACGATGCCGAACATGCGACCTCTCCTCACTCGGCAGGAGCTTCGCGATCTGGTGGCCTACCTGCGGACCCTCTGAGGTCTGCAGGTCACGGCCCGCTGCCGCAACCTCACTTGTAGGTGCGGTGACCGAGGCGCTTGGCGCCCGCGATCTCCTTGCGCAGCGCACCCGCCGCTTCGAAGTCCCCGTTGAGCAGCGCGGACTCGAGCTCGATCGCCTGGCGGCTGAGTCCGAGCATCGACAACTGGAAGTCGAGGATCCACTGGGCGCGCTCGTCTTCGGCAACCTCCTCGACGCGGACCGGAGTTTCGTTGCGCGACTTGGTGAACAGCACCTGCAGCTCACGGACGACACCGATGATCTCGACGACGCGCGCCGGCGGAATCGGGCCGTCACTCTCGAGCCCGGTCTTCAACGCCTTCAGGTTGCGGTTGATGTCGCTCATGTAGAGACCGAGTTGGGTCTCATCGTCCTGGTCATCCTGACGAACCGGCGCACCGGTCTCCGGGGTGACGTCAGCCGGCTGAGCAGCGGCGAAGAGGAGGACCCCGCCGAGCACGGCGGACGAAGTCAGGAAGCGAAAGTTCATCTCGGTTCAGTGGGACGAGCGACAGGCTCGGCCGGAGAGTGAAAGCCGGGCCCTCTCGATGCAAGGAGCGGGCGGCTCGGCCCGGAGTTCCGGGCCCGGGAACGGAAGTCGCTCGAACGGGCTGATCCCTCCGCGGGCCCCGAAAGTTCCTCCGAACTCCCCGGGATCAGTGCAGTTCGGGTCGCGTACTCGGATCCGCTGAGCGAGCCCGCTCGGCAGCCCGGTCGACGATCTCCCACTGTTGAACGGTGGTCGAATTCCCCCAGAGAGCGATCTCGGAGAGCGTGCGGTGACAACCACGGCAGACTCTGTCGGGGCCGACCTCGCAAACCCGATTGCAGGGAGACTCGGGTGGCAGAGACCGGTCGGACGACGGCGGGAAATCGGGGTACTGTGGGTTTCCGGTCACGGAGCCTCCAATCCTCGAGAGGCGATCGAAACCAACGCCGAGACGTTCGGCGCCAGGCGACCGGACCGTCTTCTGACTCGCGCTTCGGTCTCGACCCATCCTTCCCAGCGGCCCATGGGGCTCACCAGTGGAGCCATCCGGCTGGATGGCAAGGGCGTCGTCAGCGCTCACAGCGGCGGGACCGTGGAGGAATCGCACCTCGCTTCCGGGACCCGGTCGACGGCAGTTCTACGACCTGGGCCCCTGGCCGCCCAAGAGCCAATCCGGATTGATCTCGATTCGGTCGGCTCCGAATCCGCCGGTTCACTCGGAGTCGCGAAGGTTCCGCAGGCTGCTGAGGAAGCGCTGCCAGGAATCCTGGTCCGCGGCCGCGTCGTAGCGCAGCGGCAACTCGAACTTCTCGCCCGTGGCCGTCGCGTCGGGGTTAGAGAACGAGTGGACGACGCCCGGGTAGCTGACGACCTCGAGCGAGGACATCCCCGGAGCCGAAGCGAAGAAGTCCTCGAAAGCCTCGACCTTCTCGGCTGGGACGAACGGATCCGCCGCGCCGGTGAACACCAGGACCTCGGCCCGCTCCCGCTCGGTCGCACCAAAGTCCCCCTCGGTCGGCAGCGAGCCGTGGAAGCTCGCGACCAGATCGAGGTCGGCACCGAGTCGGGTCATGTTCAAGACCACGCCTCCGCCCATGCAGTATCCGATGGCCGCGGTCTTCGATGTGTCGACGAAGTCCCGGCTCTGCAGTTGCGATAGAGCCGCACCGAACCGCGCAGACATCCGCTCGGGGTTTGAGGTCGCCTCCTTGGCGAACGCCCCCGCATCGTCGGGGTGCTCGGCGAGCTTGCCGTCCCCGAACATGTCGAGAGCGAACGCGACGTAGCCGAGCGACGCCAGCTGATCGGCTCGCCGCCGCGCGTAGTCGTTGTGACCCCACCACTCGTGGACCACGATGACCCCCGGGAGCTTGTCCTCAGCGCTCGCACCGAGCGGGTAGGCGAGGTAGCCGTTCAGCTCAGCGCCGCCACCTTCGTAGCGGACCTCTTCGGTCTGGATCTCGTGAACGATCGTGACGTTTTCCACCGACTCCGGCTCGGCAGAGGAGGTTCCGCAGGCAGAAACGAAGGGCAGTAGGAAGACGACGGGCAGGATACGCAGCGTGTTCATGGTCAGACTCCGCCGAGGCGTTCCCGGCGGGAAACCGAGCGTAGCGATCAACGCCCAGGATTCTGCCGGACTCGTGACCGGCTCAGCGAGGTCCTTCGACGAACTCGAACTCCGAGTCGTCCTCGCGCATCACGACCCGTTGGCCGGTGCCGAGTTCTGCCGGGTACAGATCTGCCGCGCCGGGCTGACTCCTGAGCCAGCCGAGGAAGACCCCGACCACGTCACTGTGGGTCACCAGAACGACAGACTCGCCCTCGTTCGCGCGGAGCAGGGCGAGGACCCGGTCGATCACTTCCTGATCGGACTCCTCTCGAGTGCGCGGAAGCAGCTGCGGCGCCTCCCGGAGGTCGACGCCGCTCTTCAGCGCGATCCGGGCTCCGGTCTGCATCGCGCGACCGAGCGGCGAGGCGAGCACGAGATCGACACCTTCACTCCGAAGCTCCACACCGGCACGATCCGCGTGCGTCTGCCCCTCAGGTGTCAGCGAGTCCAACTGATCGCCGGTGAGACCGGCTCGCTGTTCGGATCCGAGGTTGCCGAAGGCCTGCGCGTGTCGGGAAAGAACGACGGTTCGAGCATTCGCGCAACCCGCCAGTGCGGCCAGGACGGCGAACAGAAGGACGATCTCGAGACGACGCAGCAACGGACGCGGCATCGCGCCAACATAACCGAAGCGAGGTCCCACTCTCGGGATTCTCGATCGTTCCATGATCGACGGAGCTACGCTGACCGCTCGATGACGCCGAGTCGCCCCTGGACTAATCGATCGATCCCAAACGAGGTCGCACGCATCCCCGCGATGCTCAGCGACGAGGAACGTCGATACCTGAGTTGGGTCACAGCCGAGTCCTTCGAAGGCTTCGGCGCGGTCGTCGATCTCGGCCCCTGGCTCGGAGCGAGCACGGCAGCGTTGGCGCATGGACTCAGGGAAGCCGATCGCGACGAGAAAGTGCTCGCCTACGACTTGTTCGAGTGGCGGCAGAACTACATGGACGGCTACGTCGACGACGAGACCGCGCGCGGTTTCGACGAAGGCGACAGCTTCCTCCCCTTGTTCGAAGATCAACTCGGCCTCTACCGCGATCAGGTGGAGACGCGTCCGGGGTCACTCCTCGACACGGTCTGGCACGGTGGCCCCATCGAGATCCTGTTCGTCGACGCCGCGAAAGACTTCGCGTTGACGAACGCGATCCTCAGAACCTTCGGGCCGGCGCTGGTGCCGGGGCGAAGCCGGGTGATCTCCCAGGACTTCCGAATCCACGCAGCCTACTGGCTGCCTTGGGTGTTCGACGGTCACCCCGATCAATGGCGCGAACTCGAGCGCACGGACTACGGCTCGACTGTGACCTTCGTGCCAACGCACGACTACGAACACAAGGAGTTGCGCGACGACGACCTGAGTCTGCCCACAGCCGAACCGATCCTGCGCCGACGCATCGCCGACGACCTGCCGGAGAACCGGGTGCACTTCGCGAACTCCCTCTACCGCATCGCGATCCTGCGCGGAGACCAAGACTTCGCGGCCGCGCTCGAACCCGAACTCCGAGAGCTGGGCCGACACAACCCGAGCGCCCAGTCGCCCGACGAGGTCGCCTCGGCGGCATTCTCCCAGCTGATCTCCGAGGGCTGGGACGCGCTCCGAAGCGGCGACCACGACACCGTCCGAGGTCGGGTAGAGGCGGCGCGACGCTCCGAGGACGCCCGAGCCGAGGCCGAATACCTTTTGGCGCTGGCCGAGGAGCGGGCGACCGAGAGCGACCTGGCCTCGCGGCTCCGACTCACCGGCGCCGGCTCTCTGCTCCAGGCCGGCCGAACCGAGCACGCCGCGCGAGAGGTGCTCCTCGCTCTGGAACACCCGACCGATCCACCAACCGGTTGGGAACTGCGCTGGGCCTTCGAAACGCTCGAACCCGCCTGGTCTCAGGCCACCCCGCCAGACCCGCTCGCGGTCCTCGACGAGCTTGCGCCGCGATACGAAGAGACTCCGCCCTTCCACCTACTCCGTGCTCTCGTCCTCAACCTCCTCGGACGAGTCGACGAGGCTCGCGAGGCGATTGACTGCGTGCTCGCGCTCGACCCGGACTACCGGCGTGGACTCGTCATGAGAGACGAGCTGCGCGCCGGCTAGTCGCTTCGGCGATTCGCCTCGCGCCGGCAGCGATCACTGCAGTAGCGCACTTGGTCCCAGTCGCGCTCCCACTTTCTTCGCCAGGAAAAGGGGCGCTGACAGTGCGCGCAGATCTTGGAGGGCAAGTCGGCTTTCTTCGGGCGCCGACTCACGACGCCCCATCCTCGGCAAGGAGCTCGGGAGAGAGGATCTCCCCCCGACTCAGGAGGTCGGACACCTGCTCGAAGACCCGGCGGTCCTCCTGCCGTTGCTCATCCGCTCGCTTGTTCAGGCTGCGCAACGGCATCGCCAGACGCTGATTGCCTTCGAAGCGCTTCTCGTGCCGGCCCAGGAAGGCCCAGTAGAGATGCGTGATCGGACAGGTCTTCTTCGGGTGAAAGACGCAGGCCGAGCAGAAGTCGGACATCTTGTGGATGTATGCGGAACCGGAGACGTAGGGCTTGGTCGTGAACAGATCACCCAGCGCGAAGCTGCCCATGCCGAGCACGTTCGGCTCGACGACCCAGTCGTATGCGTCCGTGTAGGCGACCCAGAACCACTCGTTCAGCTCGCCCGGATCGACATCGAGCAGGGTCGCAAGGTTCGAGAGCACCATCAGTCTGGTGATGTGGTGCGAGTATCCCTCGTCCCAGACGCTCTCCACGACGTGGTCGAGACAGTGCAGCCCGGACTCGGTCCCTTCCCAGAACGCGGCGGGAAGCGGGCGTTCGGCACGAAGGTGATTCGGCGACTCACGATCTCCGACGTCGAGACTCTCGGGCAGCTCTCGGAACCCGTCCGTCGCGCGGTGCACGTGGCGCATGAACTCGCGCCAGCCGATCAACTGCCGCAGGAACCCTTCCTTCGACGGCAGCTCGAGATCCATCGCCATCAAGTCATCGACGACCTGCCGCGGGAGGATCCGATGCAGATGGAGCAACGGCGACAAACGCGTGTGAAACAGGTTGCGTGACTGCAGCGTCATCGCGTCCTCGTGCGGCCCGAACCGAGGGAGGCACTCGCTCTTGGCCCACTCATACATCCGATCAACCTGGGCCCTCGAGGCCGGAATCGCCTGCAAATCCAGGACGCCCGGGTGATCCGAGAATCGCGATTCGATCAGCTGACCGACTTCCTGAGTGATCTCGTTCGCTCGAAACCGCGGAGGCTCGGCGGGTTCGGGCTCGCCCTTCCACGGCTCGCGGTTGTGGGCATCGAACGAGTATTTGCCGCCGAGTGGCTTCCCGCCGTCCATCAGGAGTCCCGTGTCCTGACGCACGACTCGGTAGAAGGCATCCATCCGATACGGCGGCTTCCTCACCGACCGCTCGAACTGCTCAGCCGTCGTGAGAAAGCCCTCGTGCTTCTCGAAGGTCAGGAGCCCGCCGTCGACCAGCGGCCGCAGGTCCACACGAAGTTCGCGCTCGGCCGGCTCCATGCAGACGAGGCCAGAGACCTCCCGCGCGACGGGCTCGAGCGCGCCGGCGTAGCTCCCGTCCGCAACGAGGTACCGCACGAACACTCCCCGCTCGGCCTGCTCCAGCGCGAAGTGCCGCATCGTCGCAAGCACGAGGGCGAGCTTCTGCTTGTGGTACGGACGCCGCTCGGCCTTCTCCGGACACTCGACCATCACGATCCCCGCCTCCGAGGGTCGCAGCCTGGAGAGCGGACCACAGGCATCGGTGCACTGGTCGTAGGGCACGTACACGAAACTCCGACCCTCGGCATCGAGGTCAGAGTTGAGCTCGTCCAACCGATCGGTGAAGGCGCCCATCGAGGCCGGTTTCGCCGAGGAGTGGAAGTGGATGCGCCCGACAGCTCGGATCGGCCGGCTCGATGAAGATTCGATCAACTCGTCTCGTCGAAGGGAGCGCGCGGTTCGGCCCCGCGCCCGCCATGGCTACCGTCCGAAGTCCGCGGCGCGGACCCCAGAGGTCGCGTCCTTCGACGACTCTCCGACACGACAACACGACGATGTTCCGACCGACCAAAGACTCGTCCGGTCTACCGACGTCCCGACTCGCCCTGCTCGTTGCGGCCTTCGCGCTCTTGCTCTCGCCGACGCCGCTCGTCGCTCAAGACGCCGAGACCGAGGACACCGCCACGCTCACTCTCGAAGACTCGTCAGGGCTCCAGCAGGCGCTCGAGCTCGAACAGCACTTCCGTCGAATCGCGGAGCACGGCTACCAGGGAACCGTCACGGTCACCAGTTTCCGCCGGACACCGGTCTCGATCTTCGCAGCCGAAGCGACCGAGGCCGCGACGAAGCGCTGGATCCAAGACTCGTTCTCCGGGGAATACCCGGGCTACACCAAGATCGCCGCCGCCAGTGGAGTGGTGATGAGCGCCGAGGGTCACGTGATGACGACGCGCAACGTCCTTCACGACGCCGACGGCAACCTGTGCGACCTCGTCAGCATCGAGACCCCCGACCTCCGCCACACGATCAGTGAGATCGTGGCGCTCGAGCCGACGCTCAACCTCGCGCTCCTCAAGCTGCAGGTCTACCTGGAGGGCGACCCGCCGAAGTTCGGTGTGCTCCCGCTCGCGAACAGCGGCAACGCCCGCGCCGGCGATTGGGTCTTCGGTGTTGGCAACCCCTGGGGTCCCGAGCGCTACTTCGGTCGCGGCACCCTGGCCTCGATGCCCGACCGTGACTGCTACCAGGAGCTGCTGAGCTCGACCTATGTCCAAAGCGCTCTGACCGTCCACCCCGAAGCCTACGGTGGCCCGCTACTGAACATCCGTGGTGAGGTTCTCGGGATCCTGATGCCGCGATCGATCGAGCGCATGTCACCGGTCTTCTATCCGCGGATGGGCCTCGAGTTCGCACTTCCAAGCAACATTCTGAAGGCGATCTGGGATGGTCTGAGAACCAATCGGAGTCGCACTTCACCCTGGCTGGGCTTCTCCGTGATGAGCCGCCCCGAGCTGCGGAACGAGCTCGGCCCCGAGGACTTCGCTCAGCTCGACAAGCCACGCTTCGGCATCTTCCTCGAGAACACCTTCGAGCCGAGTCCCGCCTCCAAGAACGACATCCAGGCCGGCGACTTCCTGGTCAAGTTCGACAACCAGCTGGTGCACTCCCCGCTGGTGTTCCAGAAGCTGCTCTACCTCGCCGGAGTCGGAACCGAAGTCGAGCTGGAGTTCTACCGCGATGGAGAGTCCTTCACCCGACGTCTCGCGGTCGAGGAGCGTCCCGAGGAAGCGATCACTCGCTGACGAAGCGACCGACGCTCAGCGCGCGCGATGGAAGTGCCGCGCGACCAGCTCGATCAGCGCTCCCTTGCGGATTGGCTTGCTCGCGAAGTCGTCGCATCCGAACGCGAGGCAACGCTCGCGGTCGCCCTCCATCGCGTGGGCCGTCAGCGCGATGATCGGCTGAGCGAAGCCCTGAAGGCGCAGCGCCTTGGTCGCCTCTTCGCCATCCATCTCGGGCATGGCGAGGTCCATCAAGACGACATCGAAGGCACTGGGCTCGGCCGTCAACCGATCGACCGCGACCACACCGTTCTCCGCGATCTCGATCGTCGCTCCGGCCTTCTTGAGGAACGCTGAGAACAGTCGCTGGTTGTCCTCCCCGTCTTCGACGATCAGGACTCGGGCGCCGTCGATCCCGACCGGCTCAGGCCGGTGGCAGACGCTCGGCCCACCGTGACAGGTCTCGGCGATCGTATCGAACTCCCACGCATCGCCTGGCCGGCGTCGGAGCGTGAGCCGAGCCCGGGTGCCCTTCCCCGGCTCCGATTCGAGTCGGAGCTCGCCTCCGAGTCGATCCGCGAGCTCGCGAGCGATCGAAAGCCCGAGCCCTGTGCCACCAAAGCGCCGAGACGTCGTCGCGTCCCCCTGCTGGAACGGCTCGAGCACGCGCCTCTGCGTCTCGACGTCCATCCCGATCCCGGTGTCGACAACCTCGACGATCAGAGTGTCGGACTCGGAGGTCACGTGCACCTTGACCGAGCCAGACTCGGTGAACTTGAGCGCGTTGTTCAGCAGGTTCGTGAGGATCTGCTGGAAGCAGACCGGATCGGAGAGGATCTGCTTGGGGACGATGCCGCCGCACTGCAGTCCGAGCTCGAGCCCGCGCTTCTTCGCGTCGGACTTCAGGCTGTTCAGAACTTCGCGAACGCGGCTGCGCGGCGAGAACAGCTCGTCGTTCGTCTCGTACTGACCGGCTTCGATCTTCGATAGATCGAGGAGGTCGTTGATGATCCCGAGCAACCGCTCACCGTTCCGACGGATGGTCTGGGCGCAGTAGCCCGGATCGCTCTCCGAGTCGCCGAGCATCAACTCGCTGAACCCCAGGATCGCGGTCAACGGCGTCCGCATCTCGTGCGACACGTTGGCGAGGAACTCGCTCTTCGCGCGACTCGCCGCCTCGGCCTGAACCCGCATCGTCTCCGACTCCTGACGTGCCTGCCGCTGGACCGTCACATCCTGGATGGCACCATTCATCCCGGTGATCTCGTCGCGGTCCCGGATCGGAGAGCCGATCGTCCGCACCCAGATCTCGCGACCCTGAGCGGTCCGGAGCGGAAGTTCGGTGTCGAACGGCCGACCATGCGAAAGCAGATCTTCGAAGCAGGTTCGAATCTCCTCGCGAGCCTCGTCGTTCGCGTAGGACGCGATCGCCCCATCGAGTGTGACGGGCTCACCGGGCGGTCGGTCGTGGAGGACGTAGGTGACTTCGGTCCAGTCGAGCTCGTCGGTCTCGTTGCAGTAACTCCACCCACCGACACCCGCGATCTCGCCGGCTGAACGGAGCATCGAGGCAAGTCTCTGGGACTCGTCGAGCGCCTCCTCACGGATCGTGATGTCCCAGTTCACGCCCACGACACGAACAGCTTGGCCGTGACGATCCTGCTCCACCGTCGCGGCCGCGCCCACGTGTGTGATCTGACCACTCGGCAGGACGATCCGAAACTGCGTCCGGTACGGCTCGCCAGTCTTCAGGCACCCGCTCAGTTGCCGCTCAGCGGCCGGGAGATCTTCGGGGTGCACACGTGCTCGCCAGGCGTCGTAGTTCGAGGAGAACTCGTTCGGTCGCACGCCGTGCAAGCGAAGGTTCGTCTCATCCCACCAGAGCTCGTTGTTCGGAACGTCCCAGTCCCAGATGCCGATTCCAGCTCCCTCGGTCGCCGTGCGGAGGCGTGTCGTGAGTCGACGCAACTCGTCCTCCGCAGTCCGCACGTTCGAGACGTCCTCGACGAGCACCAGGGTCGAGTCTCGACCGTGCTCGGACATGAACGGATCAAAACCAAAGTGCAGGATCCGGCCATCTCGGCAGTTGAGGTCGATCTTGAATGCCCCGTCCAAGTCTCGCCTGCCCGTCAACGAGGGCATCGATTCGAAGAGCTGACTCTCGTCGACGAGAGAGGACAAATGCTCGGTCAGAGTCGACTGACGGAGTTCGGACGCGTTTCGACCCGCCTGGTCGATCAGGAGCAGGAATCGATCACTCGCCCACTCGAGTCGACCTTCGTCATCGATCAGTCCGTAGCCGAGGTGCGAGACCGAAGCGAGCTGCTCGGCGAAGTCCGCGCTGCGCATCGGATTTCCGACGGCGTTGGACGCGGCGAAGGTCACCAGGACTTCATCTGCGGACCGGGCATAGGCGACCACCTGCAAGACGACTGGTGATCCGTTGATCGACAAGACCACCTCACCCGTGCCGACTCCCTGCCGGCGTGCCTCCGCGGCAATCGCCCGCACTCGCTCCGGAGCAACCTCGCGCGACCGAAGATTCGTGGGCACGGCGGAGCGGCTCCAGCCGGTCGAGGAGATCTCGCGGATCGAATCGTCCGCCTTCAGCGTGACGACGATCGCTCGTCCGCCCTCGCACCGAACGCGAGTCGGACCGTTGTCTCCGAGACTCTCCACCAGTGTCAGAATCGGCCTGACCAGGCCGATTTCTGAACTTCAATACCCCCAGTCTTCCACCGAATCCGAAGCTTGCCAGGCGGCCCTACGAGCTGCCTTCCGCTTCCAGGTCGTGCCGGGAGGCGCCGTTGGACCGGCTCATCGAAGACCGGTCAGCGACCGTCGCTTGCCGGCACCGCGTGGATCCGAAGTGGAGCGTCGTCGCTCCTCGCTCGTGGAATCGACTCCGGCCGTCGCTCGGGGTGGAACGGCCGCAGACTCCCGGGAGGTTTCGGCGCCTCGGTCACTGGTGCGGGATCGGACGGAACCAGGACGGTCCCGCTGCCGGTCTGCTGAGACCGCCGACCGGCTTCTTCCGGATCCCCGTTCGCCACGATGGCAACGGACCATCCAGCCCAGAGCCCGAGGAGAAGGAGCGCCGCTGCAGCCCAAGAGGCGCGGATGCGCGAGATCCCCGACGTCGCCGCTGCCTCGCCGTCACTCAACGAGGCGAGTGAGTCGAGTCGTCGCCGAGCAGCTTCCTCGGAAGCTCGCTGAGCCGCTCCCTCGGGCATGAGCCGAGTCGGAACGGCACGGACACGCTGACGAAGTCGAAGAGTGATCTCAAAGCTGCGCCGACAGTCCGGGCAGGCCCGAAGATGCTCCTGCAATCCGCGGCGTTCGTCTGGCGAGGAACGACCGTCGACGAAGTCACTCATTCGCGCGGAAACCTCGGAACACGGTCTGGAGAGTCTCATGAACCCTCCTCCGTAGCCTCCGAATCCATGTGATCGCGAAGCCGGTCACGTAATCGGGCTCGCGCACGACTCAGTCGCGACGACACGGTCTTCTCGTTCGTACCGAGAATCTGGGCGATCTCCGTGTAGTTCATGCCCTCGATCTCACGCAGGACGAAGGCCGTCCGGATCTCCTCGCCGAGCTCTTGCAGGGCAGCATGCAACGCCTCCTCGAATTCTCGATCCGCGGCGGCACCGAACGGATCGGGACCTGTCGCGTCCCGCCCTTCGAGTCGCTCCGCAAGGCGGTCTTTCGCCCTCGAACGCGAGCGCTCTCGCCGACACAGGTCCGTCGCGAGGTTGCGGGCGATTCGCAGCATCCAAACGATCGCTGGATAGCGCGGGTCATAGCGATCCGCGTGCAGTTGGATGCGAACCAGGAGCTCCTGCAACAAGTCCTCGGCCCAGCTTGGGTCGGGCCCCGCGTGATGCAGGAAGTTGACCAACCGCTGGCCATGCCGAGCGGTCAGCTGGGTTAGCGCGGAGCCATCACCGCGAGCGAGTCGCCCCAGGAGCTCGCGGTCGTCCGCTGGCTCGATCGGAACGTGTGGCAGAGGTCTCAACGACGTGGCTTCGGTCGGTTCGTGGGCTTCCGTGCTTCACCTCCAGGGAGCTTCTTCGCATTCCGCCCGCTCCGACCCGAACGGCCGGGCCTCAAGCGATCGGTCGATCCCGCATCCTCGGACGAACTTCCCGAGGACGAACTCCCTCGCGAGGAACCTGCCGGCGCAATCCCGCCCGGCGGGATACCGGGCGGCAGCGGCGTACCCGAAGACGACGACTCCGAGGAAGACGACTCCACAGAGTCGCGCGCCACAACGACCTCAGCGTCCGGGAAACCCTGATCCCGCATCCAATCGCGCACGATCCGCTCACAATCCGCCGGGTTCCCGCGCTTCAGGATCTCGACCAGATCGTCTTTCGGTCGAACGCCCCGACCATTCCGCGTGGCCTCGTCGACCACGACCTGCCCGTTCTCGACGACGATCTTACGGGTCGATGTCGTCGACGAACTGTTCGAGGACTCGGAAGAGCCGGCGTCCACTTTCGGCTTGGGAACCACCGGAGCGGGCCGTCTCCGGAGCCGCTGAGGCCCGGGCTGCGCGAAGGAGGGAACGGCGAGCGCCAAAGTCGCACCGCCAACGATCAGGAGTCGGATCAACATCGCAACGGGGATACGCGCGCGACGCTTGGGACCCTCCCGCGCGAACCCTAGGTTTCTGCAACAAGCGCTGGAGTCTCTTTCAGACAGCCTCCCCCGCGAGACGGCCCGAAGCGATGAACCGCGACCGTCCGAACGCGTTGCCCCAAGTTCCATGCCTACCGTTCTGGTACTCGCCCTCTTCGGCCTCGCCACGATCACCAGCGGCCTGATCCGCTACTTGACGCAGGACGGAGGCGAGAAAGGTCTCTGGTTCGGCATCGTGATGGGCTCACTCAGCCTCGCTGGAGCTCTCACGGTCCGCAGCGGACGGCGAAAGGCAGGGCTCGCCCTCGGTTGGACGGCACTGGCCTTCGTGGTCGGCTGGTTCAGCTTCGAGGTCTTCGTGCGGAAGGGGCTCGGGCAAGCCGAAATCCGACAGATCGTGCTGCTGGCCTTCGCGCTGATGGGCGCGGGAATGGTCGCGACCGCCAAGCGGCCGGCTTGACCGGCCGCTCAGCGAGGCAAGCCTCAGAAGTCGCCGAGACGAAGCTCGAGTCCGTTGCTGGCGATCAGCGAAGCAGGGTTTTGGCCCGGAGCCGGCGCAAAACTCTGACAGAACAAGGACACACCGACGAGAGCGGGGCTGTCGGGAACCGTGAGACTGATAGTCCCGATGGAGTTGCTCGTGGCGGTGTTCGGGACCGCCACTTCACCCGAGGTGTCGAGAAAGCAACCCGTCGCTCCGAGGAAGTCCAGCGGCAACGGAAGCGGACTCGTTCCGAGCTGATCCCGAGCGAACCCGAGGTAGGTCACGGCGACACCGATCGGCACCTGTCGCGTCACGAGCTCGACCGTGTCGCCGGGAATCGGACGGCCAGACTCGGCGTCCAACTCCAGCGCGGGGGAGCCGCAGCCCGTTCCGTAGGGACGAACCACCGAACCGACGGCCCGAACGTCGTACTCCCAGACCACGAGATCACCATCGGGAGACCCAGCAACTCCCGCGTAGACGATCACCTCTCGCGTCGGGTCGTAGACAGCACGAGGTTGGACGTCGAGCTGATAGAAGGGCCCCGGCCCGACATCGATCTCTTGGAAGGCGTCATTCTCCCGGACGAAGACCTGAGCGCCGACGAGGGCGAAGGTCGGCAGGAACGCGTAGAGCCCTGCGTCTCCGGCACTGACCAGAAGAACCCGATCTGCGCCGAACACATCCGGACCAGAGATCCGGGGCGTCCAAGTAGCCGGCATCGCGCCACTCTCGAACTCCCAGAGCTGCTGGGAACCGGTGGCCTGATCGAGGCCGATCACCCGACCGTTCTGCGGATCCGTCGCCAACCGCTGACCGATGTCACTCGATATCGAAGATGACGAAGGCGAGACGAGGTCTGGGAACGGCTCGGGAAAGCGCTGGGTCCAGTCCACACCATCGAACTCCCAGGTCTCCGACGCGGAGTTCACGAGAACGACCCGCTGACGCTCCGCGTCGTAGGCCATGTGGAACGCTCCGAGTGGCGAAGCCAGGTTCGCGAATGGCTCGTTCGCCGTGACGACTCGCTGCCAGACGGAGCCATCCCACTGCCAGGTCTCGGGAGTCGTTCCGCCCACGTCGGACGCACCGAACAGGACCGTGACCGCACGAGCCTCGTCGTAGGCGAGACGAAAATCGAGCGCATCCCCGGGAGCTAGACCGACCGGCTGACGCAGCACGAAGTCCAAGCCATTCCACGCATAGATCGACAAGCTCGACTGACCGACGTTGCGCGCGACCAAGAGGGTGTCTCCACGTGCGGAGTCATGAACCATCTCGTATCGCGCGGACTGCGAAAGGCTCGTCGGCGGATCGACGAAGGTCCACGGCTGCGCCATCGCGAACGAGTTGAGCGAAGAGCAGACGACGGCCACCAACAGCCCCCGTTGCATACGAGTGTGTGTACTTCCCACGGGTGATCCCCAATTCAGGCATGCCGCAAGCGAGAGACGATTCGCTCACGGCATCACGATTCTGGTCTGACGACCAGCAAGGTCCGAGCCATCTAGCTCCAGACTCCTCTGACGTGGATCTGACTCGGCCTTCGCAGAGTGTTTCCGAATTATTCGAGGCCGGGACGTGGAACTTCGCACAGCGTCGATCGAGTTCTTCGACTTCGCGTGAACGTTCCGATCGCGAAACAGCTGCGAAGTGGGAGGCCGGCTCTATCGCTCGGTGTCGTCGCGGATCACAGACTCCGCAGGAACTCGAGCAGATCCGCTCTTTGCGACTTCGAGAGTGCGCGGAACCGCTCCTTGCTCGCCTCGCCCTCACCTCCATGCCAGAGCACGGCCTCCGCGAGGTCACGCGCCCGACCGTCGTGCAGATAGCGCGAGTGGCCGTTCACGGTCTCGAACAGGCCGATGCCCCAGAGCGGCGGCGTGCGCCATTCGACCGGGCTCGCATCCCCGTCGGTCTTCTCGTCCGCGAGCTCTGGCCCCATGTCGTGGAGCAACATGTCGGTGTAGGGCCGGAAGGCGACGTTCTCGAACGCCTCGACGCAAGCCTCGTCCCCCGTCCGCTGGATCGGAGTGTGACACTGCGCGCAGCCGATCTCCTCGAAGAGGACCTCACCCCGCAGAACCAGCGGATCCTCCGGGTTGCGTTGGGCCGGCACCGCCAGCGTCTCGGAGTAGAACGCGATGCGATCGAGCTTCTTGTCGTCGACTTCCGGGGCACCGCCGGAGTGGTAGTCGAGGTCCGGGAGCTGAGCCGCGGTGTGGTTCTCCGCGGGGTGGAGCGACGTCGTCAGGCCCATGTCGCCATTCAGCGCACCCGCACTCTGGTGGCGAACGGTGGGCTGGGTCGCCTTCCAACCGAAGCGGCCTGGCACGCGCAGCTCCTCGCCCCCCTCACCATTGACCCTGACCCAGTGGATGCGACCAGAGATGCCGTCGCCATCCTCGTCTTCCGGGTCCGCGAGAGCCTCGAGCGACTCGACGGGAATCGCTTGGAGCAATCCGAGCCCGATCACCTGCGGAGCGACTCTCGGTCCGAGGAGAACGCCGTCATCCTGAAGATCACCGTGGGAAGCTTCGTCGAACTCGTAGCCGGGGAAGAGCAGCGAGTAGGGCTCTCCGTCTTCGTATTGGCCTTCGATCTCATCGACGACGACGCGGAATCGCGCCTCGGCCTCTCCGGGGTTCGTGCTGCGATCCTGCAACTGACCGCCGTAGACCGGGTGCGGTGCATCGGGACCGTCCGCTTGCACACCGAGGCGGAGCAGGAAGCCGGTGACCGCGACGCCGTTCCCGGTCCACTCCCCCGCTTCTGGCGGACAACCACGACCGTCCTTGAAGTGACAGGCACTGCAGGAACGCGCGTTGAACAACGGACCGAGTCCGTCACGACCTTCCGCAGAGCCCGGTGCCGCAACCCAGTTGTCCTTGAACAACGCGTTGCCGACGACGAACGCGCGGCGCTGCTTGCGATCGAGGACCTTGGCGGGGTAGCTGAACGCGTCCGGGGTGACGTCGCGAACCGTTGCCGGGCCACCGAGCGGCACGCGTTCGGGATCCTGGTGCAGAGCGCGTGTGACGCCCGCAGCGTCTCGTGGTGACTCGCTCCAGGAAGCGAGGCTCGGGACGACCGTAGCGATGAGGATCGTACCGGCGAGCAGACGACTGCGAGTGGGAAGGCTCATCGATTCAGCCTCCCGCACTCGGGACCAGGGGAATCTCGTAGCCAAGCGTCAGACCGAGGGCCGCCAGCGCCTCGGCTTGCTGCTCGAGTAGCTCGATGACGTGTTCGAGGATCGCAGACTGCGCCGAGCCTTCTTCGGCGAGGATCAACTGGTCGAAACGCCCGGGAAGTTCGTCGAGTGCCACGGTCGCTTCGGACATCAAACGATCGATCTCCTTCGCGCCCGCCGGGTCGACCAGCCGCGCGATCGTCTGCAGACCATGACCGGTCATGCCGGGCCCAGTGCCCCGATAGATCTGCACAATGCCGCGAAGGTTCGCCTTCAAGTCGTTGAGCGTCGTGTCGCTGAAGCAGCTGTGCTCGTCTTCCTGATCCTGGGTTTCGAAGGCAACCGCCATCCGCTCGCCGGCGAGTTCGAAGCCCGACAGGCAGACCATGCCGCGAAGCGCACGTCGAACGCCTTCGCTGGGGTCGAGAGCAAGGTACTTCGTGCGGTAGTCCTCGGATTCGTTCTCACCGTTCCAGGTGGAGAGCACGAAACCGAGGTGCTCGCAGAGAAGCGCCGTGGTGACCTGCAGCAGCTCGCGCCGGCGATCGGCGTTCTCGGTGCGCCCATCGACGAAGTCGTCGACCGTGCGCCCCCCCGGCCCGTCAGCGTTGAAGTCCTGCCCCCAGAGCAGGAACTCGATCGCGTGCCAACCGATGCACACGTTGGCTTCACCGCCACGCTCGTTCGCGAGCGTGAGTAGCCCAGTCGTGAGACTCGGAAAGTTCTCTGGGTCGTTGACGATCCCCCCGCCCTCACGACCGCGCACCGAGTCGATGTACGACTCGTCCACCGGCCAGGCGTTGAGGTAGGTCTCTACCCCGATCCGTCGGTCGTCGATCGGACCGGACGAAAAGCGGAGCACTTCGGTCTCACCGTAGATCTGCCGCGCGGCGACCCAGGCCCGGCGACAGCGCTCGAGCGACGCCTCGGTCGGCGAATCGACGAAGCTCTCGACCTCGGCTCGAAGAGCTCGCGCGCTGTCGAGAGCGCGGGAGTAGGCCGACTCGGCATACCGGGCGACATCGACGACAACGGCGCGACGGATTTCTTCGGTGACCGTCGGTGTGTCCTGGGCACAGACCGTCGCAGAGGAAGCCATAGAGGAGGCAACGACGGCCGCTAGGAGAACGGACCGGATCGGGTGATTCGGAACGTGACTCGATGAAGGAGGTGCGAGGACCATTCAGGAATGCCAGTTTCGTGAGGCCTAGCCTCAACACGAACGGCCGCTCGGGAATCCCGGCGGCCGTCGAATGTCTTTCTATCAGTCGTGGGCGCGGAGCCCCCTGGGCGCCGCTGGCTCGGGGTCCCGAGCCAAAGACAGATCGCTCCGAGGTCGATCCCTCAGATGTCGATCGTCGTCGCCGGGCCGGCTTGAACCGGAGTGCCGAGGCCTCCGAGCTCGAGGGCGACGGTGTCGAGACGAATCCCCAGAGGGCAGATGCCACCGGCAACCGGGATGGTGAAGCTGGCGTCTCCGTTGCTGTTCAGGACGCCGAGGAGCGGGCCCGAGGTGATCGCGAACTCCGGGAAGGTCGGCGAGATGCCGAAGAAGAAGCCTTCCGGCGCAGCGCCGGCGTTGGCGAAGGCGACGACGATCGCGTAGCCATTGCCCGGGGTGCCGTTCGTGACGTCCCAGGTGATGTTAGCGCCGGCGACGCTCGGCTGGCACCGGACCGACGAGTCGAGACCGGCGTTCGACATGAAGAAGATCTGGCCACCTTCGTCGCGCAGCGGGTTGTCGCCAATCGAACCGTCACGGATGCCGTGAGCCTGAACGTTCGCAATCAGCAGGGTCTCGCCCGGAGCAGTCGGGAAGAAGCTCGTGACGTCGATGACACCCGACGACTCCCATAGACCGAGCGTCGAAGGGGCAAGGTCGCTCGCATCGAGCGGGAGGATGACCGAGCGGTTGATCTCGCCGACGCGGGTGATCGCCTGGGTGTTCGGATCGAGTTCCCACATCGAAGCATCGATCCCGGTGACGCCGCCGAACAGCGAGCTCGGGCTCGTCGAGCGGTCTTCCTGGATGTAGATCAGGCCGTTGTCGGCCCACACCAGGTTGTCCGGGCTACGAACGCCTTCGTCCGGGACCGAGAGGCCGTCCGAGTCCGCGAGGATCGTGATGTCGGCGGTCGGAGCGCCAGCGACCGGGAAATCGATGTCGACGAGGTAGGTCGTGCCCCAGTTGTCGGACGGGAAGCTCGAGCCACGGCCGGTCGAAGCGAACACGACCTGCGTGCCGTCCGCCGGATTGGTCGAGACGTCTTCAGGACGCGAGAACTGGAACGCGCCGTTGGCCTGTGCCGCGCCGCGCAGGTCATCCGAGGTGCCAGAGAACTGGTCGCCGGTGAAGAGTTCGAACGCGCCGCTCAGCGTACCGGCGGTGTTGAAGTCTTCCGGGCTCGTCTCCGTGCCGTTCGACTTCCAGTAGTAGAGGTTGCCGTTGCTCAGGCCGTTGCGATCGAGGAAGTCGGTTCCCGACTTCACACCGACCCAAAGCCACAGCGGAGCACCCGAGGTGTCGTCAGCGAGAAGCAGAGCGACGGTCTGCGGGTCACCGGTCTCGACCGGGGTGACGTTCTCCCAGGCGCCCAGGCCGAGGGCCGGGACCGAGTAGAGCGTGTCGGTGTCGACATCGATCATGAACACCGCGCCACCGGTCGGGTGGAACGAGGTGCTGGTCTCTTCGCCACAGGCGTAGATGTCATCGACGAAGCCGAAGGTTCCAGCCTGGATCGAACCGCCAGAGCAGAAGCGGGCCATGCCGTCGATGGCGTTGCCGGTCTTGTTGATCTGAGCCGGATCGGTCACGACCACGCCGTTCTCGTCGACGATGGTGTCGTAGGCGAGGCGGCCGTCGATCAGGTTCGCCGAGCCGTCCGCGTTGCGGTCGACGACGAAGCGGCTGATCCGGGTGCCCGTCAGCATCGTGCCGTTGGCGAGCGTGTAGGGCTCGCCATTGCCCGGGTTGAGCTCGTGGTTGACGTAGAGGATGACGCCCGGGCCATCCGGGTTCGGGAACACGCCCATGCCGTCCGGGATGCCGACCGAGTTGTAGCCGTTGATCGGCTCGGCGATCGTGTGGATCTCGTCCGTACGCCAGCCGATGCCACGCATCATCGAAGGCTGTTGCGCCGCGAGGGAGCCGGCAGCGACAAGGATGGCGCTGGCCGTCAGGGTAAGTTGAGTCTTCATGCGCTGTTGCAGAGTGGAATTCCTCGCCGCGGCGGGTTGGGTGAGAGTGACCCGAAGAGCCCCCGCCGCGACGACTCGAGAGCATCCGCCGCAGGATCAAGGCGATGGCGAGCGCGCGTGAACCTCCGATGAATCTGGGAGTTCAGGGCTCGAGGCACCCAGAAAACCCAGGGGAAGGCCCTGTTCGTTTCTGCCGATCAGACCGATCGTTAAGGCCTTGAAAAGCCGAGGCATGATCCTGTCGATGACCTAGATTCCGTCGCATCCGAATCTGTCAGCCGAATCGAAGACATCGACTCATTCGAGGTTGAAACCTCGGGCGAGCCGAACCAGATAGGGTGCCTTCAGCTGCGCCGAAAAGGCGCCTCACGTCCCATCTCGACCGCCCGACCGCTCGCTCGGACCATTCACGATGTCCACCGTTTCTGCCCCCCCGACGACCGCCGGGACATGCGGTAAGCGTCCGCTCGACTACGTCCGCACCCTGATGCGACTGGAGAGACGATCCGTCTGGCTCGTCGTCATCTTCTCGGTCGCGATCGGACTCCTGACGCTCGCGACCCCGGTCGCGGTTCAGACGCTCGTCAATTTCGTTGCGTTCGGCGGACTGACGCAGCCACTGATCGTGCTCGGCATCCTGCTGCTCGTTTTCCTGAGCACGCAGGCGGTGATTCGATGCCTCAACTCCTACGTCGCTGAGCTCTTGCAGCGGCGGGTCTTCGCGCGTGCGGTGGCCGAACTGGGAGACCGCCTGCCGCGAGTCAACCGGGAGGCCTACGACAGCGGATTCGGAGCGGGTTCGGTCAACAAGTTCTTCGATGTCCTGACCGTGCAGAAGGTCGGGTCGAAGCTGCTGTTGGACGCGATCGGAGTCCTCCTGCAGACCTCGATCGGACTCATCGTTCTCGCGTTCTATCACCCCTAC
The DNA here is from genome assembly GCA_039815565.1 of Planctomycetota bacterium. GTDB lineage: Bacteria > Planctomycetota > UBA1135 > UBA1135 > UBA2386 > JBCBZB01. The sequence continues at coordinate 52,489 of JBCBZB010000010.1, forward strand.
CTGCTCGCATTCGACCTCGTGGTCGTGCTGGCGATCGCAGTGATCTTGTTCCCGCTCGGCCGCGGAGCGGTACGGACTGCGCTCCGGGAATCGACCGCCAAGTACGCCGTCGCGGACGCACTCGAGGACGTCGCGAATCAGCCCGTCGCGTTCCAACAAGTCGATTCGAACGACTTCGCGCTTCGCCGGGCGGACCACCTGGCGTCCGAGTACTTAGATGCCCGACGATCCCACTTCCGGATCGTCTTCCGACAGATTGCCGGTGCGTTCGCTCTCCAGGCACTGGCCGGCACAGCACTCCTCACGATCGGCGGCCTGTTGGTGATCAAGAACCAACTGACCCTTGGCCAGCTGGTTGCCGCGGAACTCATCGTCGCGCTGGTGCTCGACTCCTTCTCGAAGTTCGGACGCAAGCTCGAGTCGGTCTACGATCTGGTCGCTGCCTCGCACAAGATCGGCCTTTTGATGGACACGCCTCGGGAGCGGGAAGACGGCCACGCACTCGAGTCGCGAACCGAACCCGCCTCGCTTCGATTGCACGACGTTCGCTATGCCTACGAAGGCGGCCATGAGTCGATTGGCCCGGTCTCGACCGATGTCGCGCCAGGATCGATCACCGCGATCGAGGGCCGCCGCGGGTCGGGCAAGTCGACCCTCGCGGAGCTGCTCTACGGCCAGCGAGACCCGGGCAACGGGCACATCGAGGTCGACGGCCAAGACCTGCGCAGCCTGTCACTGGCCTCGATGAGGTCTCAGGTCTGTCTTGTCCAACCGGGCCAATTGCTCCGTGGCACTGTGGAGCAAAACGTGCAGTTCGGACGCCCGGAGGTCGATCCTCCGGCCGTTCGTCGAGCCCTGGAACTCGTCGGCGTCATGGACGACGTGCGACGACTGCCGAAGGGTGTCAGCACTCCGCTGATCCCGATTGGACGACCTCTCTCCAGTGGCAGTGTGGATCTCGTCCTCCTCGCGCGAGCGATCGCTGGCCAACCTCGCCTCCTGATCCTCGACGACATCTGTGATGACCTCGACCACGAGAGTCGCGAACGCGTCTTGAAGGCGCTGGGAGAAATGCGGGACAAGACCACGACGGTCATCCTGACTCGCGGTGGATGGGACGACCCGAATCTCGATCGCCGGGTTCGCATCGGCAAGCAATTCGATCAAGGATTCGGTGACGCGGATTCAGCGTCCGAGGACGACAGCGAGCGGAGGGCCGGGTGATGCAGTTTCAATCGCCACAGACGCAACCGCCCGAGGGGCACTCGAAAGAGAACCAGAACCCTGAGAATCAGCCATCCCGCGCGGACGCCGCGATGGCACGACAGAAACCCACCGACCGGATGCCTCCCACGGAAGTCGTGCCGACTGAGGACTCGCGGCCGCGCGCGCTCAACGCCGAGAGCCTCCAGAGCGTGCGCGCTGCTCGTTGGGTGCAGTGGTTCGGGCGGGTGTTTGCGTGGGGACTGATCCTGGTGCCGATCCTCTTGGTGCTGGCGCCTTGGCGTCAAAACATCACCGGCCAGGGTCGTGTCAGTGCGCTGTCCCCGCTCGACCGCGAACAGCCGATCAAGGCGCCGATCTCCGGCCGACTGCAGGAATGGTACGTGCAGGAAGGCTCGAAGGTGAAAGAGGGAGACCCCCTGTTCCGCATCGAAGATCAGGACAGTGAACGACTTGTCCGCCTTCGCTCGCAGCTCGATCAATACGACAACAAGTTCGACGCCAAGGAGGACAAGATTCAGAACCTCGAGTCACTCGTCGAGGAGGTCCGGCTGACTCGTGACGAACTCCTCAACGCGATCGAGGCTGAAATCGAAAACGCGATCCAGAAGGTCGAGGCCGCGAAGAAGAAGCTCGAGGCGACCGAGGCGAGTCGGAACTTCGAGCGAGATCGCTACCAGGTGCTGCTCGGACTTCAGGACAAAGAACTCGCTGCGAAGCTCGAGGTCCGGCGCGCCCTGGCGGCAGTCGAAGTTGCGGAAGCGACCTACGAGATCGCCGTCGCCGACCTGGCTGGAGCTGAGGCCCTGGTCGTCGAAAAGCGGGCCAAGTATGCCGCGACCAGCGCCAAGGAGAACGCCGCCATCGAGAAGGCCCTCGGAGACGTGCGGGAAGCCGAGGGCGAACTTTCCGACATCGAACGCGATCGCGAAGAGCAGAACACCAAGATCGCACGTCAAGAGTCCCAGCTCCAGACAGCGCCGCGCGACGGAACTGTCTTCCGGCTGCTGGGCGGTCAGGGTGGCGAGATCGTCAAGGAAGGCGATCGAGTGCTGACCTTCGTCCCCGATCAGGCCGACACCGCGGTCGAACTTTGGGTCGACGGCAACGACGCCCCGCTGATCCGCCTAGACGATTCGGTGCGACTCCAGTTCGAGGGTTGGCCCGCTGTGCAGTGGGTCGGATGGCCCTCCGCGGCCGTCGGAACCTACGGCGGGGTCGTCACCCTCGTCGATCCAGCGACCAGCCCCGACCACCCCGGCCAATTCCGCGTCCTGGTCCAACCCGACCCGGAGGACCAGCCGTGGCCCGACTCGATCTACCTCCGACAAGGAGTTCGGACCAAGGGCTGGGTGCTTCTCCGCGAGGTCTCGCTCGGCTGGGAGCTCTGGCGCCAGCTGAACGGCTTCCCGCCGACGGTGTCGGCCGAGCAGCCAACGAGCGTCAACGGCGAACGAATCAAGTGATGCAACGAGGCCCCGTCGCTCGCAGCCGGCCCGGCTCTGGGCTCGCGCTGTTCGTCGTTGTCGTCTTCACGGTCTTCAGTTGCGTCCCTTACGACGCTCCGGGAGACCCCGCGTTCGACCAGCGGGTTCGCGATTCGCTCGGCCCCGGAGGCGGCACGATCGATCAACGGCAGTTCCCGATCCGCCCCGAGGAGGAAGCAGATCCCGCGACTCCCAACGACGAGGACTCCACCGACTCCGCGTCTGACGAGACCAACGCGGAAGGCGAGTTCACGAACAACGAAGAGGAGCCCGAACCGGTTCCCCTCTCGGTCGCGGGGCTGCGCGCACAGGTTCTCGAGACCAACCTCGGCTTGCAGGTCCTTCGCATCGATCCGGAAATCGCCGGGGCTGCCCTCGATGCAGAGCGCGCGAAGTTCGACGCGACGTTCATCCTCCGAGCCGGCTTCAGTGCCGAGGACAAGACGCTCGGGAACACCTCACTGTTCTCGGTCACTTCCCCGACCTCCGGCACTCCATTCAGCGGGGCCTTCACCGAATTGGCGCAGGACCGGGATCGCTTCACCGGTTCATTCGGAGTCGTTCAACCGTTGCCCACCGGCGGTCGAATCAGCGTCGAACAGGCCTTCGAGATCGACGACAAGTCCGCGGGCCCGATCGTGTCGACCGAGGACCGATCGGCGCTTCGATTCTCGCTGAGTCAGCCACTTCTGCGCGGCGCAGGCATCGAGGTGAATACGGCCTCGATCCGACTCGCCGAACTCGGGCGCTCCGCTGTCTCGGCGAAGACCAAGCTCTCGGCGATCCGCCTCCTCGCGAACGCCGAGAAGGCCTACTGGCGGGCCTACGCCGCTCAGCGGAAACTCGAAGTCCGGGAAGAGCAGTTTGGGATCGCTACCGACCTTCAGAGCTTCGTCCGCGAACGAATTGAAGCGGGCGTGGAGCAACCCATCGACCAGATCGGCGCCGACCTCGCCGTCGCTCAGCAGCTCGAGAGCCTCGTCGTCGCGCAGACCCTGGCGAGAATCCGCCAGCGGGAGCTGCGCCGGGTCCTCAACCGCCCGGACCTGAGGCTCCGCGACGACCGTAAGTTCGAGCTCGAGACGGAACCGACACTCCTTCAGTTCGAGCTCGAAGCCAACGACCTCGTCACGCAGGCACTCGCGAACCGGATGGAGTTGCTGGAACTCGAGCTCCAGCTCTCGGCCGACCAGTTACGGATCAACGTGGCGGAGAACGCGACACTGCCGGTGTTCTCGCTGGACTTCCAGTACGGCATCGAACAACGCGGAGCGAGCCTCGGGTCAGCCTTCGCCGACCAGTTCGACTTCGAAGACCAAGGCTTCGCCATTGGACTGCGAGGCGAGATTCCGGTGACGAACGCCCGAGCGCGCGCCCGCCTCCTCGAGGCGAATCTCGTCCGCAAGAGACGACTACGTACGAAGGCCCTGCGCGAACTCGCGATCGAGCAAGAGGTTCTCGACGCACGCGACGTGATCGCACAGAACTGGCAACGAATCCTGGCTGCACGCCAGAACGTGTTCGCATCGAGCCGAAACCTGCAGGCGGTTCGCGACCAGCTCACGATCGGCACGAGAACGATTCAGGACGTCGCGATCGCGCTCAACCTGCTCGGCAGCGCGCGGACGCGAGAGATCGACGCGATCGTCGACTACCAGGTCTCGCAGATCGACCTGGCGTTCGCGACCGGCACGATCCTCGGCTACGCCGGCGCCAGCGTCGACCCGCTGCCAATCGGTCTCGGATCCCAGTGAGCGCCGACCTCGCCCCGACGGTCAAGGTCAGCTCCCCGGCTTGACGAACGCGTAGACCAGCCGCGTCCGGGTTCCGAGAACCCGATGAAGGGCGACCGCGAATCGGCCACGCCAGCCGAGTTCCATCGCGTGGCTGCGACTCGTCTCGAAGGCCGCTCGCAACTGGGCCCGGGTCGACACCGACCCCTTCGCGTCCGAGTGAACGCGGAAGTCCGCCAGCACCTCGTCGATGTGCACCGGCGCGGCGACCCCGGCGAACCGAAGCCAGAGGTCGTAGTCCATATCGAGGTGGCGCTGGACGTCGAGGCCTCCAGCTCGACGCCACATCGCGTCGTTCCAGAACACCGCCATCTGCGGCAGGAAGTTCTCGGTCAGGAGGGCGACTCGTGAGTAGCGACGACTTCGCCAGTCCTTGTAGCGCGCGATCAGGCTCTGCATCGGCTGACCGTTCTCGTCGATGATGCCGGCGTGGCCGAAAATCCAGGCGGGTTGATCCGCATCGCCGGCGCCCGGCCCGAACGCCGAGACAACGTGCCGAAGCGCCCCCTCACGCAGTCGATCGTCGGAGTTGAGCCAGCCGCGGATCGAGCCGCTGGCCTGCGCGAACCCCCGATTGATCGCGTCGGACTGTCCTTGGTCGGGCTCGAACACGAGCTGCAAGCGCTCGCCGAGTTCGTTCCGAAGCTCCTGCAGCAGCTCACGACTCCCGTCCGTCGATCCCGGGTCGCGGACGATGAGTTCGAACTCCTCGATCCCTCCCCCAAACACCGAGCGAACCGCCTCCTCGACGAAGCGCACCTGGTCCAGGCAGGGCATCACGAGGCTCAGGGTCGGTTTCACGGAGTGGGTGGGATAGGGTGTCGCAGAGCGGGCCTGGTCGGCCCCAAGCATCCGTAGGCGCTCCGTGGGAATCACGTCCGAAGTTCTGAGCCACCGGCGACTGATCCTGCGCCGGGTTCGCGCCGAGCTTCGCTTCCGCTATTCGGGCACGGCACTCGGCCTGCTGTGGCTGCTCCTGCATCCCGCACTCCTGGTCGGTGCCTACGCCCTGATCTTCGGGCTCGTCCGCGGCAACCGCGACGACTTCGGGACGCCCTACGCCTGGATCCTGTGCAGCGGCCTCCTCCCCTGGATCGGGTTTGCCGAAGCGGTGTCGCGTTCGACGAACGCGCTGAAGACGAACCGCGCGTATCTGAAGAAGCTGCCGGCACCCGAACACGTCTACGTGCTGCAGGCCGCGCTGACCGCCGTGGCCCAGTCCGCGATCACGATGCTCGTCTTGTTGGCGGTCGGTCCGGTGCTCGGGATCAGTCCGACCATGATCTGGCTGGCGTTGCCGATCCCGTTCTTCGCGCTCGCGATGCTCGGCACCGGTCTCGGGCTCTGTCTGGCCCCGCTCAATGTTGTCGTGCCCGACGTCGGTGAGCTCGTCCCCGTCGCACTTCGGCTCGGACTCTGGGCCGTGCCGACGATCCTGCCCTACCAGCTCTACGTCGACGCCGGGGTCGGCGAGGTCGTGCGCGCGCTCCCGGCCGGCGCGACGCTGATCGCGTTCCAGGACCTGCTCGGCTTCGGTCGCTGGCCCGAACCGCTGACCTGGGTCTGGATGCTCGGTTGGCCCATCGTCGCCTGGGTCGCTGGCACCTTCGTTTTCCGCCGTATCCAGCCCGAGCTGAAGGATCTCCTGTGACTACGAAGACCGACCAGCTCGTGCACGCCGAGGGGCTTGGGAAGTGCTTCCGACTCTACGACCGGCCACTCCGGCGGCTCGCCGATCTGCTGCTCGGTGCGCCGAAGGATCCGAGCAAGCAGCGGTTCGAGGAACACTGGGGCCTCCGCTCGGTCGATCTGACCATCGCGCCGGGCGAGTGCCTCGGCGTCATCGGCAAGAACGGCTCGGGCAAGAGCACGCTGCTCAAGCTTCTCTCGGGGGCTCTGAGCCCGACCGAGGGCTCGGTGCGCCTCGGTGGCCGATGCCTGGCGCTGATCGAGCTCGCCACCGGCTTCGATCCGCGCCTCACCGGGCGTGAGAACATCCGGTTCGTCGGCGAGATGCTCGGTCTCGGCACCGACTACGTCCAGAGTCGCGAATCCGACATCCTCGAGTTCGCCGGACTCGGGATGTTCATCGACCAGCCCACCCGCTCCTACTCGTCCGGGATGTTCGCCCGACTCAGCTTCTCGCTGTTCGCCTTCCTCGACCCGGACGTGCTGATGGTGGACGAAGTACTCGCGGTCGGCGACGCCGAGTTCAAACAGCGCTGCTACTCCTGGATCGAGACGGTCGTCGAACGCGGGGACCGCGCGCTTCTCTACGTGTCCCACGGCCTCGAAACCGTGCAGCGGCTCGCGACGCGCGTGCTTTGGCTCGACCAGGGTCAGGTGCGAGAACTCGGGGATCCTTCGACGGTGTTGGAGAACTACCGGAGCAGTCTGACTAAGCTCCCCTGATGCTCTCGCGGCTCCGACGACGCAAGCAATACCTGCACGTCCAACCAGTGGCCGAACCGCCACTGCGCGCGACCATCGATCAGGGAACGATGCGCCAGATGGCGGACAGCTGGCTCCCGGCCGAGCTGGTCGAGGACCGCCACGTCTGGATCCTGGGCGACACCAAGATCGGCGACTCGCTGATCGAGCAGGCCAAGGAAGCACCCAGCTTCGAGGTGTCGAAGTCCGCAACCGACGAGGTGCCCGAGACGCCTGTCCGCTTCGACGCTGCGATGTGGTTCGGCCAGTGGACCGACGAGCGATCGCCGGACCCGCTGCTGCACCGACTGACCACCCGCGCACCCTGGATCGTCATCCCGAAGCCCTCACGCAAGCATCACTTCGGCGTCGACGCGATCGAGTCGGCCTTGAAGCGCCAGGGATTCCACCTGTTCGAGCTCCGCGCCAACGGCTACCTGCTCGCCGCCCGCTGCGCCGGCCACCAGGTCACCGAGCCGATCACCGTCCACGTCCACCTCCCGAAGAACGGCGGTTCCAGCATCAACGACGCGATGATGGACACCTTCGGTCCGCGCTACCTCGCGCTCTACACCGAAGACCCTGGCGCCGAGCACGACCCCGACGAGATCGCACGCCAGGTGTTCCTGATGGAGGATCTCGGCGCCCTCGCCTCGCACAGCTTCCGGGTCTTTCCGTCCCAGATCGCGGGCCGCCTCGCGCTCTACTTCTGCTTCCTCCGCGATCCGGTCGAACGACACCTCTCCTACTTCCGCTACGTGCAGCAGAAGTACTCGGAGCTGTCCGCCTCCCACAAGCGGGATTGGCTACCCCAGAACCTGCTCGATATGGACGTCTACCAGTTCCTCGACTGGCAGATGGACTTCGACCGGAAGAACGGCCTCACGCCATCCCGACAAGTTCAGTACCTGACGCGCACGCCAAACGCCCAACGCGCGATCGACGTGCTCGAGCGATTCGTGATGGTCGGGCAGACCGAACAGCTCGCGCGCAGCCTCGAACTCCTCCGACGGAAGCTCCGTGAGTTCGGCGTCGACTGGAATGAGGCACCCGCCCCGCGGTCGAACGCGACGGACACGTCGAAGACGCCGCCGGACATCGACCACCCGTATCTGAAGCAACTCGACGCGGACCGGAAGCTCTACGCCTGGGGCCTGGAGCGGTTCGAACGCGAGTGCGAGCAATACGGGATCTGATCGGCGCACGAGCTGACATAGGCTCCTCGGCCAGCTAGCCTCTATCACGCTCTCCTCCGCTCTCGATGACTCCGGACAAGAACGCCTCGACACCGCTTCTGTCGGTGGTTCTGTGCACCCACTGCCCAGACCCTCGACTTCTGCGGATCACTCTCGAGGCGCTGAAGAATCAGACGATCGACCTCGACCGCGTTCAGGTCGTCCTCGTCGACAACGCCTCGGAGCCTCCGGTCGAGATCCCTGAGGATCTCCGCGAGGCATTGAACCCGGAGCTCGTCCTCGAGCCACAAACCGGCCACATGATCGCGCGGCTCGCCGGCATCCGCGCCGCTCGATCCGACCTGATCGTCTTCGTCGACGACGACAACGAACTCGCGGAGGACTACCTCGAAGAGTCGCTAAGGATCGCCGAGGAGTTCCCGGAGATCGGCGCCTTCGGTGGCATCTCGGAAGGCGTCTTCGACTTCCGAGTCCCGAGCTGGAAGCGCGCGTTCCTTCCCTACATCGCCGTGCGCCACTACGGCGACAAGGTGATCACCTCGTCCGAACAGAAGTGGGGCAAGTGGGATCCGATCGGTGCCGGGATGGTCGTTCGGCGCGCCGTCGCCGAGCACTACCTCGAGTTCATCGAGAAGAAGCAGATCGCCGTGCACCTCGGCCGCCGCGGCGGCCAGCTGATGAGCGGTGATGACACGCTCTTGTGCCGCTGCGCGAACCTGGCCGGCTTCGCCTGCAGCTACCAGCCGTCGCTGAAGCTGCGCCACTACATCGACAAGAAGCGACTCTCGGCCGGCTATCTGAAGCGCCTGCTCGACGGTCACGGACGAACCTACGTCCGCCTCGAACGATTGTTCGGCCGCCCGGTCGCCCCGATGGCTCCCGGCGTTCGCCGGATGTGGCTGTTCCGTCGCCTGCTGTTCCGATTCGCCACGGCACGCCGCGCCGGACCAATCATCTGGCGTTGGGACCGCGGGTTCGTTGCCGAGTGCGACGAACCCTCTCCGTTCGAGTTGCCGCGCAACGAGACTCCGGTCGCCGCGACGGAGTCTCGGTCGGTATCGAGCGGCAACCAAACCACCGCCAACGCAGCCACTGCCACTCAGGCCACCTCAGGCCAGGCAGCGATTCGCACAACCGAGACCTGACCCACCCGCTCCGAGGCCCGACCTGACCTCCGCCCCCCGCATCTCGCTGGTCATCCCGAACTTCAACTCGGGCGACACCCTCGAGCGCACGATTCGCTCCGTCCTCGACCAGGACGACCCGAACCTGCAGATCATTCTGGCCGACGGCGGGAGCAACGATTCCTCGCCCGAGGTCATCGACAGATTCCGTGAGCACTTCGACGTCGTCATTCAGGAGCGCGACGAAGGCCAGGCGAACGGCCTGAACCGCGGGTTCTCACACGCCAAGGGAGACTGGTATGGCTGGCTCTGCTCGGACGACGAGCTGCTGCCCGGAGCACTGAACGCCGTGCGCGAGACGATCGCGACCCACCCAGATGCTGCGGTGGTCAACGGACCCTGCGAGCGCATCTTCGCCGATGGTCAGCCGTGGATGAACCCGGGCCACGACGCGCCCTGGGACGTGATCCACGTGCAGAACGTGATCGAACAGCCGAGCACGTTCTGGCGCGCCGAGCTGCACAAGAAGGTCGGCCCGCTCGACGAGAGCTACCGCCTCGCGTTCGACTGGGAACACTGGTGCCGCATGCGTGCCGACGGTGCCAAGCTCGTCCGCACGACGCATCCGCTGTCGCGCTACCACTTCTCGGACGACAACAAGAGTGGATCAGCCGGCAACGACTTCGCCGACGAGGCATTCAAGCTGATCGAGCGCCACGGCCCCGGCAACGGCCGCGTCGCCCGAATGTTCAAGAAGCTGTACTGGAGCTATGACCTACACGGCGCGATGGACGACCCCCCGACGGGTCCGTTCCTCAAGCGCCTTCAGATGAAGCTCTTCTTCGCCTGGTGTGTGCTCCGCGGCGATGCGAAGTGGCTTCGGCTCTACAACTGGCACTTCGCGTCGCAGCAACAACGCGGCATCAAGTGGTGGTGAGATCTCAGTCAGCCCCGTGCTGACTCCACCAGTCTATCGTGCGGCGCAAACCGTCCTCGAACGACACCTGGGCCTCGAAGCCAAAGAGCTCCTTGGCCCGTGACGTATCGAGGCAGCGCCGCGGCTGACCGTCTGGCTTGTCCGCGTCGAACCGTAGCTCGCCTCGGAAGCCGACCAGCTCCCGAATCTGCTGCGCGAGGTCACCGATCATGATCTCGTTGTTCGTGCCGAGGTTGACCGGCTCCGGCCCATCGTAGGCCTCGGCCGCACGCAGGATGCCCTCAGCGCAGTCGTCGACGTAGAGGAACTCGCGGCTGACCTTGCCAGTGCCCCAGACGACGACTTCGTCGTGACCTTCGTCACGCGCCGTCACGAACTTCCGGATCAGAGCCGGGATCACGTGACTGGTCTCGAGATCGAAGTTGTCGCCGGGTCCGTAGAGGTTGACCGGAAGCAGGTAGACGCCGGGGAAGTCGTACTGATCGCGATACGACTGCAGCATCACCAGCAAGGCCTTCTTGGCGACGCCGTAGGGAGCGTTCGTCTCCTCGGGGTAGCCATCCCAGAGCGCCGACTCCTGGAACGGAACCGGCGTGAACTTCGGGTAGGCGCAGATCGTGCCGACCTGGACAAACTTCGTAAGTCCGCGCTTCCGCCCCTCCTCGATCAGGTGGAGGCCCATCGCCATGTTGGCGAAGAAGTAGCGCCCGGGATTCGCCCGGTTGGCCCCGATGCCTCCAACCTCGGCCGCCAGATGCAGCACGATGTCGGGGTTCAGGTCCGCGTACATCCGCTCGACCGCGGTCTGATCGGTCAGGTCGTAGTCCTTGCTGCGCGGGACGAGGACCTCTTTCGCGCCGCGCTTTCTCAGGCCGTCACAGACGACCCGACCGAGAAAGCCTGCCCCACCGGTCACGCAAACGCGCTGACCGCTCCAATCGATCGCCTGTGCCGTCATCGTGGGTCAGTCCTCGTGACGCTGGGGAGTCGCGAAGCCGTGGTCCTTCAAGGTCTTCTCGCGCTCGGCGATCTCGAGATCGGTCGCCACCATCGTGCGGACCAACTCGTCGAAGCTCATCTTGGGCTCCCAACCAAGGCGCTCACGCGCCTTCGAGGCATCTCCCAACAACAGATCGACTTCAGCCGGGCGGAAGTACCGCGGATCGACCTTCACGTGCGGCTCCCAATCCATGTCGAGCGCTGCGAAGGTCTTCTCGACGAACTCGCGCACCGAGTGCATCTCGCCGGTCGCGATCACATAGTCGTCCGGCTCTTCCTGTTGGAGCATGAGCCACATCGCTTCGACGTAGTCGCCGGCAAAGCCCCAGTCGCGCTGCGCGTCCAGGTTGCCGAGGTAGAGCTTCTCTTGCAGCCCGAGTTTGATGCGCGTCGCCGCGCGCGTGATCTTGCGCGTGACGAAGGTCGGTCCGCGGCGTGGCGACTCGTGGTTGAACAGGATGCCCGAGCACGCATAGAGCCCGTAGGCCTCGCGGTAGTTCACGGTCTGCCAGTGCGCGTAGACCTTGGCGCAGGCGTAGGGACTCCGCGGGTGGAAGGGCGTCGTCTCCTTCTGCGGTGTCTCGACGACCTTGCCGAACATCTCCGAGCTTGAGGCCTGGTAGTAGCGCACCGGCTTGTCGAGGCAGCGCACCGCTTCGAGTAGGCGCAGCGCACCGGTCGCGTCCGCGTTGACCGTGTAGATCGGGTTGTCGAACGACACCTTCACGTGCGACTGCGCGCCAAGGTTGTAGACCTCGTCCGGTCCGATCTCCTGCAGCAGGCGGGAGAGCCCAACCCCGTCCGACAGGTCCCCGTAGTGCAGGAAGAGTCGCGCACCGGACTTGTGCGGATCCTCGTAGATGTGGTCGATTCGGCCGGTCGCGAACGAACTGCTCCGACGGATCAGCCCGTGGACTTCGTAGCCCTTCTCGAGGAGGAGTTCGGCCAGGTACGAGCCGTCTTGGCCCGTGATGCCGGTCAGGAACGCTTTGCGCTGGGTCACGAGACAAGGCTAGGGGCCGGAGAGCACGGTTTCGAGGATCGGAGCGCGCGCGGACGCTCATCGGGACGAACCTGAAACGAGACTCTTCCTGTGCTTCACTTAGGGAGATGTCTCCCTGGGCCCTCCGGCAGCTCGACACGATCGAGACTCCGAGTCTGGTCGTCGATCAGAACCGCCTCGACCGCAACATCGAACGGATGGAGTCTCGAGCGAAGGATCTCGGCGTCGCCCTTCGCCCGCACCTGAAGACCGGAAAGTCCATCGAGCTCGCCGAACGTATCCCGTCGTTCCACACGACGGGTGGCACCGTGTCCACCATGCAAGAGGCCACGGCCTTCGGTGATCAGACCGAGAAGACGCTGCTCTACGCAAGGACCCCCACCGCCTCGGCGCTTAGCGCGATCGGGATGTCGCAACAGACGGACTTCCGTCTGAACCGTGTGCTGGTCGCGGTGGATTCGATCGAGCACTTCGAAGGCGTCCCGCCCCTCGCCCCAGGCTACCAAGGCCGCTTTCGCGTCCTGATCGAGATCGACTCAGGAGAGCACCGTTCCGGCCTCCAGCCAGACGACCCCGACCTACCCCGCCTCGTCCGTGAACTGACGGACAAGCCCGACATCCGACTCGAAGGCGTCTTCACCCACGGCGGCCATAGCTACGAAGCAAAGTCCATCGACACGGTGCGCGCGATCGCAGAACAAGAGCGACAGGCCATCGTCGCGGCCGCGGAGATCTTTGCCGAAGCCGGAGTCGACTGCCCGATCCGCTCGGTCGGTTCCACTCCGACGGTCACCCACGCTACGCACTACGACGGCTGCACCGAGGTTCGCGCCGGTGTCTTCGTGTTCCAGGACCTGTTCCAAGTCGGTATGGGCAACTGCGACCGCGACGATCTGGCACTGTCGGTGGCGACGCGGGTCATCGGCCGACGAGCACGCGACCACCGCTTGTTGATCGACGCGGGTGGCATCGCGCTGAGCAAGGATCGAAGCACGAGGGCCTTCGCGAACCCCGACCATCAGGCCGCAGGCGACGTCGGCGATTGCGGTTATGGCCTCGTCTGTAACGCGGAGGGCGAGCTTCTCGAAGGCCTCCAAGTCGTCGAGGCCTGGCAGGAGCACGGCGTCGTCGAAGCTCGTCCGGGCTTCGAACTCGACATCGAGGACTTCCCGATCGGCACGATGCTCCGCATCCTCCCGAATCACGCCTGCATGACCGCCGCAGCGCACGAGGCTTACAACGTCCTCATGCCCAATGGGCAGATCCGCGCCCGGTGGAAGCGTGAGAACGGTTGGTGAACCCGTTGCGATCGCTCACGATCCAGCGAAGATCGGGCGCGATGCGCTTCTCCCCCCTCGTGGTCGCCGTCTCGCTCGCAGCGATGTCCGCCCCCGTCTTCGCTCAGGATACGACGGTCGAGTCGCCACCCTGGGCCGTGCTAGGTCTCGACCGATCCGTCGACTGGCTGAACGATCCCGAGCACTGGATCGATGCTCGCCGCCCGAAGCGCTCGATCGATGCGGAGATCGACCGGGAGGGGATGATCGACAACGCCATCCGGCGCGCGAAGGCGCAGGATCGGCTCGTCTTCTGGTACATCCCGCGCATCGTCGAGTCGTCGAGCCGTGGCCGTCAGATGTATCGCGCCCCGGTGCTCGACATCTACGCGCAGCAGGGCCTGTTCAACGACCCAGACCTCGCGGCTCTGCTCGAGTCGCGTTTCGTCTCCGCGCGGATCGCTTGTGACGACGCGCTCGCCGAACGCTTCGGCATTCGCCCACTCGAGGTCATCGAGCCCGCCTACCTGGTGCTCGACGGCGACGGGCATGTGGTCCACATGTGCGAGCGCCTGCGCACCTTCGATCCAGTCTGGTTGCGCGCACAGCTGCGACTCTGCTTGGAGAAGGCCGGAGATCCGGGCCGGCCGGTCGCGCCCGAGGATGCCGCGCGCCTCCTCCGCGAAGGCCGCGACGAGATGGCACAGACCGCACTCGAGGCCATGCCGGCGGGTGCTCGACGCAGCTACCTCGAAGCGGTCGCGGCTCGCCTGATGCGCAACGGCGACGAGGCCCGCGCCGCCTTGAAGCGCGCCGTGGACTTCGGCGGTCTGCCCCAGGGCGACTTGGCCGCGGAGCAGAACCTCCTGGCCATGCTCGAAAGCCGCCTCGAGGACGTCGTGATCCCGAGCGAGCCCCTCGCCGGATCGCGTGGCGCCGAGGCGCACTACCTCGGTGCCCTCGCCGCCTACGAAACCGGCGACAACCAACGGGCACAGGACACCTTCGCGGTCGTGGCTGCGAACTTCCCCGACTCCGTGTTCGGCGCGCGCGCCCTAGCCAATCTCAAGCGCGGCAAGGATCAACGCCCCTACGGCGGAGCCTTCACCGGCTTCGAGCGCCAACGCTGGCACGACGAGGGCGCCTACCGCGAGCTCCACAACGACACGCGACACTGGAACAAGGATCGCGACTTCGATGCGATCTGCGTAGCCGCGGTCGATCAACTGCTCCGACTGCAGCGGGACAATGGCGGCTTCCAGGACTCTCGTTACGCCTATTGGCCATCGCCGGAGATCACGCCGAACGCCTGGGTCGCGATCTCGGCCATCGCGGCTGGAGCTCTGCACGCTCACCGTGAGGCTCCCGGCGTCGATACGGCCCGCGTCGACGACGCACTCACTCGTGCCGACGATTACCTGTTCGACCCCAAGAACATGAACCGTGGGGCCAACGAGGACGTCTACGCCGACACCTACCGTATCCACTACCTCGTCCGCCGCATCCGTGCAGCGGACAGCACCGAGGCTTCGCGCTACCGCGCCCAGCTGAATCAGATCATTCGCGAAGCGGCCGAGCGCCAGCGTGAGGGAGGCTTCTTCGCACACGAGTACAGCAACGCCTTCTGCACGGCCGCAATGCTGCAGGCGCTGGTCGAGGCCGAGAAGGTCGATGGCGACGTCCCTGCAGAACTCAAGTCCCGAGCGGTCGCTGCGATCCTGTCCGCCCGGACCGACGCCGGAGGCTTCGCCTACAGCGGTACGGCCGAACGACGCCAGTCGTCGGTCAAGGACTCGAGCGCCCGCATGCCACTCTGTGAGTCGATGCTCTTCGCCCACGGAGTCTCCGACGACGACCGCTTGCTCGGCGCGTTCCAGGCCTTCGAGGACCACTACGACCGCATCGAGAACGTCCGCCGCAACGACTTCCACTCGGACGGTGAGCTCGGCGGCTTCTTCTACTTCCACTCGCTCTACCACACCTCGGTGGCCGCCCAGTATCTCGGCGGCGACCGGCAGCGCGAAGTCGCGGAGATGGTCCTCAACACGCTGAAGGACACCGGCGAGTTCGACGGCGCCTTCGTCGACAGCCACGAGATCGGTCGCAGCTACGGCACCGGCATGGCGCTTCTGGTCCTGGATCTGGCGCAGGCAATGCTGCAGCAAGACTGAGCGTGCCAGACGGAGCCACGCTCGACGCTCAGCGCGTCGGCGGCTCGCCCTCCGACGGCACACCGCCGGACGGAGGCGGATCGGGATTCACGCAAACAGGGTCGGGTCGCCCGATGGCCAGGCCAAACCCGGACCCCGATCCCAGGACTCGATCGCTCGCATGTCCAACTCGTCGATCTCGAAGCCGAAGAGGTCGAGGTTCTGACGAATCCGATCGTCTCGGACGCTCTTCGGCAGAACCGCGAAGCCGTTCTGCAGCGCCCAACGCAGCAAGACCTGCGCTTGCGAGACCCGATACTTGCTGGCCAGCTTGACTAACGGTGACTCGTCACTCTCGGCCTGCGCCACCATCTCGTTCGTCTTCAAGCTCTTCTGATCAGGCGAGGAACGCCAGGTCGCCAACGGGAGCAGGCTGCTGTAGGCGATCGGCAGGATGTCGTTCTCCCGCAGGCAGCGAAGGAGCTCGGGTTTCTGTGACCACGGGTGCAGCTCGAGTTGGTTGGCCGCAGGCAGCGGAAACCCGGCAGCTCGAATCTCCTCGATGTGACGCGCAGAGAAGTTGCTCACACCGATCGCGCGGACTCGCCCCTGCTCACGCAACTCGACCAGAGCCCGCCACTGTTCGAGCCGCTGCTCCGGATGGAACGGCGCGTGGATCAGGTAGAGATCGACGTAGCGCAACTGCAGCTTCTCGAGGCTCGAGATACAGGCGTCAATCGAGGACGCGTAGGTCTTCGGTTCCTGGTCCCATTCAGAGTTGCCAGGCCAGAGCTTGGTGGTGACGAACAGCTCCTCGCGGCTCAGCCCACGCTCGAAGTGCTTCTGAATGGCGAGCCCCACCCCCTCCTCGTTGCCGTAGTCGGCCGCGGTGTCGACGTGGCGGTAGCCCGAGCTGAGAGCCAGGTCGACGGCCCCTTCCACAACATCCGCGGGGATCGTGTAGGTGCCAAAGCCGACACTGGGCATGACTAGGCCGTCACGGCCGCGAAAGTCGCTCTCGCTGGACAGTTGCGCGTGATTCATGAGTAGGAACCCATAGGAAGGTGCAGGACCGAAGATCCGCAAGCGAACTTAGGTTCGGCCACTAGCTCGTTCCACAGGTCCGAGATCGCGGTTCGGCCGCTGACCGACCTGAGCCTGCCCGACGACATTGACGTCCCGACCATGGTCGACCTCATCCTGGCCGGAACACGCGTCGACGACCTATCCATCTACGCCCGCACCTGCTTCCGACTGGACCCGCCAGGAAGCATCGACTCGTCGCACGTCGTAGCCGCGTGCCCGCAACAACTCGGCCACGCCCAGACGCCGAGGCTTCGCCGCCGATCGCTCGTCTTCCGCCGACACTCCCGGCGGATTCGGAAGGTGCATGGCGCCGACCGCCACGAAGATCGATCCGTCTTCGGTTGCCGACAGCGCTCGATCGATTCCGTCTGCGAACCGCTCGTTCCGAACCCAAAGAAGTCCGTGTTCAACCTCGGCTCGCGACAAGGGACCGGAGTCGGTTTGCGCCTGCAGATCGAACAACTCCTTCGGGGAACCGGAAGCCCAGGCGTCGAGAGTCTCCCGCTCCATGTCGCGGCCCTGAGCTTCGAACTCGTCCAGAGTATCGAGATGCCTTCGAAGCCACTCGGCCTGCTGCTCGAGAGTCAGGGAAGTAAACAGAGTGAGTTGCTGCGTCACGGTCTCCAACCCGAAGACAGGACGCTCGACCTGCTCGGAACGGAGGGAGAAAGTCCGGTCGAGCACTGGTTCGGGCGGCGCGTCACTCAGGAAGGCGATCTGCCCCAGCACCATCCAGGGAGCCATCGGTTGAAGGTTGTCCGCGTCAGACCGTGAGAGCCCAGCCCGCTCGAAACGATCTCCGATTCTGGACCAGTCCTTCTCACCCATCACGCTTTCCAGCGTCGTTCCTTCAGGAAGGCGAGCGAGACCGAGCATCTCCACCATAGCCTCGCGTCCGGGCTTCAGCTCGACGTAGAGAGCGTCGCTTTCGAGAAACGCGGTCTCCACGACCCTCGGTAGCGTCCGAGTCCGCTCGTCACTCAGGTGAACCGTGCCGAAGAGGTAGGCAACCGACTCTCCATCGCGCACCTCGTAGAACTGCGGTCCGAGCTCCGTGTCCGCAGCATCGACGGTGACCGCCGCCGACCCAGCCACGGAACACCCGAAGAGAGATAGGAGCGACGTCGCAGCAAGAGATCGGATCCACATGGAGTTGGCTCTCATTTGGTCAACGAACCTACCATTTGGTCCGCTGATGGTCCGACTTCGTTCCGGCCTCTTCGAAGCCGCAGGTTGCCGAACCGGAGCGCCCCCTGAGGTGGAGACTCGTCGGGAACGGGTCGCGCGGAGATCGGACGACGGCGAGGTCCGACTTGGTGCTCTCCGTGGAGTCACACGAGCAGCGGCGGGGTCCACCGCGTATCCTGCGCTGCATGAGCTCTTCGGGGAGCAAGCCTGGCTCTGAGAACGCATCCATCCCTCCCGAACGTCTTCGAGACGAGATCGATGCGATCTACGACGAGCTACGAGCACTCGCAGCGGCGCAGATGGCGTCGGAGCGGATCGATCACACGCTCCAGGCGACGGCGCTCGTGCACGAGGCGTTCGCGCGGCTGGCGAAGACCGAGCGGATGTCGTTTCGGGACCGACGGCACCTCTTCGGGGCCGCCGCCGAGTCGATGCGCCGCGTGCTCGTCGATCACGCGCGCGGAGCCGGCCGGGAGAAGCGCGGGGGCGACGCACAGAAGGCGACGCTCGGGGCCAACGACTTCGTCGTCACGCTCGGACAGGATCAGATCCTCGACCTCGACTTCGCGCTGGAGCGCCTGAGCCGAGAGGACGAGTCCGCCGCGGAAGTCACGCGGCTGCGGTTCTTCGCTGGGCTGTCGATCGATGAAGTCGCCGAATCGCTGGAGACCTCCCCCCGCACCGTCGCTCGCGAGTGGGCGTATGCCAAAGCCCGGCTCGCCGAGCTGATGAGGGAGAGCAGCGATGGCAGCTGACCCACGCCAAGCGAAGGAACTCTTCCAGGAGCTCCTCGAGCTCGAGCCTCAGCACCGCGCGAGCCGGCTGAGCGAACGGGAAGCCACCGACCCTGAGCTGGTGCGGCGTGTGCGGTCGCTGTTCGCATCGCTCGATGAGCTCGACACGATGTTCGACCGGTCGGCGATCTCACTCGCTCGTCCGCCGATCGAAGAGCTCGGACCTGGTTCCACGATCGGGCCGTTCGAGATCGTCGACCGAATTGGCGAAGGCGGATTCGCGATCGTCTACCGGGCCAAGCAATCCGCGCCCGTCGTCCGCGACGTCGCGCTCAAGGTTCTGAAACCCGGGATAGACTCCTCGCAGGTCGTCGCGCGGTTCGAAGCCGAACGACAGGCCCTCGCGATGATGGAGCATCCGTCGATCGCGACCGTGTTCGACGGCGGCGTGACCGATGCCGGACGGTTCTGGTTCGCGATGGAACTCGTGAACGGCCAGGAACTGACCGCGTGGTCGGCCGAACGGGTGGTACCGATCGCAGAGCGTCTGAGGATGTTCGTCCGGCTCTGCCACGCCGTTCAACACGCGCATCAGAAAGGTGTCATTCACCGCGACCTGAAGCCCTCGAACATCCTGGTCACGCAGGTCAACGGGATCGCACTTCCGGTCGTGATCGACTTCGGCGTCGCGAAAGCCCTCGAGGAACCGAGCCAGGAGAGCCCCCTCGCCACCCGGCTCGGGCAGATGATCGGCACGCCGGCCTACATGGCGCCAGAGCAGTTCGAAGGCAGCCTGGACATCGACACGCGGAGCGACGTCTACGCACTCGGAACGATCCTCTACGAGCTCCTCAGCGGATCTCGGCCGTTCGAGGACTCGACTCTCAAGGGCATGGGCCTTGCCGAGGCAATTCGCATCGTCCAAGAAGTCGTCCCGCCACGTCCGAGCCTTCGACTTCAACAACGCGACGGACGGTCGGCGTCCAGGAGTCTGAGCAACGATCTCGACTGGATCGTCATGCAGTGTCTCGAGAAGGACCGAGACCGTCGCTACGAGTCCGTCTCCGTGCTCGCGAACGAGATCGAACGCGCGCTTCGCCACGAACCGGTCCTCGCCGGCCCGCCGGACTGGAGCTACCGAGCGTCGAAGTTCCTTCGCCGGCACCGACTACCAATCGCGGCCGGTTCGATGATCGTCGCGCTGCTCGCGGTCGGCCTCTTCGTCGTCTCTCAGCAGCTGACCCGCGCACGGAACGCCGAGCGCGAACTGACGGCTGAGAACGAACAGAAGGAGAAGGCGCTCGCCCGCGAGATCGAGAGCAGCCGGTTCTGGGAGAGCCTGTGGTCCCGCATCGACCCCGATCGGACGAACGCCACGGACTCCGCGTTTCTGCAGGGGTTGCTCCAGGAGGCCCAGACCGATGTCGACCGCCAGGCCTTCGGACAGAGCGAAGTCGAGGCAGCCATCCGACGGATTCTCGGCAACGCCTGGTTCGCGATCGGTCGTCCCGACACCGCCGAAGAGCAGATGCGCCTGGCTCTCGAGCTGCGAGAACGACTGCTGGATCCCGATGACCCCGACCGGCTGCTCTCAGCACACGAGTACGGGGCGCTTCTGGCTTCGGTCGGGAAAGCGGATCTGGCTCTGCCAATCCTTCGAGACGTTGCGGACCGACGAACCCGGGTGCTCGGCGAAGACGATCCGGCCACACTTCGTTCCGTCGAGGCTCTCGGGAACACCCTTCGCGCGACCGGCCAGGATGACGAAGCCCTGACCGTTCTCGAAGGCCTCACCGAGAGCATCGAGCGCAATCAAGACGGTCCCGACGCACGCTCGATTCGCGCGATCAACAATCTGGCTCTGCTGTACTCCGACCTCGGCGCCCAGGACGCAGCGCTCGAGATGCTCGAACTCGCGGCGATTCAGCAGGAGCAAGTGCACGGCGAAACGCACCCCGACACGCATCGGGCCTGGAACAACCTGGGCCAAGAACTCTGCGCCGCCGGCCGATCCGACGAGGGCCTCCCCTATCTGCGGAAGGCGCTGGACGGCAAGCGAGCACAGCTCACCGACGGCCACCCGAGTGCGCTGATCGGGTTCAACAACCTCGCGTCCTACCTGCGCGAGCTCGGAGTGCTCGACGAGTCCGAGGCGCTGTTCCTCGAGGGATTGCAGTCCGCGGAGGATGCCGGCACCGACCGGACCGAGGCTGCGGCGGTCCTACGATTCAACTACGCGAACCTCCTCCACGCACTCGAGCGCGAGGAGGAGGCTGAACGGACTTTCGCGCGAGCCGCGTCGGACGCACAAGCGAACCTCGGCGAGAGATCGACCACCACCATCCGCCTGCGGGCCGAGCACGGCTGGCAGCTGTTTCGGATGGAGCGCTACGAAGAAGCGGAAGTACAGCTGGTCGGCTCTCACGAGTTCGTCGACCGGCTGCCGGACAAGGACGCCGCCCACGCGGTCTACCCGATCCGCTACGGCCTTCTCCTCGAGGCGACCGGCCAAACGAACGACGCGCGACCGCTCCTCGAGCGAGGCCTGGCCGAGGCCAAGGCTCGCGGCCTCGGCACCTGGATCGAGAAGGCCGAGGAAGCGCTCGGCCGGATCGACACCTGATCCGCGATCAGCTCGCGCCGGGCAGCGGCGGGACCAGACTGCGAACGCGACGACGGTAGGCGCGGTAGGTCTCGCCGTGCTGATGCACGAGGCTCCGTTCTTCGATCGCGACGCCGACGATGATGTAGAACGTCAATCCGCCGGCGAGCGCCAGTCGATCCACGGTCATGCACGGCACGGACCAAAGCCCGATCAGCATTCCCGACATGATCGGATGCCGATCGAATCGGTACTGCAGCCGCTCGACGAACCGCGGCTCATCGACCTTCCGGCTGCGCAGATGACCGAACACCTGCCGCAGACCGAAGAGCTGGAAGTGGTCGATCGCGAACGAGGCGGTCAGGAGGTAGAGGAATCCAGCGACGGCCAGCGCGTGAAGTGCGATTCCGAGCACAGCCGACTCGACCTCCCAGACAGTCTCCGGCATCGGCTGCCAAAGCCAGACGATCGCACCGGCCAACAGACCGGCGAGCAAGACGAAAGTCGGACGCTCTGCAGCCTCGGGGATCTGCTGGGTCCACCAACGTTTGAACCACGGCCTCGCCATGATCGCGTGCTGGATCCCGAATGCGGCAATCAAGACCCCATCCACGAGCCAGGCCGAGGCGCCGTCCAGTTCGCCTAGGAACCCTCCGGTCACGGGAATCAGCCCGAGGCACCGCAGGATGACCGCTGTCAGACCGAGAAGCCCGACCGAGTAGCAGAGAACGCCGTAGGCGAAGACCGTCCGGCGCGCGAGAGGGCCGGTGGCCTTGTCAGGGAGATTGTTGTCCATCGCAACCGAGGTGGCGACGGAAGGCCGGGCGGCCTGCCAGACTCGAAGAAGAATTCTCCGAATGCAGGCGCCCAGCGTGCAGGGTCCGAGACCAAGACTCAGGGCGTCCGCCGCAGCTCCGCTCGCGAAACCTCTCCTGAACGGACCTCGATCCGCTGGGCTGGGAACTCACGACTCAGGGTTCCGAAGCCCGCGGGTCGGCCGACGACGACGGCCCCGACCTCCGCGGCCTCGAAGCGAGCCCAGCCATCAGCGTCGGTCTGAACACTCTGGTAGCCATTCGACCGAACTCGAATCGAGTAGGGATCGCTCGGCGCGGGTCCTTCCCCATTCCAATGCCAGAGCCGAACAGTGGCGCGCCCCATCGGTTGCCCCTGCGCATCGAGCACCTGAACTTCGACGCTCCCGGTCAGCGGACGACGAAGAACGAGCGGGCGGCTCGAAGGCACGGAGACCGTGGTTTCGACCGTCGCACCGTTCTCGAACCTGGCCTCCACCTGGAGCTGCCCGCGCGGCATGCGCGACATCACGAGCCGCCCATCCGCCGCCGTCGCGACGCTGGCCTCGAAGGCCAGGACGGAACCTTCGAGCTGATCAGGTCGGCCGGTCCAAGTCAGGGTCGCGGGAAGCGGCTGCCCGTCGAGATCGGTCGCCTCGATCTCGAGTCGATGGTCGCCCAAGCGCACCACTCCGGACCAGTAGTCGACGTTGTAGGCCTCGTCCGGAACCGGAACGGTCCACTGCGCTCCGTCCAGCGCGACGAAGAAGTTCGAGCGACCGAAGTTGTTCGACAGCGGAGCCGACCGGCCGAGCTCGAATCGGCCATCCGGACCGGCACGGACCCAGGCCCCGTTGATGCGCACTGCTGCCCCCGCCACCGGACCTTCCCCATCGATCACGGCTCCGTGGAAGACGCAGGCCGCCACCTGCTGAGAGACATCGACGAAGGTCGTACGCCCCGCTTCGACCGTCGCAGTCCCGAGCACGACCGGCGCGACCGACGAGTCCGAGTGGAATCGCGCGATCTGGTAGTCGCCTGGGACCATCCCAGGGAACGTGAACACGTGATCCCGGATGATTGCGATCATCATGGGCTCGGACGAACCAAACGGAATCACACCGAAGTAGCTGCCCTCGCCGACCTTCGCCTGCAGCACCCCGGCTCGTGTCAGTCGGTGCTCGAGGAACGTCGGTTGGTGCGGCGTCAGCGCGACACCTTCCCGTCGGTCGAACGACAAGGAGTCTGTCTCGACCTCGACACGGTGCGAACCAGGGAACAATCCGACGAAGGAGTAACGCCCCTCGTGATCGGTCACGGTCAGACGCTCAGCTAGCCTCGGACGCCAAGAGTCGTTCGGGTCGGAGTCGAGCCGCCAAACGTGCACCCCGCGAAGAACGAACCCCTCGGGGTAGTTGGAGGTCTTCGGGACAGCAACCGTCCGCACGCGCGCCCCGACGACCGGCTGACCGAGGTCGTCCGTCACGACGCCCTCGAGCCTCGCCCCTATCTGAAGGTGAAGGTCCTCAATCTTGTTCTCACCGGGCTGAAAACGCAGGGTCTTCAGCGCCGAGGTATTCGCCACTCGGCTGACCAACTCGGTGACCTGCCTCACTCCCAACGGCGACCGAACGAAGACCTCGATCTGACCAGCCGGGAGTTCATCGATCACGTAGCGGCCGCCTTCGACTCGTGCCTCGAAGCTCGGCCCGCGACCCTGAGCGAACGGATTGTCCGTCGTCGGGTTCAAGGCCGCGAAGACCTCGATCCCCTCGAGCTGTGAGGGATCGACGCCGAGGAGTCGACCCGACAACGAGGACGCTGTGCCGAGGATCACGCGAATCTCGACACCGGTGGCCCAGACGTGGGAGAACCCGACCCGACCGTCTTCCAACCGCGCGTAGACGAAGCTCCCGCGCTGATTCGATTCGGCTGCGAACTGGGCGAGCCCATTCTCGTCCGTCTGCTGGACCACCGAGAGTCGCTTTGCAGATCGGCCGACCGTGCTCGAGTAGCTGGTGACCGTGACCTCACTGCCCGAAACCACGACTCCGTTTCCGTCGAGAACACGGACCTGGAGCGGCAACTTCTCCCTTGGCTTCTCGAGCGGCACGGTGACGCCCGATCGATCCTCGGTCAGCACGAGGCGTCGCTCGCCGACCAGGCTCTCGGCATCCGACGGACGACTCTCGACATGGATGGACCACGGTCCGTCTGGCACCGAGTCGAACGAGAAGTGACCGGACGCGTCGGTTAGTACGGCCTCCGGCCGCGCACGGTCGTCGAGGATCGCCATCGTCCGCGGCAGGGTGCCCGTCCGCGGGCGGAGGGAGACCGTCGCGCCGGCGATCCCGTTGCGTTCTCCGTCGATCGCCCGGCCCGCGAGAGCATGAACCGCGCGATCTGCTGGGAACCGCATCGGGTTCCACGCTTCGACCGGCGGCTTCGGCTCGCCGCCTTCGTCGGTCCGAGATGACCGCCGAATCAGAACCTCGTCTACGCCCGGTGCGTTCCCGGACTCGTCGTTCTCGCCCATCGCGATCGGAACCGAGTCGTTCAACAACGGCTTCGGCTCTCCCCCCGAGAAAGGATCCAGCGCGAGCGTCGCGAGGACAGTCAGGAGGACTCCGGCTGCGACCAGGAGGAACTTGTTCAGAGCGAACACCGCCAGCGGCGCACCGACAGCAGCGCCAGAAGGCAGACCAACCGCAAGCGGAGCGATCCCTGCAAGCCAACGACTCCGGTCGCCGTCACTTCGAACGTCGAGTTTCTCCTTCACGCGGTCGAGTCCGCGCTTCAGTCGGGTGCGCACCGTCGACCGCGGCACCTGCAGTCGTTCGGCGATCTCCACCGGCTCCAGCCCTTCGAAGAAGCGCAGCACGACGACGTCTCGGAACGGCTGCTCGAGAGCGAGCACGCAGTCGACGACCTGCCTGCGCATTTCCTCTCGGGCCACGATCTCCTCGGCTGAGGGAGCCGCCACCTGGTCACTCGCTCGACTCCGAGCAGCGACCCACTCATGCCGCGCGCGGCGCGCCTCGTCCCGCTTGCGGTTGCGAGCGAGGTTCCGTCCGACGGTCGACAACCAGGCTTTGGTTCTCGACCCGCCGGGCTGGAGCGCCCGCACCACGGTCCCTTGGGCGATGTCCTCCGCATCCGCGGGGTCCGCCAGGAGCTGCCGCGCGATCCCCCGAACGAAATCGAGGTCGGCCAGCAACGATCGAGGGTCAACGTGGAAGGTGGTCATCACCTCGGGAACACCGGCCGATCACCAGCTGTTCCCGAGGTTTCCGATTGTGCCAGATCCAGGGTCTGCGGATCCGGCACCAACCGCTCAGCGCCGGTCGAAGCGGTCCGCCTGCATGACCTTGGTCCAGGCCGAGACGAAGTCCGCGACGAATCGCTGGGCCCCGTCCTTCTGGCCGTAGACCTCAGCCAGCGCCCGCAGCTGCGAGTGCGAACCGAAGATCAGATCCACCGAAGTCGCAGTCCACTTCTGCTCCCCCGTGGCCCGATCACGGCCGATGTAGACCCCGTTCTGATCGTCCGAAGGCGCCCAGGACGTGCTCATGTCGAGCAGGTTCACGAAGAAGTCGTTCGTCAGGACGCCCGGACGATCGGTGAACACACCGTGCTGCGAGCCGCCGGAGTTGGCTCCGAGCACCCGGAGCCCGCCGACCAGCGCCGTCATCTCCGGAGCGGTCAAGCCAAGGAGCTCCGCCCGATCGACGAGCAGCTCGGTCGCGCTGCGCACGTCCTCCCCGCTATTGTAGTTGCGGAAGCCATCGGCGAGCGGACGAAGGGCATCGAACGAATCGGCGTCGGTCTGCTCCGCCGAGGCGTCGGCGCGACCCGGGAGGAACGGAATCTCGACCGGGAGGTAGGCGGCGTAGGCGGCCTGCTCGATCGCCGCGTTGCCAGCGATCACGATCAGATCAGCCAGCGACACCTTGGCGTCCTCCGAGATTTCGTCGTTGAAGCGCTGGCGGATCGACTCGAGCACCTGAAGCACGCGCTGTAGCTGCTGCGGATCGTTGACCTCCCAGCCGTTCTGCGGAGCCAGACGAACTCTCGCACCGTTGGCACCGCCGCGCTTGTCGGAGTCACGGTAGGTGGACGCGGACGCCCACGCGGTCGAGACGAGTTCCGAGACCGTCAGGCCCGACTCGAGCACCATCCGCTTCAGCACCTCGGCACCGACATCATCGATCAGCGGGTGATCGACTGCCGGGATCGGGTCCTGCCACAACTGCACCGGCGGAACTTCCGAGCCGAGCAGGCGCGAGTGCGGGCCCATGTCCCGGTGAGTCAGCTTGTACCAAGCACGCGCGAACGCTGCGTTGAACTCGTCCGGGTTCTCGTAGAAGCGCTCCGAGATCTTGGCGTAGGCAGGGTCGAACTTCAGCGCGAGGTCGGTCGTCAGCATGACCGGTGCGTGACGCTCATTCGGGTCGTGCGCATCCGGAACAGTACGATCGGTCTCCCCCTCTTCGGGGATCCACTGCCAGGCGCCGCCGGGGCTCTTCACCAGCTGCCACTCGTACTCGATCAGGTTGGTCAGGTAGTCGTGCGACCACTGGGCCGGGGTGTAGGTCCAAGCGCCTTCGAGACCGCTGGTAATCGTGTCGGCGCCATGACCGGTGCCGAACGAGTTCTTCCAGCCGAAGCCCTGCTCCTCGATCCCCGCGGCAGCCGGTTCGTAGCTGACGTATTTGGACGGATCCGCAGCACCGTGCATCTTGCCGAGGGTGTGACCACCGGCGATCAGCGCGACCGTCTCCTCGTCATTCATCGCCATGCGACCGAAGGTGATACGGATGCGCTCGGCAGCCGCGAGCGGGTCCGGACGTCCTCCCGGGCCCTGCGGGTTGACGTAGATCAGTCCCATCTCGGACGCGCCGAGTGGGTTGTCGAGCGAGCCACCATCCGAGAATCGCTCCGAGGACAGCATCGCGATCTCTGGACCCCAGTCGATGTGCGGCGGCTCCCAGACGTCCTCACGTCCGCCAGCGAAGCCGAAGGTCTCGAAGCCCATCGACTCGAGTGCGACGTTGCCCGTCAAGATCATCAGGTCGGCCCAGGAAATCGCCTGGCCGTACTTCTGCTTGATCGGCCAGAGCAGGCGGCGCGCCTTGTCCAGGTTGCCGTTGTCGGGCCAGCTGTTGAGCGGGGCGAAACGGATGATGCCCGAAGCCGAGCCACCACGTCCATCGGTCTCGCGGTAGGTGCCCGCACTGTGCCAGGCGAGGCGGATCATCAGACCGCCGTAGTGACCGAAGTCCGCCGGCCACCAATCCTGCGAAGTCGTCAGGACCTGCTCGATGTCCGCTTTCACCGTCGCGAGATCGAGCGTCGCGAACTTCGCCGCGTAGTCAAAGTCGAGACCGAGCGGATCGCTCTTCTCGGAGTTCGCGTGGAGCACCGAAAGGTCGAGGCGTTGCGGCCAACGCTCCTGAACGGACAGTCCGTCCCGTCGAGACGGATCCTGACGTGAGGATTCCTGCTCTCCATGGCGCTGGGTGCGAAGCTCGACTGCGTTCCCGAGTGCCGAGCCCTGCGCCGCAGCCACACCGCCCCCGGTCGCGGAGTGCATGACCGGACAGCCAAAGACCGGCGAAGCGCCCTTGTCCGGCGGTCCATCCTGAGCAACCGTCGCCGCAGCGAGCGACAGGCCACCGAAAGTCGGGAGCACGAGTCCAATCAGACTCGTGACGAGCGAGCGTGCAGTGGAATGAGCAGTCATCGAAGTCACGTTCATGAGCGTTCTCACGTAGGGGCGTCGGCCGGCATGGCTCGGGGCCGCTTCGCGCGGCCCCTTCTTCGAACGAGCGGGCCGATCGGACGACTCAGTTCCGCTTATCGTGACGATCAGGAATCGCCAAACGACGGCGAACAGCCGCGTCCGCCGCTGCATCGTAGTCCGGATTGCGCTCATCCGGCACGCCAGCTCCCACTTGGGCACGCCAATCTGTGAGCTCCTGCCGCAGTCTTGCGACCGTCTCGGGTCGCCGCTGCGAGAGGTCGACCGTCTCGCCCGGATCCTCGGACAGGTCGAAGAGCGAGACCGACCCGTCCTCGAACCACTCGATCAGCTTGTAGTTCCCATGACGAATGGCGCCGGCGGGTCGGGTGCGGAACGGCCGACCGCCGCGCCGGTAAGCCTCGAGGTAGGCCGGGAAGTGCCAGAACAAGGACTCGCGATCGAGCTCGTCCACCTGCCCCAGCATCAACGCGGAGAGATCGACTCCGTCGGTGCTCGGAGCCTCGACACCCGCGAACGCGGCGAAGGTCCCGAGCAGGTCGCAACCGATCACTGGCGTCTCGACCTGTCGACCAGCGGGGACCCGGCCGGGCCAACAGACGACCATCGGGACGCGAATCCCGCCTTCGAAGAGCATGCCCTTCGAGCCTTGAAGCGGGTCCATCGACGTGGTCGGGCCGTGCCCTCCGTTGTCCGAGAGGAAAACGACGAGCGTCTCGTCTTCGAGATCGAGATCGGCCAACAGATCGAGCAGTGCGCCAAGACTCTGGTCCGTGCGCTCGACCATCGCACCGTACTTCGGATTGTGCGGACCCGGGCCGAGGTCTTCGTCGAGCTTCGCTCGGAAGCGAGCAGAACGCGTAGGCTCCGCCTGGATCGGTGTGTGGACGGCGTAGTGCGACATCAACAGGAACCAGGGCTGCTGGCCACTCTCGCGGATGAACGACGCGGCCTCCTGCGTGAGCCGGTCGGTCAGCGACTCACCGTCAGGACCGTCCGCGAGATCCGGGTTCTTGTACGGACTGAAGTGCCCGCCCGGCGGAGATCCGCGGCGGTTCGCCGCGATCGCGACCTCGAAACCCTGCTCCCTCGGATCTTCGCCAACGTGGTACTTGCCGACGATCGCTGATCGATAACCAGCACCGGCGAGGATCTCCGGAATCGTGTCGAACGAGAGATCGAGGTCGCGTCGATTCTCGCTCGGCACCAACCTTCGGTAGGCCTTGTTCCCCCTGGCGGGGTTCCCGACGGTCAGCACCCCGTGCCGTGGCGTGTAGAGACCAGAGAGCAGGCTCGCGCGAGACGGCGCGCAGTTCGGACCGTTCGAGTAGGCCTGCAGAAAACGCGTGCCCTCCGAAGCCATCCGATCGAGTCGCGGTGTCTCGAGGAACCGAGAGCCAAGAACCGAGCCATCCTTCCAGCCGAGATCATCGACGAGGAACAGCAGGATGTTCGGCGGCCGCTCCGGAGCCAGATCGCCCGTCGGAAAACTCGAACGCGGCGAAGCGCAGCTCACCCCCAGCCACAGCGCAGCACCGACGAGCGCCGCAAGCCCCACTCGTAGCGGAGTCCGTCGTCGGCGAACCAGCGGAACACGCCCTCGTACGAGCAGTCGATGTGTGCTCATCGTGAGAGATGCGTGCTCAGGAGAGGCCCGCCGACTGAGTCACGGTTCGTTGACGACTCAGAACGTTCCGATCCTCAGCGCGAGGCCGTTGCTGTTGACCAGGTTGGCAGGATTCTCGCCAGGTGCGGTCGCGTAGGCCTGACCGAAGAATTCGAGACCGACCAGAGGACGTCGGTTCGGAATCGTGAGGGCGTTCTCGAATCCTCCGCCAGCCGCGATTCCCGGCAGGATCACGTCCAGGCTGCAGAGCGCCGAGCAGCCGGTCAGGCCTGCTCCATCCAGTGCCAGCGGCAGACTCAACGGACCGATCATCGTGTCCGAGAAACCGACCGCCATGAGGATTCCTCCGCCCGGTGCGTTGTCGGTGCGTAGAACGACCGTGTTGCCGACGATCGGGGATCCCGAGCCGACGGACAAGGCGATTCCAGCCGACCCGCAACCAGCGCCGAACGAGGCTACGAGTGATGGCCGGGCTTCGTTGTCGAACTCCCAGGTCGCGGGAGTTGGCGTCATCAGGGAGATGCCGAAGTACGCGATTCGCCCCCTCGCCGAGTCGAAAGCGAAGTCGATCTCGAGTCCGGGGTTCGGAGTTGTGTCCGAAGCACGCCGCACCCAAGCCGTGCCGTTCCACTCGAACGTCACAGGAGGAAAGCCAGTCACGTTCTCACGACCGAACAGCACGACACGACCATTGGGGGCCGTCGAAGCCGCAAAGGACGCACCCGACGCGATGTTTGGAAGCGGTGCCAGGCGAGTCCACGCCTGCACACCAGGGTCGCTGTTCCACTCCCAGAGGCCGGCCGTCGAGGGCCCGCCACCGCTGATAAAGTTCGGCCGCCCCGTCGCCGGATTCATGACGAACACATCGGACCCGGTGCTGTTGCCAGGGCCTGCAACGAGCTGTGTGCGCTGCGTCCAAACGACGCCGTCGAAGGACCAGACTTCGTTCTGAAGCGGTGTCGCACCGAGGCCGCCGTACATCGTCACTTCTCCGAGCGCCGCGTCGAACGTCATGACGTGGTTCTCACGCGCGGCCGGAGGAGTCGTCGTGATCCGTGGCAACCACCCGGTCCCCGTCCAGGTCCAGGTGTCACTCCGCAGCCCAGTTCCGTCTCGTCCTCCAAACACGATGATGCGTTGTGTCGAAGGCTCGAAGACCATCGCGTGGCCGCTTCTTGCACTCGGTGTCAGAGGCGAAGGCGGAACCTGGGACCAGGACACGCCGTTCCAAAGCCAGGTATCGTTGAGCAGCCCACCACCGAGCCCGGTTCCTCCGAACAAGACGCTGTTCCCGCGCACGGGATCGAACACGAAGCTTGCGCCGGTTCGAGCGGGAGGTGACAGCGCCGGAGACGCATCGGTCCAATCCTGGGCCTGCGCGTTCGCGGAGAAGGCAGCAGCGCCGGCGATGACCCATGGCGCCAGAAGAAGCGCCGAGCGGAAAGCACGAGAGAGCATCGCGCGGTTGTAGCGCAGGCTCGTTCGCCCTTCAACGAACCCCGGACCGCATGCGGTTGCGCCCGGCCGAGTGATTGGTCCCTCGACGCAGGTGCCGGGAATCGCACGGAACCGGATCGCCGAGCTCGACGACCGCACCAACGAAACGAGTCGAGAGCCACGATGGCGGTGGAGCTGTCCGATCGAGAGAGGTCGATCAAGCCGGCTTCCGCTCGGTCGCTTGCTTGCGAGCCGCACCGGGCGAGGTTCCGAACTCGCGCTTGAACGCGCGACAGAACGAAGCCTCCGACGCGTAGCCGAGTTCTTCCGAAAGTACGGCGAGCGTCATCCCCTCCTCACGGAGCCGGCGTCGCGCGATCTGCATCCGCCACTGAGTGAGGTAGCGCATTGCAGGTTCCCCGACGATCTCGGTGAAGCGCGCCGCGAACGCAGAGCGTGACATGAACACCTCGTCGGCTAGCGAGGCGAGGGTCCAAGGCTTCGATGGATCTCGCTGAATCGCCGCCATCGCTGCGCCAACCTGCGGATCGCGCAGACCTGCGAGCCAACCGCGCTCCTGCTCAACGGTCTGCTGATCCAGCCAGGTTCGGATCATGTAGATCACCAGGATGTCTGCGAGACGCGTGATGATCGTCTCACCACCCGGCTTCAGCTGCTTGGACTCCTGCGCCATGCAGGCGAGCAACGAATTGAGCCAGCTCCCCTCGTCGATGTCCCAGGTCCGAACGACGAGGAGCGGCGGAAGCTGGGTGATCAGGCGTTCGGCCGCGACGTGATCGAACCGCGCCACACCACAGAGCATTCCGGTGTAGTCACCGCCGCCACCGAGGTGCATCAGCTCATAGCGCTCGCTGATGTTCTCGACCGGGATGTCGAACAGCGGAGTCGTCGACACCCCCTCCGCGCTTCGGATCACATGGCCACGACCATGGGGCACCAGCGCCATCGAACCGCGCTCTAGAACGACCGATTCATCACCGACCTCGAGCAGACAACGTCCGCTTCTCACGATGTGGAACATCAGCGTGTCCTCGATCGGCGGAAGGTCGACGCCCCAAGGCGCGGTGAGCTCTGCCTGCCCGTAGATGTGCCCTTCCAGCTTCAGCAGGTGGAGGGTCTCACCCAGCGGATCGCGGTTCTGAGGAACGCTGCGGGCCTGGGTCGGGGCATCCATGTCCAGAGGATGACAGGTTACCCCTAAGTCCGCAACTCTGGACGATCTGCACATAATCGGAGACCGGATGAGATGGTTCGTCCAGCCGATCTGGCCGATGTTCCTCTCTGTCGCGAGGCAGCCCCCCCAAGCACTCGCAGCCACCGACAGCGAACCGAAGCCATGAACAATGCACCGATCCTCGTCCTCGGCTCCACCGGCAAGACCGGACGCCGCGTCGCCCAGAAGCTCGAGAAGCTCGGACGATCCGTCCGGCCCGGCTCCCGCTCGGCCTCGCTCCCGTTCGATTGGGAGGACAGCTCCACCTGGGCCCCGGCACTCGACGGAGTCTCCGCCGTCTACGTCTCCTTCTTCCCCGACCTCGCGGTTCCCGGAGCCGACGAAGCCATCCGCCGACTGACCGAGCTCGCCGCCGAGGCCTCGGTCCAACGCCTCGTCCTGTTGTCCGGGCGCGGCGAGGATGCTGCCGAGGCCTGCGAACGCATCGTGCTCGAGAGTTCGATCCCGCAAACCTCAGTCGTTCGTGCCGCCTGGTTCATGCAGAACTTCGACGAGGGGGCATTCACCCAACTCGTGAGGGACGGTGTCCTCGCACTGCCCGTTCCGCCGGATGCGGTCGAGCCCTTCGTCGACGCGGAAGACATCGCCGACGTCGCCGTCGCGGCACTGACCGAGGACGGGCACGAAGGCCAGATGTACGACCTGACCGGCCCAAGACTGATCTCCTGGACCGAGGTCGCAAGTGAGCTCTCCGAGGCGATCGACCGACCGATCCGATTCCTGCAGGTTCCCTCGGAGGACTTCCGGCGGGCTCTCAGCGCCGAGGCAGGCGACGACTTCGCGAGCCTTGTGACCGAACTCTGCGAACTTCTCACCGATGGTCGCAACGCCCATCTGGGTGACGGTGTCCGACGTGCGCTCGGACGCGAAGCACGCGACTTCAGGGACTACGTCTCTCGCAGCCGCGAGACCGGTGTCTGGGACCAGGAGGTCGCGCCGTAATGGACTCGCTCGCCCACTCCCTCGTGTTCTTGACGGCGATCACATCCGCTCTGGTCGGCGGGGTCTTGTTCGCCTTTTCGACCTTCGTGATGCCGGCTCTGCACCGGCTGCCGACCGCGCAGGGCGTGGCCGCGATGCAGTCGATCAACGTGACGGTGTTCACGCCATGGGTGATGGTGCCGTTCGTAGGAACCGCACCGCTCCTGGTCGTCGCCGCGGCGCTGGTCTGGACGACGTCCGAGCCTGGTCCCAGGCCAGTCGAAACATCGTTCGCCGCCCTCGTTTACGCGTTCGGATGTCTTGGTATCACCCGTGCTCGCAACGTCCCGAGGAACGAGCACCTCGAGAAACTGCCGGCCGAGAGCAACGAAGCAGCGGAGTACTGGGCTGAGTATGTGCCGGGCTGGAATCGCTGGAACCACGCGCGGACGGCTGCCTGCCTGCTTGCCTCGGCCCTGCTGATTCGCGCGCTGACAGCCTGAGTCAGGACCGGCCGCCGTCAGAGCACGGCGAGGAGATCCCTCGCCTCGCGATGGTTCTCGTCCACGGCGAGTGCACGACTCACCCAATCACGAGCACCCTCACGATTGTCCGTCGCGTGCTCGATCACCGCGGCCGCCACGAGAACCTCCGGAGCATCTGCGAACTTCTCGAGAATGCGGTCACGGGCCGCCCGAGCGCGGTCCGCGTCGCCTCGGTTGAGCCATGCGCGGCGCAGGACGTGCATGGCCCACCCTCTCCGATCGACCGGGACCTTCGGCTCGTACAACAACAACTCGACGACGCTCTGCTCCGCCTGATCGAACTCTCCTGCTGCGATTTGACACTCGGCGATCGACAACAGAAGTCCGAGGCGAGCTGCTCCGGGCAACTCCAACGCCTTGCGATACTCGGTATCGGCGTCGCCCAAGCGCCCCTCGACCTGCGCAAGCCGACCTCGAACGAAGAGCACGTCAGGATCGTCTGCGACGCCATCCAGTGCCCCCACCCCTCGACGCGCGGTCTCGAGATCCGACGCAGCGAATGCCTGCCAGATCTCTTGGATCGACTCGGCTCGCGCTTGTTTCCGGATGCGCTGCTCGCTCCTGCGAATCGAGCGAACCTCGGTGTCCGACTTCTTGTCCAACAGGCGCTCGAGCACGGCATCAGCCTCTGACTCAGGTCCGTAGGCCAAGAGCGCGCGAATGTAGGAAAGGCCGAAGCGCTGGTCGCGACGTCGCTCGAAGAACGGCTCGAAGACCCGCATCACCACCTCAACGTCGAACGAAGCGCGGCTGATCACCTTCTCCGTGAGGGGCTTGAGGAGCCGGTAGGCCACCGTGTCACCGTCGACGACGTCGTGCAGTTCTTGCCACACGTCCGGCTGGCCGCCGAACAAGAGCGGTAACCAGTAGGTCGATGTGTGCTTGAAGTCCTGCAGGATGACTGTGCTTTGCCCAGGGACGAGGCTCGGGCCGAAGTCACGCAGAATTGCGTTCGTGAGCCCCCAGCTCTTCGCCGCGTCGACGAAGAGGATGTCGATCGGGCCGCCCTGCCAGTCGTGCTCCATCAGGTCCGCTTTCTGCGGACGTATGCGATCCCCGTAGGAAGCAGTGAACTCCCGAAACAGCGGAATGAAGTCGTCTCCGTCCTCGAGACGGCGGTCGAGGTAGGTCGACATGTAGGACGGACGCCATTCAAACAGATCGAACGACTGCACGGGATCCTCCACGCCGGCGCGAACCAGCCCTTCAGCCAGTGCAGCGCTGCTGCATCCGAGCCAGGGCCCCAAGTCGACGACCGCCCCGCTTCCGGCCGAATGCTTCGAAGCGACCCAGATCAGGTACTGCGCCTCTTCCTCGGTGAGCATGTTCGGAATGGAACTGACGGATTCCGGAACGGACTCACCAACCCAGGTTCTAGACGGACTCGATTCAGTCATTCCCCTGCTTTCCTTCGAACTCGCCGTCCTCGAAGAGGGACGCCGACCGCCCGAAGGTAGCTGATCGGCGAGAGAGCGGAGAGCCCCGCGGTCTGGTCTCGCGAGAGCACTGACGCCGGGGCTCTACGCCCGACCGTCACAAGAGTCGTCCGACAAATCTGGTTGTCGGTCTTGACTCAGCTACCGACAACTATTTTTGTCGGTCATCGCCGCGGACCCCGCGCCACACCCCCAGAGACCTCACGAGGAGACCGATGACCGACGAACCCGAGAATGACCGCGAGTACCGCCAGGAGCTCGAACTGCAGGCCCCCCGCGATGCCGTTTGGCGCGCGATCTCGAATGATGAGGAGCTCCGACGATGGTTCGCGCCCGGCGCGGAGATCACCGCGGAAGTCGGGGGTGAAGTCGTCTGGCAGTGGGGCGAACTCCATCGCTGGGTTCAGCGGATCGAGATCCTCGAACCCGGCACTCGACTGAGGACGCGCTACGACTCCGCGGTCGACGACGAGGCCGGCGGCAAGAAGCCCCTGTTCGTCGACTTCTTGCTCGAAGGCGACGGTGGCACGACCACCCTGCGTCTCGTGCAGTCCGGTTTTGGATCGGAGTCCGACTTCGACGACGAGTTCAACGCGATCTCCCGCGGCTGGCCGATCGAGCTCGGTAGCCTGAAGCACTACCTCGAACACCACCTTGGCAACGATCGCCACCTCGCCTGGGCTCGAGGAGACCTGGATCTCGACGTCGAAGAGATCTGGCGACGCATGGTCGGCCCGGCGGGGCTGAACTGCGGTGAAGACATCGTTCGGCGCACGCGAGGTGATGCTTTTGCCTTCGAGACCTCGGACGGAGACACGTTCGAGGGCCGACTCCTCGAGGTCCAACCTCGCGGCTTCAGTGCTGTTGCAACAAGCCATGGCGACGCCTGGCTCCGAGTCTGCGCAGAAGAGTGCGGTGGCCAGTGCAACCCTTGGATCTGGCTCGCTGCCTACGACCGACCACAGACTGAGCTTGATGAGCTCCAGTCACGCTGGCACTCGATGCTCCGGCGACTGTTCCCGGGTATCAGCGCAAACGCAGGAATCCTGTCCTGACATGACGGATTCGAAGACGAACCAACCGGACCCGGTCTCGGTCATCGACCGCACCGAGCAGGCCCACACACTGCTGCAACCGGCGCGACTCGAACTGATGGGGCTCCTAGACGCTCCGAAGTCTGCCGCCGCTCTGGCGCGCGAACTCGACCTCCCCCGTCAACGGATCAACTATCACCTTCGAGCCCTCGAGTCGGTCGAACTGATCGAGTGCGTCGAAGAGAGGAAGAAGGGCAACGTCACCGAACGTCTCTACCGTCGCACCGGTTCGAGCTATGCGATCTCGGCCTCGACCCTGGGGTCGCTCGGGCCCGAACCCGCGGACGTTGGCGATCAGTTCTCGAGCGGCTACCAAATCGCAAGAGCGTCCCAGGTCATCGAGGAACTCGGAACCCTACGGGTGGCCGCCAAGGCCGCGAAGAAGAAGCTGCCGACCTTCGCGCTCGACGTCGACCTGCGGTTCCCGAATGCTGAGGCGCGCAATGCGTTCGCGGACGATCTCGCAGCTGCGGTCGCCGACCTCGTGCGCAAGCACCACGACGACAAGGCGAAGGGCGGCCGGTACTTCCGCTTCTACCTCGGTGGGTATCCGCGCCCCGCAGCGCGAAGCTGACTCAGCGCGACGGGCCACTCAGTTGCTCCGGCTCCCCATCGTCGGTGGCCGCATCGACGACGATCCGCCACTCGGTGCCCTCGCGTCGGAGGATCCAAAGGAAACTTCCATCGAGCCCAAGCCTCTGACCGTCGGCCAGGATGACCGCGGTCGACTCGCCTCGAACCCAGGCTCGATCGCCGAGCACTTCGATCTCGAGTAGCTCGAACCGGATCTCTTCCGCCTCCAACTGAGCCAGATCGTTCGCGATCTCTGCGCGCAGGACCTCGCCCGTGAGCGCCGGCTTCCCAGGTGAAAGCGCGACGAAGTCCTCAGTCACGACGGCCAGTACCTCGTCTGCCCGGCCGGAGACGAATCCAGCTCCGTAGTCACGGGCGACCTGTTCGATCGCCGCGCGCTCCTCCGTCACGTCGAGGCGAAGGTCTTCGACTCCGGCACATCCGGCCAGATGGGCCGGAATCCACGCGAGTTGCATGAGAGCCAGGATCGAACGGGAGCGAGAAGCAACCAGCATGGCCCGAGAGTCGCACACGATCGCGACTGCAATCCACTCTCAAGACCATCCCCCGATGCCGATCCGCTCAGTGTCGCCCGTTCCGAAATAGACTCTCCGACGCATCAACCAATTCCAGTTCAGGGGAGACGCAACGTAGGGCCCCCTGTGACGAGTCGAGCAGATCCGGAAGTGAATCGCCGTGAACGACAGCGGCGACCATCTCAATCACCCGCGTCGGTCCGTGGCTCTCGAAGTCGAAATCGCAGACGAACACACGACCGGCAGAAACCGCGCCCCAAGTCGACCATGGAACCACGTGCTCGAGCACCTCGAGATCTGTTTTGGTCGACTGCAGGACGACGATGTCCGGATCGAGAGCGACCAACTCGTCGTAGCTCGTTTCGGCTGTCGCCGAATCGCTGTCGGCAAGGAGTAGCTCTCCTCCAACGAGCTCTACGACGTGCGGCATCCAGGACCGACTCACCAGTAATGGCTCGATACTCTCGAGACTTAGAACCGTTCGCTTCGGCAGATGGACAACACGGTCGGCGAGCCGACGACACACCTGCTCCAGCGCCCACTCAGCTTCGCCAAGTTCGTCGAGAATCCCGAGCAACGACTCAGAGCCTCGAACATTTTGCCTCGTGACAGAAACTCGCTCGCGATCCCTCGAGATAGTCATCGGCTGTAGAACTCGATGACCAAGTTCATGTCGACATCCATGAGTGTGTCCTCGCGCCCTGGAGCCGACAGCATCCCGATCGTGAAGTCGTTGGGCTGCACGTCGAGAAAGCTTGGAATGGGTTCCCCACGGAAGTACTCCAAGCAGTCGAGAACGATCTTGAACTTCCTCGCATTGGGGCGGAGTTCGATACGTTGCCCCGCCGTGATCCGACGACTCGGAATGTCGCACTTCTTGCCATCCACGAGAACGTGACCGTGGGCGACGAGCTGCCGCGCGGCAGGAATCGTCGGAGCGAAACAGGCACGGAAGACCACGTTGTCAAGGCGGGACTCGAGCATGGAGATCAGTGCAACACCCGTATCTCCACGGGCCGCCTTTGCACGCTGCACCAGGTTCCGTAGTTGCCGCTCGGTGACTCCAAAGTTGACGCGCAGACGCTGCTTCTCGCGGAGTCGCAGCCCGTACTCGCTCAGCTTCTGCCGGCGGAACGGGTGAACACCCGGCATCCCCTCCCGGGCCTTGCGACCCTTTCGGGTGAGACCGGGAAGCGCGTGATCGAGTCGGCGAACACGCTTGAGACGAGGACCTGTGTATCGAGACATGAGAGGTAGGCAGATGAACGATGGGCGACCGGACAGAGCCGGCCGGATCTCTATCCGTACCGAGACTCAGTCTCAATTTCAACGCCTGGCCATGGGATTGATAGCGCAGGCTCCAAAACGCGACCCAGCGGCCTGTGGCCTGTGGCCTGTCAGGCTCCGGTTCCGGCAGAATCTGGCCGTCCAGCGCATGTCCACGATCCCACGAACCCGCGAGGACCTCCTGCAAGGGCTCAGTCGTGCGTTCGACAAGCTGCAAGCGACTCTCGACGAAGCCGGCCCGAGGTCCAGCGGACTTCTCTGCGTCGAGGATTGGTCGCTGAGGGACCTGCTGGCCGTTCGCGTCTGGTGGGCCGAATCGATCGCCGATTGGATCGAAGCCGGACGAACGAACACGACTCTGGATCTCCCCGCCCCCGGCTATGCCTGGCGAGAGACTCCGCGACTCAACGACGACATCGTTCGAAGGTCCAAGACAGACTCCCTCCGGAGCCTGCGCTCCCGGCTCGAGCAGGCGGTCGAGAGGGTGAGGAGCCAGGTCGACGAACTCTCCGACCGGCAACTCCTCGAGCCGGGTGCTTTCGAATGGACCGGTCGCTACGCCCTCGCACGGTGGATCTCGATGAACACCACTCGCCAGTTCAAGACCGCGAGGATCTACGTCCGGCGAGCGATGTAACGCTGACTGATCCAATCGGAACCGGAGGCGTTGTCCTCGACCACTCCGAGGACCTCGCAGCCCGCGCTCTCGAGCGTCGCACGAACCACCTCGACCGGCTGCCCGAACATGTCCATCACCGGCCGGCGGTTCAGGTGCCTCTTCCAGCCGAGCAGAAGCAGCCTGAGGGTCCGCCCTCGCCAGTTGAGCGGCCGCCTCGGCGCCAGCGGGATCTGGACGACCATCAGACCACCCGGACTCAGGAGGCGCCCAAACTCACGGAGGTAGCCGAGCTGCAACCGAGGCCGCATGTGCTGCAGCGTGATGCTCGAGTAGATCAGATCGAACCGCCGCTCACCGAGACCATGAAGGTCCCGAGTTCGATTCACCTCGAACGTGCAGGAGCCGGATCGATCCGCGCCCCGTTCTCGCTCGAGCCGACGTGCCTTCTCAATCATCACATCCGAAAGATCGACACCGAAGACCTCAGGGACTCGTTCGGCCAAGGCCTGACTCAGGCGTCCGACTCCGCAGCCGAAGTCGAGTGCGGCCCCAGGCTCCCAGCCGGGTGCCAACTCGTGGAGTAACTCGAAGAGCGAAGCGACCTCTGCCTCCCCCGTGGCGAAGAAGTCGTCGACCTCCCAACGCCCGTGGCTCTTGTCGGTGTGAGTCAGGATCGCCCAGAGCGGATCCTGCTTGCCAAATTGGTTCCAGGTGCGCCGAAGGGTCCGCAGACTCATCGCGAGAACAGCAGATCAGCTCCGGTGCTCAGGACTGTGACGACCCGCGTGGCAGCCCGCTTCCCAGGACCCCGGCTGGTTGCCGTGAGCCGGAATACCGCCCGCATCCTTCAGCATCCGCGCGAGGTGGAGACAGTTCCAGGCGAGGAAGGTCGTATTGCGGTTCGTGAAGTCGTTCTCCGGACCGCCAGACCCCTCGTCCATGTAGGAAGGCCCGGGACCGGCCTCTCCCATCCAACCGGCGTCCGCCTGGGGCGGCACCGTGTAGCCGATGTGCGAGAGCGAGAAGAGGATGTTCATCGCACAGTGCTTCACACCGTCTTCGTTGCCGGTGATCAGCGTCGCACCAACTCTGCCGTAGTCACGGTACTGCCCCTTCTGATTCAGGTCGTGCGTGTAGCCGTACATCCGCTCCAGCACCCGATTGCAGACCGAGCTCTTCTCGCCGAGCCAGACCGAAGTGCCGACGATCAGGATGTCGCAGGCGTCGATCTTCTTCTGAATGGTCGGCCAGTCGTCCTTCGCGTAGCCATCGACACCCGCGTAGTCGTGCTCGAGTCCAGCCGGAATCTCGTAGTCGACCGGACGCAGGATCTCGGTCTTCGCACCGACCGATTGGAACACCTTCTCGGCGACCTTCAGAAGCCCCTCGGTGTGCGAGAGCTTCGGAGAACGAGTCAGCGTGCAATTCAGCATCAACACGTTGAGGTCGTCATACTTGGCCGGAGCGGCCTTGCTGAGCGCTTCGATGACGCAGTCGATCTGGTTTTCCATGTCGGTGTTCGGGTCGGTGGCTAGGCGGTTACGAGACGCAGAGTAGCGCCTCGCCTCGAATCCGCTGCTATCGATCAGCCTCGAAGTCGGGCGACGAAAAACTCATAGCCATAGGTCGACGCGTAGCGCCGACGCATCGAGATCTCGGTCGCCGTCCCAGCGACGATCGACAGCGCGTCCTCATCGCCCGCGTACTTCTCCCTCAGTGCCGGCAGCTTCTTCTCGAGGGCCCCGTAGTAGTCGTCCCACCATGCGGCATCCGGCAACGTGAAGTGCCCGATCAGCTCGTATCCGAAGCCACGGAATCGCTCGGCGACATCCTCGTGAAACGCCATCTGTGGATACTCCGCCCCGAAGTAGGCCGCGACCTCGATCGGAGGCTCTTCCCGAAGCCAGACCAGTTCGCTGACTGCCAAGAACCCATCCGGTGCCAGCAGGCGACGCCAATCGCGCACCGCGTTGTCGAACCCCATCGAGTAGGCCGCTCCCTCACTCCAAATCAGGTCGAACGACGCTTCGGCGAACGGCATGGCCGACATGTCTCCTTCGACGACGGCCACCCGTGATCCCAGCTCGGCTTTGTCGACCCGCCGTTCGAGCTGGTCGAGATACTCCCGGGTCAGATCGAGGGCCGTGATCGAAGCTTCGGGCAGCGCCTCGGCAAGCACGAGTGTCTGGAGACCGGGACCGCAGCCGACATCGAGCACCCGCGAAGCAGCCGGCAGGTCCCCGCACATCTGAAGCGCGCGCCGCGTGCATTCTGCGAGCCCGGGCCCCTGACGGGGGAGCCCGCGCTGCACATCCAGGAACACTTCCATCATTCGCTCGGCATCCGCCATGCGCGCTAGGGTAGCGGCATCCCCTCGGCGATCCTCTCGCATTGGTCGACGACACTCGGGAGCACTCACCTCGCCATGGTCGAACGCCGCACGATCTCGATCTACTGCAGCAAGTGCCGGTCGCACCTCTACGACTACAAGAAGGGCGGCCATGGCGGGCTCGTGAAGTGCTTCGTCGAACGGATCGTCAAGGACTCGACAGCCGGCGACCTACGTTGCGCCGAGTGCGGCCAAGAGTTCGCTCGCGAGCGGATGATGTCAGGTAAGCCGGCGCACAAGATCATCCAGGGCAAGGTCTTCACACGCGGAATGCGGCGGAAGTAGCCCGAGAGTTCACTGCAAGAGGTACTCCGGGGGCACGCCGGCGGTCAGCCAAACGCCGTTCTCCGTCCGGAAGAAGCGATGACCGTCTCGGTGCATGCGCCCGGCGTCGACTCGGAGCACGACCACTGCCCCATGCCGTTGTCCGACTCTTGTCGCGGTCCCGATGTCCGCGGACAGATGAACGTGATGCCGCTGCCGTCGATCCAGTCCTTCCTCGAGGATCGAATCGAGGAACCGCTCGGCCGTGCCATGGAACAGGGAGTCGGGAGGCTCTCGCGCCTCGAGCTGAAGGTCGACATCCACACTGTGACCTTGGCGAGCGCGAATTCGCGAGCAATCCGCATCGAACTCGAACCGCTGCTTGTCGTTCTGCTCGACCACCAGCCGAAGCTT
The DNA here is from genome assembly GCA_039815565.1 of Planctomycetota bacterium. Taxonomy (GTDB): domain Bacteria; phylum Planctomycetota; class UBA1135; order UBA1135; family UBA2386; genus JBCBZB01. Next base: position 94,671 of record JBCBZB010000010.1, read on the forward strand.
CGACTCGTCGAGGACATGGCCTGCGGCTCTCAAACCATCAAGGAGTGCCGAGACCTCGACCCATCCGTTCGAATCCAGAGCGAGCCCCAACGCCTCGGGACGATGCCGAAGCGCGTAGCTCAGCGTCTTGCTGATTCGTGCGAGTGACTTCTCCAACTCCGCCTCCTATCCACCGACTTCAGGGCGTCGCGAGCAGATCCTGAACCACGTCCATCCGGTGGACAGTCTCGACTTCTTCGCAGGAAGCCCGCATGCCGGTGCGAAGTGCCTCGGCATCCGCCCCCTCGAGCGACACGGCGTCGAAGTGCGCGGCCGAGGGCCAGCGCGCATAAGCGAGGTACTCGCGGTCCCCCACGCGGTGGAGGCACGAGCCATGACTTCCGGCCCGCTCGTGGATCAGTTTCGTCAATCCCGACCAGGCAGCGACGAACGACTCCTCGCTCCCCGCGCGCACGATGAATCGGTAGAGCACGGCATGGGGCGCGCCGGTCATGACTCGCACCCAGCCGCAGCCTCTTCCGCAAGACGCCGCTCCTTGAACGCGCTCCCCCAAGCCTGCATCGACTCGAGCACGGGTTGGAGCGAGCGTCCGAACTCGGTCACGTCGTACTCAACGCGCGGCGGCACCTCGGCGAACACCTCCCGACTGATGACTCCGTCTGCCTCGAGCTCGCGGAGCTGCAGGGTGATCATCCGCTCGGTCGCGTTCGGCGTCAGGCGACGCAGCTCCCCGAATCGCTTCTTCCCTTGAAGAAGGTGACAGACGAGCACGGGCTTCCAACGACCGCCGATCACGCTGAGCGTGGCTTCGACGTCGCAGCCGGTCCTCCAGTTGTACTTGCGGGTCATGGGCGCCGTTCCTGTCAGGCCTGTTCAATACTTACAAAAATGTGGGTTCTTGTCGAGATCGAAGTTTGAGACCAATCTCCGCCTCGCTCGAAGCCGGGCGCGAACACCAAACAGGAGACATCGACTTGGATTCCCAACAGTTCACCACCTTCAACGTCCGCCTCGACAACGCGATTGCCTGGGTCACGTTCGACTTCCCCCCCGTCAACGTTCAAGGGCTCCCGATGCTCGCGGATCTCAATCGGTTCGCCGACGAACTCGAACCCAATCGGAACGTCAAAGTCATCGTGTTTCAGTCGGCGCACCCTGAGATCTGGGTCGCCCACGCCGACACGGACTTCCTGAAGAACATGTCGGAGACCCCGGTCTCCCGTGACGAGGTCCAGCTTCTCGACCTTCAATCCACTCTCCAACGCATCAGCAAACTTCCGCAGGCGACGATCGCCAAGATCGAAGGATTCGCCCGCGGTGGCGGCCACGAGTTCGCTCTCGCCTGCGACCTGCGCTTCGCCGCGCGAGGCAAGGCGAAGTTCATGCAGATGGAGGTCGGAATGGGCATCCTTCCCTGCGGCGGTGGAGCATCCCGAATGGCGCGCCAAGTCGGGCTCGGGCGCGCGTTGGAGATCATCCTCGGAGCGGAGGACTTCGATGCAGATCGTGCGGAGGCGTACGGCACCATCAACCGCGCTCTGGATCCCGACGAGATCGGCCCAGTCGTTGAAGCCCTCGCGAATCGGATCGCCTTGTTCCCAGCAGAGTCGATCGAGGCCTGCAAGCGAGCGGTGTACGCATCCATCGATCTACCGATCGACGACGCGCTCCGCGAAGAGGCCTATTGGCTCTATCAGGCGACGAGCAAGACCCCTGCGATCAAGCGGTTTCGAACCGCAAACGAGGCAGGCATGCAGAACGAAATGACCAACCAACGCGACTGGGGCAACCTCGTGCTCAAGGTCCAAGACATCAACTGAACCGAGAGCGGAAGACCAACGCAGATCCGAGAGCAACTGAGCAACCACCATGAAGGCGATGATCCTGAACTCGTACGGCGAGGGTGCCGTGTTCGAAGCCACCGAAGTCGACACCCCGAGCGCAGGCCCGGGCCAGGTCTTGGTGCGTATGGCCGCGTCGAGCGTCAACACCGTCGACACGATGATCCGGAAAATGGGGAAGGACCTCCCCCTCTCCCCGGACATCCCGGCGATCCTCGGAATGGACTTCGCCGGAACCATCGAAGCGGTCGGAGACGGCGTCGACGACTACTCCGTCGGTGACGAAGTCTACGGCTGTGCAGGTGGGCTCGCGGATCTGCCGGGCACGCTTTGCGAGTACATCGCCGCAGATCATCGGCTGATCGCTCCGAAGGCGAAGAACCTCTCAATGCGCGAGGCAGCGGCCCTCCCGCTCGTCGGCATCACCGCCTTCGAAGGCTTGAAGCGAGCTGGAATCGACGCGGGTCAAAAGGTCCTGGTCCACGGTGGATCCGGTGGCGTCGGCCACGTCGCGCTGCAGCTGGCCAATCACTTCGGCGCCGATGTCTACTCGACCGGCGGCGGCGACAAGCAGACCGCACTGATCGCGGAACTCGGCGCAACCCCGATCAACTATCGGACGGAGACGGTCACCGACTACGTCCAGACGCACACCGACGGTCGCGGCTTCGACCTGGTCTTCGACTCCATCGGCGGCCCCAACATGACGAACTCCTTCGAGGCGGCCGCACTGAACGGCCAGATCGCTTCGACGGTCTCTCTCTGCGAGCTCGACCTGACGCCCGCGCACTTCAAGGGGCTGTCCCTACACGTCGTGTTCATGCTGATCCCGATGCTGCACGACCATGACCGCGCAGCGCACGCAGCCATCCTTCGCGAGTTAACGCAGATCGCCGAGTCGGGAGGCCTGAAGCCAGTCTTGGACGAGTCTGAGTTCGGTCTCGAGCAGGCCGGCGAGGCCCACGCGCGCCTCGAGAGTGGTCAGGCGATGGGCAAGGTCGTCGTCACTCACTGATCAGAGCGATGCACAAGACCATTCTGATCACTGGTGCAACCGACGGTATCGGCCTCGAGACCGCGAAACTTCTCGTCGACCTCGGACACCGTGTCCTGGTTCATGGCCGCAACGAGCAGAAGCTCACGCGCGTCGTCGACGAGCTTTCTCGACGCCCCGGCTCGACTAGCGTCGAGAACTTCGTCGCGGACCTCTCGGACTTCTCCCAGGTGGAAGCCCTCGCGAGCGCGGTTCTTGGCTCCCAGGAGTCGTTGGACGTCCTCATCAACAACGCGGGCGTCTACGCAACGAGTAGCCCGCGAACGAAGAGCGGGCTCGACGTCCGTTTCGCCGTCAACACGATCGCGCCCTACCTGCTCACGAACCGACTCCTCCCCATCCTCCCGGCACACGGCCGAATCGTGAACCTGTCATCGGCCGCGCAATCGCCCGTCGATCTCGAGGCACTCGACGGCACGCGCCACCTCGACGACGGCATGGCCTACGCGCAGAGCAAGCTCGGGATCACGATGTGGACCAACTACCTGGCCCGCGAGATCGGGTCGGCAGGGCCCGCCGTGATCGCCGTCAACCCCGGCTCCCTGCTGGCGACGAAGATGGTCAAGGACGCCTACGACGTCACAGGCTCGGACATCCGGATTGGAGCGGACATCCTTCGCCGGGCGGCGCTCGACGAGGAGTTCGCCTCGGCCTCGGGCCTCTACTACGACAACGATTCGCGACGGTTCGCGCCCCCGCACCCAGACGCACTGGACGAAGCGAAGTGCGCTGAGGTCGCCCGATCCATCGAGTCTGTGCTTCGACCCGATCGACGCGATGAAGAGTCCCGCTAGGATCACGGAATGAAGCGTTCCTTGCCGGCCCTCTTCATGACCGGACTCGGTGCGGGGATCCTGCACTTCAACGAAGGCTCGGGATTCGCGCGCCACACCCAGTGGGCGGACCGCAACGCGATTCCTACTCCCAGTCAGCTCTTCTGGCTGGTCGGGCTGGTGCTCGCGCTGGTCGGTGCGTTCTGGCTCGGAGGTCTTCGAGCGAGGCGCGCCCCAGCACGGGATTGATCTACGACTCCGGCGCAGACGTGTCCGGCGCAGACATGTCCGGCGCTGGCATCTCCGGCTCCAGATCGACTCCGAGCGCGTCCGCGATCCGGTTGATGTAGTTGAAGTAGGCCGCTACCTGCACGGCACCGTGAATCTGCTGATCGGTCCAGCCGAGCGCACGCAGCTCGACCAGGTGCTGCTCCCGACACGACCAGGGCTCGGTCGTGATCCGGTCGACATGAGCCAGTAGCACGTTCTCCGCGTCGGTCAGCGCCGGCGACGGATCCTGCTGCAGGACGTCTTCGATCCGGGTCGCAACCGCGTCCTCACTCTCACCGGCCATCGAGGAACGGATCTCAGCACGGAGATCCTGTTCGTGGGCCAGCGTTCAGTAGTGACACTGGTTGAGCCGCGAGACCCGCACCGCGATGAGCTCCCGGAGCCAACGAGACAACGGCACTTCTGGGCTCGTCGTCGTCGCCTGATACAGAGCCATCGAGGACGAAAGAGCCCGAGGTTCGAGCGACATCACACGCACGATGCCGAACACCCGACCCGCACGCTTGTTCGCCGAATCGAAGTGCCGCTTCAGCGGACCTTCGGCCTCGTCATCGGAGATCTGCCGGATCCAAGCCATCGCTCGATCATGCCGTCGCACAACGTCAGCGCCAACGATCACCGACGCATCAGGTGCTCAGCGACGACCTGGTAGGCCGGCAGCGAGTTCGAATCGATCGTCGAGTTCTTCGCCCTCGGAAACGCAGCGAAGCGCACGATCACCATCTCGACCGTCGGCTCGACGCAGATCGTCTGCCTGGGCACACCCCAGGCGGCGAAGGCGCTATCCGAGACGCCGAAGCAGATCATCCACGTCCGCTTCGGTGAGGCCGCGATGAGCGGCAGGACGAGTCACGAACCAGTGATCCGGCGCCTCGAAGACCTCGTCATCGAGAACCACTATCCGGCACTCCGGCCGCCCCGCCGCATGCGCACGAATCTCCTCCAATCGATCACCGAGTCTCGGTGTGACATCGCTGACACGCGTTTCCGCTCCCCAGCCGCGAAGCATCTCCCGCAGAGTCTCGAGACTCCGATCGAGACGCCACGTCGAGGTCACGACAAGCTCGCACGGCAGCGACGAAGTCAGGCGGTTTAGCGCTGGGATGGAGTTGCCCGCTCGCACGGGCCGTCCGTCTGCATCGAGCGCCGGCCCACCGAGAGGTAACAGGACGCCATCGAAGTCCAGGTAGATGATTGTGGTCGCTTTCACGCCAGTTCGTCGATCGCAGAGTCGTCCCGATCAGATCGCCTCATCGATCCCCGCACGTCACCGCGCCGCCCACTGATCGAAGAACGCGAACACCTCCGGCAACGCGATCTGCACGACCGTGAGGTGTTCAACATCGTCGTAGATCTTCAGCTCGGATTCGGCTCCAGCCTGTTCGAAAGCCTGATGCAGGACACGGGCGCCATTGAGTGCGAAGTCGCGGCTCCCGCAACCGACGAAGACCGGGAGCCCGGCGAAATCGGATTCCCGGCGCACTCGCCCACTGCCCCCGAGTGCCGACGCCGCAGCGAAGCGTCCAGCCCCGACCTGCAGGAGGTCTACGGTCTTGGCCGCTCCCATCGAATGCCCGAACACGAAGACCTTCTCGGTGTCGATCGGGTAGCGCTTCGCCAGTTCATCGATCATCGCCACAAGGTCCGGCGAGGCGGTTTGCGTCAGCGGTGAGGCGAAGGCCCATCCGCGCTCCTCGGCCAACCGCCGAGCGAGGCCGTCGCCATAACCATCGAAGAACATATTCTCGCTGCCTCCTGCGCCGTGAAGAGCGATCACGAGCGGAACGATGTCGCCTTCGGCAATTCCATCCGGTGTCCACAGCCGCAAGGGGACGACACTCTCGCGGCCAACTCTCCGACCTGAGGGCACGGAGAGTCGCATCCACCGCTCCCCCGTTCGTGCCCGGTCGAAGTAGTTGCCCGTTGCGCTCTCCAGGTGCCGCGCCATCGCTTCCGCCTCCGCAAGCAGCCGCGCAACTGGGACGTCCGTTTCGAAAGCACGCCCACGGCCCAGTATGCGGAACATGCGCGAGTAGTGCGAGGCCGTCGCTGCGATCGTTGCGGTTCCTTCGCCCTTGGTCCGCTCCGCGAGAGGCTCGATCTCGGCGATCCGTGCGATCGCGTTCCGAACGATGGAGACCGTGCAGCGCCGGGTGATCGGCGGAGCATCGACGACCGGCAGCCCCTCGGTGTCGAGCGGAGCAACCGACGACTCGAGAGTCAGATCCATGTCCCGACTGAAGTCCGGCAACGGCAGCTCGATCTCCGCAGGCCGGAGGTCGGAGAACACGACCGAGACGGGCTCTCCGACCGACGCGCCACCCCCATCGACCAAGCGATGCTCGATCCGGTAGCGCACGCCGTCCGCACCGAAACTCTGCTCGCCCTCGCGTCCGTGCCCGTAGACCCAGCCGTGAGAGATCGTCAACGAGCCGGTCTCGTCGGGATCCACCAACCGCGTCTGCGGCAGGAAGGCGAGCCGAGCGTGTTGGCGTTCCACCTCGCGATCGGTCTCCAAGGCGAAGCGAGCTGCATCCAGCCGCTCCGCCGCCCGATCGAGACTCAGGCCGAAGAACGACTTCACCGCCTGATCCACGATCGGCATCGCGCGCGCGATCGCGACGGAGTCGTCGCGCTTTGACTCAAGGGAGACTTCGAGCGCCCGAAGACGCTGCCCGAGTTCGAAGCGAAGCGTGTTCGCAGACAGCACTTCGACACGCTGCGCCGTAGCCTGACCCGGCACGAGTCCGACAAGAACGGTGGCCGCAACGAGGAGGGAAAACGTCGACAGTCCGTGGAGACGCATGTTGGAAGCAGGGGCGGAAGCCGAGCCTCGACTTCGTCCTCGACCAACGTCTCATGATCGCGCCCTCAGGACCAGAAGACCTGAGAGGTCAGGTCGTCCTCGACCCGGTGAACGCGAACCCGCGTGGAATCAGCGAGCGTCCAGCCGCCGCACAACCTCGATCGCTGCAACAACCTGCTCACCCGGCCCTTGCAGAAGCAGGGCGTCGGACTGCCCCGTTCTTGCGACCCGAACGTTGGCCGGCAATTCGCCCTGAATCAGAGTCTCGACGTCCTCGGCGGAGATCTCGTGGAGCTCCACCGAAGTGAGCACCTCGGTGCGGCGATGCTCGTCGCTGGTCAGGAGGCTCGATGCTTCGACGTAGCGCGCTTCGGCACCATCCGCTTGGCTGCGTGCCGGTTCGGGAACAGCGCAGGAGGTCAGGGTGGCAGCGGCGAAAGCGATCGACGAGAGTAGTTGGCGAGGCATGGTCCTTCGTTCAGCTCATAGCTTAGAGGTGCTCAAAGAGCCCGTATTCCCAGCCTCCGAGCGACTCGGCAGAAATACGCGGCCCGAAAGGCGAGTCCCAGTGCGCCGTGCCTGACGGATCCCAAGCGAGCCATCGGCCGATCGAGTCCTCACACGAGAGCACACGGGCTGACCGTATTCACGGCTCGCTCCTCGGCACCGCCATCGGTGATGCTCTGGGACTTCCCTACGAAGGACTGACCTCCCGGAGAGCCAAGACGCTGCTCGGCCCTCCCGACCGCTACCGGCTCTGGCCCGGTCGCGGACTGCTCTCGGACGACACAGAGCACGCGGCGATGGTCATCGAGGCCTATGTCGCCTCGCGCGCCGATCCGAGGACGTTCGCTGCGGAGATGGGGCGACGCATGCGTGCGTGGTTCCTGGCTCTCCCGGCTGGTGTCGGGCTCGCGACAGCTCGCGCGTCGATCAGACTCTGCGTCGGAGTCGATCCGAGCCGGAGCGGTGTGTGGTCCGCTGGGAACGGCCCCGCGATGCGTGCACCGATTCTCGGGGTGCTGGAGCCGGACCGGGAGCGACTGCGCGAATTGGTGACCGCATCGGCACGCCTCACCCACACCGACCCCCGGGCGGATCAGGCGGCCTACGCTGTCGCCCTCGCCGCGTGGTGGGAAGTCCGCGGGACAGGGAGCCACGACGATTTCTGGCGTGAGCTCCGTACCGATCTCGAGCGCAACGCTCCCAGCGCAGACGCCTCGCAGTTTCTCGACACCATCAATCGAGTCACCGGCTCGTTGGAGAACGGACGATCTACCACCGCGCTCGTCGAGGCACTCGGCTCGCGTAACGGAATCAGCGGCTACGCGCTGCACACGGTCCCGGCAGTCCTTCACGTCTGGGCCTCGAATCAGGAATCGTTCGAACACTCGATCCGGACGATCATCGAGTGCGGCGGCGACACCGACACGACGGCCGCCATCCTCGGCGGGATCCTCGGAGCCCGCGGGTCTTCGACTCTCCCGGAGCACCTCGTCGATGGCCTCGGTGACTGGCCGAGATCCAGAGCCTGGATGGAGGGACTCGCGACAGCCGCAGCAGAATGTTCCCTCGAGGGCCATCGCGGAGTCGGGTGGCTCCAACAACTCTGCCGCAACCTGCCGTTCCTCGCCTTGGTCCTCGGACACGGCGTACGCAGGCTGCTCCCGCCCTACGGGTTCAGGGCAGCGCCGCACCACCGCTGAACCAACACTGCTTCACGAGCGTCGGACGCGCACAGGACCTGTGCGACCAATGACGCCCGGACTACAGCTCGCTACGTCCGCACCCGTCATTCGGCGAACTGAGTTCCGACGAAATCCTCGCGGGTCATGAGCTTCAGTGATTCACGAGACGACCCCGAAACCGAAAAGACTCTCTAGCCAAGCCTCCTGTCTGAGTTGCGCTGACTCGCAGAAACAGTGACGCCCCTTGACGCACTACGGTTGGAGTATTTGGTGAGTAGCTGAAGGTCGCTGCGTTCGCTGACTCTCCTGGTGTCGGAAAAATCTGCGCTCGGGTGCCGCCGGCTGTGGATTGCCACAAGAGCCGTTCTCCGCCGTTCGGGTGAGAGCTCATCAGCGCGATACGTGGCGCGGATTCGCTCACGAATGAGGAAAAGTCGGTAATGAGCAACGATCTGCCTTCTTCCATCTGATCCGAGGTCCCGTTGCCATTGACGTCGATGACTATAGGCACGTCCACACCGGGGCCTGGGATCGTTGCACTTGTCGAGACGCCCTCTGATGTCCACTCAAAAATGTTAGCAGGATCTACGACGACCTTAACCCCTCCCGCTCCGAGTGGGGCGAAGTCGCTAAGGGTGTTGGGCTGAAAGAACACTCCGTTGGTGGTGGAGAGAACAGCCACGGATGCCAATGTCACTAGCGGCCAAAGAGCCTTTCCGAGCATGGTTGTAAGCATGATTACATGCTACACATGCCGAGTCCTTGGAGTTCAAGTAGAATAAGCACCCCCACCGAAACCAGATCCATCTTCGAAGACGGGACTCGAGCCCTGGTGACC
>JBCBZB010000094.1:0-17650 GCA_039815565.1 Planctomycetota bacterium
ACTGGGGACGGTACAGGAAGTATGCATGACAAAGTGAATACCTATTCTCATGTTCGTTTGATTACATCGACTGCGGATAGTGTAGTCGTTCATTGGCGTTACTTGCCGACTTTTGGTGCTGGTAATCCTAAAACCTGGGACTCAGCGAGGAGTCAGCGCTCGCGCTGCTTCGCCGCGCGGCGAAGGACGCGTGCGCGCTCGGCAGCCTGAGTGCCTTCGAACTTCTCCATCAGTTGCTCACAAGCCTTGATGAGCTTCTTCCGGTCGGAGTTCTTCGAGATGTCGTAGCGCTGGGCGACCGCATCGACCGCCTGGCCCGCCTTGATCTCGATCTGGATGCCGTCGTCATCGTCGAAGCGATCGAGTTCCTCTTCCGCGAGGTCACCGACCTCGAGATCCTCGAACTTCTCCGCGATCACGGTCAGCCGCTTGAACGAGCGGTAGTAGTCCGGCCCCTCGGCGAGGGAGCGAACCTGGTTCGTCGTCGACTCGATCAGGCGATCGAAGGATTCCTGCAGGCCGGTGAAGACCTGGTGGAACTCTTCGCCCGGACCGTGCTTTTCGAGACCCTTCGAGAGCTCCTTCTGGACCTTCGCGTAGTCCTCACGCTCCCAAGCCTGACGCAGCTTCTTGAAAGCCGAGCCTTCAGGCATCTCGGGCGCGAGGGTGACCTCGGCGAGCTTCTCTTCGATCAGCTCTTCGCTCGGTACACCGTTGTACTGCGCGACCGTGCCGTCCGGCGCGATCATCACGAAGGTCGGGTAGCCCCGGCCGCCGTACAGAGACAGTGCTCCGTTCGCGCGTTGGATGCCGTACTTGACGCCCTTCTCGGTGATGTAGTTCGTAAGGAGAGATTCGTTCTCGTCGGACACGCCGACGACCACGAGACCCCGATCGGAGTAACGGTCATGCAGACCGTTGAGCTCCGGGATCTTCGCGGTGCAAGGGCCTCACCAAGTGGCGAAGAACTCGATCATGACGAGCTTGCCGCGGAATTCCGCGAAGCTCGCCGGCGCGTCGTTGTACGCGCCTTGGACTTCGAACTCGGGTGCTTCACTGCCGACCGCTGGCTGAGCCATGGCCGGGGCTGTGAACAGAGCCGAGGCCGCGACGAGCGCGGTCAGGTGCTTTCCGTTCATGTGGTGGGGAGTCTATCGGCTTCGAGGGCGAGGAGTATGAAATCACCATCAAGCCGGCCTGGACTTTGCCACCGATCATGCCGATTTGTCACATCGGCACGAGCGATCGTTCAATCCAGCTCGAGAACGCCTGGAATCAGGAGCTCTCCGTCCACACGGATGAGGCCAGCCTCCTTGCCCGCCTCGGCGAGCAGGTCCAGCAGCTCCAGATCCCGGCCAATACGCACGTCTCGCAGTCGATCGAACGCGACCTCCGCCCCGACCGAGACCCGCCAGGCCGGATCCCGCGGCGCAGCCTCGACCCTCCACCCCGGACGCGGCTCGGCTCCCCGGACGAGCACACGTTCGAGTGGTGAAGGCTGTGTGCCGGCGATCGAAGTCGGCGAGCCTGGTTCGGTTCCGCCCCCGCCGGCCCCGGAGCTCCAGGTCGCGACGAGCCAGAGACCGACCGCCAGGACGGCGCCGACCGCCGCCTGTCGACGACGACGGACGACTCCCCGACGACGCACCGCTGACTGCGCGGCAACCCGAAGACTGCTGCCCGCATGCTCGCCGAGCTCCGCGTGCTCACGAACGGCCTGATCGAGGATGTCGAGGGGATCAGTCATCGAGAGTCTCCGGTCGATGGGTCTAGCCCAAGAGTGCGGTGCAGCGCAGATCGGAGTCGCTTCATTCCGCGTCGAATGCGGCCATGTGCTGCGGCTCCGGTCATGCCGAACTCGCGACCGAGTTCGGCGAGCGTTCGATCTCCGTCAAAGCGAGCGAGGAGCAGACGTCGGTCGGAGTCTGGCAACTCGCCGACCGCGGCAGCGAGTCCCGCGATCATCTCAGTTCGCTCTGCCTCGACGCTCGGCTCCATCGACTCGCCGACCTCGGTCGGCGCGACGGCCTGCTCGCGGCGACGACGACGTAGTTCGACCCGCGCGCGATCGATCGCGAGCGTGGTCGCTGTCCGAACGATCCACGCAGCGACACTGCGTTCGTTCTCGAGAACCGGGATCCGACGAAGCACCTTCATGACCACCTCCTGCGCGAGATCCTCAGCTTCGTCCCCACGATTTCGGCACAGCTTCCGTGAGTAAGCATGAATGCGATCCCCGAACTGCGCGCAGAACCGGTCCGCCGCGGCAGAGTCTCCGCGGGTGATCCCGCGAGTCATCTCGCGGATCTCTGCCGGCTCGAGCGACACGGGAATCGCAGAGGATCGAGAGGATTCTCAGCGACCTTCGCCCGACTCAGACGGACCGCGGTCCCTCATGCGTCGAGCATTCAACAGCTGGTGTGCTTCGTTCCGACGCTCCTGAATCATCGTGGTCGAGCGCTGGATGACCTGGCTGACGAGCTGGATGTGGCCCGGCTCACCACGGACGAACAGCAAACCTGAGTCTTCGTGATAGCGAACTTGAACGGAGTCCGGGTTCTCGATCATCGCGGTCCCCGTATCGATCGCGACGATCAGTGACTCGATCGGCAAGGCGAGTTCCGCCGCAAAGTCCTCTCCACGGAACAGCAACGGAGTCGTCGTCAGCTGCCGCACGGAGAAGACCTCCACGAAGGAAGGCGGAGCCTCCGGCTCCTGGGCCTGACGAGAACTGCCTCCGCGCTTGGACTCCCTAACCTCGATCACGACCAGCCCACGGCCACCGTGGGCTTCTCGCCCGTTCGAGACCTTCTCGACGTTGACCCGGCGCCGCTCGTCGTTGACGTAGACCTCGAGGATGTTCAGGGCGGCGTCGGATGACACCGAAACGAGCCGAATCGGCGGAAGCTCCACCGCGTCCGAGTCCCCCTTGAGCAGCACGTTCGGGATCTCGATTTGGGGCGGCGGATCCGCCGAGTAGAGCTCGCGTTGCGCGTCGATCGCCGTGCGGAGTTCCGCGACATACTGGGTGAGAGTCCCGCCCTCGAAGTCGAGCGAGACCTGGGAGGCCGCGGGGCCGGCGAGAGCAGCCGCGGTAGAAAGCGCGATGAGTAGGCGTTTCATGTCGATGTCGTTCCGATCCGTCTTGCGGATCAGAAGGGTGGACGACACCGAGGCGTGGATTTGTCGGGATCCAGCCGAATTTTCTGCGCTCAGTCGACGAGTGGGAGATCGAAGACGAACTCCGCCCCTCCGTCCGAGCGGTTTCGGGCCTCGATCCGGCCTCCGTGAAGTTCGACGAGGCGCCGAACGATCGCGAGCCCGAGACCATGCGAGAGCTCGCCGCCAGTGGGACGCGCCGACAAAGTCGTGAACTCGCCGAAGATCTTCTCGAGGTCCTGCGCCGTGAAGCCCGGCCCTCGATCGCAGATCGAAAGGCTCACCCGACCAGCGGTCGGCAATGCCTTTCGCACCTGGATCTCGATCGATCCCCCCTGCGGGGAGTACTTGATCGCGTTGGAGAGCAGGTTGTCGAGGATCTGCCGCAGATAGACCGGATCGACCCGAACCTCAGTCCCGGGGACGGCATCCTCCCCAGTCTCGAACGCGAGCGCGGTGATCGATTGGTGTTTTCGCAGAGCCGAGGAGAGGTGCGACATCACGACCGAGTCGATCATCGAACACAAGTCGATGTCCTGCTCGCGCAGAGAGTCTGGGTGACGCGCAGCGCGCACGTCGAGCAACAGCTCTTCCAACAGGGACCGGAGACGATCTCCTTCGGCCGCGACGAGGTCGAGAAACTCCAGGCTCCCCGAATCGACCTGCCCGATTTCACGGAGATCCGAAGCGACCTGATCGACGAGTGAAGTGATCCCGCCAAGTCCACCCTGGAGGTCGTGCGCCATGACGGCCAGGACGTGCTTGGTCTGCTCGTTCACCGCCGTCAACTGCGCGTTGGTCCACTCCAGCTCTTCGCGCTGGTTCTGCAGGCGTTCGGCCAGCGCCGCCGATCGAGCATTCGCAGCTCCGAGGTCCCTGCCCACGTTCGAGAGACGCTCTTGGCTCGCCTCCAACTCAGCCAACACCTCAGCAGAGGCGGAGCTCGCTCGCGCGAGTTCTTCACACTCCTCAGCCGGCCGCAGCGTTCGCTGCGTCTCGTCTTCGACTTTCATCCCGTCCATCAACTCCCAACCACCTGCGAGACAGACTTCAGACCGACAGGACTTGCGCGCTCGCACACCCGGCCGAACCCGGCTCGCCCCCTCTCCGGCGTCGGCCGATCGAGCGGCAGTCGAGGCACCCCGACATCCAGAAGAACCGGCGTTGCTGTCGCTGGCCCGACGATCGGATGCCGGCACCTGGCCCAACACCCATCGATGCGCTGTCTGGTCGTCTCTCTCATTCCCCCGTACCACTTCGTCAGAGTGGTGCGTCTCCGAGATGAGCTATCGACGCTCCAAGAACTCGATTTGAACACTCGAAGAGGAGCGAGCTCCCACCTGCATGGAACTTCCCACAGCAACGGAGTCAGCCCACCGATCGGTCGGACAGGGATTCGCCGTAGCCGAATCCCCCGAGCCGGACGCGGCGAGCGAAACGTAGCGCGCGATAGGCTTCTCCAGCCTCCGAGCGTGACTCGGCTCGGCGGTCGACTAGACCATCAGTCCGTCGGAGACCGGCCGGTTTCTCGACGCTGAGGTTTCGCGCCTCGAAGACTCGACCTTCGGATTGGTGGCACTGACGAACGACCCCGGTGACCGTTCAGCTCGTCATCGGTGCCGACGGACTCCCGGAGCTGAGTATCGATGTGGATGGCGAACTGCAGCAACTGAGCGAAGCCTTCTACACGCGAGCCAACGCCAACTCCGCCGACTTCGTCGGCCTGGATGACCGCGGTCTCCTCGTCGAGGGCACCGTGAGCCGCAACGGAAACTTCGCGTTCATGTTCGCTCGTCACGCGGCGCTCGGAAACACCGTCGCCGCGACCGGCCAACGACTCTGACCCGGAGCCGGGCGGCCAGAAAATCCGAGTGAACCGCGGCGGCCCCTGGACGTTGCTCCCCCCGCTGGAACGCGATTCCGCGCTCCCCTGGGCACGCCTCGTGCCAGAGCCCCATGCGAAGCCTTCTCGTCCCGGTCGCGCTGCTCGCGATTCTCCCGTTCGCCTCAACACTCCAAGCCCAGGGAGAGTCGGGAGGCTCGGTGCCGGATCTCCAAACGCCAGGGGCGCAGATCACTGCGAATGCTCGGTGGGTCTACGTCCTACTCGACGGCCAACTCCACCAGTTCGACGCCGAGACCCTCGAACTGAAGCGCACGGTTCCGATCCCGCGAGCCGGCACCCCGGCGGTCCTCACCGGGGCCCTCCCAGGGATCGCAGCCGGCGCAGCTGCGGACAGCGCCACGATTCCGAATGGTGCTGAGGCCATCGCCGCCGGACTGAAATGGTTGCGCGACCACCAACACGCAAGCGGCCGTTGGTCGAGTGCCGGGTTCTGGGAGCGCGATCCGAAGATCCGCGCCGCGATCGGCCGGGACGTCGCACCCCGCCGGGCATCCGAAATCGCGGGCGCAGGTAGCCCGGTGCACGACGTGGCCACAACCTCGATCGCTTTGCTGGCGATGCTCGCCGACGGTTCGACGATGACCGTCGGTCCAAACAAGGACTCGATCACCAAGGGAGTCGAGTGGCTGACGGCTCAGCAGGACCCGGACACGGGCTTGGTCGGAGCACGCGCCGCACACGACTACATCTACGACCATGCAATCGCGACCGTCGCGCTGTGCGAAGCCGGCGGGCTGTCAGGGAACAGGCGCGTGCTGTCGATCGCGCAAAAAGCCGTCGACTACCTCGAATACCACCGCAACCCGTACAGCGTGTGGCGCTACGAGCCAAAGAGTGGCGAGAACGACACGTCGATCACCGGATGGTGCACGCTCGCGCTGGTCTCGGCGAACTTCTTCGACCTGAACGTCAACCCGTCCGCCCTGCAGCTCGCGATGGCCTGGATCGACGAGATGACCGACCCGACCACTGGCCGGACTGGTTACCTCGAGCGCGGCGGGCGCAGCTCCCGCAAGCCGGGCGATCACACCTCGAGGTTCCCGCGGGACGCCAACGAGACGATGACCGCCGTCGGACTCATCACCCGCATCTTTGCGACGAGCGCGCTGGACGAGCCCTTCGACACGTGGAGCGACTCCAAGAAGGCCGGGCTCAACCTCTCGGCGAACCTGGTCGCCGAGCACCCGCCAGTCTGGGACCAGCAGAACGGTACGGTCGACTTCATCGGTTGGTACTTCGGCACCTACGCGATGTTTCAGCTAGGCGGTGAACGCTGGACGAATTGGAACCGTGCGGTCTCGACCGCACTGCTCCAAGGCCAACGCGACGAGCCGGGCTTCGCGGGTTCCTGGGACCCGGCCGGCCCCTGGGGCCCCGACGGTGGGCGCGTGATGTCGACGGCACTTGCGACCTTGACGCTGCAAGCGAACTACCGGTTCACCCGCCTGGTCCGCGACCGCTGAGGGCGGTCGAACTCGCGGTCGTCAGTTTGCCGCGAGCTCCTGCACGACGACGACCCAGCCGGTATCTCGCTCCCGATCAGACACACCTTCAACGAGGACAGGAGCAAAGGCCGCGAGCCAAGGGCGCTCATAGTTGCCACCGACCGGATCGGTCCAACGATCGACCGAGTAGGGGCGCAGACCGGTGAGACCGAGCTCGATCGACTCCTGCAGCCACTCGAGCTGCACTGGATCGACGTAGATACCGGTTCGGGGATCCTCGACCCTCGATCGAGCGATACCCGGGTGGTGTAGCAACAGACCGGGGCGACCTTGAGAGTCGAGGCGCGTGTCGACGAGCGAAGCGATCTGAGCATCGTCCAGACCGAGCTCGAGAACGGCGAACCGACCGGTCTCGACCGTCATCGCCAGGACGCCGAGCACGTCTCGCCCGTCGACGCCTCCGAAGATCGGCACCGAGAACGCGACGACGAGATTGCCGGTCGCCTGACTCCGGAACGGCAGGGATCGGTGAACCTGATCGATCGGCTCCAACCCCTGCGCCTCCTGTGGGGTGTAGTCGCGACCGAGGCCGTGGAAGTAGTCGCGGAAGGCGAAGTTGCCGCCGACTGTGTCCGCGTTGAACGGAGCTCGCGCGCGCTGGACTCCGATCCGGTCGTTCAGGAACCACGACACGGCCGGTGTGCCACCCGAGTACTGTCGGAACCGATCTTCAAGCCAGGACTGCAGCCACGCATCGGTGTCGACGGCAGCGGGCGCGACCAGGAGCCGTTCACGAAGCTCTGGATCGTCGGCCGCAGACTGCAGAATCCGCCACCGCAACTGCATCTCGATCGCGACGGTGCGCGCGGCAAGCCGCGAAGCGCTTTCCAGCCCACGGAGGCGAAGTTCGCGCTCGTCCTCCGCCACGCTCGACAGCCGAAGTGCCAAAGTCGTGCCGATCACGGCCGTTGCCAGCACCAACACGGAGACCAACGTGAGTCCAGCGACGAGGCCGCGGTTGCGCCGCGCGAACATCGCCATTTGGTAGATCGAACTCGGCGGCCGCGCTGCAATCGGCTCGTGCGCCAGGTAGCGACGAAGATCGTCGGCAAACGCCGCCACCGACCCGTAACGACGCTCCGGATCCTTCTCGAGCGCCTTGTGCACAACCGTGTCGAGGTCACGACTCTGAAGCCCAGAGAGGCTCGACACCCGCTCCGGTCGTCGCTCGCGAATGACCTTGGCGAACTCGAAGTTCGACACACTCGAGAGCCCACAAGGAAGGGTGCTGGTCAGCAGCTCGAAGAGAACAACGCCCAACGAGTAGACGTCGGTCCGCAGATCGATCTCTTTCTCGCCACCACTGCACTGCTCAGGGCTCATGTACTGCGGCGTGCCGAGCAACTGACCGGTCTTGGTGCGAATCGTCGACGTTCCGGAGTCGACCTGGACCTCACGAGCAACTCCGAAGTCGATGACCTTCGGGAGGCTGTCCGCCCCGACCAAGAGATTCTGTGGTTTGAGGTCGCGATGAACGATCCCCCGCTGGTGCGCGTGGTGCGCGTGGTGCACTCCGTCGAGCACTTCGAGGAAGAGCTCGATCTTCTCATGCGGCCCGAGCGCCTCGCGCGTCGCGAAGTCGGTGATCGAGTCCCCGTCCTGGACGAGCTCCATCGCAAAGAACGGCACCGCCTCGCCGCTGGGACCGAGGAACGAACCAGCCTCGTAGATCTGCGCGATCGAGGGATGACGCAGGCGACCCAACAAGCCGGACTCGTACTCGAACCGACGCCGGGCAGCGGACGACCCGAGCGCGACGCGTAGGACCTTGAGCGCGATCTCTCGGTGGATCGAGGGTTGGCGTGCCGCGAACACCACTCCCATGCCACCCTCACCGATCCGACGCAGGATCCGGTAGCCAGCGATCTCCTTGGGCATCGACTCGTCGACGCCGTCGGTTTCAGAGCTGCGAGTGAGATCAGGCACGGACAGAGAGAAGAACGTTGGGGAGCACAGCGCGGTGAGATCCACCGTGCCGAGAACGACGGCCGCCCGCGTCGTGGACGACTGGAGCAGCCGAGTGTCGATCGAACCGGCGGAGCGGGGCTTTCCGCTCCCCACCCCACGAGGCCTCCAACGTTAGCAGAGCGAGCGCCGGCAGACTGGCTACGTAGCGGTCTCAGCTCGTCCCAGTACGTCAGGCGAAATCTGAGGATTTCCGGGAAGAAACGGTCCGGTGCTCAAGCCGGGCTTCGCCAGACCGGACGTTCCCGAAACCTCGAAGTCCGATTCCGCCATGAACACCGTCTTCTCCCTGCTCCTCAACGCGGTCTCATCACGCACGGCCGTCCTCCTCGCCACCGCCATCCTCGGCACAACGAGCGCTCCCAAGGCCCAGTCTCTCGACGTCGACGTCGTTCGAGACCCCAACGCGGATCTCGCGATCTACACCGCGACGGTCCAAGCACCCCCTGGAAGCAACGCGACCCTGATGCTCGGGCTTCAATCCTCTTTCCCAGGCGTCCTCATCCCCGGGATCTTCAATCCACTACTGCTGAACCCGAACTCGATCTTCGCCCTGCCGATCCCGGTGACGGTCGGGCCTCGAGGCGGTGTCGCACAGTTCCGAGCACCGCTGATCGCGACGAGCCTGTTCGAGATCCCCTTCCAGGCTTTCGTGATCGACCCGCTCTCACAGCTCGCGTTGACTAACTGGACCACTGCGGTGCACGGGCTAGGCGACCTCAACACCACCTGGACAGGCGGATCCAAGCAGGGAGGTCAGCGCTACGAGCTGACGGTCCAGAACGCGGTGCCCGGTGCGGTCCTGCGACTGACGGTCGGCGGTCAACAGGCCACCGCCACGGTCGACCTCGCCGGCTCCGC
The DNA here is from genome assembly GCA_039815565.1 of Planctomycetota bacterium. Taxonomy (GTDB): domain Bacteria; phylum Planctomycetota; class UBA1135; order UBA1135; family UBA2386; genus JBCBZB01. The sequence continues at coordinate 9,397 of JBCBZB010000094.1, forward strand.
GACCTTCGACATGAACGCGAACGCCACTCCGGGCACATCCGTCCAGTTGACGCAGTCGGTCGCCGGAGGAGCTCAGACGGCGGTCGGCCAGTGGACGATCCGCTGATCGCCGCCCCGACGGGCGGCTTGGCCGAAACTCGACTCCGGTCGAGCCGTTCCGCATCGCGATGGACGCTTCGACCCGCGGACCGCGTGCGCTCCACATGGTGTGGCAGGACCTGCTCTTCGCCCACTGGCGAGTGCCGGCCGACGCGCTGCGATCGCGGATCCCAGAGCCACTCGCCCTCGACACCTTCCAGGGCGAGGCTTGGCTCGCCGTCGTCCCCTTCCGGATGAGCGGGGTCCGACCGCGCGGCTTGCCCTCGATCCCGCCGTTCAGCCGCTTCCCCGAGCTCAACGTCCGAACCTACGTCGAACACGAAGGGCGGAAGGGTGTCTGGTTCTTCAGCCTCGACGCCGCCGATCGACTCGCGGTCCGTGTCGCACGCCGGGCCTTCCATCTGCCCTACTTCGATGCGCGGATGGAACTGCAGACCGAAGCCTCGACCGGCGAGGCGGATTGGGTCCGATACCGTAGCTCGCGAACACATCGTGGCGCACCGAGCGCGGAGTTCCACGCGCGCTACCGCCCCACGAGCGAGGTGTTCGAGTCGACCACCGGGTCGCTCGAGGAGTTTCTCACCGAGCGCTACAGCCTGTTCGCCGCAGACGCAGGTGGTCGGGTGTTCCGCGGTGACGTCGACCACGCGCCCTGGCCGCTCCAGCGAGCCGAGTGCGAGATCAAGACTTGCGACATGACCAGGCTGTGTGGGTTCGAGCTGCCGCTCGGAACTGCACCGCATCTGCTCTTCGCGCGAGGACTCGACGTCTGGGCACATTGGCCATTCCGCATCGCCTGAGCGCACCGACCTGCGAGATCCAACGAATCCCAACCGCTGACCGCGAAGCCGAGCTATCTTGCGATCGATGCGTCGAATCGTCCGCTTCCTGAAGCACGGCCTCTGGGAGATCGACCTCCGCGAGCGCTCCTTTCCGGTGCGCTTCGCCTACGGCGCCCTCCGCGTGGTGCTCTACGTGGTCGGGAAGTTCGAAGAACACCTGATCGGCGTCCGTGCAGCCGGCCTGACAACCGCGACTCTGTTGGCACTCGTGCCGCTGGTCACCGTCGTCCTGGCTGCCGCGCGCGGCCTCGGAGTCGTCGAGAACCTCGACACGAAGCTCGATGGTTGGCGGGACGATCAGTCCGACGTGTGGCAGGGCGTGATCGACTACGTCCGCACCGTGGTCGACCAGACGGACTTCCAAGCGCTCGGGTTCGCGGGCTCGCTGATCTTCGCCTACTCGGCCTACGCCCTGTTCCTGCGGACCGAGGAAGCGCTGAACTTCGCCTGGCGCGTCCGAAGCCGGCTGGTGATCTGGACCCGACTGTCGACCTTCGTGAGTCTCGTCGTTCTGGTCCCGCTGCTGCTCGTCGGAGCCTTCGCCGGCTCGTCGGTGATGATGAACAACACCGTCAGCGAGTGGGTCGCACGCAAGGTCCCATGGGCGTACGAGGCCCTGCTCGACGTCGTACCCTACGCGCTCGCCTCGCTGGCGATGACCGGTCTGTTCAAGTTCATGCCGAGCACGAAGGTGCGATGGCGCTCGGCGTTCCTCTCAGGACTGATCGCCGGCTGCGGTTTGATCGCCGTCTACGAGATCTACGTCAGCTTGCAGCTGGGCGTTGGACGGCAAGGCCAGATCTACGGAACACTCGCAGCGCTCCCGTTGCTCGTCGTGTTCCTGCAGACGTCGTGGACCGTCGTCGTTGTCGCCGCCGAGACCGGCTACGCGCTGCAGAACCTGCACCTGATCGGGCCGGGTCGAGACCTCCAACGCATGGCCCCCGCGGTCCGAGAAGAACTCGCCTGGCGGCTCTGCACCGAGAGCATCAGTCGCTTCAACGACAACCAGGGACCCTTGTCCCTCGCCGAAGCAGCGAGCGAATTCGACCTGCCGATCGAGTGGCTCGAGCAGATCGCCGAAGACCTGGCTGAGGAGGACGTGCTCGTGTTCTCGAAGGACGGCTCGGTCTCACCCGGCATGCCGACGACCAACATCGACCGACCTCTGGTCGCGACCGCGGTGCACGGCAAGGTCCCGGAATCGCTCGATCGTCGAATGCGGCGGGCGTTCCGGGAAGAGTGAAGCGAGGACGGCTACTCGCTCAGAACCGCGCGCGAGGCCGCGGTTCGAGCAGCCAACACAGCGCCCCGCGCAGGTGTTGAACGAACTCGGGTTCGTCAAAGGACTCAGGGGTGTGCCCACCACCGGTGTAGAGGCAGCGGGCTGCCCCCATCTCTCGGCACCAGGCGATCGGGTGGGTTTCTGCCACTCCGTCCGCGACCATCCGCTCTCCCTTGTAGCTCTCGACGTCCAACCGCAGAAGGCGATCGAAGGCCGGGAGCGGTGCCGCTCGGAAGTCGTACCACTCGTCCTTGCGTGTGAACGTGGATTCGAAGTGCCGCGTGCTGCGGTGCCGTCGGTTGAGCACTTCGATCCGCGCATCCTGAACCGCCGGGTGACCGCGGAAGTAGGCTCCGACGCAGTCCCGATAGAACGGCCACTCATACTCGGTGTCCGCCGCCGAATGGACGCCGAGAAAGCCGCCGCCGCCCTGCATGAACCGCTCGAAAGCAGCCTGCTGCTCGTCGTTCAGCACGTCGCCGGTCGTGTTGAGAAACACGACGACCGAGTAGCCCGCGAGTCCCGCGTCGGTGAACTGCCCCGCATCCTCGGTCGCGAGGAAAGGCCGACGCCACTCGGCGCAAAGGCTCTCCATCCGGACGATGCCGGCTGGGATCGAGGAGTGACGGAAGCCAGCCGTCTTGCTGAAGACCAGCACTCCTCGCTGTTGGAACAACGCCTCGGTGGCGATCCGTCGGAGCGACGGAGCCGGGACCTGCGCCTCGGCGGTCGAGACCGTGCAGGCGAGGACACCCAGCGCGAGCGCAGCGATGCGGAGCTGGGATCGACGCATCCGACTCACCGATCCCCACCCGACTCGCGACCTCGCTTCTCCGCCTCTTCGCGACGCTTCCGGCGCGCCTCGAGGATCTCGGCTGCACGCTCTTCCAAGCGAGCACGAAGGATCGACATGTCCTCGTCGGTCAGACGCTGGCGGCCCGCTTCGATCATCTTCATGAAGGTGTCGACCTCGTGATCGTCGACGGGGTAACCACAGTTGCCCTCCTCACCGTCCGAAGTCGCGAGTCGCTCGCCGGTCGGCGTGACGACGATCATCCACGGGATTCCTCCGCTCTGGCCTTGCCGCAGCTCGCTGGCGAGCTCCTGCCCATCAACCATCCGATCCGTGTCGATCTTGAGGTCGACGAAGTCGGTGGCGATTCGCTCGGCGATGGCTGGCTCTCCCAAGTAGTCCTCGAGACGGTGGCACCAGCCGCACCAAGGAGCGCCGAGGTGCACGAGGACGTTCTTGCCCTCCTTCTCGGCCTTCTCTTTCGCCGCCGCGAAGACCTCTCGGGCGTTGAGAGCTTCGGGCTGATGCTCGGTCAGGAACGACAACACGCGCTCGGGCACGTGCTCTGACCCCTCCTCGAGCGAGCCTGTCTCCTGGTGCACCACGACCTCACCGTTGGGCGCGACGACGGTCAGGAACGGGATCGCCTGGATGTCCGCCGCGAGCGAACGCATCAGATCTTGGTGCTTGTCAAAGCGACCGACGTCGACCTTCACGACTTCGTATTCGTAGTCGAGTGTGCGCGCGATCTGGCGATCGGACTTGCACAGTCCGTCCAGCTTCACGCACCAACCACACCAGTTCGCTCCCCAGACGAGGAGCACGTGCTTGTTGTCCTTCGCGGCTCGGACCTTCGCGGCTTCGAACTCGGCCACGGCATCCGCCTGTTCGTCGTAGACAACCGGTCGCTCCTCTTGAGCCACCAAGCTCGTCGCGAGCACGGAAAGGAGAGCAGTCGTTGCAAGCGCGCGACGCAGCACGCTTCGAGTCGTCAGGAGTTCGAGCATGGGATGACCTCTTCGTTGAGTTGATCCGAGTCTACCGAGCACCCGACGCAGCCGCCCCGGTGAAGGCGCGATCAAGCCCGGATCAGAATTCCGTGTTTGGCACCGAATCGGCGTTCCTCAGGTTCGAAGGACCGCGGCAGCGCCCTAGCGTCCCGCCGACTCGGCAGCGGAATCGCCCTGCCGCCTCAACTCAAACTCGATGAATCACAACCTGATCTCTCGCGCCGTCCTCGCCACGGCACTGCTCGGTGGGGCCGTCTCGGCACAGCAACCGACCTTCTTCGACCAGATCGCGAGCTTCGGCGTCCAAGGTGGAATCGCCGAAATCGTCTCGGCGAACGGCACGGGCACGGTCCTCGCGTTCAGCGACGCCGACGCTGGTCGTGTCGGTTTCGTGGACATCACGGATCCGACGAATCCGATTGCACTCCCTGACGTGGTCACGGGCGGCGAACCGACCAGCGTGAGCTTCTCCGGCGATCTGCTCGTCGCGGCCGTGCTGACGACTCCCTGGGGCGAGGACGATCCGGCGCCGGACCCAACCGACCCGGCGAACGCCGGTCAACTGTTCGTGATCGACGCTCAGAACCCGGCCGCTCCGGTGGTTCTGGGCACGGTGGCCATCGGCTTCCAGCCCGACTCAGTCAAGCTGATTGACACCGACAACGGTCCGGTCGCAATCGTCTGCATCGAGAACGAGCCGATCGTCGTCGACAACGCGGAGATCGTCCTCGACGAGGACATCCCGGGTTTCCCGACCTCGGGTCCGAACTTCCCGCAGGACCGCTCGGAGGCTGGATTCGTCCAGGTCATCTCGATCGACACGAACAACGTCGCGGCCTCCACGGTCGCCACCGTCACTCTGCCGGAGTCGCTCCTGACCAACGCCGGCCTGCTGTTCCCGACGGACCCGCAGCCTGAGTTCGTCGACGTGTTCGGCACGACGGCCGCGATCTCGCTTCAGGAGAACAACGGCATCGCGATCCTCGACATCGCGGATCCCAACAACCCGTCGCTCACTCGCGTCTTCTCGCTTGGGAACGCCGCCGAGCGCCTCACAGACATCTGTGAAGACGACGCGATCTCGCTCGATCAGGGTTACCCAAGTTCGATCGGCGGCTCGGTTGACGCCGACGAAGACGGCAGCGGCAACCCGATCCTCGGTGGCCCTCGCCAACCGGACGCGATCGGCTTCACCCCCGACGGCACGGTCATCCTGAGTGCCGATGAAGGCGAGCTGAACCGCACCGGCGGTCGCGGCTGGAGCTCTTGGGACATCAACGGCAACGTCATCTACGAAGATGCCGGCCGCCTCGAGGAAGTCGCGGTCGTCTTCGGCCAATACCCGGACGGTCGCAGCGAGAACCGCGGCATCGAGATCGAAGGCATCACCTCGGCGACGTTCAACGGCCGCGACTACGCCTTCGTCGTCTCGGAGAGAGGTTCGTTCATCGGCGTCTACAACATCCAGAACCCTGCCAACCCGCGCCTGACGCAGGTCCTGCCCACGGGCATCTCTCCGGAGGGCATCGTCGCGCTGCCAGCTCGCGACCTGCTGGTCACGGCCGATGAGAGTTCGGGCACGCTGACGATCTACCAAGCGAGCACGACCTTCCCGGACGACGCGACCATGCCGTTGACGTTCTCGTTCGACGTGCCGTTTGGTGGGATGTCAGGCTTCGATGGCACCTCGCTGGGCTTCTTCGCCGTTCCGGACAACGCACTCCCAACGGCGATCAACTTCGTCCAGACCGGCTCACCGTTCACGGCGTTCACTCCCCTCCAGCTCTCGATCCCGGTCACGATCGGCGGCGAACAGCAGCGTTACGACGGCGAAGGCGTCGTGCGCGACCGTTCGATCCTCGCCCCGTTCGGCGGCTTCCTCGGTGGGTTCTTCATCGCCAGCGAAGGCAACGGCTCGAGCCGCCCGAACCTGATTGTTCAGACCAACCTGTTCGGAGAGGTCCTCCGCGAGATTCAGCTGCCGGCGAACATCGACGCCGCAGCCGACGCTTCGATCGGTGGCAACGCGGTGGCTTCGGCCGGCGCGGGCACGATCCGTGGAAACGGGTTCGAAGGTGTCACGCTTTCGAACGATGGCCGCTACCTCTACGCCTGCATCCAGCGCCAGTTCAACAGCGAGGCGGCGACGCACACCCGTATCGCTCGCTACGACCTGACGCAGATTCAGGACGGCTCGGCGCCGAACAGCGACTTCCGCACCGGCGGCGACTGGGAGTTCTTCTACTACCCGCTCGAAGCCGCGACCGGCGCGGGATTCATCGGTCTGAGCGAGATCACGATGCTGCCGAATGGCGACTTCCTCGTGATCGAGCGCGACCAGGGCATCGGCGCCGAGACCGCCCTGAAGGCCGTCTACACGTTTAGTCTGGCCGGCCTCGTCCCGGATGCCAACGGCGTGCCGGACGCTGCCGACACGGTCTCGAAGTCGCTCGTCCTCGACGTCCAAGCCGAATTCTTCCCGTTCGAGAAGGTCGAAGGACTCGCACTGATCGGCGGCGAGCTCTGGGTCGGCCTCGACAACGACGGAGGCGAGACAGAAAACCGCGTCGTCAACACCGGCCCGCTGACGCTGCCGGGCGGCAACTGAGTTTGCCTGCGGGGGCCTCGGCCCCCGCACCATGTGTGGTCAGATCCCCCAAAATGGGCTGACCGCGAGTGCGGTCGCGAACAGGAAACCCATCTTGAAGGCGAACCGACCGAGGTAGCGCACGTCATCGGAGACGCGAACGTTCTTCGTCGCCCGATCGAACCGCCGCAAGCCGTAGAGAACAGCGCCAATTACGACGACGAACGCAGTCGGACTCAGCGCCATCAGCAGGCCTCCGCTTGAGAGAATGGCGACCGGTTCCGGGGCGCGCATCGCGGAAGCCACGGCCACCCAAGCGAGGCCCGCCGCGAGAACGGCTCCAACCCCAAGCGGAATGGTGAGCCCGCGGGTGAAACCAACCCACGCACGAGTTCGCGCAGAGCCTACGAACTCCGATACGTCCGGAACCAACAGCCGAAACGACATGACCGCGAGCCATCCGAGGACCCCGATCATCATCGGGTGGAGCACGACGACGAAGACGCTGATGAAGAGCGGAAACAAGACCGCAAACACCCAGACGACGACACGTGCGAGCCGAGCCTCCAAATCTGAGTCTGCAGAATCGATCGAACTCATATCCTCCGAGAGACTCGGCCTCACTTGCTCCAGAGTCTCAAGCCAAGAACGAACAAGAAGGCTCCCGGGAGTGCAAGGTAACCGAGAATCATCGCATACGCCGCCAATCGCGATTGATCCTGGTAGCGCACCGTCCGATCGAATCGACGAAACGAAATGCGGTAGACGATGATGGCGCACGCGAGCGTGGTCGCGTCAACCGGCACCTCCCGAGGCTTCGTCGACAGCACGAGTCTCCCCCACTCGACGAGGGCGCCGACGACCGTGAGCAGCCCCGGGAAGGTCGCAAACCCGAGCGAGATCCCCCCGAGTGCATTCCAACGAGCCGATCGCCGGAACCGGGACGTGTTGACGAAGAGAAACAGCGTCGTCGCCAGGAACACAGAGGAGGCACCGACGAGATAGATCGTTCGAATCGCTCGATTCCAGGCGCGTGACTTCGAGAAGTCGTCGATCGAGAGGTCTTGCAACTCCAGCACGCATGCCAATGGCAAGAGAACCCCGACGGCCCACAACAGCGCGGCCGACAGGCTGAATCGAAGCCACGGTCCGGTTGGCCCCCTCTCCGGATTCACCAATGTCTCGGTCGTCGTCATTCCTTCGCAGCCTCCTTCGCGGCCAGTCGATCCGAGCCAACTCGCCCCCTACTTGCAGGAAGGGTACTTTGCCGTCGAGGTGAGTTCCACCGCCCTCACCGCCCCCTCCATCCGACCAGTGGTTTGAGTTCGGGAGCGGAAGTGGTGAATCGGGACATCTGGTAGAAACAGGGCGACATACACCAACACCCCAATGAATTGGCCCCGGCCCGTGTTGTAACGCGATCCCATCACTTCACGCCGCACGAGCCTCGGTCCACGGCTTCCCAACGACCGACAGTGGGTACCCGCTTCGCCAACCGAAGTCCTGCCGCCACGACAGCACCTGCCACGGTCGAAGCCGTCGGGGTAGCCAGCCGGCCAACTGCGCCGGGGTTTCGTCGTCCCGGTTGAACCTCGGCCGGACGAGGTTGCGAAAGGCGAGGTAGATCTGCAGGTGGGA
>JBCBZB010000011.1:0-101789 GCA_039815565.1 Planctomycetota bacterium
CGACTCTCGCCGGTGCTCGAACTGCGGGCGCACCGTGCCCTCTTCGTCCTCAAGGCCGCCACGCAGTTCCTCGAGCGCCCGCGACCAGCGAACCCACAATAGCCCGAGAGGCCGGTTGGACGGCTTCCCAAGGGATTCGCCCGTGGCAGCGACTGACGTGGCGCCGGGCCTACGCCGCCCGAAGTGGTCAGAAGGGAGCGTGACCTCGAGCAAGACTTCGGCAGGGCTTCGAGCCTGTGAGTTTTGCCCGTCAACACCGAGCGGGGTCAGTTCAGGAGCTGTGATCGTGGACGATCTGGAGAGCACCGTTCGCCGCACGCTCGACGACCAGCGAGAACCAGCCGGAGACCGGTTCGCCGCGATCGATGCTCCACTGTCCGATCACGATGGCAGCGCCGCTGCCGAGCGGGCGGACGTTCTCGAGCTCGAAGGTCAGCGTGCCTCGGCTGGCGGGGTCCGGGTAGCCGAGTCGGTAGTTCGCGAGCACGCGCTCGCGGCTGACCGTGAGGCCGCTCGCGCCGACGAAGGTCGTGGACTCGGCGTAAGGCGCGACGAAGTCCTCGAGCGAGCCGGAGTTCCAGTCCTCGAGTTGTTGGTCCATCAGCTCACGAATCTCGGCCTCAGAGATCGCCAGGCCGGGGTCCTCGGACTGGCTCGCCGTCGGCGCGCACTGGCAGCTGGCCAGGAAGATCGACACGGAGGCCACGAGGCTCGTGGCGAGGGCGTTGCGGAGCATCGCCGAAGCGTAGCCGTCACGGCTCACCGGTCGAGCCGGCGTTCGTCGGCGCTTGCTCAGCCGGCTGCATCGAGGGCGTCGAGGGCGATCTGGGCGATCGCGCGGGCGTACTCCCTCATCTCGCGGATCCGGCCGTCGCGCAGCCTGAACATGGCTCCGGATGGGGATTCGATGATCGCCGAATCGACGCGTGCGATCAGACCGTCGCGACCCTCTTCGTCGAGCGCGCGGATCGCGTCGACGACGTCGTCCTCGTTCTCCTCGAGCAGGACCTGGAGGCGTGGGATCAGCTGTCGGATGAGCGGGTCGTCGACCACGGCAGGGCAGATCAGGGCGGCGGCCAAGGCATGCCGATGGTCGCGGTAGCGTCGCTGTCGCTGCGCCGCTTCGGAGAGCAAAGGGTAGAGCTTGCCGTAGTCGCGTGATCCCTTGCCGGCGAGCACGGTGCGCAAGTAATTGAACGAGTCGACGTCGGGGACTTCGCAGGTTGCGGTCGTCGTCCAGGCGTCGAACAGCGTGATTCCGGGGAAGGCGTTGCCCTCGCGATCGCAGTAGGTGTGCTCGAACCAGCGGATCTCGGCGTCCATCGAGCCCTCTCTCGTGTCGATCCGATCGAGCACGAGAGCGAGAGCCAGGTCGGCTTTCGGGTGAGCCCCGCGCAAGGCGTTCTCGAATCGCTGATCCCGGCTCGGCGATCCACCTCGAAGCGGCGTGCCTTCGAACCAGTCGTAATGAACCGCGCGGTGCAGGCGAGGCAGGAAGCGCCGGGGCGTGAACTGTTCGAAGGCCGCGGTCAGGCGCTTGTCATTCTCGGCGAGCGCGCGTCGCGGCGGCGCGAGGCCGGACTCGGCCTGATCGGGCACTTCGGTGACCGGGTCGTGCAATAACATCGAGTCGCGACGGCGGTTTGGGCCTTCGGGCCCCAGATCCTCGTCGCTCGGCCAGGATTCTTCGGAGGCCGATGCCTGTGCAAGGATTGCACGCATGCGATCGGCGGCTGGCATCTCGAGTGCGTCGATGGCGCGTTCGACCTTGCGCACGATCGCGAGACGCTTCGGCAACGGAAGCGCGCGGAATCGCTCGATCGCGTTTTGCACCGACTCCTCGTCGATCGGAGGCGACGCGAGTTGCGCGGAGGCGGCTGGAGTGAGCAGCGAGACACCGAGGAGGCAAATCGCGATTCGATTCGAGATCAAGCGCATGCGTGCGTGGTTTCGAGTGACTCTCACGGCGATCGTCCGGCCCGAACCCGACCGATCGATGCGCAGCGTAGGCGTCGATCGGTTAACCGCTAGTGGGCATTGATTGCACGAATCACGAGGCGCTTGGCCGCGTCGCTCCGACGTGATTGGAAAAACACGATCGAACGCGAAACCTCGGAGAGGACCCCGGGTAAGTCCCCTCAGTCACAGGACGCGGGCGCGGTGCCCAAGTCGGTGACGAACGGCTTTCCACCGAGGAAGCGTCCGGCACGGTGTCGGAACTTCCGGGGGCGAGGTGGAAAGCCATTCTTTTGTACCGACCGAAGGTCCGATTTCGGCCGCGCGACGGGCGCTCGAACACCGAGCGAGCGAACCCGAGCTTTCTTCGAGTTCGATCGTCCATCGATCGTGTTCGCGACTTTGTGTTCGCGACGTCGAGCGACGACCCGCGCTCACTCGTGGCGCAGCGCTTCCACCGGATCCATCGCGGCTGCGCGATAGGCCGGGTAGATCCCGAACAAGATCCCGACCGCGGCCGAGATACTGAACGCGAGGATTACGTGTTCAGGCAGGACGACCGTGGGCTCCTCGTAGATCTTCTCGATCACGAGTGATGGTGCGGCGAGTCCGACCAACACTCCGAACAGCCCGCCGAAGGTCGACAGCACACCGGTCTCGACAACGAACTGGTGGATGATGTTCGCCTTCTTCGCGCCGAGTGCGCGGCGGATGCCAATCTCGCGGGTGCGTTCGGTCACGGTCGCGAGCATGACGTTCATGATCCCGATGCCGCCGACCAGCAGCGAAATGCCGGCCATCGCGGCGAGCATGAACTTCCACTTTCGGCGGCGGGTTTCGGTCTGTCGGATCAGCTCGAGCGGGACTGTAATCGCGTAGTCGTTCTTGCCGCCGTGGTTGTCCTCGATGTAGCGGCGGATGACGCGCGCGGCGGGTTCGACGCCTTCGGTCGAGGACATCGCGACGCGGATCTCGTGCAGCTCGACGTGTTCGCGGGAAAAGCTGCCGCTACCGCGTTGGGTCTGGATGTCGCCGAAGCGGGCTCGAGCCGTGCCCATCGGCACGAACGCACAGTCATCCAGGTTTGGACCGGCTGAGCCGCTGGTCCGGCCGAGGGTCTCGAGGACTCCGATCACCGTGTAGCGATCCTTGTCGATGCGGATGGTACTGCCGAGCGGCTGGTCGAGGGGGTAGAGGTCTTGGACGAGCGAGCCGCCAAGAACACAGACGTTCTCTTGCCGCTGGCTGTCGAGGTTGGTGATCCACCGACCCTCGGCCAGGCTCATCCCCGCGACGCCGAGGAAGGTCGGCTCGGTTCCGATCACCGTGGTCGTGGTCCATTCGCGGCCACTGCGGAGCTCGGCCGGGTTCTCTTTGACCTGCACGATCTCGTCCGCGGCGCCCAGCGTCGCGACCAGGCCCTCGACGTCGCGGTACGTCAGCCCGTGGCGTGTGACTTCCCAGAACGCGCCGCTGCTCGAGCCCTCGGTCGCTGGCGGCTTCTTGCTGCGGATCAGGATGTTGGTCGAGCCAAGCGCCTTGATGCCCTCGATGTCTGCCTGGCTCTGGCCTTCACCGATCGCGAGCATCGAGATCACAGCGGCCACTCCGCAGAGCAGGCCGAGCATCGAGAGGAAAGAGCGGAGCTTGTGGAGCAGGAGGCTCTTCACCCCGAGTCGCATTGTCCGGACGGTGGCGCGAATCATGCGTGGGCCTCTCGACGCGGGGTCCCACCTTCGCGGGCGCGACGACGGTCTTCCTCGGAGTTGGTCACGATGCTTTCTAGTAACCCGTCCTTCAGCCACACGACGCGTTCAGCGCGTTGGGCGACATTGTCGCCGTGGGTGACCATCACGATCGTCATGCCATCACGGTGAAGCTCGTCGAGCAGGTCGAGGATCTCCTTCTCCGTGTTGCTGTCGAGGTTGCCGGTCGCCTCGTCGGCGAGCAGGAACAGCGGGTCGTTCATCAGCGATCGGGCGATCGCGACACGTTGCTGTTGGCCACCGGAAAGCTCAAGCGGCTTGTGGTCGAGTCGGCCTTCGAGTCCGACCCGTCGACCGAGCTCCTCCGCCTTCTTGCGGGAGCCGGGGCCGATGCGGTCCTGGTAGAAGAGTGGGACTTCGAGGTTCTCGAGAACCGTCAGCTGCGGGATCAGGTTGAACGACTGGAAGATGAACCCGATCTCGCGCCCACGGACCTGGCTGAGTTCCGAGTCATCGAGCGCCGAGACGTCGCGTCCACCGAGCAGGTAAGTACCACCGGTCGGGCGGTCCAGGCAGCCGAGGAGGTTCAGCGCCGTGCTCTTACCGGATCCCGAGCGCCCCATGATTGCGACGTAGTCGCCGCGCTCAATCGCGAACGAGACGCCGTCGAGAGCGCGGACGACGTTCGCGCCCATCTTGTAGTGGCGTTCGACCGAGCGGAACTCGGCGATCGTCTGGTGGTCGACCGGGCTGCTCGCGGGCTCCGGGCGGCGGTTCCATGGCATTCGCATCAGGAAGTTCTCCGACAGCTCGGTTTGCTCATCCGCCCTGCCGGCCGCCAGGACCGCGTCCACGTCCACCGCCTTGGCCGCGATTGCGCATCATCTTCTGCATCAGCGCTTCGGACAGGGCTTGGAGTTCGGGGTCGGCCGAGATCACGGAACGGATCTCCTCGTCCATGAACCACCGGCCGCCGGCCTCGATCGTCTCGCGGAACTCTGGGTGCTTCTCGAGAAGCTCTCGCTGGAACGACGCGGAGCTCACGGCTTTCAGCTTCTGCTGAAACTCCTCGGACTGCAGCGGGTCATCCGCAGCGCGTGCGGCGGCTTCGGCCGCGAGACGCTTGGCCTCGGCTTCGAGTCGAACCTGTTCCTCTTTCGTGCGGCGTTCCGCTTCGAGGCGAAGCGATTCCGACACGACGGCCCCCGACGGCGGAGCGAGGTAGATCTGGTCGCCTTCCTGCAGGCCCGCGGCGATCTCGACCTCGGTCGTCGAGTTTCGCCCGATTTCGACGGCGACCGGCTCGTAGCTGTCGCCGACGATCTTCCACACGTACTTCAGAGAACCCTCTCGACGGATCGCGGTGATCGGCACCGCGAGCGTGTCGGGGATCTCGTCGACGAGGATCTCGACCCAGGCGGCCATGTTCGGCTTGAGCAGGCCGCCCTCGTTGTCGCTCTGGATCTCGACCCAGGTCTTGTAGACCTTGCGGTTGTCGTTGGAGAAGCGAGAGCCGGAGTCGGCGACCGGGGAGACCCGCTGGATCACGCCGGAGAAGGTCCGTCCCTCGTAGGCCTCGACGCGGACCGTTGCCGGTTGGCCGATCTCGATCGCGTTGACGTCCGCTTCCTGGATCTTGAGCTCCGCCAACATGCGCGTGATGTCTGGCAGGATGAGGATCGTCTGGCGATCGCGGACCTCCTGGCCCTCCTCGATGAACTCACCTCGGCGGCTGTCGGTGGCCGCGTAGACGACCAGCCCCGGCGTCGGTGCATCGATCGCGCCGTTCTCGATCTGCTGCTCGAAGTTCTCGAGACGTTCGAGGGCGAGGTTGTACTCCGACTGCTTGCTCTTCAGCTCGGCCTGTTCGCGCGCGCGACGGGCTTTCGCGCTGGCGAGCGTACGCTCGAGCTCGATGACCGCGTTGCTGAGTTTGAGCTGCAGGTCGATCTGCGTGCGGCGGAGGGTGTAGCTGACGAGCACGTCGAGTCGCTGCCAGGCCAGCTCGACCTGCGACTGGTTGCTCTTCCAGTCGAGCTCATCGCGCTCGAGCTGGTTGCGGGTGACGTAGTTCTGCTCCGCGAGCTTCAGACTGTTGCGGTAGGTGTCCTCGGCGAGCGCGAGGCGTTGCTTCGCCAGGCGGATCGCATCGATCTGTTCCAGGACCTGTTGCCCGAGTTCGCCGACGTCACGGAACAGGTTCTCGGACTCGTCTTCCTCGCCGCAGATCATCTGCGTCAGGGTCTCGCCCAGCGACTGGAAGCGCTCGTCGCGCGTCGTCTCGTCCTGAGTAGTCAGGACGTTGAGGGCACGGACCACGTCGACGTTCAAGCTGCCCTCGGTGCTCAGGCCGATGGCCGTCTGCACGTTCGGGTCGCCATCGTCTCCGGGCGGCCGGACTGGAGCGCTGATCCCGCCGGCTTCGGCGAGGGCTTCGCGCATCCGCGCGATATCCTCCGCTGAGCGGGGTCGCCCGAGGAACTTCTCGAGATCGATCTCTGCGATCTCGAGCGCGCTGCGAGCCCGCCCTTGGTCGGCCGCGAGTTCCTTCTCCAGGATTTCGACGTTCTGCTGCGCGTTAATCAGCGCAGCGTCCGCCCGCTCGACGGTGATCGCCTGGTTGGCGCGGCGATCCTCGAGGTCGGATACGTCGATCGTCACGAGTCGTTCGCCCTGCTGGACGAAGGATCCCTCGGGGATCAGCTCGATGATCGTTGCCCGACCTTCGATCGCCGAGCGGACCCGGGTCTCCTGCGCCGCGCGGAGTTCCGCTTGCTCCCGCAGCGCGATCCGCAGGGTCTGGCGCTGCAGAGTGTAGACGTCCGGTGCCTGGCCCGCGGCTTCGTCCCCACCTCCACCACAGGAGGTGGCGAGCAGCAGAGCTGGGATCGTCAGGTAGGTGCGCATCGTTGGATTCCGTTCTGGAGAGGCCTAGGTCGGGCCTGAGTTGCTCATCGATCGGCCGAGTCCCGGGGAGCTCCCAGGCCGTCCGGTGTCTGCATCGGCCCCTCGGGCAGCGGGAGGGAAAGGTCGACGCGTAGTCCGCGCGGTTCGATGACGAGGCCCTCGAGATCGAGGATCAATTCGAATCGGTCGGTGAAGTAGGTGATCAGCGCGTTGTTGAGCGACAGCTCGGCGTTGAGAAGGTCGTTCTGGGCGTCCAGAACGTCGTTCTGGTTGACGCGTCCGGTCTCGAACAGCTGGGTGGTCGCATCGACGCGTCGCTCTGCGAGCGCGACCGCTTGTTCCTGGATCCGGTAGTTTGCGATCGATCGCTTGGTGGTCCGGAGCTCGTCGCGGATCTCCTGGGCGATGTTGTCTTCGAGGGCTTCGACCGAGCGCTCCGCCTGGTCGAGGTCGATCAGTGAGTCGCGGTAGTTGTTGCGCTCAGCCGTACGCTCCAGATCGAGGTCGAGGTCGAGACCGACGTCCCAGGCGATCTCGCTGAAGTCGAGCGCGACCGGTTGGTCTGGGTCGGACGGCACGGCGATACCGCCATCGAAGGTCAGAAAGCTCTGAAGAGCGTCGTCGGCAATCAGGACACCGCGGCGCGCGTCCGCGATCTGGTCGCGGGCTGTGCGGAGGTCGAATCGCCGGTCCCAGGCGAGTCGGACTGCGTCGTGCTGCTCGATCGGGATCTCGGTCACGCCGAGCAGGCTCAGGCCGTCGAGGACCGAGTCGTCGAGTTCGATCTCGGTGCCGATCGGCAGGCCGAGCGTGAACTTGAACGCGTCGAGCGAGCTCTGGAGCCCCTGGATGGAGTTGATCAACGAGTTCTCGGCGGACAGCACCGACTGCTGGGCGCGGCCGAGGCTGTTGAGGTCGAGGATCTCGGCGTCGAACTCTGCGGTCGCGCGAGCGGCGTTCTTCTGCAGGGACTCGAGGTTCTTCCGGACGGCTTCGAGGTTTCGCTGCTGGTTCAGCAGGTTGAGGAAGGTCGCGAAGACCGAGAACGCGAGTTCGCGGCGCGTCCGTTCGAAGTTGCGGACAGCGTAGACGAGGTTGCGCTCAGACTGCGTCAAGGGCTCGCGCGCGATCCGGCGGCCGAAGCTGCGGAACAGCGGGGTTGAGAACCCGATGCTCAAGACCGAGCTCGAACTCTCCGCGCCTCCGGTCAGCAGCGAGCGGAAGAACGTGTTAACGAAGCTCGCGACGATCGTCTGGCCGGAGGTTGTCGCCAGTGACTCCGAGAGAACTGCGCTCGTGTCGAAGCTGGTCGCGTCATCGCCGACGCCGTTCACGTCGAATCCAGTGGTCCCGACGTACTGGATCTCGAAGCTGTCGATGACCGCGCTCAGGCCGAGGGCCGATCGGTAGAGCGTCTCCTTGGCGGTCTTGAACTGCCGGCTGTTCTCGGCGGCGATGTCCAGTGCGGTCTGGAGGTCGATCCGGATCGGTTGCTCGACGTCCCCTTGGAGGATGCGCTGCCTCAGGGTGCCGGGGCGCTCTCCGATCTCGAACACCTTGCGCTCGCCGGTGACCTTCGTGATCACGTTCTCGAGCAGGGCGTAGACCTCTTCGTCGGCGTTCTTGGCGTAGGCCGCCGAGGACCGACAGCCCGAACCCAGTGGCAACGCGAGCAGAGCCGCAGCCAGGAGGGTGCGGCGGAGCGGGGAGATCCGGGACACGTTGGCTGGCAACGAGGGGGCGGCGGTGCGGTGACGGCGATCGGGCGTCGCCGATCGGGAGGGGGAGGGGGCGGACCGCGGGGAGGGAAAGCGGCTCGCTCCGCGCAGTTCGGCCAGATGGCAGGTCCGGACGCGGTCGGAATGCCGAAACCGCGCCTCGAATCCCGTACCGGGCTGGCGCTTCTTCCAACGAGGCGGGCGTTGGTTCCGCGAGAACTTCTTGCCCAGCACCGGAAATGCGACCGCGTCTCGATAGGAGGCGGCCGCTGGGGCCGAATTGCGCCGGGTAAGAAATCCCCAGCCGCCATCGGCGGTCGCGGCCCGGGCTGCTACATTGCCGGCTCGCACCTTTCAGGTCAGGGCGCCTTCCGTGGCGTCGGGAAGGTGCTCTGGGCGGAATCCGATGGTGCAAGTGCTGGTTACGGCTGGGCCGACCCACGAACACCTCGACGACGTCCGGTTCCTCGCCAATGCCAGCTCCGGTCGCACGGGTTTCGCGATCGCTGAGGCTGCGGCGAGAGCCGGGTGCGACGTGGTGCTGATCGCTGGGCCGGTCTCCCGACCCACGCCTCCGGGCGTGCGGCGGATCGACGTCGTCTCGGCGCAGGAGATGCACGACACAGCGGTCGAGGTCTGGCCGTCCTGCGGGATCGCCTTCGGAGTCGCGGCGGTGGCCGACCTGCGGCCGAAGAACCGGCACCAGGGAAAACCCGCGAAGGAAGACACCGGGCTGGTCCTCGAGCTGGAGCGCAATCCGGATGTGATCGCGGCCCTCGGCCACTCGAAGCGCGACGACCAGTGCGTGGTCGGTTTCGCGTTGGAGGCCGGGGACGCGGACGGGCGTCTCGGGGACGAGGCCTGGGCAGCGGCCGAGCGGAAAGCGCTCGGCAAGATCGAGCGCAAGCGGCTCGACTTCTGCGTCCTGAACGGACCAGCTGCTCTCGGTGGGGACCGCAGTGAGACCTACTTGGTCGAGTCGGAGGATGGTTCGGCCAAAGTGACGCCGCTCGGAGAGCGGTCGAAGGATGACTTCGCGTCGTTGCTCGTCGATCGGGCGATGACGCTGTGGCGTTCGCGGTCCGGAGTCTCGGATGGCGGCGTTGCGAACGGAGGGGCTTCATGACGCGACGCTCGACGAAGAAGGCCAAGACGGCCGAGGAAGCAGAGGTCGAAGAGGAATCGGTAAGCCGGCGGAAGAAGTCCCGCGGTCCGCACTTCGTGCCGGTCGAGGATGCGCCAGGGCCGGGGATCAGTCCGCGAAGTCGCGAGCTCCTCGCGTTGGTGCTGGTCGGAGCGAGTCTCTACTTCCTCCTGGCGCTTGCGACCTTCGATCGCGGGACGCTGATCGAGTCGATGTCCGGTGGCTCCGAGCGGCTGATTCCGCGTTCGGGGATGACCAATCTCGGTGGCTCGGTCGGCTGGGCTGTCGCGTCGGCCAGCGTATTCCTGCTCGGCTTCGCTGGCTGGGTGCCGTTCGTCGCAGGCGTCGTCTTCGGCGTAGCCCTGTTCGTCGGTCGGCAGATCGATCGTCCGGTGCTGAAAATTCTCGGCATCCTCGTGTTCGCGATGATGTTGTCGATCGCACTCGCGGGTGCGGATGGACTTGCGGCCGCCCAGCGGTTGGTGCCCGACGGGCCTGGTGGTCGGTTCGGGTCGAACCTCTCCCCGAAGTTGACGCGCGAGTTCGGCGGCTCGGGACGCATCCTGCTGATCGCCTTCGGTGGTCTGTGCTCGTTGCTGCTCGCGACGCAGTGGCTGATCTCCGAGCTGCTGTTCAAGCTCGTCGCGGCTGGTGAGTGGATCGGCAAGAACGTGTCGGAGCGCGCGCGTTCCCCGCGCTTGGCGTTGGCCGAGGGGGCGGAGCCGCGTGAGCGCGAGTCGCGTGATCAGGGCAAAGCCGCTGCGGACCCAGGGCCAGGCCTGTTCGCTCGGGTTCGCTCGGCGGTCGGAGACGCGCGATCGAAGTGGTCGGGCTTGTCCTCGGTCTGGCCGCTTGGTTCGCGGACGGCGTCTCCGGACTCGGAGGGTGATCCTTCGGCTGCCGAGCGCGAAACCGTGCGGGTGGTCTCGCGTGCCGAAGAGGCGACCGCCGCGGCCGTGGCGACCACTCAGGCTCCGGAGCAGCGCGTCGATGTTCCACGGCCCCAGGCTGCCGAGTCCGAGGTTGGCGAGTCCGAGATTGGCGAGCCCGATGTCCTCGAGGTGCCGGAGCCTGCTCCGGAGTCGATCGTCAAGCCCGCGCCACCCGCACCGGAAGCGGCTCGTCGTCCGAAGTCCAAGCCGAAGCCTGAGGCCAAGAAGCCTCGTCCGAAGCCGCAGCGCAAGCCGGCCGAGGCGGTGAAGAAGAAGGCCAAGCGGTCGCGTCGTGCGCACCCCGAGTTGCCGTTCGAGGGTGATTGGCCGTATCCGCCGGCCTCGCTTTTCCGAGAGGCGGAGCTCGTCGACGACGCGCGAACCCGGGTCACGCTCGACGCCAACAAGCAGGCGATCGAGCGTCGACTCGGATCGTTCAAGGTCGAGGCCCGTGTCGTGGCTGCCTCGGTCGGTCCGGCCGTCACGCAGTACGAAGTCGAGCTCGGTGAGGGCATCAAGCTCTCCAAGATCCACGGCTACGAGGCGGATCTCGCTGCCGCGCTGAAGGCCGTCAGCGTTCGCGTCGTCGCGCCGATCCCCGGCAAGCACACTGTCGGTATCGAAGTGCCGAACGCCGAGCGGCAGACGGTGGTCTACCGCGAGCTTCTCGATCGCTTCGGTCTCGACGAAGAGAAGGCGATCCCGCTCTACCTCGGCAAGGACGTCACTGGCGAGCCGGTGGTCGAAGACCTTGCGAAGATGCCGCACTTGCTCATCGCCGGCACGACCGGTTCGGGTAAGTCCGTTTGTATCAACGCGATCTTGCTGTCGGTCCTGACGACGCGCACGCCGCAGCAGGTTCGACTGGTCCTGATCGACCCGAAGATGGTCGAGTTGCAGGTCTACAAGAAGGTTCCGCACCTCGCTTGCGAGGTCGTGACGAGCATGAAGAAGGCGCCGGCGGTCCTGCAGTGGGCCGTCGACGAGATGGAGCGTCGCTACGAGCTGCTCAGCCGCGTCGGCACGAACCACATCCGGAACTACAACCGCCTTGGCCGGGAAGAGATCGAGAACCGTCTCGGTTCGACGATCGAGGACGGCGCGGAGCAGCTGCCCTACATCGTGCTCGTCATCGATGAGCTCGCGGATCTGATGACGGTGGCGCAGCGCGAGGTCGAGGAATCGATCCAGCGACTGGCACAGAAGTCACGTGCAGTCGGTCTCCACGTCATCTTGGCGACGCAGCGTCCGAGCACCGACGTGATCACTGGTGTCATCAAAGCGAACCTGCCGGCGCAGATCGCCTTCAAGGTCAACCGCAAGATCGACTCGCGCGTCATCCTCGATTCGAACGGTGCCGAGAAGCTTCTCGGTCATGGCGACATGCTCTACCTGACGCCTTCGACCCAGGAGGTCCGGCGCGCGCAGGGGGCCTTCGTCAGCGAGGAAGAGACCAAGGCGGTCGTGGATTGGCTCGCGGAGCACGGGCCGGAGCCGGATTACATCCCGGATCTGGTCCAGTCCGACACCGGTAAGGGGCGGGGGCACGCGGCTCAGGACGAGTTGTACGAGCAGGCGGTCGAGGTCGTTCTG
This sequence comes from Planctomycetota bacterium, assembly GCA_039815565.1. GTDB lineage: Bacteria > Planctomycetota > UBA1135 > UBA1135 > UBA2386 > JBCBZB01. Next base: position 11,957 of record JBCBZB010000011.1, read on the forward strand.
GGCCAGCAGCGTGGTTCGGCCACGCTGATCCAGCGCGCGCTGGCCGTCGGTTACAACCGGGCGACCCGCCTCCTCGAGATGATGGAGGACGACAGTCTCGTCGGGCCGTTCGTCGGCTCGAAGTCGCGAGACGTCCTCCTGACGATGGAGGAATGGCGTGCGCGGGAGGAGGCCGTTGCGGACGAATTGGCCGGCGGTGACGACGAGGCCGAGTACGAGGAAGAGGAATACGTCGACGACGAAGAGGTCGACGAGGATGCGGGTTACGACGACGAGTCGGAGGCCGACGCTGCCCTCGAAGAGGGCTCCGAGGACGCCGAGGAGGCGGATGCGGAGGAAGGCGAAGAGGAGTGGGACGAGGAGTGGGAATACGAGGACGAGGACGAGGCCGAGGAGGCCGAGGACTCGGAGGACCCCGAGGCTTTACACGACGAGGACGAGGCGCGATGACAGGTCTCTCGATGGCGGAGCAACAACAGGGCGAGCAGCGGATGCGGGCATTCGTCCCCTTGCTCCCGGTGATGGTGTCGACGTTCTTCGTCGTCGCCCTGATCTGGTACCGACTGCAGGTTCTCCCGAGCTATACCTCGACCTTCGAGGGGAATTGGCTCGCGAGTTCGGTGGCCTGGCTTCATGCGAGTATCGGGTTCCTGCCGGCATTCTTGACCGCGGTTCTCGGACTCGCCTGGTCGAGCCTCTGGTTCTTCACTGGACCGATCGAGCGACCCAAGACGAGGGTTGGCTACCTGGTCGTGTTCGCGATCTGCCTCTCGATCGTCGAGGGCGTGGGCTCCGAAGGGTCGGCGACGCTCGGTTCGTTCGTCGCAACGCGCCTCGAGAACGTGTTCGGCACGTTCCTCACCTCGCTGCTCGCGATCTCGGCCAGTCTGTTCGCGTTTCTACTGGCGAGCGACTTCTGCTTCTTCCGCTACTTCGAGGGCGTTGGGTTCTTCGAGCGTCGTCGGCCAGCGACGAAGCAATCCAAGGTCCTGGACGTCGAGATCGAGACGGCGGCCGTCTCCGAGCTGATGGCGCGTCCGGCTGCCGTCGATGGGGCGACGCCGCCCGCGAACTCCGAGTCCGGTGGGATCGCTGTCGCTGAGCCGCCGGCTTCGGACGAGCCGGCTGCTGGTGTCGAAGAACGGGTCGACGAGATCGCTGAGCTCGAAGAGGCGGCGGGTCGTGCTCAGCAGTACGTCGAAGATCACGGGTTCGACGATCCGTTGTCCGTCGATGGTCCCGGATCGGAGATCGAAGAAGCCGCAGCGGCTGGTGTCGCCGAACCCGCTGTCGATTCAGACGTCGAGTCTGCGAGTGATTCGGATGCTCCGGGTGAGGACGAGCTCAACTCGCTCTTCGGAGAGCTCGACGACTGGACGCCTCCTGAGCCCGGTTCCGAGTCGATGGCCGGGGAATTCGAGGAGGGGGTGCCGACGATTGTCGACATCGGCCTCTCGTCGGTCGAGATCCCGATCGTCACGGGTGAGTCCGAGGCGCCGGTGCTCGAGGGTGGGCTGGCCGAAGAGGCCATCGCGGACGCCGAGGACGTCGAGAACGAGGTGCCGGTCGATCCCGCCGACTCGGTCGACGACCTGAGCGTTTCGGTGGCTCTTCGCGAGGCGGGCTTCCTCGGTCAGAACACGGACGAGGCGGACCGTGACCTCTCCGAGAACGTCGAGGGCGACGAGCTCAACGCGCTTCTGGGGGCCGCGGACGCTCTCGGTCTTGAAGCTGACGCGGCAGAGTCCGTGGTCGAGTCCGAGAGTTCGGTCCTCGAGAACCTGGATTCCGACAATGCGCAGCTCGAGGACTCGGAAGCTGCGAGCGAGCAGCCGGAGGTCCAGGATAGGGTCCACGATGAGCCGGTCGTGGAGAGTCCGGTTGAAGACCTCGACCGGCAAGAGGTGGCGCCGGCCGCGAGCGACCAGCCGCAGCCTGAACCCGCTCCCGACGCTGCGAACGGCTGGCTCTTCCCGTCGGTCGCCGAGGGCGAGATGGTCGAGGAGGCCGAGCTGGTCGACGAGGAGTTCGATGACCTGGTGTCGGAGGCCGAGTCTCTGGCGCGCGAGGTGCACGAGCTCGCCTCCCGAACGAATGAGACGGAGATCGAGCCCGAGCCCGAAGAACCCGCCACCGAGGTCGAACCCGCGTTCGAGTTCGACGACAGCCCGGGACTCGGGTCCGGTCCTGTCGAGTCCAGCTTGCGGGATTCGGGCGAGGCTGAAGCCGCGGTCGAGCCAGCCCAGGGCGCCCTCTTCGCTCCGGTCACCGATGATGATCTGTTGGCCGAGGCCGAGGAACTGGTGCGTAGCACCGGTCGAGCTTCCGTCGGCCTTCTGGCACGTCGCCTGCGGATCGAGTTCGAGCACGCGGACACCGTGCTCGCGCGCCTCGAGGAACGCGGCATCGTCGCGATCGACGACGAGACCGGGCGGGTGAGCGTTCTCGGGGACTGACCTGCGAGGAGGTGTCGGGGGCGAGGTTCCTCCGGGCTTTCCACAGATCGTCCACCGATGATCGACCGGGCGCGCCCTTGCGGCGATGCCCTGGTCCGGCAAAGTGTGACGGTTCACCCGAGGTGGCGGTTGGCGGGCCGGATCCGAGCGGCCAGGTCTGGAGGGAATCGGTTTCCTCCAGGGTAGTTCGGTGCGGCAGGCAGCCTCGGGAGAGGGATTGATGGTCGACTTCACTCCGGACATGGAGACGCGCACGGTGCCGCGCGCGATCGAGGCCGAGCGCTCGGTGTTGGGTTCCCTGCTGCTCGACGACCAGTGTGTCGGCGACATCAGTCAGGTCCTCGACGCGGAGGACTTTTTCCTGCCGGTCCACCGGATCCTCTACGACGCCCTGATCCACGTCTTCGACCGGGATTCCCACCTCGACGTCATCACGGTCCAGGAGGAACTCTCTCGTCGCGGCTCACTCGAAGAGGTCGGGGGGTCCGACGGCATCCTTCGCCTGGTCGACAGTGTGGCCTCGGCGGCCGGTGTGCAGTTTCACGCCGACATCGTCCGCGACCGGTCGATTCAGCGTCAGCTGCTCGAGACTTGTTCGGAGATCAGCAAGCTCGGTTACGCGAATGCGACCGACGCGAAGGATCTTCTGGCCACTGCCGAGGAGCGGATCTTCAAGATCGCTCGGATGAACGTTGGGACCGACATCAAGGGCATCGATGCGGTTCTGCAGGAGACCTTCGAGCGGATCGACTTCTTCCGCTCGGCGAAGGGCGAGCCGACCGGTCTGGTCACCGGCTACCACGACTTCGACGAGATGACGAGCGGCCTGCAGCAAGGCGAACTCGTGATCATCGCAGCTCGCCCGTCGATGGGTAAGACCTCGTTCGTTCTCAACCTGGCCGAGCGGATCGGGTCGCGGGGGAACGGCGTCGCGATCTTCTCGCTCGAAATGGCGTCTTCGCAGCTGGTGTCGAACATCCTCTGCATGCGGAGTCAGGTCGACGGTCAAGCCGTCCGTCGCGGTCGTTTGACAGACCAGCAGTACGCCCGCCTCCAGCGCGAGGCGGAGACCCTCTACGAGGCACCGATCGTCGTCGACGATGGAGCCGGCCTGACGCCGACCGTGCTGCGTGCGAAGTGCCGCCGACTCGCGAATCAGTTCCAGGACAAGGGGTCTCGGCTCGACCTCGTGATCATCGACTACCTTCAGCTGATGACCGGTGGCCGGAAGATCGAGAGTCGCCAGCAGGAGATCTCGATGATCTCCCGTTCGTTGAAGGGGCTGGCGCGAGAGCTGAAGATCCCGGTCGTCGCGCTGTCCCAGCTCAACCGTGATGTCGAAGGTCGCGAAGACCACCGGCCGCGCATGAGTGACCTGCGGGAATCGGGTGCGATCGAGCAGGACGCCGACGTCATCTGCCTCCTGCACCGCGAGGAGTACTTCAAGAAGACCGACGAGAACGCGGGGCTCGCCCAGGTGATCATCGCGAAGCAGCGAAACGGCCCGACCGGCGATGTCACGTTGCGATTCTTCAAGGAGTTCATGCGCTTCGAGAACTTCCAACGCAAGTCCGAGCCGATGGGCGGTTGATCCCGAGTGACTGGTCCGGACCACATCCAGGCGCGGATGGGCTTGCATCCTTCGGTGCTCGCCGCCGTGCTGTCCATCGTCTGCGCGAATCGGGTCGAGGCGCAGCCGGACGTACGTGGGCCCCAGGACCCGGAGTTGTTCTCGCCCGAAGAGGCGGCCTGGGCCGAGGGCAAGATCGTCAAAGAGATTCTGGTCGACCCGGTCTTCCTGCGTGACGACGTCCTGCGGGCGCTTCGGACCAAGGAGGGTGAGCCGTTCCAGCTGCGTGCTTTCCAGGAGGACCTGCGCAAGCTCGCGGTCGATCGAAGGCTCGTTGGGAACCGGACACGGTGGAAGCGGAACGCCGACGACACGATTTCGCTCGGTCTCCTGATCCCGACGCTCGACGTGTTTGACGAAGTGCGCTTCGTCGGGCTCCAGGACTCGGACATCGACGAATCGGAACTGCGCGACGTCCTTCGATTGCAGGAGCTGCAGAGTGTCAGCGCGGACCTCGTCGATCAGTACGTCGGGACGATCCTCGAGTTCCTTTCGCGGCGGGGCTACGCCTACGCGACGGTCGACAAAGCGCCGGATCCCGAGAACCGGCGCATCGATCTACGAGTCGATCCCGGTCCCGAGGTGACGATCGGCAAGATCACGATTGTCGGGAACCCGAGCTTCCCGTTCGAGAATCCGATCGGCGCGACGCAGAACCTGGCGGACGGTTCGCGTTGGCAGAGCAAGGCTTCGACCGCGTTGTCTCCGACCGGAGAGCCGTTTTCCGAGCGGATCCTGCAAGAAGACCTCGATCGACTGCGCACCTACTATCGGCGTCGTGGTTTCCTCGACGCCGAGGTCCGTTACGTGGGTTTCGTCCCGTTACCGGCGGGGCGCGACGACACGACGGAGGAGGTTGAGGTTCGCATCCGGATCGAGGAGGGGCAGCGCTACCGGATCCGCGCCGCCCGGATCGAGCAGCGACCACCCGAAGGTGCGCTCGCCCCGACCTATCCGGCCGAGGACCTACGCGTCGAGCTCGACCTGATGGAGGGCGACTTCTACGACGAAGATGCGCTAAGTGCGGATCGGGGCCGGCTCGAGAGCTACTACCAGAAGCGCGGGCACGTTCTCGCCGGGGAATACGGTGGCTCCGTGACCGACCTGCTCCAGATCCAGGCTTCGATCCAGTCGGTCGATCAGGCGGATGGCGTCGTCGACGTGCTGTTCTCGGTCAACGAGGGAACTCCGAAGACACTCCGTGACGTCACGATCCGCGGGAACACACACACGCGCGACGCAGTCGTGCGATCGCTTCTTCGCGTCGAGCCGGGCGAGGTGCTCGACGGCCTCGCTCTGCGCCGGTCGTTGCTGAACGTCGAGTTCTCCGGCATCGCGTCCCCGAACTCCGATCGCCCGGTCGAGTTCACCCTGACCTCGGACCCGCGGAACCCCGATCTGGTCGACCTCGACGTCAAGGTCGACGACTCGGCCGTCGGTCGCGTGAACATCGGTGCGGCGTTCAACTCTGCGAACGAGGTCCAGGGGCGGTTCAGCTACACCAAGTCGAACTTCGACATCTTCGACATCCCCGACGGCATCGATCCGATCGTCTGGTACGAAGAGATCGCCAACCGACGGGCCCTGCACGGTGGCGGTCAGAACCTGACGCTGAACATCAACCCCGGAACGCAGATCAGCACGTTCCAGATCGCCCTGTCCGACCCGGACATCTTCGGGCTACGGCGCGAGCCCTACGGGGCGACGATCTCGGCGTTCCGGACCTTCCGTGCGCTCGATTCGTTCCTCTCCGACTCGATCGGTGGCTCGCTCGGTTTCTCGAAGCAGTTCTCGGACGAGTTTGGAGCTGCGCTGACGCTGCGGCAGGAAACGGTGTCGATCGAAAACCTCCGTTCGAACGCGCCGGCCAACGTCGTCGCGAACGAAGGCACGAGCGAGATCCGGGCACTGCGCGGAGCGTTGACCTGGTCGACGATCGACAATCCGTTCTCCCCGTCGAAGGGGACGCAGATCCAAGGCTATGCGGAGATCGCCGGGGGTTTCCTCGGTGCGGACGAAGACTTCTACAAGCTCGGCCTCAACGGCACGGTCTACTTCACCACGCGCGAGAACGACGCCGGGTTGAAGGACATCCTGCGCATTCGCGCAGGCATCGACTACGGCCGCGAGTATGGCCGTTCGGACGTGCTCTACATCGCGGAGCGCTTCTACCTCGGCGGCACCAACTTGCGCGGATTCGAAGCGCGCGAGGCCGGCCCGCGGCAGTTCGACCTACCGACCGCGGGCACGATTCGCACGACGTTCAGCGCCGACTACTCGATCCCGTTCTACTCGACTCGACAGGAAGGCCGTCTCGGGCGTACGGACTGGCTGCGCTTCGTCGTGTTCACCGACGCCGGCCAACTCGGTCTCGGCCTCGACGACATCGGCCCGCTGCGGATGAGTGTCGGTGGCGGGTTCCGGATCCGCATTCCGCAGTTCCCGCAGCCGCTGTCGATCTACGCCGGCTACCCAATACTCGAGGAGAACAGCGACCGCCGTCAGCTGATCTTCATCGACTTCAACATCTTCTGAGGTCGGTCCCGCGGACGATGGTGGCGACCCGCGAAAGCCTGCCGACTGGCTGACCCCGGTCGGTCGAGAGCGCGAACGAGGACTCAGCTGCGTCCGGAGCGAATCATCGCCAGGAACTCCCGGCGGGTGCTCGGGTTCTCGCGGAACTCGCCGGTCATGCGCGAGGTCACGGTCAGGGAGCCCGGCTTCTGCACGCCACGGGTCGTCATGCAGAAGTGTTCGGCTTCGATCACGACTGCGACGCCGCGCGGTTCGAGGACCGTGTCGATCGCGTCAGCGATCTGGACGGTGAGCTTCTCCTGGATCTGGAGGCGCTTGCTGTAGAGCTCGGCGAGGCGGGCCAGTTTGCTGAGACCGACCACTCGGTTGACTGGCAGGTAGGCGATGTGGGCGACACCGAGGAACGGCACCATGTGATGCTCGCAGTGCGACTCGATCCGGATGTCACGGACGCAGACCATCTCGTCGTAGCCGGCTGTCTCTTCGAAGGTCTTGGCTAGGATCTGGTGCGGATCCTGGTCGTAGCCGCGGAAGAACTCCTCGTAGGCCTTGACGACGCGGGAAGGGGTCTCGAGCAGGCCTTCCCGGCTCGGATCGTCGCCGGCCCAGGCCAAGAGGGTCCGCACCGCCGATTCGGCCTCGTCTCGGCTCGGCCGGACCACGGCCGGACGCGGCTGCTTTATCTGGGCCTGTCTGGTCTGGGCCTGCTTGCGCTCGCCCCGGCCGTTGCGCTCTCCGTCACCGATCGAGGTCGAACGGTCGGGTTGCTTAGACTCGGGTTCGATCGGGCGGGGGGAGCTTGGCGGCATGACCGGGTTCTTCGGACGTGCACCATCGGTGGATTCGATGGGACGGATCTTGGATTGTGCCAGATGGGCGGTGGAAAGTCGCTGGGGCCGGGTCGGGCCCAGCCATCGCGGCTGCTACGCTCCCCGCCGCTCCGGGGCAACCGATTCCCCGGATTCCGATGCCCATTCAGGCCATGACGATTCTCGTCCACGACACGCTCACCCGTCAGAAGAAGCCCCTCGAGCCGGTCAACGCCGGCCAGATCGGCCTCTACCTCTGCGGCCCGACGGTCTACGACGACTGTCACATCGGCCACCTGATGGGGCCGGTGCTGTTCGACGCGATCACTCGTTGGCTGCGAGCGCGCGGTCTCGACGTGCGATTCGTGAACAACATCACGGACATCGACGACAAGATCATCCGCCGCGCCGAAGAGACCGGGGAGAGCTGGAAGGCGGTGGCCGAGCGCTACACCGAGCTCTACTTCGGCTACCTGCGCGACCTTGCGGTGACCACGATCACCGACCACCCGCGTTGCACCGACTACGTCGAGCCGATGATCGCGTTCTGCGAAGACCTCGTCGCTCGCGACCGGGCCTACGTCGCCTCTGACGGTCTCTACTACCGAGTGAATCGTCAGGAGGGCTACGGCAAGCTCTCGGGGCGAAGCGTCGAAGAGATGCAGGCCGGTGCGCGGGTCGGTGCGGCAGCGGGCCTCGAACACCCGGCGGATTTCGCGCTGTGGAAGCTCAGCAAGCCAGGCGAGCCGTCCTGGCCGAGTCCGTACGGCGACGGTCGACCGGGTTGGCACCTCGAGTGCTCGGTCATGTCGAGTGAGCTGCTCGGGACCGAGTTTGACATCCACGGAGGCGGGGACGACCTGAAGTTCCCGCACCACGAGAACGAGATCGCTCAGAGTGAGGCCTGCGGCCACCGCTACGCGCGGACCTGGATGCACACCGGCCTCGTGCAGTACGGCGGCAAGAAGGTCGCGAAGAGCGATCCGCGGATGCAGGACCCGGAGTTCTCGCAGCAGTTCCAAGCTCGCTGGCTCATCGATACCTACGGAGCGCCGACGATCCGCTACTTCCTGCTGCGTGGGCACTACCGTCGGCCGGTCGACTTCGAACCGAAGAACGTCGAAGGCGCCCGCAAAGGCCTCCTACGATTCCTGGATCGGCTCGGTGAGATCGTCGAGGAAGCGCACGAGCCGTCGCTCCAGGAGGTCTGCGAGACTCCGTTGCCCGACGAGTTGGTCGAGTTGCGGTCGAAGTTCCTCGCGGGGATGGACGACGACTTCGGCACGGGTGAGGCCATCGCGGTCCTGTTCTCGATGCAGAAGGCGTCCGGCAGCCTCGAAGGTGACGCCCGAGTCCATGCTGATCGCTGCATGCGCGATCTCGGTCGGCTGCTCGGTCTCTTCCAACCCGGAGACCGCCAAAAGGTCGTCGAAGCCGGGCGTTCGGGCGACGACCGGGCGAAGCCAGTGGTGGAGGCCGTGATCCAGATGCGTCAGGCGGCACGGGAATCGAAGGACTTCGCCCGCTCAGACGCCCTCCGGGATCTGCTGCAGCAGAGCGGAGTGACGGTCAACGATGCGGCGCAGGCCTCCGAAGTCGAAGTCGGAGCCGACGTGCTCGGGCCCTTGATGGCAGGCCTCCTGGAGTTGCGAGCCAAGGCGCGGGTCGAGAAGGACTTCGCGACGGCCGACGCGCTCCGTGATGCTCTCGACGGGGCTGGTGTCGAGATCACCGATGGCCCTGACGGCGCGCAGTGGGCGATTCGCTGACCCGGTCCGAAAGGCCGGGCGGCGTTTACCGTTACGCTCTGCACTGTGCGTAACCCGGTCGCCGTCTTGATCCTCGCCGCCGCGCTGGCGGCGCCTCTCGCTGCCTCCGTCGGAGGGGGTGTTCCGAGTCGTGGATCCGAAGGGGAGCCTCGCTCGAGTGCTCCACACGCGGGGCTGCCCTGCGTGATCGAGATCGGAGTCTCCAGCCGGGTCGTCGAATGGGTCGTGATGGCCGAGCAGTTCACGGCGTTCTGCTGGAGCTGGTCGGAGGCGGAGCGTGCAGACGAACAGCTGCTCGCCAGCAGACCGATCGAAATCCTGAACGCCCCGATCTCGGCCGAGCAAGCCGAGGCCCTGAAGACGACCGTCGGCGCCCGAATCCTCGCCGGCAACCGATTCTCGATCGACGGCGAGGTCGTCCGGCCGAGCATCGCCACGGTCCGCGTACCCAGGAAGGAAGACTCGAACTTCCCTGGCACCGACAGCGTGGAGTTCGTTCTGCGGGTGCCGGTGACCGAGCGGCCGGACACGGTCGGCATCGAGTGGGGTGTCTGGGAGCGCGTCGTTTGGAAGGAGCAGCGACGTATCCCGATCCAGTTCAACCTCGAGGATGTGTTCTCGACCGTGCAGACCCTGGCTCCCGACGAGCCAGGGTACACCTGGCGCTACGTTCCCGAGGAAGACGTCGAGCTCGAGCCGATCGGAACCGTGCAGGTTCGCGAACCACGACCGTACGTCTTGCCGATCCTGAGTCTGGTCTGTCTGTTTCTGGCGGTCGGAGCGGCCGTGGCCGGTTACTACGCCAAGAAGGCCCGTCCGGTCTTGTCCGTGATCGTCGTGGTCCTGGCGACGACGGCCTTCCTCGGGCGCTCGATGCTGGCGGTAGAGATTCCGACGCGCGAACAGGCCGTGGCCCTCCCGACCGATCGTGAGGCCGTGGCGATCTTCGAGGCTCTCCATCAGAACCTCTACACGGCGTTTGACGCGAAGAAGGAGCAGCAGATCTACGATCGCCTCCAATCGACCGTGACCAGTGATCTCGTGCGCAACCTGTATCTCGAGATCCACCAGAGTCTGGTGATGCGCAACGAAGCCGGCGCCGTCTGCGAGGTGCTCGAACTTCGTGAGACCGAGCACTCGCTGTTTGCGGAGCCGCAGCCCTGGCTAGCCGTTGACGATGCGCTGGCCGGTCGGCCGCGGTTCGATCTCGAATGGGCTTGGGAAGCCGAAGGAAGGGTTGCCCACTGGGGGCACGAGCACTTCCGGACCAACGTCCACCGCGCGGAGTTTGCGATCGTCCATGATGGCGAGAGTTGGAAGATCGCCGCGATGGAGACGACCGAGCACGATCGGAAGGATCGCGACGGATGAGCGACGGCGGCCGGCAGGCTTCCGCCTCGGTCGCGGTCGAAGGGCTCTTCTACGAGCCTGGGACGACGGGCGGGTTCCGTCTCACGGTTCCTCGATTCCGTGTGGATCCGGGGGAGTCGGTCGCGGTCATCGGGCCGTCTGGTGTCGGCAAGACGACGCTTCTGAACCTGATCGCCGGCATCCTGAAGGCGGGAGACGGCTCGATCGATGTCGGTGGGCATCGAGTCGATCGGATGAGCGATTCGGAGCGCCGTCGCTTCCGACGCGAGGAGATCGGGTTCGTGTTCCAGGAATTCGAGCTGCTCGATCACTTGAGCGTGCGGGAGAACATCCTCCTGCCCTTCGATCTCGGGCGGACGGAGACGTCCCGCGTCGAGCGTTCCGAGCGTGTCGAGCGTCTCGCCTCCGAGACCGGGATCCGCGAGTTGCTCGGCCGCAAGCCGAGACGGCTGTCCCAGGGTGAGCGGCAGCGCGTCGCTCTGTGTCGTGCGCTCGTGACCGACCCGAAGTTGGTGCTGGCCGACGAGCCGACCGGCAACCTTGATCCGGCGAATGCTCGAACGGCGCTCGGCCTTTTGAGGGATCAGGCGAAGCGAACCGGTGCCACCCTTCTGGTCGTCACACACGATCACAGTTGTCTCGACCTGTTCGATCGGACCTTCGACCTCGGTGCGAAGAATTCGTCGGAGGATCCGGTCGTCCATGGAGGCCTCGATGGTTGACCTCCTACGTCTCGCGTGGCGTCACCTCGCTCATCACCCGTTGCGCTCGAGCCTTCTGGTCGTGGCTCTCGCGCTGACCCTGGTGATTCCGATCGGTGTCGAGCGACTTCTCTCTCAGGTCGACCGCGAGGTCGATGCCCGAACGGAGTCGACACCGTTGGTGGTCGGTGCGCGGGGTTCGCGTTTCGACCTCGTACTTTCGGCGCTGTTCTTTCGGGGGAGAGTGCCCGAACCAGTTCCGGTCGGGGTCGTCGATCGCATCTGTCGAGACGAACGGGCTGTCGAGGCGATCCCGTTGCGCCTCGGGCTCACGGCCCGGGACGCACCGTTGGTCGGCACGACACCGGACTACTTCGGTTTCCGTGCGCTCCGGTTCCGCCAGGGATCCCCGCCGCTCCAGCTCGGGGAGTGCGTGCTGGGCGCGGCCGTCGCGGAGCGACTGGAATCCGGCCTCGGGTCGAAGGTGCTGACCGACACCGGCAGTCTGTTCCAACTAGACCAGGGATACCCGCTGCGCATGCCGGTGGTTGGCATCCTGGAGCGGACGGAGGGCCCGGACGACGAGGCGGTCTTCGTCTCGCTGCCGACGGCCTGGGTGGTCGAGGGTCTCGGGCACGGGCATGGCGAGGATCCGTCGGCCGTCGAGAGCGGTCCTCCGACCGACCGGGTCTACGACCAGAGCCTTCGGACCTACCAGGAGATCACCGACGAGAACCGTGGCAGCTTCCACTTCCACGGTGATCCGGACGACCTACCGATCACCGCGGTGCTGGTGCGGGCTCGTGACGAGGAATCTGCAACCGTGCTTCAGGGCCGGCTCGCCGGCGAACGCGAACTACAGCTCTTGGTCCCGGGTTCGGTGCTCGGGGAGATCCGGGAATTCGTGTTCCAGCTGAAGCGGGTGTTCGACGCGAACGTGCTGCTGGTCCTTGTCTCGACGCTCCTGATGCTGACGCTCGTCGTCGTGCTGTCGGTGCGCGTGCGAAGTCGCGAGTTCGAGACCTTGATGCGACTTGGTGCCTCGCGGCCGTGGATCGCTGCCTTGGTCGGGATCGAATACCTTGTGCTGGCCGCCTTCGGGACCTTGTTCGCATGGCTCGGGGCGCTCGCCATCGAAGCCGCTGTAGACAACCTGTCGCAATGGACCTGAACAAGACATCGTCGATCGTCGGTGCCGTCCTCGCCGCTGTCGGCGGGACCTTGGCGTTGTCCAGCTGTGACGAGGACGGACCGGCGGATCCGGAGAGCACTGGGGCCGGTTCGAAGCCGGTCTGTGTCACGACTTCCTGGCCGCTCCAGTCGCTCCTGGCCGAGATCGCCGGGGACGCGATGGAAGTGCACTGTCTGTTGCCGTTTGATCGAGACGTTCGAGGCTGGGCTCCGCCGCGTGACGTCCTGCAGGAACTGGCCGATGCCGATCTGATCTGTCTGCAGGGTGCGGGTCTCGAGCGGTGGGCGGTGCGTGCGTCTTTACCGAGGGACCGTCGAGTGCAGCTCGCGGCGCCGTTTCGTGACCAGTGGCTTCGGATCGAGCGAGCGGTCACTCATCGTCACGGGCAGGGTGACCTACACACCCACCAAGGGCTCGATCCCCACGTGTGGTTCGTTCCCCGGCTCGTCGGATTGATGGCTCGCGCGTTCGGGGACGCGGCACAGGGTGTTCGGCCCGAGCGCAGGGATGAGATCGAGCAGCGGACACGTTCGGTGCTCGAACGGCTGGAGCAGATCGAAGCGGAGTTCGTGCGCGCGGAGGCTCGTCTGCGCGGGCTTCGCGTGGTCGCCGATCATCCGAGCTTCGGATACCTGGCCGATCGATTCGGCTGGGACTACGTCGAACTGCACGAGGACACCGCGTCGCTCGGTCCCGTCGATCTGGTTCTGACCGAACCCGGTGTCGACGAGGGGGCGCTTCTCGATCGGTTGCGCGCGGCGGGCGGCGAACTCGCCCCGATCCTGGTGATCGATCCCGGCGCGCGGTGCGCGCTCGCGGGGGAGCCATTCGCTCTGCTCAGCTGGCTCGGAGAGCTGCCCGAGAAGATCGAGCAAGCCCTCCAGTGAGTCTGCCCCGGTCGAGGCAGGCTCGGCGGATCAGCGTTCGATCTCGCCTTCGGTGTACCAAGCTTTCCAGGCCTCGTCGTAGACGTCCATGTCGACACCTTCGAACGCGATCGTCATGGCTTCGGCCGGATCCGTGCCCTTGAGGCACTCTTCGCCATAGGTCGCGATGATGTCCTCGAACGACGAGTCGAACTTGCGTCCAAGCCGCTCCTTGCCGCGCATCAGGAAGTCGACCATCACGTAGGCCTGGGCGTAGTGGTCGGCCGCAGCGCCACCGTAGAACGAGCTACGAGGCCAATGGACGATCGTTTCGGTGTCGACCAGCGTGTCGGTGTTCATCATCCGCTTGACGGCGCGGAGGCGTCCCTCGAGCGGAATGAATCGCCAGGTGTTGCGGGTTCGGCCGGCGCGCACGAGTCGCTGCCCGTTGAAGAACTCGGCGAGTCCCTCGTCGAACCAGCGGTGCAGCTCGGAGTTCGGCCACCACTGGTCGGAGTACTGGTGCCAAGCCTCGTGGAAGACGACGCCGAGCGTGGTCTCACGCGGGTCCGAGCCGAAGAGCTTGTCGCGGTCGAAGAACACGACGAGCTCCTTGGTCCCTGGGCTGAACCAGCCGACGACACCACGTGGGGTGTTGCCGTAGCTCCCGAACTCCTCGTAGTTCGAGCACACGCGGATGATCGAGTAGTTCTCGGCCATGTCGTCGTGCGGGGGGTAGAACTCGGCGTAGCGCGAACGCATCGCCTCGACCTGCTTCGCGACCCAGACCGCGTAGTTGTGCGACCGGACCCGATCGTCGCGGCTATTGGGGTCTTCCCAGGAGAACGTGACGATGTAGTGCGGGAGGGTGAAGTAGTCCCAGCGGTTGCGGACGTCCTTGATGTTGTCCTTGAGGATCCCGAGCATTTTCTTCTTCTCGGGCGTGTCCGCGTACTGGTCCTTCTCCTCGTCGTCTTCGATCGCGATTTCGTCTTCCTCGACGAGCGAGACGCTCATGATCGTCTTGTAGGCGATCTTGCGGTACTTGCTCGGGAGCTTGGTGCCAGACTTCGGGATCGGCGTGCGGACGACGACCGCGACTTCCTTGTCACCGAGATCGTAGACCGCGGCGCAGGAGTACCAGATCAACTCGATCGTGCGACCGTCGAACGACTGTCGACGGTCGATGTCGTAGAACTCCCAAACCGTGGCATCGGGGCGGCGTTGCCGCTCGTTGCCCTTCCGCTCCTTGCCTTCGACGCGGAACTCACGATGTAGGTAGAGGTCGTCCTTGTCCTCGTCGTGGATGTACTCCTCGAAGCTGTTCGCTTCGCCTTCGGCAAGTCGTTCGAGCCGGGCTCGGCGGAACGCCTCCTCCGGGGTGAGCTCTTCGTCACCGCCACCGGTCGTCGGTCCGTCGACTCCGTCGCCACCTCCGCGGCCGGTCTTGTTGAAGCGGTAGACGTCTGTGTACCACTCGTAGCTGCCGAGCTTGCCGGAGATGTAGTCGCTGTTGGAGTCGGGTCGGAACTTCTGGACCAGGTGGCTGGTCTCGGTGCCGATCTGCTCGGGGACCTGTGACAGTTTGGCGTGGACGAGATAGGTGATACCTAGATCGCGGTTCGTCTCCTCGCGGTACTTCTGAGCGTCGACCTCAGCGGGCGTCGCGAGGATGGCGAGGGTGACAAGAGAGAGTGTCAGGCGTGAGTTCATGCCTAGCTTGTTGGGGGCTTCCTGGTTCTTCCCGGACCGGGATGCTCAGAGTCTAACAATCAGAGAGTCGTTGCTAAGGGGGGCGGGACCCCGCCACCCCAGTGGAACAGCCGACGCCGGAACCGTCGTGTGATTCCCAAAACCTCCCGGAAACGGCAAAAACCGCCGTTCGATCCGCCGCCAAGGACCGATCAGGCGCCCCGGAGAGCCCGGGCCGCATCCGGCGCGAAGTAGGTGAAGATCATCGAGGCTCCGGCTCGGACAAAGGCGGTCAGGGACTCGAGCATGCAGGCGTCGAGCTCCAAGACTCCCTGCGCGGCCGCCGTCCGCAGCATCGCGTACTCGCCTGAGACCTGGTAGACCGCGAGTGGAGCGGAAACCTCCCTCGAGAGCATGTGCAGGACATCGAGGTAGGGGAGTCCCGGCTTCACCATCAGGAAGTCGGCACCCTCAGCGAGATCGAGCTCGGCCTCCTGTAGGGCCTCCTGCAAGTTTGCGGGATCCATCTGGTAGGTCCGCTTGTCGCCTTTCAGACGTCCGGCCGAGCCGACCGCGTCCCGGAAGGGGCCGTAGAACGCCGAAGCGTACTTCGCCGCATAGCTGAGTAGGCATTGTTCCTGATGGCCTGCCTCGTCGAGGGCCTGGCGTAGGACTCCGATGCGGCCATCCATCATGTCGGAAGGTGCCTGCACATCCGCTCCCGCCTCCGCCTGGCAGATGGCTTGACGAACGAGGCACTCAAGCGTTTCGTCGTTCAGGATCTTGCCATCCCGCACGAGACCGTCATGTCCGTCAGAGTTGTAGGGATCGAGGGCCACGTCGGTGATCAGCCCGATCTCGATCCCGGCGTCCCGCACGGTGCGGAGCGAGCGGCAGACCAGGTTGTCCGGGTTCCAGGCCTCTTCGCACTGCGGTGTCTTCCGGTCCTCCGGCGTCTCGGGAAACAGAGCGATGGCCGGAATGCCGAGGCTCTGAGCCTCACCGACCGCGTCGACCAGAACGTCCGGGCCAAACCGGAGGACGCCGGGCATCGAGGTGACTTCGGTCGTTCCGGGTTGGTCCTGGACGAAGACCGGCCAGACCAGATGGTCGACCCGAAGTGCGTGTTCGCGAACCATCGACCGCAGGAACGGGGTGCGTCGCCGGCGTCGCATACGGACGTCGGGGAAGCTGCCGAACGAAGGCTGGAACGGGGTCTGTTCGGAATCACTCATCGCGGGAGTTGGGTCACTCGCTACGGAGATCGAATTCGTCCCGTCGCTTCGCGAGCGCAGCGACGAGGCGTTGGATCGCTTCGGGCTCGTGGTTCGCGCAGCACGCGATCCGGAGCCGGCCATCCGGCTGGCTAGGATACGAAGCGAAGAACGGGACCAGGAGACCTTCGTCGAGCAACCAGGAGCTGAGTTCCTTCCCCCGGTTCCGATCCGAGATCTTCAGGGCGCGAATGGCCGAACTCGGAGTTCTTGACTCTTGTGGAGCCGTGGAAAGAAGCCCGCCTTCGCGCAGGCCCTGGTCGAGATCGATGAGGTTCTGCCGCAGGCGTTCGAGCCGTGTGGGGTCACGGCCGAGCAGCTCCAGGTTGTGCAGCAGCGCGGCGGCAGCCGGCGGTCCAAGAGGTGTCGAACCGAGAAGGTGCGGAGCGGAAGAGTCGATCCGTTCGACCTGATCGCGAGTGCCGAAGACGACCCCGCCCTGGCCACCGAGTGCCTTCGAAAGGGAGCCGAAGACGAAGACCTCGATCTGATCCACATCGAGAAGGGAGAACGCTTCGATCGCTCCGCGTCCGTTTTCTCCCAGCACACCGAGTCCGTGCGAGTCGTCGAGCACCAACGCTGCGTGGGGATAGCGATTGCAGATCTCCAGGTAGGCGTCGATCGGAGCGACGTCGCCGGTGATCGCGAACACGGAGTCGGTCGCGACGATCGGTGGCACCGAGTACGGCGCGTGTTTCGCGAGCAATCGAGCCAGGGAGCCGGCATCCCGATGCGCGAATCGCCGGATGACCGCCGCCGAGCGCCACGCATCGAGTTGGGCCGGATGGACATGTTCGTCGACGAACACCGGGCGTTTCGGATCGAAGCAGCAGGTCACCGCGGTTGTGGTGATCCAACCGCTGCTGAAAGTCCGTGCGCTCACCGTGCCGGCGAATCGACCGAGTGCTGCTTCGACCTCGTCGATCATTCGCAGGGCGCCCGAACCGTGCCGGCTCGTCGCGGCATGCAAGCCGCCTCGCTCCAGCGCCTGGCTCGCGGCTCGTCGGGCCCCCTGGTCGGCGTGAAGTCCGAGGTAGCTCGTCCCTCCGAAGTAATCGACTTCGCGGCCGTCCTCGAGACGCACCGTCGCATCGGGCGGTGAGCAGAGCGAGCGTTCCGAACCGAGAGCATCCGCGTCCAGACCCGCAGGCCCCTCGGACGTCGCTACCGCAGCCTCGATGTCGTGGATCGGCTCGACCCGACGCCAGGTGGCGACGAGCGGTCTTCGAACTCCGAGACCGTCCGGGGGGAAGGCGCTGCGAAACAGGGTCTTCTCACCGTAGAGCGCGTCCAGCGCATCGCCGCGAAGCAGATTCGCCGGTTCGTCGATCGCGACGAGTCGGCCGTCGCTGAGCAGGCCGATGCGATCGGCGAACTGCGACGCGAGCCCGAGATCATGAGTGACGGCCAACACGGTGTGGCCTTCGCAGACCGTGCGGGCCAAGAGCTCGAGCACCGTCAGTTGACCTCGCGGGTCGAGTGCGGCGGTCGGCTCGTCGGCGAGCAGGATCGGGGCGTCCTGAGCCAATGCTCGCGCCACCAAGGCGCGCTGTCGCTCGCCGCCGGACAGCGAGCGGAGATCTCGCTCGGCGAACTCGGTCAGGTCGGCGCGTTGGAGCGCCGAGGAGACGGCCTTGGAGTCCCTTGGCGAACGCTCGTGCGAGTAGCGTCCGTGCTCGACGAACTGGCGGACCTGGACCGCGGGCCAGGAGTCGAGCGACTGCGGGATACGGGCGATCCTGCGCGCGCGATCGATCGCTCGTAGGCGATGGACGTCGTCGCCTCCGACCTGCACGGAACCGCGGGTCGGGCGACGGATGCCTCCGAGTAGGTCGAGCAGCGAGGACTTGCCGGCGCCGTTCGGGCCGACGAGCACGAAGAACTCCTGAGGACGAAGGGCGAAGGAGACCTCGTCGACGATCGGGGTCGCGCGCCCTCGCATCGTGAGCGAAAGGCTCTCGGCCCGCAGTGGCTCCGTCATCGCGTTCGCCCCCTCAGCAACAGGTAGAGGAAGAACGGCCCGCCCAGCAGCGAGGTCATCACGCCGGGGCGGAGGACTCGGTCCGAGGCGATGGCGTACTGGATCCAGTCTGTCGCGAGCAATAGAGCCGCCCCCAGGAACGGTGCCGCTCGAAGGACTCGGCGGTGCTCCGTGCCCACAAGCGCCCGGGCCCAGTGAGGAACCACGAGTCCCACGAAGATGATCTGACCGGCGGCGGACACCGCAGTTCCGGTCGCGAGGCAGGCCGCGCCGAGTGCG
The DNA here is from genome assembly GCA_039815565.1 of Planctomycetota bacterium. Taxonomy (GTDB): domain Bacteria; phylum Planctomycetota; class UBA1135; order UBA1135; family UBA2386; genus JBCBZB01. The sequence continues at coordinate 30,512 of JBCBZB010000011.1, forward strand.
AGCGCTCGGACCCTGCCGGTCGACACGCCGAGCGATTCCGCGTCGTTCTCCCCGGACTGCAAGAGGTCGAGTTCACGTGTGATGCGGGGAGCGAGCAGGAACGTGCCGACCAGGCCGACGACGACCATGCCGAGGTGGTCCTCGGTCCGCGAGTCGACGGAGCCGAGGGTCCAGTCCTGGATCGCGTCGAGGAGTCGATACTGCTCGGTGCTGCGGACGTAGTCCTGAACCGCAGCGAGGAGTGCGGCGAGGGTGGCGTTGATCGCGATGCCGACCAGCAGCAGATCGGTGACCGGGCGGTCTCCGGAGCGGCGCGCGAGGCCGAGGATCAGAAGGCTGACGGCGAGAGCTCCGCCGATCGAACTCAGCGAGAGCACGAGCGACGAGAGCGCATCGCCACTGACGAAGAGGCGGCCCTCGGCCGTCGCGCTGGTCGCCAAGACGAGGCACAGGGTCGTTCCGACGTTGGCTCCGGCGGAGACGCCGAGCAGTGATGGTGCGGCGAGCCCGTTCCGGAACAGGCCCTGGAGCAACACGCCTGAGGTGGCGAACAGTGCTCCGACACCGGCGAGCACAAGGGTCTCGAACAGCCTGTTCTCGAACGAGACCTGGGCGTTGATGCCTGAGCCGTCCGTCGGCTCGGCCACGAGGCCGAGTAGGCGAAGCGTGCCGTGCCAACAGGCTTCGAGGTCGCGCGAGGCCAGCCCGTTCGTCGAGCCCGCGCACAGCTCCATCAAGACGAGGGCGATGAGGATCGCCGGGCCGAGCAGGCGTCTCCAGGGTGAGGAGCTGGGTCGTGAATGCCCGGTCTCGAGCTCGGCGCTCATCGCAGTCCTCGTGCGATCTCCTCACACGCTTCGACCACTCGGTGCGAGGTCGTCTGGAACAGTGCGTCGTCGATCTCGAGGACGTGGTCGGGGATCGCCTTCAGCCCGCGGAGGCGTTCGTCGTTCAGACCCTCCCGCGTCAGCGACGGCGAGCCGTCGGGGCTCCGCGGGATGATCAGGAAGTCTGGGTCCGCCTGCAGAAGGTCTTCGAGGTGGATCGCGCAGGGGCCGACCTGATCCGCGATCGCGTTCACGAGGCCGAGGCGTCCGAGAGCGTCGTGTTGCAGCGTGCCGCGGCCGGAGCCCCAACCCTCGACTCCGCTCCCTGAGAAGAACATCGCGGTGCGCCCGCCTCCCGGGTTCTCGGCTTCCAGGGCGTCGATCCGTCGGCGCAGATCGGACACGAGATCCTCGGCGCGCGCCGAGACATCGAGAACCCGGCCGAGGGCTTTCAAGTGGCCGAAGCAGCCGTCGATCGTCGCGGGCTCGACGAGCTGCAGCAGCGGGATCCTGGTACGCCGCAGGGTCTCGACGGTGGATGGGTTGCTGAACGCTGAGCACAGGATCAGGTCCGGATCCGAGCGCAGGGCGGACTCGACCACGAAGCGATCGAACTGATCGAATCGGTCGCGAAGACTGGGTTCGTCGACGACGCGGAGCGTCAGCAACGAGGACTGGAAGGCCTGACTGCAGACCGCGGCGATGCGGTTCGGTTCGACGAGGCTCAACGCGTAGTCGACCGCCGTCGTCGTCGCACAGACGATCCGTTTCGGCCGATCGGGGACCGAGAAGGTCGCGCCGGAGCCGAGCTCGACAGTTCGTGGGTATCCCGCAGCCACAGGCGTGCGGGTCGACGCCTCGTCGCGCGGCTCACAGCCGGTGCTCAAGAGCGCTAGAGCACTCAGCAACACCAGTTGGAGTCTGTGCATTCGATTCGTCGTCTGCCTCGGCCGGGAGGGCTACGGCGCCGGATCGTCGAATCCAGCCCAGGGTTGGGCCGAGACTAGCACCGGGGCGGAGCAGCCGGCCGACGAACTCGGTTCATCGGCGCGCTTCGCCAGGTCGATCCTTCACCCGCTTTCGCCCGCGCGGCGACTCGGGAGGATCGACGGCTGGATCACCAGCTCGCCTTGCGAACGCCCGGGATCTCGGCGTTCAGCGCGAGCTCGCGGAAGGTCACGCGTGAGAGTCCGAACTTGCGCAAGTAGCCACGCGGACGGCCGGTGACGTTGCAGCGGTTCTTGATGCGGGTCGGGTGTCCGTTGCGCGCCAGCTTCATCAGCTTGCGGCGCGCGTCGTCGCGCTCCTCCCAGTCGAGCTCCGGGTTGCGGAGGATCTTGAGGAGCTTCTCACGCTTCGGGGCCTGCAGCTCTGCGAGCCGCTGACGACGGGCGTTCTTGGAGATCGACGATTGCTTGGCCATCTTGTGCGCGGGTGCCCGGTGGACGCGGACGGCGCCCGGTGGGTTCAGGGCCGCGCGAGGATAGCGAGCGGCCTCCCCGGGTCAACCGGGGATCCGAGCCGATTCCACGGCCAGGACCATCTCTCGGGCGCGGTCCTCGATCGCCTGGAAACGGCGTTCGGCGAGGTCTTCGGCCGCAAACAGGCAATTCACGAACCCGAGCCCGTAGGCGCCGGCCTCGAGGGTCGTTCGGGCGTTCTCGAGGGTCACGCCGGAGGTCGGGAAGATCTTCAGGAAGGGCATCGGTCCGAGCACGGTCCTCAGGTAGGTCGGCAGGTCCTGGGGGCCGGGAAACAGCTTCAGCAGGTGTGCTCCTCGGCGGTGGGCGGTCAGGAGCTCGGCCGGGGTCAGGACGCCCGGGACCACGAACACGTCATTCTCGGCACAGAACGCCAGCAGGTCCTCGTCGGCGACCGGCGAGACCAGAAAGCGTGCGCCGGCCTCCAGGGCGCGTCGCGCGTCCTCCACGCAGAGCACCGTCCCGGCGCCTACGCAGAGCTCCGGCTGATCCCGGCAGGCCGCGATCGCGTCGAGGGCGCCCGGGGTGTTCAGGGTGAATTCGACGATCCGGAAGCCACCGGCGATCGCCGCGTCCATCGCCGGTCGAACGACCTCAGGGTCCCGGGTGCGAAGGATCGCCGAGCATCGGTGCCGCTCGAAGATCGCGAACAGTGGGTGTCGATCGGCTGGGCGCTCGATGAGCTCGGACGTCAACGGCCGCCCCCGACCTCGATGGCCTGGGCTCCGTGGGGGTGTTCGACCGGCTGCGGCTTGCGCGGCTGCAGGACGACGCCGTCCAGACCGCCCGGACCGACCGAGATCGGCGGGACTTCGCTCATGTCGGCGTCGCCGGGGCTGATCCAGAGCTGCCAGCGGTAGTCGCCTGGCAAGACGTCGTCGATCACGAAACTGCCGTCGTCCTCCAACTGCGTGGACGGAGTGTCGAGACCTCCGAGGTTGATCTCCGAGCCGTTGGTTACGGGGGACAGTGAGAGGTAGCTCCAGCCGAGATCGTCTTGGAGCTCGAGTAGCGACAAGTCGACGCGGCCTCGGATGGTCACCGTCGCCAGCAGCTGAACGCGAATCGCGCGGTTGCCGATCCCGGCGGGGACCTCGGCCGAAGCCTGGCCCTTCTGGCCGTCCTGGCTGACGGTGATCGAGTAAGTGCCGGCCCGGGCCTGTGGGATTTCGAAGAAGCCACTCTGATCGGTCGTCGCCGAGAAGTTGAACGTCTTGGAGTTCCACGGCTCCTCAGGGTTGGCTGCGGGTTCCCGACCGTTCAGGTCGACGGCGGCGTTGGCTGCCGGAGCGCCACTGGTGTCGAAGACGTAGCCGGCGATCGGAGCGGTCTGGATGTCGACTTGCAGGTAGAGCGGTTCGCCCTCCGTGAGTTCGTAGTTGTCGCTCCAAAGCGTTTCGTTGAACTGCATTCGGCCACCCTGCTCTGGGTCCATCATGGTCAGCCAGAGGTTCCCGACCGGCATCTGTCCGAGGTCGAACTGCCCAGCGGCGTCGAGTTCGACAACACGCCGGATTTCGCCGAACGCCATCAGGTTCTTCCCGGCGGCCGGCACACCGTCGATTCGGATCGCGCCGCTGACGTTCACGGTCGGTCCGTCGAAGACCGGGCCTTCCGTCGTGTCGATTCGGATCTCTGCGGTCTGACCGGCGAGGACCTCGATCTCCCGTTCGATCAGGTCGTTGGTCATCATGAACATCCGCATCCCGAAGTTGCCGACCAGGTCGCCGACCGAGTTCATCGCGCTCAGAGACTCGAGGACGATGATCTTGTAGTTGCCCGGGCGAAGCGACTCAGCGCGGAATGCGCCGTCCTCGGCATGCGTGACGAGTCGCGGCGTGTCCGGGAGAGCGGCTTCGCGGTTGTAGTCGTCCCGAGCGACGACGATCGTGTACTTGCCGATCGCGGGCGGTTCACGGCCGTCGAACACGAAGCCTTCGATCCGGCCGGGGCGTTCGAACTGCAGGCGGTGCTCGCTCGGATCGTCGTAGCGGAACTCGCCGTGGATCATGCCGAACGCCGGGTGTTGTGCGCTGACCTTGACCGAAGAGCCGAACACTTCGTCGATGACGATGACGCCGTCGGCGTTCACCTTGCCTGCTTGGACGATGCCGTCCTCGGGGAACGAAGGCTTGCCGTCGGGCTGGACGAACACTCGCGTGCCCTTCGCCGGTTCGCCGTCGGGGTCGACGATCGTGACCTCGAGGGTCAACGGAGCGGGCAGACGCAGCTCGTGCTCCTGCGATTCCTCCAGGTCGATCTCCAGGACGCCGGCCGCGTAGCCATCGGCTTTCGCCAGGAGCGTGAACTCCCCGTCCGGAAGGTCGCTCAGTTGGTAGCGGCCATCCTCGTCCCGCGAGGTGCGATTCTCGACGCTGATCGGTTGGGAGAGGCCCCAGATCGCGGTTTGGATCGCCTCTTCGTTGTGGCCTCGCAGCAGCTGGAAGCGCACGTCTTCGATCATCTCCTCGGTCTCGTCATCGAGCACCGACACGGTCAGGGTCCGGAGGCCCGGGAGCACGATCTCGAGGTCTTCGACGACGCGCACGCGTTCCGAGATCGTCCACGGATCGTCGGAGCTACGACGTGCGGCCGCGATCACATCGCCGTTGCCGAAGCCGGCCTGTTCGAAACGACCCTCGGAGTCCGTCGGGTTCGCCCCGCTCGCCACGTGGACCGGTGCACCGCCGCCGGTTGCCTGCGCGATGACGACTTCCGCTCCGACGACTGGCTCGCCGTCGACATCCGTGACGATGCCGCCCGCGATCTCGCCTTCCTGCAGTCGGATATCGCCGAGATCCTTCTCGTCTTGCTGGACGATCAGGGCCGACTGGAGGTACGGCTCGAGCCCGGTCGATCGCGCGACGAACACATTGCTGCCCTTCGGCACACCACGGAGTCGGAACCGACCCTGCGAGTCCGTTTCGTCGAGCGGCAACGGCAGATCGCGGAGCAGTTCGACAGCCCAGCGTGGAGGGGTCCAGACATTCTCGAGTCCCTCGTCGGTGATCACGTAGCCGTCGAGGTCGATGCGTTGGAACGGGAACACGCTCGCACCAGCGGCCAGGGCGCCGGGCAGATCGATCGACCAGACGTCGGCGCCAGCAACCGGATTGCCTTCGTAGTCGACGATGCGCCCGGTCAAGACCGCAAGGTCGTCGAGCATCACGTCGCCGAGATCGACGACCTCACCTGGGCCCGGAGCCTCCTGCAGGAGTTGGAAGGTCGGTCGATCTCCCTCGGCGTCCGACAGCAGCGCGAAGATCCCTTGCGGGAACGCGCCTGGAATGTGGAAGCGGCCTTCGTCGTCCGTCTCGTTTTCACCGACGATCAGATCGACCTTCCCGAGTCCTGCGATCCGTTCGATGTCGAACACGGTCGTGAACGGAATGTCGGCCGCGCCGCGATAGAGGCGCACCACCGAGTCCGGGACCGGCTGACCGTCCGGATCGACGACTCGACCGACGAAGCCGACCAGCGACTCGCGCACGGATGGATCGAGGGACTCGGTCGGGTTCGGCGCCGAGCTCTGCTGGCGGACGGCTCGCGATGCCCCGATCCGGCCACCCGAATCCTCGGAGCCGACCTCGCGGAGGGCCGGGTCTTCCGATTCGATGACCACGGGAGGGCCATCGTTGGTCGGCGGAGGCGCGCCTTCGTCGCTTCCCCAGAGGGCGTATCCGAGGAGGCCGAGAGCGATCGCGGCGATCACGAGGAGGAGCGGGGTCTTCATCGTTCGGTGGGCGGAGCGTAGCGGAGCGAGGATTCCGAGGAGGTGTGAACTCGGTGGGAAGGGGAGTGATTCGCGCCCAGGGGCCTTGGTGGCCGACCGGCGTGGATCTCCGTTGCCCCGGGGGGAACGAGAATTCAGCGCTCCGGTTGGCGAAAACCCGGCGTAGCGGGCGAAACGGGCCGTCTGGGGTCGGTGGCGATCCACGCCCGTTGCGTTCGAGCCTCCCCGCGTCTATTCCTCCATCAGCTTGGCAGCAGGAACACCAACAACTCCGGTCCGCGGATCCCGCGCTCACTCGAACGTCGTGACGAACGGCGTTCGGGTCTTGGCGGCCGCGGAATACACCGCCCGTGAATCCGATCCGGAGCGGCCGCTCCACATGTTCGTCTACCGCGTGCGGCTGACGAACGAGAGCGATCGTGTCGTTCGGCTCGAATCGCGTCACTGGGTCATCGTCGACGGCAACGGTGAGCGCCGGGACGTGCACGGACCGGGCGTGGTCAGCGAATACCCGATGCTCGAGCCGGGGCAGAGCTTCCAGTACGAGAGCCGATGCCCGCTCACGACCGCCTGGGGAACGATGGAGGGGAACTACCGCTTCGTCGACCTGAGCTTCCCCGAGCCGCGTCCGTTCGATGTCGCGGTCGGCCGGTTCTTCCTCGCGCCGAGCGTGCCTTCGATCATCGAGCAGTTGGAGATCGACGAGGATCTCGCAACGGACGGACTCGGAGGCGGAGATCTGCCGGCCGGAGGTCTCGAGCGCGACCGGGTCGACGATTGACCCGGGCTGGGAGGGGCCCTGCTCTCGGGTTTCTCCGCTCCGATTCGTTCCGCGACGTCCTCTCGGCATGGCGCAGCATCCGAAGAAGGCTCGGCGCGACGAGATGCTGCCGAACCCGATGCAGTGCACCGCGCTCGGCGTCCTGCACTCGCCGTTCAAGGTGCACCTGGGCACTCCGCGCCAGCCGGGAGTCGGCGATCGTCGAGACGGCCGGATCGAGATCTACCACGGCTATCAGAATCTCCTGAAGGATCTCGACGGGTTCTCGCATGTCTGGGTCCTCGGTTGGCTGCACCACGCGCACGGATGGAACGACCTCGTGCAGCCGCCTCGCGATGACCAGAAGCGCGGCTTGTTCGCGACTCGATCGCCGCACCGCCCGAACCCGATCGGACTCTCGGTGTTCGAGATTCGCCGCATCGAAGGCCGCCACGTGCACATCGGTCCGCACGACCTGCACGACGGGACGCCGATCCTCGATCTGAAGCCCTACCTGCCCTACGCGGACGCGATTCCGGATGCCCATTCGGGCTGGGTCGGAGAGCTAGGGTCGGAGTCCCGCTCGAGCGACGAGCTCGATCATCGGCCGTGGCCGGGGGCTCGGCCGGCGACCGACAACGACGAACCCGAGTCGGATCGCTAGAGCCAAAGGGTCGCGACTGCGGGAAATCCTGAGGACGATTGTGGTCAATCGACAGCAACGAGAGGGCCGATGAACTCTCCGCGTGGAGGTCCGGGAAGAGACGGTGACAGCCACCTGGTCGAAAGCTCTCGGTCGGGTCGGGTTCGGTGCGATCGCATGGCACGGTCTGCACGGGAGCTTCGCTCCGTACGTCGTTGCGCCCAGCTGGGCGAACGCTTGGCGACGTCTCCTCGAGGGCGCGCAGTATCCGTCGTGCGACAGCCTGCGACAGATCCTGCTCTGGGGTGCGCTGGCGGGGTGTCTTCAGCTGGCAGGTTGGGCCGACAAGCGGCGCATCGGTTGGTTGGTTGTCGGTGCCCTGTTCATCGAGATCGGCCAGACCGCCTTCGCGAGTCGACACCCTCGCGTCGCTGATCTGGTGGCAGCGGTCGCGGGCGTGGCGGTCGGCCTTCTCGCCGCGCGATTCATCTTGAGCTTCCGCCAGAGTCGTGCGCTCACGTTCGACTCGGCGCGGAGCCTCGTGTGGATCGGGTTCATCGGGCTCACGGCGGTTGGATTCTGGCGGATCGATCGCGCGTTCAGCGGTTCGGATCTTCGCGACTGGGATCCGCGCATGCCGATGGTCGTCGCGAATTCACCGAACGGGTTGAAGCCGTTCTTTGGTGAAGTCGGGCAAGTGCGCTGGTTCGGTCGCGCGTTGACCGATGATCAGATCCGCGAGTCGGTCGAGGACCCGGAGGTCGAGCTGCCGACGTTGCTGTCGTTCGATCTCCGCGCCGAGCCGGGAGTCGAATTGCCGGTGTCGTTCCTCGCTGCAGAACCGCTCGATGGCCCCGAGCTGCGTCGCCAGGGCGGCAAGGGGCGCTCGACCACGATGGGCTGGATGCCCGGACGTCGCGGGCTCGTCTATGCGACCGAGCCGTTGACCGTGCTCGAGCAACGAGCGCGGTCAGCCGGAGAGTTCACCGTTTCGGTCGAGTGTCGCTCAACCGACCGGAGCGCGCGCGGCGGTCGTGTCTTTGGCATCACCGAAGGTGAGTACCGCCGCAACCTCGAGTGGATCCAGCGTGGTCCGGATCTCGAGATCCGAGTGCGATGCGGGCTGACCGGGCCGAGCGGTCACAAGCGTGCGATCGTGTTTGATGACGTGTTCGCCGATCAGGAGCCGAAGACCTTGACGATGCGGTTCGTCCGTGGCGACGTGTCGTTGTTCGTCGACGGAGAGCCCTACGGCGAGCCGGTCGGGCTGCTCGACGAGCGTCTGGTCCGGGAGTTCGGAACCGGGCTCCGCAGCGTGTTCATCGCCGCGGCGTGGTTCCTTCCGCTCTCCTGGTTCGGCGTGCTGGTCGCGAGAACGCGACGGAAGGGGGCGCCGCGAGGGACCGCGCTCGCGATCTCGGTGCTTCTGATCCTTCTGTCCGGGCAGCTCTCGGCGGGCCGGGCGGATCGCGACCTGCCGATCGACTTCGTCCTCAGTTCGGTCGTTCTCACGCTGATCGGAGCCACTCTGGCTTCCCGGTCCCGCCTGTTGCCTCGCGGCGTTCACGATCTGAGCTGAGACGTCGTTCGATCGGCGGGTCAGCGGTAGAACAGGGCCATGAAGCCCCTGGTCGTTCACTGTGACGTCGACGCTCCCCGCGAGCGGCTGTTCGAGATCGCGACGGATCTGAAGCGCTGGCCCGAGCGCGTTTCCGCGATCAACAAGATCGAGATCGTCGAAGGCGACGGGATGGCTGTCGGCACGGTCTTTCGCGAGACGCGAACGATGTTCGGTCGAGAGGCGACCGAGACGATGACGGTCGCGGAGCTCGAGGCGCCCTCGAGATTCCTGCTCACGGCGGATTCGCACGGATCGCACTACCGGAGTGAGTTCCGGATCGACGAGCGTGAGAGTGGTTGCCGTCTCATGCTCAGCTTCGAAGCGACGCCGAAGTCGTTCTTCGCCAAGCTGATGTCCTTCATGATGAAGCCGATGATGAAGAAGATGGCGCAGATGTGTTTGAAGGACCTCGAGGACATGAAGCGCGCCGCCGAAGTCGAGCTCGGATCGGAAGGCGATTCGGCTGAGGCTTGAGCGCACCACTGTCCAACCTGCTTCTCGCCGTAGCTCACCCTCTCGAAGGTGAGCTGCTGATCCGTCGTGGGCTACCTGTCACGGTCTTGGGCGTCGGAAAAGTCGCGGCCGCTGCGACGCTCTCGACTCACCTTGCCGCGTCGAAGCCGGACTACGTTGTGCTGTTCGGTGTCGCCGGGGCCTACCCCGCGAGGCATCGGAGTGTTGCGGGAGTCGAGTCGATTGGAGCGATCCGTGTCGTCGCCGAGTCAGTGCTCGCCGACGAAGGTGTCGAGACGGAGCAGGGGTTCTCAAGCCTCGACGAGATGCAGCTCGGCTCCGTTGGGCCGTTCGTATGTGCCCCGGAGGCGACCGCTCGACTGGCGCAGCGGCTCGGGCAGCCTGCCGTAAGATCCGCGACAGTGAGTGTCTGTAGTGGCTCCGAGCGCTTGTCGGCTCTGCGCGCCAAGAAGTTCGATGCGGAGCTCGAGACGATGGAGAGCGCTGCCGTCGTCTCGGTTGCGCGGGCCTTCGACGTGCCGGTCGTCGAGCTGCGATGCGTCAGCAACTGGACTGGTGACCGAGATCGCGGGGAGTTCGAACTCGCCGAGTCCTCGGCGCGAATGCAAGCGCAGCTGCTCCGGTGGATCGAGTCCGGAGAGCTCGCCGAAAGCCTGCGATGACCCTTCGACTTCGATTCGGTTTCTCCCCGTGCCCGAACGACACGCACGCGTTCTTCGGGATCGCGCACGGTGTGGTTCCGGTGAACATCGATGGTGAGGTCTTCGAGATCGAGCCGATCCTCGCCGACATCGAGGAGCTGAACGAGCGGGCGCTCGGCGCCGACCCGCTCGAGATCTCGAAGCTGTCGACTGGGGTGCTTCATGAAGCGGTCGATCGTTACCAGCCGCTCGAGGCCGGAGCGGCGCTCGGTCGCGGAGTCGGCCCCTTGGTGGTCCGCCGTGACGACGAGATCCACGAAGGCGGACTCGGGCAGCTGGTCGGGGAGAGGGTGGCTATTCCAGGCTTCCACACGACCGCGTTCTCGCTTCTTCGGCGATTCGGTCCCGAGATCGAGCCGGTCGTGATGCGTTTTGATCGGATCCTCTCGGCTGTCGAGAGCGGTGACGTGCGCGCCGGGCTGATCATCCACGAGAGCCGGTTCACCTACCGCGACCACGGTTTGGTCGCCGTCGCGGATCTGGGGCGGCTGTGGGAAGCAGCTTTCGGTCTGCCGCTCCCCTTGGCGGTGATCGGGCTGTCTCGTTCGCTTCCGGCCGGGCTTCGCTGGCCGGTCACCCAGGCGCTGACCGAGAGCGTGCGGATCGCTCAGGACCAGCCGCGGCGGGCGCGCTCGTTCGTGCGGCAGAACGCCCAGGAGATGGAGGATGCCGTCTGCGCGCAGCACATCGGACTCTACGTCAACGAGTTTTCGTTGCGGCTCGGTCTCGAGGGCCGTGAGGCCTTGAAAGTCTTCCTTTCCTCGGTCTGACCGGGGCTTCGCTTCGCCTCGAGCGCGCTTCTAGGGGAAATCCCGTGTCTCGGAAAGGGTCGCCTGAACGAAAATTCGACTTTCCAGCACCTGAGGTGGGTGACGTTCGGATGACTCTGGGGTTTCATTAAGTGGTCTCGCTGAGAGGCGTCGTGATCTGAGGCTCTCAACCTCAGGCGACCATTCTTCTCCCATGGGATGAAATGGTCGCGGTCTGCAGCGCTGCAGATCGTCCTGGCTCTCAGCACGTTCACTCACCTCGAGGATCCATTGAAACCAAGTCTCTGCACCGCTGTGGCTGCTGTCGCAGCAACCATCGCTCTCTCGAGCGCCGCGCAGGCGCAATCGATTGAGGATCTGTTCCTCCGCCGTATCGACGGCGTCGACCCGTTCCACCTCCGCCCGGAAACCGGCGCGGCCCTGATCCCGCTCGTCCGCATCGGCGCGAACGACTACGCCGATGGCGTGTCAGCCCCGGCTGGCGCTGGTCGCCCCTCGGCCCGCGAGGTCAGCAACGCGGTGATCGCTCAGGCCGGACCGATCCCGGCTGCAGGCATCACCGACATGGTGTGGCAGTGGGGCCAGTTCCTCGACCACGACGTCGGCATCACCGAGGGTGTCGGTGACGCTTTCAACATCGCGGTCCCGGCCGGCGACCCGGAGTTCGACCCGATGGGCACCGGCACGCAGGAGCTCGGCCTCACGCGCGCTCTGTTCCTGACGGTCAACGGCATCCGTGAGCAGGAGAACGAGATCACGGCTTGGGTCGATGGCTCGAACATCTACGGCTCGGACGACGTCCGCAACGCCGCGCTCCGCAACGGAGACGGCTCGCTCAAGACCTCGGCTGGCGGCCTCTTGCCGTTCAACACGCCGGCTCTGCCGAACGCGAACGGCCTGAACGCTCCGGCCGACTCGCTGTTCCTCGCTGGTGACGTCCGCTCGAACGAGCAGATGGGCCTCGCGTCGATGCACACGCTGTTCGTCCGCGAGCACAACCTGCTCCACAGCTTCCTCGGCATCTTCGGGATCTCCGGTGACGCCGCCTACGACATCTCGCGCATGATCGTCATGGGTGAGCAGCAGGCGATCACCTACAACGAGTTCCTTCCGATCGTCGTCGGCGACGCGATCCCGAACTACAACGGCTGGCGCCCGTTCACCGACGCTGGCATGCGCAACGAGTTCACCGGTGCGTGCTACCGCTTCGGTCACACGATGCTCTCGCCGACCCTGATGCGTCTCGATGAGAACGGTAACGAGATCGCAAACGGCAACGTCGATCTGCGCAACGCGTTCTTCAACCCGGGCCTGCTCCAGCAGGACGGCATCGCCTGTGTCCTCCGTGGTCTGACCACGCAGAACCCGCAGAGGGTCGACCCGTTCGTCATCGACGACGTCCGGAGCTTCCTGTTCGGCGCCCCGGGCTCCGGCGGTATGGACCTGACCTCACTGAACATCCAGCGTGGTCGCGACCACGGCCTGCCGAGCCTCAACGACACCCGTCGTAACCTCGGCCTCTCGGCTCACAACCGCTACCGCGACTTGAGCTCGGTCCGTTCGATCCGTCGCAGCCTGCGCGGTGTCTACGCCTCCATCGAAGACGTCGATCTCTGGATCGGTGGTCTGTCGGAGGATCCGGTTGCTGGCGCCCTCGTCGGGGAGACCTTCCAGACGGTCATCGCGGACCAGTTCACCCGCACCCGCAACTCGGACCGCTTCTGGTACGAGCGCTACCTCCCGGGTCCGATCCGCGCCTTTGTCGACGCTCGCGTCCTTGGCGTGGTCATCCGCGACAACACGTCGGCCGGCGGCGAAGTCGACGATACTGCCTTCATCGACGACTGATCGTCGATGCGAGCGGCGCGCCGAGCGCGCCGCTCACGCCCGACCGCGTGACTCTCTGTGAGAGTCGGCGGCTGGTCGGGCCGCCTTCGCGCGGAGCCTATCGTCCGCCTGCTGGAAGGCCGATCAACAACCCGGTCACTCCTGGCCCGAAGCCTGCTCGTCGAGATCCGTCAGACGAGGTTCTTCGTCGCGGAGTCGAGCAGCTCGACATACTTTTGCGCCCCGCCGGTGTTGAACACGACCAGATCTTGATCGCGATCGATCCGGCCTGCGGCCACATCGGCTTCGATTGCGAGGAGGCATGCGGCGCTCTCCGGGCACAGCGCGATGCCTTCGAGACTCATCACTTCGACGGTGATCGCTCCGAGGCGGTCCTCCGGTGCCGCGTAGGCGTGGCCTCCGGATTCGCGGACAGCACGTAGGACGAGAAAGTCCCCGAGGGCCTTCGGCACCCGGAGCCCCGAGGCTTCGGTGTGGGCGTCGGAAACGTCGACTCCGTGGTCGAGCCCTTGTTCGAATGCCATCGCGATCGGGGCGCAGCCATCCGACTGACAGGACACCATCCGCGGACGCGTGTTGGAATCGAGCCATCCGAGATGGGCAAGCTCCGCGAACGCCTTCCACATGCCGATCAAGCCGGTACCGCCGCCGGTCGGGTAGTAGATCAGGTCAGGAAGCTTGAACCCGCACTGCACTGCGAGCTCGAGGCCCATCGTCTTCTTGCCCTCGATTCGGTACGGCTCGCGGAGCGTCGAGATGTCGAACCATCCTTCGGCTTCCTGACGCTCTCTGACCAGCGCTCCGCACTCGTGGATCAGCCCGTCGATCAGGTGGACCTTGGCGCCGTGTGCGATCGCCTCCAGGCGGTTCACGACCGGCGTGTCCTCCGGCATGAAGACGTGGCACTCGATCCCGGCGCGGGCGGCGTAGGCCGCGAGTGCGCCGCCGGCGTTCCCTGCGGTCGGCACCGCGAACTTCTTCACGCCGAAGTGGTGGGCCATCGAGACGGCCATCGCCATGCCGCGAGCTTTGAACGAGCCCCCAGGCAGTCGGGACTCGTCCTTGATCCGGATTCGGGAGACGCCGAGGCGCTCGGCGAGGCGCGGGCAGTCCAGTAGCGGGGTCTCGGTCTCGCCGAGTGAGACTGGTTCGGCCTCTGGCGGGACGGGGAGAAGCTCGCGGAACTGCCACATCCCGCGCGGGCGTCCGAGGACTTCGTCACGAGTCACGGCTGCGCCGGCCGCGTCGAGGTCGTAGCGGACGAGGAACGGCTTGCCCTCGTGCACCTGCTGGGCGCGGTCGGCCGGGTGCTTCGAGCCGTCAGCGGTCGATTCGAGATGCGTCACGAAACTCGGCATCGCTGCACCATACGGAGCGCGCGACGAGCTTCGACCTCAGATCGAAGCGAGCAGATCGGTCGGGCACTCCGGTAGCCGGGTGAGGAACTCGCGGAGGTCTTGGGCGAGCGGCGCGTGGAGGTCGAGCGGGCGGTCGTCCGCTGGGTGACGGATCCGCAGTCGCTCGGCGTGCAGCACCATGCGTGGCAGGCCAAATCGTTCCCGAAACATCTTGTTGATCCGGCCCTTGCCGTGCGTCGAGTCGCCGATGACCTGGTGTGCAAGGTGGTCGAGGTGGCGTCGGATCTGGTGCGTTCTGCCGGTGAACAGTCGGGCTCGGAGCAAGGAGCACCGATTGAAGCGAGCGATGGTCTCGAACTCGGTCCTGGCGTCCTGCAGCTCTCCGCTGCGTCCGGTCAGAGGGCGGTCGCTTTCGAATCGATCGGGTGCCTCGCCCCGAGATAGAACCAGATACTGCTTCACCGAGTCTTCAGCGGTGATGCGTTCCTGCAAGCGAGCCGCCATCGGCTTGGACAGGGCGAAGCTCAAAACTCCAGAGGTGTTGTGATCGAGTCGATGGACCGGGAATAGGTAGCGGCCGATCTGCCCGGCGAGGCGCTGCAGCACGAACGACTCGTTCTCCTTCGAGCGTGGACCGCGGTGGACGCTCATCCAGGGCGGTTTGTCGACGGCGACCAGGTCGTCGTCGAGATGGAGAATCCGGAGCTCTCCGCTCGGTCCGTGGTCCGCTTCGGTGGTCATCACAGGCTACCGCGGTCGGCGATCACGACGCCGTGCCAGGCGATCAACAGGACGTAGACCACGATCAGTGCCTTGAGCATCGTGCGAGCGAGTGGGAACCGGATGTGCAGGAGGAGGAGGGCGGTCGGGACGAGGCTGAGGAGCAGCTTCGCCAGGGCGAAGCCCGGCAGGCCGCCAGCCTCGATCGACCAGGCCATGATCGGGTTCGCCTCCGATCCGCCATGCTCAAGGTGGCGGACGGTCAGAGCGAGGTCGATCGTGGACAAGGCGATCAGCGTGAACACCATTCGCCACTCCTCGGCCCGGAACCGATCGACGTAGATGCGGTCGCGCTCGCCTTCGCGTCGCCCGCCGCGTCGCTGCCCGATGAAGGTGTAGCGGGACAGCATCCGGGTCGGGCGTCGGCGGCGATCGCTCGTGATACGCCGACTAGAGTCCGTGTGATCGTGGGCGGCGAGGCTCAGTGCACTCTGCGGGTCCGACATCGGCGCGCGATCTTAGCGGCTCGTTCTCGTCGGTCGCGGGTTCGGGCCCGGACCGGCGATCAGATCGGGATCCGCAGTGCGAACGAGGCTCCGTCAGTAACCTCGGATTCGAGTTCGAGCGTGGCGCCGAGGCTCTTCGCGAGTCCGCGCGCAATCGACAAGCCGAGTCCGAGCCCCGGGTCGGGTAGCTGGTTCTGATCCTTGCGTGGCTGCTTCGCCCCGCGTTCGAAGGTCCGGAAGATCGCACGGGCGCGGTCCGACGGAATGCCCGGTCCGTGATCGCGGAGTCGGAGGACGAGTCGATTCGCCTCGACTTGCGCATGGAGCTCGAGAGCCGGGTCCGAGGTCGGAATCGCGTGTCGGCAGGCGTTGTCGACGAGGCAGGTCAAGATCTGCTCGATGGCCTCCGGGTCGGTCTCCAGCGGTTGGGTCGTTGCATCGATCCGCTCGAAGAGCGGCCGATCGGCGTTCTCGCAGATGCGGCGCAGACCGGGCAGGATGCGTTCGAAGAGAGCCGAAGTCTCGAGTTTGATCAGTGAGCGTTGCTCGCGCCCACGCTCGATCCTCGCCTGCACCAGCACAGACTCGACCAGGTGGGCGAGGCGGTCGGACTCGTCCCGCAACGTTCGCAGATACTGCTTTCGCTTCTCCTCACCTCGTACCATGCCCTCGTCGAGCATCTCCGCATACATCCGGAAGGTCGTGAGTGGGGAGCGCAACTCGTGCGTCACCGCGGAGGCGAACTGTGACTGGCGGTGGCCCAGGTCGAGGGCGTTCTTCATCGTCCACCCGATCGCGAGGAAGCCGGTGAGCAGGGCGCCGAACGCCGTCACGAGAACGGTCCTCGTGCTGCTCCAGGGCTTCGCGAGGATCGTCGGCTCCGAGACCGCCAGAGCGAGCGGGGCGGTCGCGAGTGTCGAGAGCAACCCGGATTCCTGGATCTCCGAGGCAGGCCTCAGATCGGCCGACTGGGCATCGAACAGATCTTCGATCTGCAGCAGTAGGGCTGATCGGAGTTTGGGCCAGTCGACCGCGAAACCCTGAAGCACCTGGCGATTGTTCCACTCGACCTGGCGCAGGTAGGCGAGCGTCTGCTCTCCCCCGTGCTCGAGCCAGAGAGGCACCAAGGGTCCGACCCTCAGGCCTCCGGGTCCGAAGTTCTGGAACGCGAGTTGGTTCTCGGGCTGCGAGCGGGTCTGGATCGATTGCTGGATCCGGGTTCGCAGGTCGATCGGCACGATCGTCTCGGGCAGAGTCACCGCGTTGAATAGCGGGGGCAGGCCGAGTGCGCCGAAGCCGGCGTCGAGTCGGTTCGTGACCTGATCGTTCGCTTCGGCAAAGGCCAGCTCGACTTCGTCTTGGTCGAGGAACGGGCGCAGAGACTCGAGGCGGTTCCAGAGAGCGCTCGCGTCTCCGAGCGACGAAGCAATCCGCCGGGTCTCGGCGGAGGCGGTGTCCGCGACCAGCTGGGGCGAGACGAGGCGGCCGTTCCCTGCCATCGAGAAGTGCAGTTGGAACCACTCCGACCGGAAGCCTGCGAGAGCAGGAGCGCCGTAGTCGCCGACCGCCGCACGAAGGCCTTGGAGACTCGGGGAGTCGTAGTCGGTCGGAGGGCGTGCCGCTTCCGGTGCGAGCAAGGCGTTGAGCCACGCGTCCATGCGCCACACGGCCAATCGCAGTCGGTCACGGTGTGTCGACAAGGTCCGCACCCGGTCCCGGTCGTTCTCGAGTCGGTCGATGCGGAAGCCGATGATCGCGAACGTCGTCAGCGCGGCGAGGCCGGCGAGCGCGTAGACGATCCAGAAGTTGCGGCGTCGAGCCATGCCGGTTCGGGCCATGCCTGCTCACGCACCTCCCTGCGGCTCCTCGGTCGTGACCGGGCGCGGTTCCTGCACCTGGTAGCCACGCCCTCGGACGGTCGCAATCAGCCATGGTGACTCCGCTCGATCTCCGAGCTTCTCTCGGAGTCGCGCGATGTGCATGTCGATCGTCCTCGTGCGACGCACGCCATCGGGGTCGAGGCCCCAAACCGAGCGCAGCAGTTCATCGCGTTCGATCGTGCGACCGGGGTTCTGGCAGAAGTAGCGGAGTAGGTCCGATTCCTTCTCGCTCAGCGCCACCACTTGTTGCTCGGGTCCCCGGACCTCGCGGCGCTCGAGGTCGATCGTCCGTCCGCCGATCTCGAACCGCGTGATCTGATCCCTCGGCCGTTCGGCCGAGCGGCGCAGAACTGCACCGACGCGGGCTAGCAGTTCGCCAGCGCTGAACGGCTTGACGACATAGTCGTCCGCACCGAGTTCGAGGCCGCGGATCCGGTCCTGCTCGGAGCCGAGTGCGGTCACCAGGATGACCGGCAACGTCGGGCGGAGTCGGCGGATCTCCTGGAGGACTTCGAGGCCGGACTTGTTCGGCAGCATCAGGTCCAGGAGGACCAGGTCGAGCTCCTCGCCGAGCGCTCGCTTGAGAGCCTCTTCACCGTCCTCGCAGGAGCGAACCTCGTGGCCCTGAAACTCCAGGGCGTCGACGAGGCCCTGGCGGATGGCAGGTTCGTCCTCGACGACCAGGAAACGGCGAGCAGGCATGATCCCAAGAGGGTAGCTCGTCGGCCGTGAGGGGCACGTCTACTACGTCACGGCGTGGTAACGCGGCGGGAGGCCGAGGAAACGGAGGTCTCGATGCGAGGCTGCGGCTATCTTCCCGCCATGGCGGAGCCCAAGAACCCGGTCGTCGGCGTGGTCATGGGGAGCACCTCGGACTGGCCGACGATGCAGCATGCGACGTCGATCCTCACGGAGTTCGGCGTTCCGTTCGAAGCCGAGGTCGTTTCCGCGCACCGGACCCCGGACAAGCTGCGCGACTACGCCCGATCGGCCACGGATCGCGGCCTCAGGGTCCTGATCGCCGGGGCTGGCGGGGCCGCCCACTTGCCGGGCATGCTCGCGTCCTGGACGACGCTGCCGGTCCTGGGAGTTCCGGTCGAGTCCCGCATGCTGAAAGGCATCGACTCGCTGCTGTCGATCGTCCAGATGCCCGGCGGAGTTCCGGTCGGGACTCTGGCGATCGGAGAGTCTGGTTCGAAGAACGCCGGCCTGTTCGCCGTTCGGATCCTCGCCGCCGCGGGCGACGCGGACCTGCAGAAGAAGCTCGCGGGTTGGCACCAGCAGCAGACCGACCGCGTACTCGCCTCGGAGTTGGACTGAAGGGATCTGGCCACCTTGAGCAACGAACGAAGAGGTCGTGGACTCGAGCCGGGTGCGATGCTCGGGGTCTTCGGTGGCGGGCAGCTCGGACGGATGTTCGGGCTCGCGGCTCGTCGTATGGGATTCCGCTTCGCGGTCTTCGCACCCGAGGTCGATGGACCCGCTTCTCAGATCGCGGATTGGTGTCGGCATGCACCGTATGACGATCTGGCTGCGGTCCAGGACTTCGCGCAGCGCGTCGATGCGGTCAGCTTCGAATTCGAGAATGTGCCCGCCGTGACCGCGGTCGCTGCGGCCGAGCACGTGCCGGTGCGCCCGAACGGCGACTTGCTGCACATGGCGCAGAACCGGATCCGCGAGAAGCGCGGCCTGCAACGGGCAGGGCTTCCAGTGGCTCCGTTTGCGGAAATCGAACCGGCGATGGATCGGGCCACCATCGTGTCCCTCGCTCGGGAACTCGATGGTGCGATGATCCTCAAGACCGCGTCGTCCGGTTACGACGGCAAGGGGCAGATCGGTATCGACGATCCAGCGGGAGCCGAGGCCGCGTTCGAACAACTCGGGCGCGTTCCCTGCGTCCTCGAAAAGAAGATCGCGTTCCGCTCCGAGATCTCGGTGGTCGGAGCGCGCGCCGTCGACGGATCGGTCGCGCTCTACCCGCCGATCTGGAACGAGCATCGGAACCACATCCTCGATGTGTCGGTCTGCCCGGCTCCGTTGCCGGAACCGGTCATCGAGCAGGCGCGTGCGCACTGCCGAACCGTCCTCGAGGAACTGGACGTCGTCGGAGTTCTCTGCGTCGAGTTCTTCGCCCTCGCGGACGGCTCGCTGCTCGTCAACGAGATCGCGCCGAGGCCCCACAACTCCGGCCACCTCACGATCGAGGCCGCACACTGTGATCAGTTCGAGCAACAGGTGCGAGCCGTCGCCGGATGGCCGTTGGGTTCGGCCGAGCTGCGTTCTCCGGCAGCGATGGCGAACCTCCTCGGCGATCTCTGGAACTCGGGTGAGCCTGATTTCGAGCGCGCGGTTCGCGAACCGGGTGTCCATCTGCATCTCTACGGCAAGGAGAGTGCTCGGGTGGGCCGCAAGATGGGGCACCTGACGGTGCTCGATCCGCGCGGGGAGCAGGCCGCCGAGAGAGTGCGAGCAGCTCGGGATCTCCTCTGACCGGGGAGTCGGTCGTCTCGGATCGGTGCTCGAAGAGCGGAAGCGAACGGCTGCCTGCTGAGGGGGCGGTTGTCGCGATCGGGCGCTGCCATCGGGCGTTCGCACGCGACCTCGGCCGCCGACCTGCAGGAAGCTCGGGATACGGCCTCCGCTCCGGTTCTCGAGGGCGAACAGCGGGTCAGGGCCCGCCGGGGTTCGGGCCGATAAAACCCGAGTGTCCGACCGCCGCGAATCGAACAGGAACAGCGAGAGCGCGACCAGGCTTCCTGGTCGTCGGTTCCAGCCGCTCCGTGAGACCGTTGTCGTGGTCGTTCATCATCGGCAACCCGAGGAACTGAGAGCTTGTCTCCAGACTCTCGGAGAGGTCGCGCCCGACCTGCGTGTCGTCGTGGTCGAGAACGGTTCGCGGGACCAGTCAGTCACGGCCGTCCGGATGGTCGCCGTGGAGCGATCGACCGTCACCCTCGTCGAGGTGCCGTTCTGCCGCGGTCATACCGCCGGACTGAACCTCGGGATCGACACCGCTCTCGAAATTGCACCTGACCTCGGTCAGGTCCTGCTACTCGACGTCGACAGCCGTGTCGGACCAGAGCTCGTCAACGAACTGCTCGGCGCGCGGCGCCGTCATCCCGAGGCCGGCATCCTCGGGTCGAACGTCCAGTCGGCGGAGCATCGAGCTTCGCTCTTCGAGCAGGGACGTCTGCAAGGGCGACTCAGTTTGCCCGTGCGCGATGCGAGTCCTGCCGGAGGTGTCGAGTGTCAGGTCGACTTCGTCGATCTCGGCGGCGTGATGCTGACCGCCGAGTTCCTCGCGGAGGGTCATCGGTTCGATACCGGCTACTTCAGCCATCTGGCGGAGGTCGATCTCTGCCGCACGGCTCGCGACGCCGGGTTCGAGGTCTGGGTTCGCCGCACCGAGTCGCTTCGCCGCTCGGACGGGAGTCCGCGGGAGATCGCCTGGGATCCGATCGCAGCGCAGCCGACCGACATTCTTCGCCGCGTCGCTGAGAGTCGCGCCTACTACTGCAAGAAGTGGTTGGAGCCGAAGTGGCGCGTCCTTGGTCTGTTGCGACTTGCGGTCGCCGACACGTTCTCTGGGCTCTGCTGGAGTCTGTCGCGCGGCGGGCGTCCGAGGTTCCTCTCGGCTTGGTTCGAGGGGCTTCGGGAAGGACTCTCGATCGCACTGCCCGGGGCGGGGGAGGAAGAGTCCGACGCCGGGCAGCTGGACGACCTCGAGAGTGAGGGCCTCGAAGACGGTGACTTCGAAGAGGAGTTCGAAGACGAACTCGAAGACGAACCAGGGGACGGCGACTGGGACGACGGAGACTCGAACGACGGTGATTGGGACGACGGGGACTGGAACGACGACACGGACGGTGAGGACCCGGATCAGGAAGGCGATCAGTCCTTCGAGCGCGGAGTCGGGACCGAGCCGATCGTCGAGAAGTCGGAGCGTCGTTCGATCGGTCGCCGGGGTTCCTCGAAGGCGTCGAAACTCGATTCGCTGAGTTGGCTCGATGACGATTCGCCGTCGGCCCGGTCTCTTCCGAATGCCGTGCCCGAGGTCAAAGAGCGCAAGCTACCGGACCTGTTCCAGCTCGACTCGCCCGAGATGCGTGCACGGCGCGATCTAGAAGCCGACGAATACGTCGTCGCTTTCGACGATGCCGAGTGGCGTGATCTGACCTGTGGTCCGTCGAGTGGCTTCGATGCGGTCGAAGAAGCCGGCGACGAGGGGGATCTATCGAGTGTCTTCGAGCTGTTCGAGGAAGAGCTGGAGATCGTCGAGCACGATGGGCACTTGAACGAAGGGCGAAAGCCCCGTCGAGTCGGTGCGCAGGCGACCAAGACCGCGCGCACCAAGGCCGAGGCGCGCCCGGTCGTCATGCCGAAGGCGCCGGGGATTCGCCCCTCGGACTTGTTCCGGCGCTGACTCCTCGGCAATTCCGAGTCGGCCATTCGGTCGAGGACTGAGGGTCCGTGCGGCCCAGTTCGGTTCACGAACCGAATTGCATCCGTTTGCGTGTCCGCGATCGAAGGGTTCTCGCGAGTGGAGCCCTTCTTGGCTCCGAGCGAGCCATGAACTTCCGAACGCCCCTCGTGACGCTGGCTCTGAGCCTCGTCGTCCTACCCGTCCAGACCTTCGCCGGCATCGAGTCTTCGGGCCCCGCCGGCGACCGGATGGAGGAGCATCAACCGTCGCTGCAACACTTCCTGCGCGACCGAGACGACACCCGCGTGCTCGCCGCGTTGCTGCAGCGCACGGGTCTCGCGGAGGTACTGGAGAGTTCGTCGGCTCTGACCATTCTGGCGCCGAACGACGCCGCGTTCGCCGCGTTCGGCATCGAGGCTTCGAACCTCGATTCGATCAGCGACTTCTCGGCGGTGGCCTCGGTGTTGAAGCTCCACGTCATCGATCGATCTCTGACCGCGATCGAGGCCGCGAGTGCGGGGCGAGCGACCAGCGTTGGTTCGCAAGATCTCGAGTTCTCGTTCCGTTCGGGACGATTGGAGGTCGAGTTGCTCGGCGGGACCGGAGCGGTGATCGTCGATAACGATCTCCCGATCCGGAATGGTGTGGTTCACGTGATCGACACCGTGCTGGTCAAGGACCTGTCGACCAGTGCCCAGCGACAGGAAGCTGCGATCGATCTCCTCACGCGAGGAGTTCGCATCGGCGCCCCGGCGTTCAACGATGGCGATCCGGCTCTCTGCTGCGAGATCTACGAACTGACGTTGATCGGTGTTCGCGGCCTCCTCGGCGATGGCTTGTCACCGGAGCTCGACGCGCAACTCGCCTCGGCTCTTGTCGGCGAGGGTTCGACCGAGAGGGCTCGGGCGCGCCGATTGCGTCGCGTGATCGAGGCCTGCTACTCGGAGCTGCGGCCGCAGCCGCAGCCGGTGGCGCGCCGCGCGTCCAAGCCTTCGAGCAAGGAGCCACTGATCGACGCGCTCCGCGAGGCGCGCCGTCGCGGTCACGGCTGATTGGCTCGAAGCCGCGACTTGGTCGCCATCATGCTCGGCAGATGGCGGTCGAGTGGTCGTTCGTCCATCTCGTCTTCGAACATGTCTTCGATGACGAAGCCAGCTCGGCACTGGCCGCCGAGAAGGCTGTCGAACGAGTGACCGAAGCATAGGGGTTCATCCTCGTCCCGAAGCTTCTTCAGCTCCTCCGGCGTCAGCGCTTCTTCATCCGCGTAGGGGATTGAGTGTCGGACGACGAGTTCGCCCTTGAGGGCTTTGTCTTCGTCGAAGATCCAGAACGCAGGTTGGAGGAAGCCTGACATCAACACCGAGCCCGGTCGGAGGACGCGGGCTGCTTCGTTCCATACCGGCTCGGGATCGGGGACGAAGGTGTTGGAGGAGGGGTGCACGCAGAGGTCGAACTGGCCCTGTTCGAAGCGCGAGAGATCTCGCATGTCGCCCTGTTCGGCCCGGATCTCCAGGCCGTGACGCTCGCAGAGCTTTCGGTCCTGTTCGATTTGACGGGGAGAATTGTCGAGCAGGGTCACGTTCGCGCCGGCCGCGGCGAGAACGGTCGCCTGTTGTCCTCCTCCGGACGCCAGGGCGAGGATCTCGACTCCTTCGAGTGAGGTCGGGAACCAGCTTCTGGGCACCGGCTTCGCAGGGGTGAGAACGATGCTCCAATCCCCCGCGCGAGCGCGCTCGACTGCCTCATCGTCAACCGGGACCGTCCAGCGGTTCCCGCGGTCGACCTGGCGGTCCCAGGCGGTGCGGTTCCAGGCGAGCCAGTCGCCTCCCTCGTTTTGCTTGCCGGTGTTCGCCACGCAGGAAGCGTAGCGCGGGTTCGGCTGTAGCTGGGATCGACCCGTGGCCGATGTCGATCAGGAGAGAGCGCCGACAGCATGTCTCCAGACTGGATCCTCGCCCTGACTGTCCCACTCGCACTCGCTTTGGGCGTCGTGTGCGGGGAGTTCTGCGGCCGTCGCGGGCCTCGGGCGGCCTCGGCCTTCGTTCTCGTGATGCTGCTGCCCTTGATCGCGAAGGCTCTCAGTCGGTTCCTCCAGGAGACCGAGGTGTCGGCGTTCGGGGTCGGCATCTACCCGGTGTTGCGACCCTGGTGGGCCTTTCCGTTCGCGTTCGCTGTGTTGAGCTGTGCGGCCGCCACGCGCTCGAAGCCCTCAGAGCGACGTGGTCTTCGACTCCTGGTCATCGGGCTTTCGCTTCTCGTGTTGCAGCGCGTTCATGCGACGGTCACGGCGGATCCGCAACGGCTTCTCGGGCGGGTCGACGCGAACGGGATCTGTCTCCAGACTTCGCCGATCTCTTGTGGTGCGGCCGCAGCCGTCATGCTGCTCGATCAGCAGGGGATTCGTCGGACCGAAGCGCGGATGGCCGAGCTGTGTTCGACGAATGCTCTGACCGGGACCGACGAGTTCTGCGTTCAGCGCGGACTCGTGAAGGTGCTCGAGGAGGAGTGCCGCGAATGGAGCGTCGACTACTCAGAACCGAGTCTCGAGGAGCTCGAGGCGCCGGCGATGGTCCCTGTGCGTCTGAGCTTCTTCGTCGACCACTGGGTCGTCGTTGAGTCGATCGACGGAGAAGCGTCGAGCCTGGTCATTCTCGACCCTATCGAAGGACGTGTGAAGTCGACGTTGGCCGACTTCGAAGCGCGCTGGCGCTCCCGCGTGATCCGGATCGTCAAGCGGGAGGGCTGATCGAGCTCAGTTCTCCGCGTAGCTCTCGAGCGGCGGGCAGGAGCAGACCAGGTTGCGGTCACCGTAGACGTCGTCGACGCGACCGACCGTCGGCCAGGGCTTGTTCACCTTCAGCCACGGCGCCGGGAACGCAGCGAGCTCGCGGCTGTAGGAGCGATCCCAGTCGGCGCTCGTGACTGCAGCCATCGTGTGCGGCGCGTTGCGCAGAGCACTCTGCTCGTAGTCCACGGTGCCGGCCTCGATCGCTCGGATCTCCTCGCGGATCGCGATCATCGCCTCGCAAAAGCGGTCGAGCTCTTCCTTCGACTCCGACTCGGTCGGTTCGATCATCAACGTGCCGGCGACCGGCCACGACATGGTTGGCGCGTGGAAGCCGTAGTCCATCAGGCGCTTGGCGATGTCGGCGACCGTGACGTGCGCGGACTTCTCGAACCCACGGCAGTCGAGAATGCACTCGTGCGCAACGTCGCCGTGCTCGCCGGTGTAGAGCACGTCGAAGTGGTTCTCGAGGCGCTTCGCGATGTAGTTCGCGTTGAGGATCGCGACCTCGGTCGCCTCCTTCAGTCCGTCGGGGCCCATCATCGCGATGTAGGCGTAGCTGATCGGGAGGATCGAAGGGCTACCCCAAGGCGCGGCGCTGACCGGTCCGATCGCCTTCTCGCCGCCCATCGGGATGACCGGGTGGCTCGGAAGGAACGGCACCAGGTGCTCGCCGACACAGATCGGCCCCATGCCGGGGCCACCGCCGCCGTGCGGAATGCAGAAGGTCTTGTGCAGGTTGAGGTGACAGACGTCCGCGCCCAGAAGGCCCGGCTTGCAGAGGCCGACTTGTGCGTTCAGGTTCGCGCCGTCCAGATAAACCTGACCGCCGTGCTCGTGAACGATCGTGCAGATCTCCTTGATCGACGACTCGAAGACACCGTGCGTGGACGGGTAGGTGACCATCAAAGCCGCCAGGTCGTCCGAGTGCTGGTCGGCCTTCTGCTTCAGGTCTTGGACGTCGATGTTCCCTTCGTCGTCGCACTTGACGACGACGACCTTCATGCCGGCCATGATCGCCGACGCCGGGTTCGTGCCGTGCGCCGAGCTCGGAATCAGGCAGATGTTGCGCTGCTCCTGACCATCGCTGCGGTGGAACGCTCGAATGACCAGCAGGCCGGTGTACTCGCCTTGCGAGCCGGCGTTCGGTTGCAGGCTCGTGCCAGCGAAGCCGGTGATGTCTTCGAGCCAGGCGCTCAGGTTCGCATGGAGCTCGGTATAGCCTTCTGCCTGCGAGCGCGGCGCGAACGGGTGAAGATTCGAGAAGCCTGGGAACGAGACCGGAATCATCTCGGCCGTCGCGTTGAGCTTCATCGTGCAAGATCCGAGTGGGATCATCGACGTCGTCAACGACAGGTCCTTCTGCACGAGGCGGTGCATGTAGCGCAGCAGCTCGGTTTCCGAGCGGTGGCTGTGGAACACCGGGTGCGTCATGTAGTCGCTCTCCCGGCGAAGTTCCGCGGGGATGTCCTGCACGCCGTTCTTCAGAGCGTCGAGATCGAGGTCGTCGAACGCGAGGCCGAACGCCTTGAGGACGTCCGCGAGGTCATCGCCCTCGACAGTCTCGTCGAGCGAGATGCCGACGGTTCCGTCGCCGTAGTCGCGGAAGTTGATCTCCAGATCGACCGCTGCCTTCAGGACCGCTTCCGCGCCGTTCGACGGACGGACCTTCAGGTTGTCGAAGTGGTTTTGGTTGATGACTTCGTGACCGGCGCCGACTAGGGCGGTGCGCAGCATCCCGGTCAACCCGCGGATGCGGGAGGCGATCGAGCGCAGTCCCTGCGGGCCGTGGTAGACGCCGTAGAACGACGCCATCACGCTGAGGAGGACCTGAGCCGTGCAGATGTTGGAGGTCGCCTTGTCGCGACGGATGTGTTGCTCGCGGGTCTGCAGCGCCATGCGCAGCGCCGTGTCGCCAGCCGAGTCCTTGGTCACGCCGATGATCCGGCCCGGCATCTGACGCTTGTAGTCCTCGCGCGTCGCCATGAAGCCGGCGTGCGGGCCGCCGTAGCCGAGTGGCACTCCGAATCGCTGAGTCGAACCGACGACCGCATCGACGTCGAACGCGCCCGGCTCCTTCAACAGAGTCAGCGACAACAGGTCTGCAGCGACGCAGACCAGCGCACCCTGATCGTGGGCCTTCTTCACCGCCGCACTCGGGTCGCGGACTTCGCCGCTGGTGCCCGGGTACTGGAGCAGCACGCCGAAGACGTCTTCGCCAACCTCGAGGGCTGTCGGGTCTTGCACCCGCACTTCGAGGCCGAGCGGCTCCGCGCGCGTCTCCACGACCGCGATGGTCTGTGGGTGGCAGTCCGAGCTGACGACGAACGCGGTCTTGCCCTGTGCCTTCCGGCCGAGCACGCGTTGGAACATCGTCATCGCCTCGGCGGCGGCCGTCGCTTCGTCGAGCAGTGAGGCGTTCGCGCACTCGAGCCCAGACAGGTCGAGGACCATCGTCTGGAAGTTCAGTAGCGCCTCGAGTCGACCCTGACTGATCTCCGGCTGGTACGGCGTGTACTGCGTGTACCAGTTCGGGTTCTCGAGCACGTTCCGCAGGATCACCGGCGGCGTGTGCGTGCCGTGGTAGCCCATGCCGAGGTAGCTGCGGAAGGTCTTGTTCTTCTCGCTCAGGCGATGGAGGTCACCGATCACCTGTTCTTCGCTCCGCGCGCTGGGGGTGACGAGCATGCCGTCCCACTGGATCGCGTCGGGAAGGGCGCGGTCCATCAGCTCGTCGAGCGACTTGGCGCCGCAGGTCTCGAGCATGGCCGCGTGATCGCTGCGGCGTGGACCGAGGTGCCGTTCGGAAAAGCGCGAGCTGCGCGGGAAGAGGGCGTCGAGGGATTCGGAGCGGGTCATCGGCGTCGGGATGGACCGGGGTCGGACCTGGAGCGAGGCAACACTAGCACCCGACTCAGATTTTCCGCAGGGAGCTCCGATGGCTCAGCAGCTGAGGGCCCGCTGAAGTTTCAGTTGGCCGGTCAGCACCGAGAGCGCGGTTTCGACGCGGAGCGGCTGGGTGCCGCTCCGCACCGCCGTGAAGCCAGAGGCCCCGAAACGCTCGATTTCGAAGTCGGTGAACCCTCGCTCGGGGCCGATCGCCAGGGTGATCGGTCCGGAGCAATCGACGCGCTCCGAAGCCAGGTCTCGGGAACCCTCGGGATGTCCGACGAATCGCGACGGTCCGAGTGCCCACTGGGTGGGGCGGTCTTCGACGAAGGGGCGAAAGCGGTCTTCGAGGACGATCTCGGGGCGGGCGGTGCGGACGCTCTGCTCGAGGCCCTTGAGGATGCGTTCTTGGAGTGCTTCGGGGAGCAAGGCGTGGCTTTGCAGCTGGCTCTTGTCGACCAGGCGGGTCCGCAGCAGCGCGATCCGGCCGAAGCCGAGCGTGACGGCGGCTTCGAGCACTCGCGCGAGGATGTTCGGGCGGGGGATCCCGAGGATCAGGGTGTCGTCACTTCGGCTCGGTGCCGGCTCGTCGAATGCACACTGGAGGACGGCGCGCTGGTCGTCGATCGATTCGACCTCGGCGTAGCCGAGCGAGCCGTCGAGGATCCCGACGCGCAGCCGGTCTCCAGGCTGGGCGCTCAGGACCTGCCGCAGGTGGAGGAGGCGACGGTCGTGCAGTTCGCAGCGGTTGTCGGATCCGACCTCCCGGGCTTCGAACAAGACGACGTTCACCGGGAGCCTCGTTCGGAGTGGTCTCTGCGCGCGCTCAGGCGCCGGCGGACTCGCCCGGGTTCTCGCGAGAGATCTGCTCGTAGAGCCAGACCTTGTCCTTGCCGCGGCGCTTCGATTGCTGGAGCGCGAGATTCGCGTGGCGGCGGAGGTCGGCAGCGTGTCCGTCGCGGATCCCGTCGAAGGTATCAATGCCGACGGAGATCGTGACCGAGCGTTCGTACTCGCCCCAGCGGACGACGCTCTCGGCGATCTTGTTGCGGATACGCGTCGCCGTGTGCACAGCTTCGCTGGCCGAGGTGTGCGGCAGAAGGAGGACGAACTCGTCGCCGCCGAAGCGCGCGGCGAAGTCCGTCTCACGGATGTTCGACTTGAGGCACTGCGCAACGTGCTTGAGCACTTCGTCACCGAATGCGTAAACGGTCGAGTCGTTGATCGACTTGAAGTTGTCGACGTCGATCAGTGCCAGGGACAGCTGCGTGCGGTGACGACGGGCGCGCTTGAACTCCAGCTGCAGGAGCTGGTTGAAGTAGCGCTCGCTCAGGAGGTCGGTCTTGAAGTCGATCGAGACCTGTCCCTCGAGTTCGAGTGCGCGCTCGTGCAGGGTCACCATGTGGTTGCGGGTCTGCAGCGCGAGCGCGAATCGCTGCAGGCACTCCTCGACCGCGATCGGGCGGGTGACGAAGTCGCGGATCGGCAGCGCCTGGGTCGCGCTGCGGTCGAAGGCTCGCGGGTCATCGACCGCGATCACGACCGGCACCGGTGCGCCCGGGCGCTGCAGGGCTTCGACCAACTCGAGTTCGACGCAGCCGGCTTCGACGACGAGCGGGTTGAGAAGCACCAGATCCGGCATCTCGCGGTCCAGGAGTTCGCGTGTCTCCTGGAGGGAGGATGCGTGCCCGACTTCGTGTCCCACGCGCGCCGCCGCGTCACACAACGACGCGAGGTCGTCGCGCCGGTGGTTGAGCACGAGGATGCGAGCGGGGGCGGCCATGGCGAGAGAGCGTTGAGGGCGTCGGCGCTCGGCGTGGGCCGTACCGGAGGCGGCGGAGTTCGGGCCGCCGTGGGCCGGTCCGCCGGCGAGGCCGCTGCCGAAGCTGGAACCGTGGGCCGGAGCGCCGATACCGGCGCCCTCCGGATCGGATCCGTCGTGCGTGCGAGAGGTCAAGAATTCGGCGGGAGGAGAGAAGACACAGGTCCCCGCAACCCGGCGGCCTGAGCGGCCGAGCGGGGGATTTCCCAGCCTTCGGAGTGTAGCCACAGCGGGAGCGCCGCGGGGGGACCAAAATCGGGCCGGTCTCGGGGCGGGGCAGAGTCGTTTCGTCGAGTCCCGATCCGGGCTTGCGTGGGGGCAGGGTTCCCGTAGACTCCTGCGCCCTTTTTCCAGAACCCCACCAGCCGTTTCGGACCAACCGCCCGTGCCCGCCGTAAGCATCCCCGAACTCATCGAAGCCGGAGTCCATTTCGGTCACCAGTCCAAGCGCTGGAACCCGAAGATGGCGCCGTTCATCCACAGCCGCCGCCACAAGATCCACATGATCGATCTGAAGGCGACCGTGCGTGGTCTGATCCAGGCGGAGCACTTCCTCCGTCAGATCGCGGCGCAGGGCGGGCAAATCCTGTTCGTCGGCACCAAGCGCCAGATTCGCTCGGTCATCGAGGCCGAAGCCGGTCGCGCGAAGATGCCGTCGATCACCGAGCGTTGGATTGGTGGCACGCTGACCAACTTCAACACCGTGCGTGAGCGCCTGGGACGCCTCGAGGAACTCGAGGCTGCTGAGGCCGACGGCACGATGGAGAAGCACAAGAAGAAGGCCCAGGCCATGCTTCGCCGCGAGATGCGCAAGATCCAGCGCAACCTCGAGGGTCTGCGTCACCTCCACGGCCTGCCGGCGGCGATGCTCGTCGTCGACCCGCGCCGCGAGGACATCGCGCTCAAGGAAGCCGCCAGGATGAACGTGCCGGTCGTGTCGATCCTCGACACGGACTGCGACCCCGATCTCGCCGACATCGTCGTCCCGGGCAACGACGATGCGGTCAGCTCGGTGCAGCTGCTGGTCGGCCGTCTGACGGATGCGATCCTCGAAGGCGTTGCCAGCGTCGACGAGCAGACGCTCGCGGCCGCTCGTGGCCGGGCCAAGAATGACCCGCGTGCGCGCGAAGTCATCGGCCGCCAGACCCAGCAGCGTGGTGGTCCGCGCCGTGGTGGTGGCGGTGGTCGCGGCGGCGGCCGCGGTGGTGCTGGTGGTCGCGGCGGCGGCGGCGGTGGCCGTTCCGGCGGTCGCTTCCAGGAGCGGGCGCAGGGCCACGCCTCGACCGTGTCGATCGGTGGCGATGCTGCGGCTGACCAAAAGGCAGCGGAGCAAAAGGCCGGCGAGCAGAAGGCTGGCGAGCAAAAGGCCGGCGGAGCTCCGGCCGAGGCTCCGAAGACCGATGCGCCGCAGAACGCGGCCCCGGAGACCAAGGCCCAGGAGACCAAGGCTCCGGAGCAGTCCGCTCCGGATACGCCGCCGGCGGCCGAGTGATCGGCACCGAGCCGGTCTCGGCCCGCTCGGCGGGTTGACCGGCGAAGTCCTGGTCGGACTCCGTCCGGCCGGGGCGGTTCGATGCGGTCCCGCCGCGCGCGGCAGCACCGCCGATCCCGCGAAACTCGGCTGGGAGCGCGAGCTTGCCCACAAGGCGTCTAGCGCCCGGAACCGGGATTCCTCGGGATCTGGTTCTTCGCCTGTTCTGGATTTCGGGGCTCGACTGCTAGGCTCCGGCATGACGAACCGCCGCATCGGGTCGGGACCTCCTCCGGAGCTCGGCCCCGCGTCCGCAACGTTCACTTCCTTTCCATCTCCCGAGTTGTCCCATCGTCTCGGGCGACCCCACGGATTTGGGGTGTCGGACCGACCGGCGCCTCACCACTCCCACCTCCAACGGGCCTCGCGCCCGATCGACACATCCAACCACACACCGATCCATGGCCAACATCGACGCGAAGACTGTGATGGCGCTCCGGCAACGCACCGGGGCTCCGATGATGGACTGCAAGAAGGCTCTCCAAGAGGCCGACGGCAACTCCGACAAAGCAGTCGAGATCCTGCGCAAGAAGGGTCTGCAAACCGCGGACAACAAGGCTTCGCGCGAAGCCGAAGAGGGTCGCATCTTCAGCTACGTCCACCACAACATGAAGTTGGGCGTGATGGTCGAGATGAGCTGTGAGACGGACTTCGTCGCCAAGAACGAAGACTTCGTCGCATTCGGCAACGGACTTTGCCTGCACATCACCGCGATGAACCCGAAGTTCCTCCGTCCGGAGGAGATCGACGAGGCGACGATCGCGAAGGAGAAGGCGTTCTTGATCGAGCAGGCCAAGGAGCAGATGGCCGGTCGTCCGGACGAGGTCATCGAGAAGGCCGTCGAAGGTCGACTGAAGAAGTACCTCGCCGAGCAGTGCCTCGTCGAGCAGCCGTTCGTAAAGGCTGAAGACGGCAAGACCACCGTCGAGGAGACCCGTAAGGCGCTGGTCGGCAAGATCGGGGAGAACATCCAGATCCGCCGCTTCGTCCGCCTGGAACTCGGGAGCTGAGATGGCGGGTATTCCGTCTCGATTGCACCGAGTGTTGCTGAAGCTCAGTGGCGAAGCGCTGAGCACCCCCGGCGTTTCGGGGGTCGACCCTGGGATCGCGGCGGAACTCGCCAAGCAGGTCGCTTCCGTTTGCCGTCTCGGCGCCCAGGTGGCGATCGTCGTCGGTGGCGGCAACCTGATCCGCGGGGCCGAGTTCGCGCGATTCGGTACGAATCGCTCGGCGGCGGACCAGATGGGGATGCTCGCGACGGCGATCAACGCTCTCGCGCTCCAGGACGCTCTCGAGCGTGAGTCGATCGAGACGCGAGCGATGACCGCGATCGCGATCGACGAGGTCATGGAGCCCTACATCCGTCGTCGCGCGATCCGCCACCTCGAGCGCGGACGGGTGGTGATTCTGGCTGCCGGAACCGGCAACCCGTACTTCACGACGGACACCGCTGCGGCGCTCCGCGCGACGGAGCTCGGCGTCGACGCGGTCCTCAAGGCGACCAAGGTCGACGGCGTCTACACCGCCGATCCGAAGACGGATCCGACCGCTCAGCGGATCGACAAGGCCACGTTTCGCGACGTGCTGGATCGTGATCTCCGCGTGATGGACCGGACTGCGTTCACCCTCTGCATGGAGAACGACATGCCGATCATGGTGTTCGACATGTTCATCGAGGGGAACATGGAGCGGGCGATTCGCGGCGAGGCGATCGGCACCTGGGTGACCGCAGACTGAGGTCTGCGTTCCGAATCCGAGGCAGATCTTCCCCGCAGCCTCGCATCCGACTACGACTGAATCGTCGGAGAACGAACCATGGACGAGAACACCCAACTGATCCTGGAAGATTTTCAGGAGCGCTCTGCGAAGTCGATCGAGCACCTGGTCTCCGTGCTGTCCACGATCCGGACCGGTCGTGCCTCCCCGGCGCTCGTCGACCGGGTGAAGGTTGAGGCCTACGGCTCGATGACGCCGTTGAACCAGGTCGCGCACATCAGCGTGCCCGAGCCGCGGCAGCTGATGATCAAGCCGTTCGATGTCTCGATCATGAAGGACATCGAGCGGGCCTTGCACGCCTCCGATCTCGGCCTCGCTCCTTCGAGTGACGGCAAGGTGATCCGGCTGATGATGCCGCCCCTGTCCGAGGAGCAGCGCAAGAAGCTCGCCGCCAAGGTCAAGGAGATCTCCGAGGAGACTCGGGTTGCCCTGCGCAACGGGCGTCGCGACGCCAACAAACATGGGGATCAGGCTTTCTCGAAGAAGGAGATCACCGAGGACTTCCACCAGGAGCTCAAGGACGCGGTCCAGGACCACCTCAAGGAGTCCGAGAAGCGCGTCGACGAGCTGGTCGCGCGCAAGACCGACGAGATCATGAACGACTGAGGATGTGATCGACCGTTGCGCCGAGAGGCGCTCCTCGGTTCGATCTTCGAATTCCCGATCTGCACGGCCCTTGGGCTCGGCGGGTCGACTCCGGTGTGGGGACGTAGCTCAGTCGGTAGAGCAGTGGATTTTTAATCCATTGGTCGAAGGTTCAAGTCCTTCCGTCCCTACTCCAATCCCTTCCTGAATGGCTGCGAGAGGTCGCAGTGCCCCCGATGTCCGACCCGAAGCCCGAAGACTCCTCGGATCTTCCGCCGTCGCTGCGCGACGAGATGCTCGACATCTACGTGTCGCCTCGGAGCCATCATCCGCTCCGGCGAGCGACGACTTCGGAGCTCGAGTCGATCGGCACCCGGGCCGGGGCTGGGGCGCTCGTCGATCGGGGCGGGCGACCCGTCGCCGGCGCCAGCGAGGCGGGCCTCGTCTGCGAGGCCGAGGGGGTGCTGTTTCCGGTCGTGAACCGGATCCCCAAGCTTCTCTGGGAAGACGGCATCCCGCTCGCCGAGGGCTGAGCGGGTCACGCCAGTCCAACGAGTCGGGCGAATCCGCCGAGGCGAGACACCGGACCCTCCGAGGCGCCGTTCCAAGCGCGTAGCTCGGCCGCTTTGGCGTGAATCCCGCCGTCCGGTCGGCGTCGCTGGGACGGGTGCGTCGAGGTCTCGGTCTCGGACTGGGCAGCCAACCGTAGAACGGCCCGCTCACGGTCGTGCCATTTGTTCGGCGGCCTGCTAGAGTCTCGCGGCTCCACAGCCTCCGACGCCGCGTGTGCCAACCGTTCGAGTTTCGGCCACCGGACCCGGTTCGGGGCGTTCAATCCGCGATGGACTTCTTCCGCAAGAACCAGGGCCTCATCCTCGTCCTCGGTGTCATCCTGCTGGTCATCTTCTCGATCAGCGGTCCGATTCTGGATACGGCGCGCAACTGGTTCACGCCGTCCCGTCCGCTGCCTTCGATCCAGGTCAAGGGCCGCAGGGTCGAGTTGACCCCCGAGGACTACGAGATGAGTAGCCTCGTCCGTCGGATGGTCATGGGGGACTCGGTCTACAACGTGTTGCCGAACCTCAACCAACCCGGGGATCGAGGTTCCGAAGACACGCCGGACGTGCTCGCCGCGCTGCGACGCATCGCGATCGAGTACGGCATCGAGGCTTCCTACGACGATGCCGATCGAGTGATCGAGGGCGCGCTCGCGGCGATGAACCGCGATCGTCCTGACGACCAGCAATTCGACGCCGATGCTCTCGGTGGTGGGCGTGGATCTGCGCTGACCGTTCGGACTGCGATCTTCGAGGGTCTTCGGATCGCGACGCTCGTTCGCTCGCTCGGCTTCTCGGTCGACACCAGCGAGGCGGCGCTGCTGCAGCAGATCGCCGACGAGATCGAGAAGGTCGAGATCGAGGGCGTGTTCATCTCGGAGGCGGATTTCGAAGACACGATCCGCGAGTCCTTTGATGCGATGGACGAGGCGGCGCAGGGTGAGACCTTGATCGCTTACCTCGACGATCTCGACCCGGGCCCGCGCCGACCGTTCGAGGACGTCAACCGGCACGACGTTGAGTTCTTCGGGTTCAACTTCGAGGGCGCCGAGGATCGCCAGGCGATCGTCGCCCGTCTCGCGGAGCTGGATCTGATCGATCTCGGCGAGACCGAGTTGGAGTCCTGGGAGAACTCGATCACGGACGACCAGGTCGAGGTGTTCGTCACCCGCACCCGTCGCTACCTGTACCGCAAGCCGGAGCCGGTTGGCGATGGTGAGGAAGGCGACGGCGGTGAGGGTTCCGAAGGTGAATCCGGCGAGGGTGAGACCTCCGAGGGTGACGCCACGGAAGGTGAGACCACGGAAGGTGAGACCACGGAAGGTGAGACCGCGGAAGGCGAGACCACGGCAGGCGAAACCACGGCAGGTGAGGGGGACGCTGAGAGCCAGGACGACGAAGTCGACCAGAAGCCGGCCGAGGAGGAGTTCATCGAGCCTGAGGGCGCGGATGTTCGCTTCCGGATGGTCCTCGAAGAGGCCATGCGCTCGCTGCGCGACAAGATCGAGGACGAACTCGAAGCGCACATCGAAGCTCAGGCGCGGACGCTGGACGAGATCCTGTCGCGGCTCTCTGTCGCGGAGCTCGACCGTGACGAAGCGTTCGTCAACCTCGACAAGGTTCGCGAAGAATCTGGTCTCGGGACGGACGAGTACAAGGCCGCGAAGGACGTCTGCGACGAGACAGTCGACGTGATCACGGCTGGCGAGGACGAGCTCAAAGCCGCGCGATACGGCATCTTGCAGTCCTTCGACCTGGCCGAAGCGTGGTCCCGCCTCACGGAGGGTTTGAGCAACGCGGTCACGATCCGGACCGAGGAGCAGCTTCCGCAGGACGATCTCAAGGAGTTCGAGCCGATCGGTGGCTGGGAACTCGCGAGCACCGTCGAGCTGCTGAGCCACGACAGGCAGCCGGTGGGGTCGACGGTCTTCCACTCGAAGAGTCACGTCTTCGGTGTCCGACTGATGGACCGCACCGAGAAGCCGCTGCAGGACCTCGAAGACATCCGAGACGATGCGGTCGATTCCTACGTCGCGTCCGAGGCCAAGCAGATGGTCGAGGAGAACGTCGAGGCGTTCGAAGAGCGCGTCGAAGAGCTCTCTCGTGCTGCGGCTGCCGAGAAGATTGCAGAGGTCGAAGGCGGCAAGGACGCCAAGGTCGACGAGCGCTACCAAGAGTGGCTGACGGAGAAGGAGAGCGAGCGCTCCGAGCTCCAGGCCGCTCTCGATGCGTTGCCGGCCGGAGCAGCTCGCCAGGCCGTCCAGCGATTCGAGTCGCTGATCGCTGACTTGGACGAAGAACTCGCCGAGAAGGACGAGCGCCGCGAGGACTACGCGGAGATCGTGCAGGAGGAGATCGACGAGGAAGTCGACGAGCTCGTCAGCGAGCGCACGGACGAGGTGTTCGCGAACGCTGCGGCTGCCGAAGGCATCGAGCTGAAGCGCACCGGAGCCCTGCCGAGCGACCTACGCCTCGACGGCCGAAACCAGTGGACCTACGACAGCTTCGTCCGCTCGGTCTTCTTCTCGCAGGCGATCCAAAGTCTGGAGAAGGTCGGTGATATCACCGACGGGTTTGTCCCGTACTCGCCGGACAAGGCGCAGGTCTGGGCGCGAGTTGTCGCCGAGGAAGACGGCACGGTCGACGACGTGAACCTCTACCGCATGCGTGCGCGTCGCAACCTCGTCGACGCGCGACTGCGCAGCATCTACTGGCAGTCGTTCTCCAAGGACTCGCTGATCGCGAACTTCGGGTTCGAAGACCCGCGCGAAGAGTCCGGCGCGACCGCCGGCCCGGAGAACTGAGTTCGCGCGGGACCGGTGGTCCCGCGGTTGGAAGCCGGCCTGGTTGAACGGGTCGGCTCCGG
Source organism: Planctomycetota bacterium (assembly GCA_039815565.1). Lineage (GTDB taxonomy): Bacteria > Planctomycetota > UBA1135 > UBA1135 > UBA2386 > JBCBZB01. The sequence goes on from JBCBZB010000011.1 coordinate 67,068, forward strand.
CGCTGCAGCTCCCCTGAGAGCGTGCGTTGTGGTCCCATCCCGGCTCGGGGACGGACCCCGGCATCCGACACGATTGCCGAAGCGAACATCTCGGCACCAGCGACGCCCCCTGTGGGGCCCGCCGGTCGCCTGATGACCGAGACTCCTCGCGATCCAGTTCGAGTCACCGTGCTCGCCGTCAGCGGAAACGGCGGGGGCCCTTTCCGTTTCGAGGCGCTCGACCGCGCGATCCGCGGATTGACGCCCGATCCCGCCGTTCCGGTCGTGATCGATCTGCTCGCGCCGGTCCTCAGCGGATTCGACGCGGAGCCACTCGGTTCGGATCCGCACCCCGAGGTCGCTCCTTCTGCCCGGGTCCGTGATCTGGAGCTCGAGGATTGGGCTCGGGAGATCGAAGGCGTGTGTGAGACGGTGCAGGGTCCGCTCGTGCTCTACGGCCATGGGGTTGGAGGAGCGATCGTGCTCGAGGTTCTCCGGCATCGTCGTCTGCCCCTCGATGGTGTGATCCTGCATGCGCCCGTGGGCGCGAACCTCGGTCTACGACTCTTCCCGAAGCTGATGAAGCTACCGGGCGTGCGGCCGCTCGCGCGGCGCATGATCGCTTCCAAGATGCTGCGCCCGGTCTGGCGTCGCCGCTTCTTCGAACGCGAACACCCCGACGCGGTCGTCGACCGATTCTTCCGCGGCTACCGCAACTGCCGGGCGTTCTCGCGCCTGTTCGACCTGATCACCAGGGACTGGTTCGAGTCGCTGCCGGCATCCCGGGTCCCAGCCCGGCTGCTGTGGGGTGGGCGGGAGCGACTGCTTGAGCCGGCTCAGGCACGGGGCTTCCTGCGCGTGCTGCCGACTGCGTCGATCGACGTCGTCGAAGACTGGACCCACTTTCCGATGATCGACGACCCTGAGCGGATGGCGATCGTGCTGCGGGAGAAGGTCGCTTCACTCGTTCGGGAGTCCTCCGATGGCGATCGCGGGGCTGATCGACCGGCCCTCCCGCGACTCGGGGATGGCGCGCTGCCTCGCGATGCGGCTCCGAAGGCTCAGGCGCTCTGCTCCGCACACCGCGCCGGGTTGCCGGTGCCGGACGGATTCGTGCTGTCGGACGAGCTCTGGAGCGAGGATGCGGCCTGGCTCCGAGGGGCCCTCGATCTCGCGGTGCACGACCTCAGTCACCGTGCGGGTCAGGGCGTCGAGGGTCTCCGCTTCGCCGTGCGCTCGTCGTTCGAAGGAGAGGACGGAGCGGCGGCAGCCGGAGCCGGCGCCTTCTACTCGGAACTCGGAGTCACGAACGATCGCCTCGTCGAAGCGATCCGACGCGTGCGCGAATCAGGCGTGAACAGCCTCGGGCGACGAGATGTCTTGGTGCAGCTCCAGATCGATCCCGAGCGAGCCGGTGTCGCGTTCACCGAAGCGGCCTTCGAAGACGACCTCATTGAGTCCGGGGTCGGACTCGGCGACTCGGTTGTGCGAGAGGGCGGTGAGTCGTCGAGCCTCGCGAAGCTCCGTTCGTTCGAGCGGCGCTCCGGCCCGAAGGCCGAGGCTGGCTGGTCTCGACGCTTGCAGGTCTTGCTCCTCGATGTCCGGAGGCACTTCGACGACCTGGATCCCGAGGGCTTGCGCCTCGGCTCCGATCTCGACGTCGAGTGGGCCGACGACGGCGAGCGCTGTTGGCTCCTCCAGTGTCGCCCGGTCACCACGCCTCCGCGTCGTGACGAGCTGTTCACCGTCGCCAATCACAACGAGATCCTTCCGGAGCTGCCGTCGGTCTTGATGGCGTCCGTGCTCGAGGCGAATGCCTCGGCGCTCTACGGCCACTACCGGCGCTTCGACGCTTCGCTGCCGACTTCGCGGCCTTTCCTGCGCAACTTCCACGGCCGTCCACGGATCGACCTGTCGTTGCTGACGGACACGGTGCGGGCCTGGGGGCTCCCGACGCGGCTGGTCACAGATTCGATCGGCGGGGGCACCTCGATCGATCAGGGGCCACAGCCGGGGCGATCTCTTCGGAAGTGGCGGACTCTGGTGCGGCTCGGCTTCGCGCAGTTCCTCTCGGCGCCGCGGTCTAGGAAGTTGCGGCGCAGGCTGCGTTCGCCCGCACAGGTCGAGACCTTCGGGCAGTTCGTCGAAGTCTTCGGTCGCGTCTACGTCGACCTCGTCCACGGCATGATGGATCTGACCGGGGCCATGGCGCCACCACTCGCGATGCTGCGTCGATTCGGTTGGCTCGAGGTGCTGGCGAGGTCCCATCGCTCGGTCACGTCGGAGCTCTTTTGGTCGATGGAGGAGCTGCGGGCAGCGGTTCCCGAAGACGAGGCTCTGCGGACGAAGTTGCGCGCCGGAGAGTGGCCGAGTGGTCATCCGTTCGAGAAGGTGCTCGAGGCTTCGATGGAGAAGTTTGGGCACCGTGCGATCTTCGAGTCGGACATCGCCAACCCGCGCACGAGTGACGATCCGTCGGCGTTCCTGCGCACTCTTGCCGAGCCCGTGACGACGTCCGCATCTCGTGAACGCGCCCCGACGCCGACGTTGCGACGCCTTCTCGCGCACACGATTGGCCGGCCGATCTGGTGGGCGGCCAGAGGGCCACTCGGTGCGCGTGAGAAGCTCCGAGACCAGGCGATGCGTGGATTCGCCCGACTGAGGGCCGATCTGCTTCGGCTCGCCGAGCGGGCCGAGGAGCAGCAGCTGCTACCTTCCGCCGAGGCAGTGTTCGATCTCGAAGTCGAGGAGCTGCGGGCACTCGACCGCGAGGAGGCGTTCACCAGCGAACACTGGCAGCGCCGCCAGGAGGAGATCGAGACCCGACGCGGGATCGAATTGCCGGATCTGTTCTCGTCGCGCGACCCCTTGGCCAATCGCGAGGCCCCGATCCCCGAGGGCGCGATCCGTGGACTCGGGCTCGTCGCGGGAGTGGTCGACGGAGTCGTGTTCCGGGCCGACTCGCCGGCCGCGGACTGGCCAAATCAGGACGCCCCGGTCGTGCTCGTCGCACCGGCGGTCGACGCTGGATGGATCCCGATGCTCACGCGTGCGGCCGCCGTCGTCGTCGAGACCGGCGGCGATCTCAGTCATGGTTCGATCGTGTTGCGCGAGGTCGGCGTCGTCAGCGTGACGAACGCACGAGGTGCCATGCGACTGCCGGATGGATCCGCAATCCGCGTCGACGGTGCGGCCGGAGTCGTCGAGGCTGCGACCGGGGCCGGGGCTTCAGCGCAACCGGCGTAGGCGCACGTTGCGCCACTGCACCGTCAGCGGATCCTGACGGCCGCCGACGCCGTGCACCTGGAAGCCGATGTGTCCGGACGGGGAGCGTCCGTCGAAGACCTCGGCCGCCGGCACGCCGTTGATCCAGGTTCGGATCACGGGGCCGTCACAGACGACGCGGAAGCGGTTCCACTCCCCTTGGCGGAACGCACGCCGGGCGTAGGGGGCGGAGCTCAGGTCGTGGAGCCAGCCGCGTCCTGCCTCCTCGTAGAGACCGGCGGTCCAAGCCCGGTCGCTGGGATCGAACTCGACCTGGTAGCCGACCAGGTTGCCGTCGCGGTTGTCGAAACCTCCGCGCACGCCACTGCGGATCTGGACCCCGGAGTTCAGCTCCGGATCGATCTTCGCCTCCCAGATCATCTCGAAGTCCGCGAAGGTCTCCGCGCTGGTCCAGAACGTGTTAGGCGTGTTCGGCGCCGTGGTGCCGGTCAGAACCCCGTCCTCGTAGGTGAACGTCGCCTTGCCGCCGCGCGGGGCGAACTCGGCCGTCGCGAGCAGGTCGACCCACTCGCTGTCGATTCGGTTCGGCGCCTCCAGAGGTCGGATCCAGACGTTGCGGTAGCGCACTGGACCCTCGGCCCCAGAGCTGTGGTCCTGGAAGCGCAGTGGGCCGATCTGGATTCCGTCGGGCCCCGGTTCCTCACCGATCGGAGCCGCACCGCCGGTCGGGCCTGGGATCTGTAGGTTGAAGTGAATCAGATTGCCGTTCATCCAGGCTGTTAGGTTCGCGTTGCGGACTTTTTCGCCGTCTTCGAAGCGCGGGGCCGTGAACCACAGGTCGTAGGAGTTCCACTGACCCGGGCCGCGCGTCGCGTTGACCAACGGGGCGGCGACGCCGTAGACACCGCCGGCTTCGTTGTCGCGCGGCTCATGGAGGCCTGGCGGGGAGCCGAGTACCTGCACCTCGTAGCGACCTTGGATGTAGACGCCGCTGTTGGCCGCCTGCTGTCCGCTGCCACCCTCGGGACTGAACCACTCGACGTGGATCCAGGCGTCGCCGAATTCGGTCGCCGAGACGAGGTCTCCACTGCCGAAGCCGACCTCGACATAGTCGTTCGACTCGATCAGTTCCGGTTGCGAGCGATTGCTGGGGCGCCCCTGCTGGTTCTTGTGGCGCATCACCATCGGGAACTCACTCGAGATCAGAGCGACGGCATCCGCAGTCTTCGGAACACCGGTCGTGTCGGACATCTGCGGCCGAGTGATGTCCATTCCCAGAGTCATCCATGGCCGACGGTTGAGCGTGTACCAGGCTTCGGTCGACCAGAGCCGCTTGTCCTCGGCGAGCTCATCCGGCTCTCGCAGCCGAATGTGGTAGACGCGCCCAGCCTCGAAGCCATCGACACCGATCTCGAACCCGGGCAAGGCGCTGTCGACGAACTTCGGATCGAACCGCTGAAGCACCTCGACCTCGTGCTTTCGGACGTCGACCTTCGGGCCGCCGTAGGACTCGGTCGGTGTGTAGGTCCAAGAGGCGACTTCGAAGCCGGTGATGCGTTCGAGCCAGTCGTCGGAGTCGGAGAAGTCTCCGGTCAACTCGATCCGGAAGCCTTCCTTGGTCGCGCGGACGGCGAGGATCTCGAACGGAGTCTCCTCGGTCGGCACCAGTCGCTGCAGACCGAACTGCGTGTTGCGCCACTTCCAGTTGCCGCCGGCACCGATGCCGCCGACGTAGAGCGCGCCGTCGGGTCCGAAGCGCATGCGGTTGATGCCGGACTCGAATCCCTGGCAGTGCCGGAAGACTGCACCCTGCAAGACACCGTCGACGCGCTCGAGGCAGGCTCGGCGGATGCCGCCCGCGGTCAGCTCACCGATCAGGATCTGGCCTGCGTAGGTGCCTTCGGTCAGCGGCAGGATCTCGGTCGGGGAGTTCACGACCTCGCCGTGCGGGAGCCACATCACCGGTGCCGACCGCGGGCGATCACTGAAGACGCTCGGGTGGCCGCCGTCGGGATAGCGCTCCGCGAGCTTCGTGACCTTGTTGGTCCAGTTGTAATGGCCGTAGAAGCGGCCAGGCACGACTTCGCACAGCGTGCTCGCCGGCAGCCAGGCCCCCTGATTGTCGACGTAGAGCAGTTCGCCACCAGGGCCGAAGCCGAGGCCGTTCGGCGTGCGCGCGCCACCGGCGATCGCACGGATGTCGTTCGTGTCGAGGTCGATCTCGAGGAACGAACCGCGGAGGGGGCCATTCGGGCCCGCGTTGGTCTTCATGCCTTCCCAGCCCGGAGGAGCCATCGTCGTCGACAGCGCCGTGTAGAGCTTGCCCTGCCCGAACTCACTCTCGCGGTGGAGAAGGCAGAACGTGAACTGGTGGTAGTTCCAGCCTTCCCAGCCCGATCCGACCGTGGTGTGGGTCTCGAAGAACCCGTCGCTGTCTTCGTCGGTCAGCTTCGTGATCTCCTTGCGGTGCGCGACGTAGAGTTCGCCGTCGATCACGTTCATCCCGGCCGGCTCATAGACGTCGGTCGCGATCTCCTTGAGCTCGAGCGTCTCGGTGTCGAGCGCGTAGATCGTGTCGGGGTCCTTCGAATCGATGTCCGGCAGCGAACGGTCGTCGCGTTGCAGCGGCGAGAAGGTGCCGAACGCGAGGCGGCCGTCGGGCAGGAACGCCATCGAACCGATCTTCGGTTCGAACCCCTCAGGCCGGATCGTCTCGAGACGCCAGCTCGGGTGGACCCTGTTCAGCGGCAGCAGATCACCCGGTCGGCCGTTGCGCTTGATGCGCTTGAAGCCGGGCGAGGTGACGCGCGTCAGGTCACGCTCCGTGGTCAGCACGGAGTTCGGGACGAGTTCGAAGGCTTCGGTTCCTGGTCGCTTCCACTCCAGTCGCAGCGAGCGCGCGCCGCCGTGATCGAAGTGCTCGACCGATAGAGCGTGGGGCCCCGGCTGCAGGAAGAACGATCCGTTCTTCGAAGTGGACCCGTGGGTGCCGTCGTGGTCGATCACGGTCGCGCGGTCGATGCGCAGCCTCGACCCGTCGTCGCTGGTCAGCCGGAACTGGTAGTTGCCGCCGCTCTCGATCGTCAGGAAGCCTGAGACCTCGGAGTAGAAGCTCGCTTCGAGTCCGCCGAAGTCGTCTTGCCCGAGATCGAGGACCTCGATCACACGGTCGTGATTCGGAGTCTGATCCGGGACGAGTTCGGGAAGGCGTTTGAGGTCGCCTTCGATCCGGAAGACGCGGAGCGTCAGTCCCGGGTCGGTTGGGATACTGGCGGGTTCTTGGGGAGAGAGGAGCGCGGATGCGACGAGGAGGGAGCCGATCACACCGTGATTGTAGGAGCTTCGGCGCCCGGAATACTCGCGGGCCTCGATCGTCCCAGCGGCATGCGCTGGATTCGCTTGTCGGTCGCTCTCATGCTGTTCTCCTCGGCTCCGTCTGCGATGCAGCCGCTTGAGCCTTCCGTCTTTCAGGAGCCGGAAGCAGAGTTTCGGTATGTCCTCGAGAACGGTTGGGGGCCCGGGTTTGCGCACTCCCTGCGACTTCGGCTGCGGTATGCCGTCGGAGCAGGCGAACTCATGTCCGAGCCTGAAGTCGTGGTGGATGCGGCCTCCAACTCGATCACGATTCGAGGTGCACAGGCCGGGGTCCAGCATGGCCTCTCATTGCTGCTTGACTGGGATCGCTCCGCGGAGAGCCAAGATCGAGACTGGGAGGAGGTCGAAATGCATCACTGTGGTGTGCAGCGGGCGATTCACCTCGCGGACGCGATGATTCGGCCGACGATCATGGCACCCAAGGTCCGATCGATTGCGGAGGGGAGTCCTCAGGTGTTCTTGGTGCCGCCGGCTGTGACCGTGGCCGACGATGGAGAACGATCGAAAGTCCTTCGTGTGTTCGGTACGCGCGAGGAACGCGATCGCATCCGAGCTTTCCTTCGCGAGGTCGATCGCGTGCAGTCGGAAGAGGTCCGTGGAACTGACTCGAAGTCCGATCATCACCCGCGCGGTGCGAACTCGGCGTCTCCTGAATCGCCTACGTCCGTGAGCAACAGACCAATCCGTTTCGAGCGAATCGGCGCGGATGGGATCCTCGGCCGAGTTGTGTCCGAGAACGTCGTGACTGCGGGCGAATTGGTCCGCTGCATGCGCGTGGTATGGCCTAACGATCTTGTTCACGACGCGGAGGATCCCTACTTCAACGAGCCGGTCACTTGGCCGATGAGGGTCCAGGGATCTACAGCCGACGTTCGGTGCGCTTTCCTGGCGGTGCTCGCATCGGCCGGCTTCTCGTTCGGACGTCGAGGAGATTCTGATCAGGAGAGTTGCTTCGATGAGGTCGTGCGACCTCGTCGCACTCGCGGGGCTCAAGTCGCCCAGGCTCGCTACTGCGAGAGTGTCGAGCAGCTGTTGACCGGAGACTGGATCGGCTCGGAAACCGTCCAAGTGCTCGTTGAGTCGGATCCAGCATCTGTTGTTCCGCAACGAAACCGAAGTAGCGCGTGGCCGTTCGGGCGCGGGTATCTCGCTACAGCTCAAGTCGGCGAAGACGGGCGAGCCTTTCTGATTCAGGGGCCGGTCCGGCTCGTTCAGGCGGCGGCTGTTGCGCTTCGTGATGCCGAGCCAGCCGGGCTGGCTCGCTAGGGTGCCGACCCGCGATGGGTCACCGCGGCGCGCAGGCGTCCGTGCACTTGCGGCCGAAAAGCCGCCCGAGCGGGACGCGGTAGCGGGCGAAGATCCGGTAGCCGAGGTTGGCGAACCAGCTGAGGATCGGCCAGGCGGTCCAGCCGACGGTCCAGCCGAGACCGACCGCGCGGTAGCTGCGGCGGACGCTCTCCATGCCTTCGGTCACGGTGCCGTCGGGGAGCACGCCGTGGAGCCGGGCATGGACCTGGTCCTCGGTGAGGCCATAGGTGGCCGGGTCGAATCCCTCGGACATGATGTCTTCGGTCTCCAGGCGATCGTGCTTGTCACGCCGCTTGAGCCAATCGACCTCCATCTTGCAGAAGGGGCACTCCGAGTCGTAGAGCAGCTTGAAGTCCCAGGTCGCGGCCATCGGCGGTGAATTCGGAGTGGAGATGTCGGTGGATGCTCCCGATCGACGATCCAGGCCGGTTCCAGCTCCGGAACTCGCGTTAGGATCGGACTCTCGGGGTCGGCTCGCCCGGTCTCCGAACGGCCACGAATTCGAATCTCCATGAAGACTCTAGCTGCTCTCTCACTCCCTCGTGTGGCCCTCGGCGCCGTCCTCGGTGCGGGCCTTGCCGTGCTCGGCTCGTGCGCGTCGACCGACCCTGAGGTCGGGCTCGACGACGTGACGAACCAGACGACTCTGAGCTTTCATGAGCTTCGCACTCCGACCGAGGACGAGGTGAGCGCTCTCCAGACTTGGTTCGAGTCGGATGCGGGATCAGAGGCCGTTCGCGAGGGGGCCGCTCAGGTTCCGGTCAGCGGGTTCGTGTTGGCCCGGGTCGAGAATGCTTCCGAGGATTTGCAGCCGTCGCTGGTCGAATTCGGGGATCTGACCTTCGTCGCCGTCGAGCCAGCGTCCTTCACGCAGGACGACATGGATCCGAGTCGCTGCGAGGTCTCGCTGGATGACCGAGGCGTGCCGGCACTTCGCTACACCATGCGGGAGGAGCGGCGTGCCGCTTACTCGGATTGGAGTGACTCCCTGATCGGTCGCCACACCGCGGTGGTCGTTGGAGACGAGGCCGTGGCACTGCCGTACTTCGTCGCGCGTATCAGCGAGTCCGGGATGCTCGCGGGCAGCTTCGAAGAGGCTGAGCTGCAAGCGATCCTCGCCGCGATCCAATCCGGAGAGTGAGTAACGGAGCCGGCCGCACCTGTGTCTGCGTGCGGCCTCGGGCTCTCAGCGCGCGGCCTGCAGTGCGACGAGCGCAGCGGCCGTCGTCCAGTTCTCCATCCCGACGTCGCTCCATGCGTCGATCGCCGCCCAGTAGGCGCCGTCGCCGCTCTTCGTGCGGCGTGCGGCCAGCTCGGTCGAGAGACGCTCGCGCCAGAGTCGCTGCTGGTAGCCGTCGACGAACCGCATCGCCTCGGCGCCATACTGCCAGTACGAGTAGTCGATCGATCCGCGTGCCGGACTCCACAGCGGTGGAGCGTCGACGAGCAGCGACACCGAACGACGCATCCATCGTTCCTCGAGCAGATCCTTGCCCGACCGGAACGCGACGATCAGATTGAGTGCGGTCGGCTCCTCCGTGAACTCGCGCGGGTAGCCGTCATTCTTCCAGACGAAGCGGGACATGACCGATCCGCGCTCGACGAAGCCGGTGCGGCCCGTGCTTTCGTCGGTCAGGCTCTCGAGGACCATCCGTCCACCGTCGAGTGCGGGGCGGGGAACCTCGATGCCGATCGACTGCGCCTCGAGGAGAGCGAGCATCATCAGGCCGGTGATCTTCGAGTCGTTGTCGCCGGCCTTCGGCTCGTAGCGCCACCCCGCGTAGGGGTTGCGGTGGTATTCGGCGTAGGCGATCGCGTTCTCGATCGCGGTCTTCAGCTCGGCCGAGGGCTTCACACGTTGCACCATGCACAGTGATCGAAGTGCCTGCGCGTGGCCGTAGGCCTTGGTCAGTGAATCGTCGCCGCCGATCTTGCCGCGCTCGTCCTGGGTCGTAAGTAGCCAGGCCACGGCCCGGTCGATCGCTCGATCAATCGCCTTGGCCTGCGCGCCGTTGCGCTCGCCGAGCAGCGCTTGGATGACCAGTCCGGTCGCGAAGGCGTCGTTGTGATCGCGGGGCTTGCCTCTTGCTACCACTCCGAGTCCGAAGCGGCCGTCGGAATCCTGGCGTGAGAGGAGCCAGACCACACCTTCTTGGATCGCTTCTTCGATCTCGGTCTGGTGCGAGGGGGTCACGTCGTCGAGGAAGACGACCTCGGTCTCGGTGGCCTCCTCCTCGGGTTGTTCACGCACGACCTGTTGTGCACGGGCCGCAGTCAGTGCGAGTCCTCCGAGGATCGTCGTTGTCGCGAGGGCTCGGAGGTCGACGCCGAGTCGGGGGGCACGACCGAGGTCGAGCAATCGTTCGATGCGGGTCTTCATGGTCTCTCCATCGTTCAGCAGGTGGGCGACCGCGAGGGTGTTGCGGCCTTTGATCCTCGCCGGATCGGCGAGTGCGAGGAGCGCCTCGGCGCTCGGGGTTCTCGTGGTCGAGCCGGCCCGCGCCAGCGCCGCTTCATCGCAGGCGAGTTCTCGCCAACGTCGCGCGATCGGCACGGTCGCCCAGACCAGTGGGTGGAAGAAGAAGGCTGTGCGCAGACATCGCAGCAGGGCCTCGACCCAGACGTCGGCGCGGCGGACGTGGGCGAGTTCGTGCAGAAGCACGAACCGCAGCTGCTGCTCGGGCAGCGAGTGCACGGCGTCGGTCGGCAGGTAGATGACCGGCCGAAGAACACCCGTCGTCGCCGGGGAGCCGAGTTCGTCCGACAGGCGCAACCGTACGGTGCGACGGAGCTTCGATCGGCGGCAGCAGGACTCGAACATTCGAGACAGGTGTGCGTCGGCTGGATCGCTGGTCTCGATGAGGAATCGCTCTGCGCGACGCTGAGCGAGTACGAGTCGGGTTCCTGCAAGGATGCACCCAAGGGACCAGAGCCCGAAGGCGAGCAGGCCGATCCAGGCGGCCCTCGACCGCGCCGAGGGCGGTGGGGCCTCAGAGAATCGATCGTCGGCGTCGTGGAGCTCCGAACCATCCGTGATCGATGAGGCTCCTGTTGGGACGACGTGCGGGTCCGGCGTCTGGGGTGCCGCGGGTTCAACCGCCTCTCGTTCGGTGATCGCGGGCTCGTCGGTGTCTTCCGCCTGCGACCAGCTGGAGATCTGCGACACCGAGGCTGGTAGCACGGAGGGCCACTGGCCGGGGAGCCAGCGCTCGCAGGGAAGTACGAGCAGCACGGTCGGCAGCAGGATGGCCAAGGAGACACCGTGAGCGCTCAGCCACTTGCGGCGGGCGAGGAGCAGCGCGGGAACGGTCACGACCAGGAACGCGACCGCGAAGGCCAGACTGCGAGCAGCGAGCCACTCGAGCCAGATCGTCGACCAGGAGTCGAGGAACTCAATCATGGTGACCTCGCTTCGGGGTGTCGGCTTCGCAGTCCTGACGACGCTGATCGATCAGGGCCTGAAGTTCGTCCAGCTCGTCTCGACTGAGAGGGCTCTGCCGCACCAGATACTGCAGCAGCGGGCCCATCGCCCCATCCGTCGCCTGCTCGAGCAGCTGGTCTGCCGAGTCTCTCAGGGCTCGGTGGATCGAGCGGCTCGGGCGATAGAGGAACGAGGTGCCGACCCGGCGGGTCTTCAGATGGCCTTTGTCCACCAACCGTCGGAGCAGGGTCTTCACCGTGCTCTGCGACCATCCGTGGGCCGCCTCGGCTTGCTCTGCCACGTCCCGTGCGGCGCAGGAGCCGAGCTCGAACACGATCTTCAGGGCCTTCCACTCGGCGGCGGTCGGGCGCTCGTTGCGATCTCGCTTCATCCTGGTCCTGGGGGCTGCGGTCGGACTCTTTTGACTACAAATGTAGTCGACTACAAATGTAGCCGTTCATCGAGTCCTGTCAACGGACTGGATCCGGGCCGGGTTCGGAAGAAGCGCAGAAAAATCGGCCGGGAGCCCCGGGGGCGCTACTTCCCGTCTTCCTCGCCGTCCGAGACCTCGAGCCGGTCATGGCGGCGGAGCAGGTCGACGACGGAGTCTTCGGGCAGCTCTTCGACCCGGTGCCCGTTGCGTCCGACCATCGTCTCGGCGGCGATCAGCGCGTTGACGATTGCTTCCTCGGTGGCCTGGACTGTGGCCCGGAACATCGAACTGATGTGGCGATCGCTGACGAACGACGTCGTCGGGACCGCGCCTCGTCCCGCGGATTCGTTCGGTGCGGTCGTCGAGAAGCCGATGAAGATGTCGCCCGAGTAGGACGAACTCGAGCTGCCGACGCGGGCGATGCCCATTGGAACGCGGCGCAAGATCCGCTGCAGTTGCGACGGAAGCATCGGCGCGTCGGTCGCGACGACGACGATGACCGAGCCCGCACCCTGATCGCCGCCGTTCTGTGCCGGCAGATCGCGAGCGAGTGGTGCATCGACACCCTCACGGGCCCGACGTCGTGGCGCGGGGAGTTCGGATCCGATCGGAATACCGGCGATCATCAGATCCCCTCGCTGACCGTGGTTGGCCTGCACCAGAACGCCGATCGTGTACGACTCGCGCCCGGCTTGCACGACGCGCGATGAGGTGCCGATGCCGCCCTTGAAGCCGTGGCAGATCATGCCGGTGCCGCCACCGACGTTGCCTTCGGCGACCGGGCCTGAAGTCGCGCCCTCCAGGGCCTCGAACACATGCTCTTGCTGCACATGGAAGCCGTAGATGTCGTTGAGTGCTCCGTCCCAGGTCTCCGCGACGACCGGGAGGTTGACTGCGTCGCGACGGCTTTCGGAGATTGACCACTTCACCGTCGCCTCGTGCACCGAGCCGACGCTGATCGTGTTCGTGATCAAGATCGGCGAGATCAGAAGTCCCTTCTCCGCGATGAAGTGACTCCCGGAAACTTCCCCGGAGCAGGGTAGGCTAGGCGCAAGCAGCGACAAGTTTCTTAGAGGCGATGGTTTACGTCAGCCTGAGGACTCCTGGTCAACCGTCCGAAACGAGGCGAATAGGGCCGTTTCTGGGGCCGAAGTGTCCCCGAGTGTCCCCGCGAGTGTCCCCGCGGGTTGGCATCGTCACCCGAACGGAGGTGGCCTCGTCGAAGACACCGCGACGGTTGATGGGCTCGCCTACGTCGGGCCCGAAGCCGTCGTGCGGGGCAAGGCCGTTGTCTCCGGCTTCTCGTTCATCGGCGGGACCGCGCAGGTCTTCGGAGGGGCTGTAGTTGAGCAGGGCGCGCGCGTGACTGAGCGCGCACGGGTCGGCGGGCTAGCTGGCGTGCAGGGTCGTGCGATCGTCTTCGGCGACGCGCTCGTCCACGGGGTAGCGCGAGTCGAGGGCCACACGGTTGTCGGGGGGACGGCCGAGCTCACAGACTCCACCCTGGAGATTCGATGCGGAGGGTTCGACGTCGTCCTGCTGCCTCAGCAAGGGGACTCGGAGCCAAACCTGCGCATCGGCTGCACTGAACTTCCTCTATCGGAGTGGCCTGGCCGAGTTGACAAGCTCTGCTCCGGTCAGGCGAAGGAGGAGGAGAAGTCGAGAACCCTAGGCGACTTCAAGCGAGAGGACCGCGAGGAGGACTACCTGTTCGTCGCTGAGAAGGTCATCGCCTTGGCGGAAGCCCTGGTCGCGACGAAGACTCTGGGGCGCCGGGGTATGACGCGCACCTCACTCCCAGAGCAGGCCTACGAGGACACCCCCTGCAGGCTGAACGTCGACGACCCGCACAAGTTCGACAACCTCAGTCCCTGGGACTTCGCCGGCATGCGGCCGAGCTCGGTGGAGGAAGGGGGTGAGTCGTGAACAAGGCCGCCCTCCTGGAGGCGATGGACTACCAACCCGAGCCGAGCGAGTGGGGCTATTCCGTCGAGGAGCTTCGCCGAGCGTTCGGGGGTAACGCAAGCGTGATCGCTGAGTACCGGGAAGTGGACTACTCAGGTGTCTACGCAGTCGCCCACAAGTGGCCCGATGGGTCCGTTTCGATCCTCACCGACTACTTCGGATCCTGCTGCGGTTGCTGCGCGTACCAGGCTGCATCTGGGTCAGGAGATGTCCGATCCCTGGTCGAGGCCTCGGTGCGTAACGCTCGAGTGTTCACGAGCGAGGACGAGGCGAAGACTTTCATCAGAACGGGCACGGACGACGCGTTCGAGTTCTCTCATCGGGCGGCAGCCTCTCTGCTGACCCCAGATGGTCGCTGGTCGTTAGGGGGTGAGTCGTGAGCGACAACATCTCCATGGAGGTGTTCGCCCGGGGGCGGCCGGACCTGAAGGGGCCTGTCTGGCAAGGCTCGATCGAGTCTGCCCCTCAGCCTGGCCAACGGATGTCTTGGCCGATCAAGTGGGGGTCAGACCTCTGGGTTGGGGGCACGGTTCACTCAGTTGAGTGGAGGAAGAAGCCCCAAGACTTCGGGTGGGTTCTGGTCGTCTCGCTCGAAGAGCACGACTGGCCGTTTCCGGTTGGAGCGGGTGAGTCGGGAGGTGAGTCGTGATCGCAACCCTCACGCCCCACGACCGCGCTCGCCTCTACAGCAAGCGATTCCCGGATCGCCCGCCTCTCGCATCGACCGACGACTGGGTGACGGGAACATGGGCCATCGGCGCGTGCTACCGCAATCCCAACAAGCTGTACGGCTCCTACCCGCACGGCTACCTCGAGCGGGTGCACGCGATGTTTCCGGATGCTCGGTCGGTCCTGCATGCCTTCAGCGGAGGGTTGAAGCTGGGGGTGGCGCAGGGTGCTGCCTGGCCGTTCCTGCCGGAGTTCAGAAGCCGGATCGAGGCGGAGTGCGGAATGCGTCCGACGGAGACGGACCTAGGAGGCGCGATGGAGCTCGTCGACCTCCACGGGCCAGATCAAGGCCGTCACCCTACCTGGCAGGGCGACCTGCTCGACATGCCCGAAGAGTGGTGCGGCAGGTTCGACCTCATCCTCGCGGACCCTCCTTACTCCAAGGGCGACGCTGAGAAGTACGACGTCCCGATGGTCAACCGCGGAAGGGTGCTGCGGCACCTGCGGAAGTTCTGCCAACCCGGAGGGAGCTTGGTGTGGCTGGACCAGGTCTGGCCCATGCACCGCAAGGACCAGTGGAAGTGCTGGGGTCAGATCGGGCTTGTCCGCTCGACAAATCACCGAGTGCGACTCGTGAGCATGTTCGAGGCGGTGGAGGGCGAGTCATGATCGCAACCCTCCTCATCCTCCTAGCCGCCCTGGCCGGCTTCCTCTTCCCGCCAGCAGGACCAGCGCAAGCGTGCTTCGCCGTCGTTGGCGTCGCACTCCTAGCGGTCGCGTTCTACCGCCTGCTCTGCTGGCTCCGTGAGCGGATGAGGTGGCGGCCGTGAGCTGCGCAGTCGTCACCCACCGGATCTCCCAGATCCTCGAGTGGGACCGACGCTTCCCCCACCCCGCTTACGAGTTCGCTCTCGATGCACTCGACGAAGCGGTAGCGGTCGCTCGATCGGCGGATCCGAACCACGGCCACATCTCGGGCGAGGACCTACTCCACACCGTCAAGCTTGTCGCGTTCGAGCGCTTCGGCCCGCTCGCCTCGTTTGTTCTGCGTCAGTGGGGCATCCCAGAATCTCGTCTGTTCTGGGACGTCTACCGCAACCTCTTCAGCGTGGGGCTTGTGCGCTTCTCTGAGGGAGACATGAGTGCGTCGTTTGAGGGTGGGTTCGATGTGAACACTGGGTTCGACGACCTGCAGGGGAAGATGATGGCGGAGCTGGGCTCGATCAAGTGAGCCGGCCGGCGATCTGATCGTGAGATCGGAAAACTGTAAGAAAAGACCGGTCGGAGCTGGACGCGTGCCGAAAGACTGGTAAGACAAGACCCATCGGCGCACCGCGCCACCAACAAGCAACGAAGAGAACCATGACCACCCCAACAACCACAGCAACCCAAACACCACTCGACCTAGCGCTCCAACTCAACGCGTTGAAGGAACAGCGCGACGACTACAGCGCTCGCATCCTCGAGACCGAGCAAGCGCTGATCGAAGCCGCCAACTTCAAAAAGCCGGAGGGCCAGGGATCGTTCGAGCACGCGGAGGATCGCGGGAGCGTGAAGATCGTGTTCAAGCAGCCGATCAACGCGACGCTCGATCAGGACGCCATCGCGCAAGCGCACCGGTCGCTGAAGCACAACCACCCTGCACTGGCCGCGTTCAAGTCGACCTACAAGCTCGACACCAAGGCTGCTCGCGCGGTCAAGGACGAAGACTGGCGCGCCGTCGCGCACTGCGTGACCCGCAAGCCAGGCAAGGTGTCGGTCGAGGTCAAGTCGCTCGTTCTGGGGGAGGTGAGCTGATGGCCGGCATCACTCGATGGAGCCTCTACCGCTTCGGCTCGCAGTCCAAGAACCCGCTGCCAGAGAGCTGGCAAGACCAACTTGTTCGGTTGTGGACCGAAGATGACTCCGGCTGCGAGGACAGGGAAAGAACTCCGGAAGCTTGCAATCGAATCTTCCGCCAGCGCAAGCCCAACGGCGACCCAATCGCCCGAGCTGACTGGGGCGACGCTGGAGGCGATCTCTACTCAAGCGGCGTCTTCGTTGGTTGGTCCTGCGAGGGTGGATTCCTGTCAGTCCTCGCAGACTTCAAGGAGGCGAACTGACATGGCAATCTCCCTCGCATCCATCTCCCGTGGCCAGCGGATCAAGGCGCCGAAGGTCGTGCTCTATGGCACGTCAGGCATCGGGAAGACGACGTTCGCTGCGTGCGCTCCCAATCCGATCTTCCTCTTCACCGAGGAAGGTCAAGGAGCTCTGGACGTGGCACGGATCGAACCTCGTTCGAATGACCCTGTGCTTCGTAGCTGGGAGGAGGTCGACGAGTCGATCGACGCGCTTCTGGCCGAAGAGCACGAATACCAGACCCTGGTGATCGACTCAATGGACTTCGCGGAGCGCTTGCTCTGGGACTACGTGTCTCGCAAGCACAACAAGAAGGACATCGAGGACTTCGGCTACGGAAAAGGCTACGTGGCTGCGCTCGAGGAGGGATCCAAGCTCCTCGACAAGCTCGACCGAATCCGCAACGAGCGCAACATGGCGATCATCCTGATCTGCCACGAAGAGGTCGTCAGGTACGACGCGCCCGACTCAGAGGGCTACGACCGCTACCAGCTGCGCTTGCAGAAGAAGCTTGCGCATAAGCTGCGAGACTGGACCGATTGCCTGCTCTTCGCGAAGTACCGCACGAACATGGTCTCCGAAGACGCGGGGTTCGGGAACACGAAGAAGCGCGCTGTCGGCATCGGCGAACGCATCCTCTGCACAGAGGAGCGGCCGGCCCTGTGGGCCAAGAACCGCTACGGGCTTCCGCACGAATTGCCCCTTACCTGGGAGGCGTTCAGCAACGCGCTGACGGCTTCCGTCCAACCACAACAACCACAAACCCAAGCAACGAACGAGGCAAGCTGACATGACTACCGACCTTTCAGGCATCAACCGCAACAACGCCGCCGAAGACCACGGAGGCGACTTCCCCCTGATCGAGCCTGGCCATTACGTGATGCAGATCACGGAAGTCAAGGAAGCCCAGTCCAAGGCGCGCGACACTCAGTTCGAGCTCACTTGGGAGTTCGACGAGAACCACCACCCGCATCTGAAGGGACGCAAGGTTTGGGACACGCTGTGCCTCTTCCACAGCAGCGAGACCCCGCGGAACATCGCGATCCGGAAGCTGCGGGACATGGAGAACGCTTCTATCGGGCGCGAAGCAAAGTCGATGGAAGAGCTGGTCCATCGGCCCATGGCGGTGAAGCTAGGTATCGAGAAGGGAAGCCACGGCTACAAGGACAAGAACCGTCCGATCGAGTGGGAACCCGTCGCCTCTCGCTTCGGCAATGGCCAGGCCGCACCACCGGCTCAGGCTCCGACTCCCGCGCCAGCCGCGCAGCAGGCGCAGGCGAACGGTGCTGGCCCCGCGTGGCTGAACAACAACGCTCAGTGAGCGTGTGATCTAGCCCGGCCGCCTCACCAGCGGCCGGGTCAGCCTTAAGCAACGAAGAGGATCGGGATGCCCAAACTTCCTGCGAGACCGGTGTGCCTGGACGGATTGCGTGATGCGATCTTCGGGCACTACGAGAGGACGGCTGAGGACCATCGGCGCCCACACCTGGGATGCTCTGTGATCGGCACCGAGTGCGAACGTGCTCTTTGGTACGGTTTCCGCTGGGTGCAGGATCCAGAGCATCCCGGGCGGATCTTGGCGCTGTTCCAACGCGGCCATCGTGAGGAGGAGCGGCTGATCATCGACCTACGCGCCATCGGGGTGGAAGTCGAAGACATCGACCCGCAGACCGGCGAGCAATACCGAATGTCTGCCGTCGGTGGACACTTTGGCGGTTCGTGTGACGGGATCATTAAGCTCGGCGTACCAGGGATTGATCTGCTCCGAGCCGTGTTCGAAGCGAAGACTTCGAACGACAAGGCCTTCAAGAAGCTGGAGAAGGAAGGCGTCCGACTCGCAAAACCAGAGCACTACGCCCAGGTCGTCGTCTACATGGAGGCGTTCCAGTGCGCCGCGGCGGTCTACGTCAGCGTCAACAAGAACGACGATCAGATCCATGCGGAGAAGGTCGAACCGAACCCTGAGTTCGCCGCGCAGCTGCTTGAGAAGGCTTCGCGAGTCATCTTCGCGCAAACACCTCCGCCAAGACTGTCGGATGATCCGAGTTGGTGGAAGTGCCGATTCTGCTCGTTCCGGCCGGTCTGCCACCAGCAAGAGACTGACCGACTCGAGCGGAATTGCAGATCCTGCTTGAGCTCCACGGCTGAGCCGGATGGCACGTGGTCGTGTGCGCACCTCAAGCGAACCCTGAGTGTCGACGAGCAGAAGCAGGGCTGCAGCGACCATCTATTCATCCCGGACTTGCTGCCTTGGGAGCAAACCGACGCGCACGAGGAGCACAGGTTCGTTGACTACCTCGACGAGAACAGCGAGCAAGTGCGCGATCGAGGAGGGGAGTTCATTCGATGGTGAGCCTCGTACTACGCGACTACCAAGATTCCGCCGTCGAGTCGGTGTTCGAATACTTCCACAAGGTCGGCGACGGCAACCCGCTCGTCGTGGCGCCCACAGGATCCGGGAAGTCCGTAATGATCGCCGAGACCATTCGGCGAATCCTCGGCGAGAACCCTCGAGCGCGCATCCTGGTCGTTACTCACGTCCGCGAGCTCGTCGAGCAAAACGAGGCTCGGTTCCGCGCTCTGTGGGGTGACGAAGGCTACTGCCCGTCCGGCGTCTACTCCGCAGGGCTCAAGCGACGAGAGGCCGACTCGCTCGTTCTGTTCGCCAGCATCCAGTCGGTCTATCGCAAGCCCGAGAAGATCGGCCGGCGGGACATCGTGTTCGTCGACGAGGCGCACCTGGTGCCGAAGTCGGGGGATGGCATGTATCTCACCCTGCTCGAGCGTTTGGGTGAGGTCGCGCCGCACGTCCGTTGTCTAGGTTGGACTGCCACGCCGTACCGCCTCGGGTCCGGCATGTTGACCGAGGGCGAAGGCCGACTCTTCACCGAGACGATCTACGACATCCCGATCGGGGTCCTGATCGAGCAGGGCCACCTTTGCCCGCCGCGAAGCAAGTCGGCGAAGGAAGCGATTGACCTCGCAAACGTGCGAGTCCGTGGCGGGGAGTTCCGCGCGGATCAGCTGCAAGAAGCAGCGACCGCGGACGGCTGTGTCGAGGCCGCGTGTGGCGAGCTCGTGTCGATGGCTCGAGCGCAAGGCAGGAAGAAGTGGCTCGTGTTCTGTGCCGGTGTTGAGCACGCGGAGGCCGTCGTTCAAGAACTCAAGTCGCGCGGCGTCCGTGCTCAATCCGTGTTCGGTGACACGCCGACGGCGGACCGAGACAACATTGTCTGGCTGTTTCGTGAGGGGCAGTTCGAGTGCCTGGTCAACGTCAACGTGCTGAGCACTGGCTTTGACGCCCCTGACGTTGACTGTGTCGCGGTCATGCGAGCGACTCAATCGCCTGGTCTTTGGGTACAGCTTGTCGGCCGAGGACTTCGCACGGCACCGGGCAAGACCGACTGCCTAGTTCTGGACTTCGGCAAGAACGCCGAACGTCACGGCCCAATCAACCGCGTGAAGGTGAAGGGCGGTTCGGACAAAGGCACCGGCGAAGCACCGACCAAGGTCTGCCCAAACTGTCAGGAGGTCGTGATGGCATCCGCGCGAGTCTGCTCGGACTGCGGCCACGAGTTCCCGTGTGAGAGCGAACCGCACCGAGGCGTCGCTGACTGCGCCCCGGTGATCGAACTCGAGAAGCCGGAGCCGGAGTGGGTAGATGTCTCGAGTGTCAGCTACCGCAAGCACTCGAAGAAGGGCGGCAAGACGTCGCTACGCGTCACCTACCACGCGGGGCTGCGGCCGGTGGATTACTACGTCTGCCTCGAACACTCAGGCTTCGCGCACCAGAAGGCATTGCGGTGGTGGAAGGCCGCCGAACCAGCCGTGCTGCTCGTTCCCGACAGCGTCGACGAAGCTCTGACGCGGACGGACTGCCTGCAGACGCCAACGCGACTTCTCGTCGACTTCTCGGGGAAGTACCCGGAGATCAAGGACATCTGCTATGAGCCCGTTGGAGCTCGTGAGGAGGAAGTTCGCCATGCGGCTGACTAAGGAGCGCAAGAGTGCCGCGAGCAAGTTGCTCGACGAGTGCCTGCGTGACGGCAAGGACGCAACAGCCGTCGCTGACTTGCGAGAGCTGCTCGACGCGCAGAACACCGACCGGTCGTGCTACTCGTGCGACCGGCTCAAGCCAGAAGACTTCTGCACCCACTGGGACCAACGTGTGCCGAGCGAGCACATGGAGGATGGGTGCGAGGACCATGTTGGGGTGGGGACCCCGTTTTGACCATGAAGATGATCCGAGACATGGGGCCAGGTCGTGAGACCGAGTATGGCGCCGGAGAGTTTGCACTCGAGCACATGAACTCAGTGATGACTCAAGACCTCCATCGAGAGATCTCGCGTGTGCTGAACTACCACGGCGTCGACTCCGAATTGAACTTGCCCGATCACGTGCTCGCTCGCGTTGCGATGGACTCAATGATTCGATCGGCGTTGACCGTGAACGATGCCCATTCGTGCAGGGAGGGGCGCCGTGACTGACCCCACCCCAGGCGGCAAGGCGGAGGCGTGGCGGATCACATCCGAGCCTCGCTTCTTGGAGACGGGCGAGCCCTACGATGCGTACTTCATCGACGATGGGGAGCTTGAGTCGACGATCACCACATTCTCCGACACCGATGCCGAGCGCATCGCCAACCTCCCCGTAACCGAGGGCCGGTTGCGGGCCGCTCTTCTCCTTCTCAGGACAGCGAACTCGGGAGATGGTTCAGAAGCCTGGAACAGGACGCGCATTGAGCTTCTCGCCGAGATCGACGAGGAGGCTAACGATGGGAGCATTTGAGAACGCGATCCGCGAAGCGGAGTCGTTCGAGTCTCTGACTCAGCTCTACAAGAAGGCCCTGGCCGAAAAGTCATCGGCCGAGGACCGGTTGCGGAGGGTCCGGCGTCTCGCAGCCGTGCACGCGGCCTGGAACGAGGACGACGACGGTCCGCCGGACGACATGGCGCAAGGCATGCTGGCCATGGCTCAGCGAATCCTCGCCGAGATCGACGGGGAGAGTGGGGAATGAGTGGCCGCGCATGCGAGATCGCCAACGAGATTGCCTCGGCGGGCGAGCTGCTCAACCCAACCGCATGGTTCAAGACTGCGTGTAAGCGCATCGCCGAGCTCGAAGCCGAAGTGAAGACGCTTCGGGGCGGCGAGTACTCGGTGGGCTACGTCCGTGGAGCTCGGGACGAGTCCGCTGAGTCAGCCAAGCTCTCCGCGGCTCTAGCGGATCAGGTCGCCGAACTCGAAGCCGCCCAACCCCGCTGGATCCCGGTGGGGGAGCGGTTGCCCACCGGTTCCGAGTCTCTGCAGGGCCTACTCGTCGTCTCGCAGGGAAGCAAACCGAGAGAGGCGTGGTTCGACGAAGACATGGGCTGGACCAACGGGGACTGCATCCCGCTGGACGGTGTCATGCTCTGGATGACTATTCCGGAGGGGCCGGAATGAGCTGGCCAAGACCAACGCTCGAGGACTTGCCGCCTATGCCCGATCGGCCCGTGCCGAGGGTCAAGGCTGAAGGGCCGGTGACGGTTGAGCGGCCGTATGAAGTCCGAAGGCGAGTGCCTCCGAAGCCGCTGTCATGGCGAAGCCGCGTCGGTTTCGCCGTGCTGTTCATAGGGATTGCTCTACTAGCCGTGCTAGTAGCCGCAGTCTTGGCTGAGATTCGGGTTTGGATGTGGGGAGTTAAGTGATGAGTGAAAGATGGGGATCGATCAGCGCAAGGGCGCTCGCGGCGGCTGCTCAGAGAGTGGCCGAGTTGGAAGAGATGTTGGCTGAGCAGTGGACCAAGACCTCGGACAGGCGGCCGAGGGTCGGCCAACACGTGCTCACGTGGAGCCCCGTTCCCGAGCTCGAGCCGCACGATGACCCAATGGAGTGCTGCCCGCCGACAATCATGCGGCGGATGCAGAACGAGGACTGGAAGGATGAACAAGGCATCGAGTTCATCCCACCGACTTACTGGCGCGAGATCCCGACGGTGATCGGGCTGCCTGACGAGTAGCCGGTCGACTACGTGAGTCGGGAGGGGTTCTGACTCACTGGTGAGAATGGAGAGCCCGCCGTTTGGTCACGGCTGGCTTGGGCGTGATGACATTCACCTATCTACTCAACGAGTCCGGGAAACCGGACCTCGGGGCTGCCGCCGTGGAATACGCGCACGCAGGCTTCCGAGTGCATCCGGTGTGGGGTGTCACGAACGGAGTCTGTGACTGCCCGAATCCCAACTGCACGAACGGCAAGGAGGCGGGCAAGCACCCGATCCTTAAGGGCTGGCCCGACAAGGCCTCGGACGACCCCGATCAGGTCGCGGAGTGGTGGCGCAAGCATCCCAACGCGAACATCGGCATTGCGACGGGTGGCGACCTGGTCGCGCTCGATGCGGACATCAAGACCGATCCCGAGACGGGCGAGGAGATCGACGCCCGCAAGTCGCTCCAACAGCTGCTTCGCTGGGCGGGGCGCGAGGCGGTCGTGACGGCTGTCAGTCGGACTGGCTCGGGCGGAGAGCACTGGGTCTTCCGTAAGCCTGACGACATCGACGTCGGCATCGGCCAGAACTTCCAGGTCGACGGCGGCCAGACGTTCAAGTTCCTCGACTGGCGAGGCGAGGGCGGCTTCATCGTCGCTCCGCCGTCGCTCCACAAGTCCGGCCGTCGCTACGAGTGGCGCGGAACCTTCGATTGGAGCTCTCCCGCGCAGTGTCCGAACAAGGTGCTGATCGAGCTTGCGAAGCAGAAGTCGTATTCAGCGTCGGCGAACAGGAAGACCGGAGTCGACACACCTAGAGAGGTATCGGAAGAGCGCCGCACCGAGATCTTGGACGCGCTGCAGCACATCAGCCCGCACTGCTCGCGAGACGAGTGGATCAAGAACGTCGGCATGCCGCTGCATGACGTGTTTGGCGGGTCCGAGGAAGGCCTCGAGATCTGGGACGAGTGGAGCTCCGAGGCTGGTGCGCCGCTCTACCCGGGGTCCGAAGCCGTCCGGGCTCAGTGGAGGTCGTTTGCTGACTGCCAGAACCCGCGAGGCGAGAAGTCGCTGTTCTGGCTCGCTCGGAAGGGTGGTTGGCGTGGCAAGGAGACCGAGGAGTCCGCGCTGGTCATCGACATGAAGACCGGGGCGACTGCGGTGCCACCGGTGTCGGATGACGTCTACACGGACGAGGAGATCGAGCAGGCGTTCGAGCTATCGGAGAGCGCCGAGTTCCCTGTCGAGCTGATCCAGGGACTCAAGGGGCCGATGCGAGCCGCGTTCGACTGGGTGACGAGCTGTTCGGACTCGCCCCACACTCCGGAGGTTTCTCTGACAGCCGCGTTGGCGATGGTTACTCCAACCATCGGTCGGAAGTTCATCGGTCCAACGAACGCCAACACGTCGATCGCAGTCGCCTGTGTTGCTCGCTCAGGGGTGGGCAAGGACAGGCCTAGAGCATGTGCCGCCAACTTCTTCTCGGCCTTCCCGGGTCTTGGGTTCGGCAAGATTTCAGAGCTGCCCAACTACCGCACCAAGATCGATGCGCTGCTCCTGGCGCACCAAGGCTGCCTCACGATGCTGGTCGACGAGTACGGCAAGAAGATGGCCAACGTGCTCGATGAGCGGAAGATCGGCGACACGATCTCAACCACCGTTCGCTCGCTCATCGGTCACGGCCAGACGGTGTTCGACCTCTACCCGGCTGCGGCGTCGAACCAAGAGCGCAAGAACTTCGCGCCGGATGTCTGGGATGCGGGTGTCTTCGCGCCCAGTCTTTCGATGTTCGGGTTCACGAGTCCTGAGCAGTTCTGGGGTGCGTTGTCCGATTCCTCCGTCGCCGATGGATTCCTTGGCCGGCACATCGTCATCGCGTGCCCAGACCGAGAGCTCCCGGACGTCGACGGCCTCCCCGAAGGCGATGTCCGGCGCGTCCCAGTCGGGCTCCAGGACTGGGCTCTCAAGATGCAAGACATCGCCGTCCCGGAGATCTCAGGCAAGATCGTGATCGGGCAGGGGCAACGACGACTCGACTCGAACGGGAATCTGATCCCACGAGATCCGAACGTCGTTCCGTGGGGAGAAGGCGCGGAGGAGTTGTTCCAACGGATCCGCCAGTCTTCTCGCAGGCACGCTCAACGAGCCTTGTCGCTTGACCAGGTCGCGGAGTCCGCGGTCATGACTAGGCTTCCCGGCCAGATCGCGACGCTGTCTTTGATATTCGCGCTCGGGATGTCGGACGACCCGAACTCCGCGAAGATCGAACAGGAACATGTGCGGCTTGCTCACATCCTTGCGCTCTTCTCCACAGCCAAGATCGCCGAGAAAGTGAGCCAGGGTGACCTGGGTGGCGTCGACTTCCCGACGGCCTACCGACTGGCAGCAGCGTGGATCTTGAAGAACCACACTGAGGGCAAGCAGAAGTACAACACGCGTGCGCAGCTCGCCAAGAAGCCTCAGATCTTCGAGCACCTGTGGCGGATCTGGCAGGAACTCGACAGGGACCCGCGGTTCAAGATTGTGAAGCGTGGGCGGGGAGAGCGCGTCGACGTGAACGCTCGCGCGAGCGAGAAGTCCTGACCACGCTGCGCCCTAGTCGGCGCGCGGTCTGGATGCCGGCAGGACCGGCTGAGTCTCGCCCTGTGGGGGCCAGAGTTAACTGGAGCGAGGCATGGAATCTGGCCTCATCTGCGCTCCTGGCCTCCAACTAAGCCGTCAGCGGCCGCTCCGTCTGAAGGCATCTAAGTGGAGTTGATGGAGCTAATTGGAGGGGGTCGTCCCCAATTAACTTCTCGCGAGTTCGCCCTCCTCAGGCTCTCTCTCTACCAAGAAGACCACCCTTCTTCTTCTAAACGCATTAATGGAGAGGGGGGTGTGTGGGTGTGTTGAGATCGGTGTGACCGATGGTTAAGGGTCGGCTTTCATGTGATTTTCGATAGACACATATACCTAGGGGCACCTCCAACCAATTAGGCCCTGGCTCAGCGCCCCGAGGCCCCACCTAGACTCGCCCCATGGGCAACACAGTCACCCGAGGTGGGATGGAAGCAGCGGAAGACGCCGTGCGGATCTGGCACGAGAAGGTCGGGCTGCCGGTCGAGGGCTCACCAGTCGCAAGGTTTGATCCGAACGAGCACGGACCGGGACTCGCGAAGGTGATCGAGGAAGTCGGTGAGCTCGACTCCGCCGCTCGAGAAGGAGAGAGTCTAGCCGCGCTCGGGAAGGAGCTGGCCGACGTGCTCTTCTCGGCGATCAGCTTCGGTGCGTTGCTCGGTCTGCCAGTCGGTGAGCTCTTCGCTGCAGTCGTGCAGTCGAACTTCAGCAAGGCTGGCCCGCGGGATCCGGAGACCGGGTTCATCCCCAAGGGAGACAGCTACCGCGCGCCGGACATCGAGGCGGTTTTGGCGAGGGCGGGCGGTGGCGCGTGAAAGCGACAAGCCCGTGTTGATTCTCAGGCATTCTGATGCCCGGTCGCCCTTTCGGCCGATAGCCTCTTCGGAGACAATCTACCGAGATGGCAACCGTTCTAGACGTCGCCCGCTACATCGTGGAGAAGCGCGGACCGCTCTCCGCCATGAAGCTCCAGAAGCTCTGCTACTACTCGCAGGCTTGGGCCCTTGTCTGGGATGAGGGAGTGCCGTTGTTCGATGAGGACTTCGAGGCCTGGGCGTTTGGCCCAGTCGCTCCGACTCTGTACGCCTGCCACCGGGGTGTGGCCCAGGTTGCGTCTGATCTTCTCGCGGAAGGTGACACCACAAAGCTCAACGAGCAGCAAGTCGAAACGATCGATGCTGTGCTGGAGGCTTACGGAGACAAGTCCGCGCACTGGCTGAGCGAGCTCACCCACAGTGAGAAGCCTTGGAAAGATGCTCGGGATGGGCGTCCTCCTGGCGCATTCGGCCAAGACCGAATCTCGAAAGCGGCGATGCAGCAGTACTACGACTCGCTCACGAGTCAGGAAGCCGACCCCGTGCGCGACCTCCCGTCCGACTGACCTTGGCTAGGGGAGGCAAGCGGAGGAATCGGAGCCCGAGCGTTCCAGATCTGACTGCTGGGAAGACGCCCCGGGCTGAGCACCCCGATGCTTGGAAGCAGGAAAAGCCGGTCTGGAAGTTGAGCCTGATGGACTTCGGTCACCCAAGGTTCGGTTGGCAGAACGCTGACTCTGGGCTTCTCGAACGAGTCTTTAGCTTCCTTGGCAGTCGCGAAAGAAGCACCTGGGGCGAGATCCTTGCTGAGCGTGGGGGCCAGGGGCCGCGCAATGGGGTGGTGCCCATCGACGCCATCGAGAGGAAGAACTCTGCGGTCGCAAGAGACATCCTCTCTTGCCGCTCTGCCGAGTTAGCTGGATCTTTGATGAAGCTTCGCTACCAGAAGCGGGGGCGTGTGTGGGGGATCATGGAGGGGCACGTGTGCTTCTTGTTTTGGTTGGACCCGAACCACGATGTCTGGCGCGATCGATGAGCGATTGAACGCCAGATCCGACCGGTTTTGGCTCGTGTAGGTTGGCTGGGTGACGAACAGCGCACCCAAGACGTCGCCGGCTGAAGAGACCGCGATCCGCCTCCGCAACCTCGAGTTCATCACCGGGGCCCTCGCTGAACAGAGCGCAGCGGTCCTTGTGCTGGCTGCAATCCACGAGAAGCGGCAGCGCGCAGAAGATCTGAGCGAAGCAGAGGAGGCAGCCGCAAGCGCCGCGATCCAAGCGGGCGGGCAGATCGCTCAGAGGTTCATCGCGGTGCAGTCCGAGGCGAAGCCCGACGAGGCCGCACAAGCCGCGCTGAGGGACGAGTCGTGAAGAGTCCGACCCAGCGGACTCTCGATCACTTCCGGCGGCTTGGGCAGCCCGTGGACATCGTGGAGCGACGAGTCGCTCGGACATGCCTGAAGGATCTCTTCGGGATGTTCGATCTCGTAGCGCTCGACGGCCAACCCGGGATCCTCGGTCTTCAGCCAACCAGCCGAAGCAACGTCTCGGCGCGAGTGAAGAAGATTCAGGCGAGCGAGACCCTCGACCGTTGGCATCAGGCCGGGAACCGCGTGGAGGTTTGGGGGTGGGGGAAAGTGAAACGGAGGGGGCGCGAGGTCTTTCGGCCGCGAGTCCTGCGGATTCACCCTGGCGGAGAGGTGGAAGACCGGACTTCTGAGTTCGACTGACGAAAAATACGGAAAACTGGTAGACAGATCGAGCCGGATTGCCCAAGGTCTCTGCATCGCGATTCACCACCGCGATCAACCAAGCAACGGACAGGCAGCATGATGACCGCAATCGAGACTCCCGCATCGTCGACAACGGCCCAGGCCAAACAGCACCTTGCCACGCACTTCCTGCTCTGCATGGAACGCGCACGGCGGAGTGCAAAGGCCTCCCAGAGTCACGCGTGGGAACTAGAGGCGGCCCAGTCCGCTCCCGAGGATGTTCACGCGGCGAAGATCGACATCGCCAAGGGCATGCGGGAGGTGGCGCTCTGGGACCGCCTCTACTTTTCCTGCCAAGGCAAGGCGAGTTCGACGTACACCGCTGAGGAGTGGGAGATCGTCGCTGGAGCACCGACTGAGTGCCCGCACTGCGAGCACGATGACCACACTGAGTTCCACGTGGTCGACGGCGACGCGCTCCACGTCGAGTGCAAGTCGTGCGGCCTCGGTTGGCAGGTGACGGGCGTTGAGTCCGACGTGTGCCCTGAGTGTGGCGACTACGAGCCTGGCGGGCTGACGGGAGAGACACGGGGCGAGTTGGGCAACGGACTCGAACCCACGGCCTGCTGCGCTCGGTGCGACGGCCAGGCAGCGAACTACGACTAACACCACTACTTCGCCTCACCACGCCCCGGGATGGAGACGCCGGGTGGTCCATTTGAGAGGGGGACCGATGCGTGGTGGGGCGGGTTCTTACTTCACGAGGGGCGAAGACATGGGCGAACAGGGACTGCTAGAGATTCCGCGGATCAACTGCGATCTGCACGTGGCGAAGAAGGGGCGACTCCGGCCGATCGCGAAGGAGTATCTCCTTCGAAAGAAGGACGAGGAGACCGAGTCGGAGCCGGTTGAGACCGGCGGGCCGACGACGATCGCGCGAGACGTGCAGTTCGAGCACCCGGGCGCGGACATCGCTCCGGGCCTTCGTGACTACGTCACTGTCGCAATCCCTAGATCGCGTGCGCTCGAGTCGCAGCTGATCGACGACAACAACAACCCGAACGCAGTTCAATTCCTTCGCTCAGACGGCCGAACGTTCCCTGCTCGGGTACGGACCGTTCGCGGAAAGCAGGCCGTGTTCGTCGACTGCGTGTGTGCTTTCCGCGAGCGAGTCGAAGAGGGCGTGGTCATCCGGGCCGACGGGGCCGACGTTGGTGCGATCAAGAACCCGTTCGACGAGCGGCCGGTGCCGATGCTCGGCGCGCTTCAGCCTTTCGAGACGACCCTCTCTTCGAGCGGGCTCTCCTTCTTCCGACTCAGCAAGTTCCGGGAGAACGGATCGGTCTTCTTCCTCCGGGAGACAGCGCACGGCCTGTCGCCCGTAACGGATGTCTCGCTGTCCGCCTGTGCCCGACGGCTCGATGCGGGCGCCGGCTGGCTGACAGCGAAGTTCGAAAGCGGCTACATCGCGGGGGAGGATGACGGCGGGGTTTTCGACCACGGCGAGTGGGGCACCCTCCCAACCAGGCGCTTCCGTGTCGTCTACCCGAACGAGGTCGACAACCCGGTTGCCGCCGATCTCCAGCGCGTTGCCCACCTCGAACCGCCTGCAGGCATGTTCACCCGCTACCGAGAGACGCTAGGTAGTTGGGGACCGCTTGGGGTGATGCCCAAGGCGGATCAGCAGATCAGCGACCACATGGTGCGTGCGGTCGATGATTGGCTGGCAGAGGAGCACTACTACGCCGCTCGCCCGTTCGCTCAGAACTTCCGCACTCTCGACGCTGGGGCTCAGCGCTTCGGCGTAGCGATGGATCCGGTGGATCTCATGTCGCCGCTCGAGGCGCGTCGGGTTCTGCGGACGATCGCTGAAGACGAACTGCTGCGGCCGGTTCACTGGGTGGACGACGAAGGGAGGTTCCTGCGGGCGAAGGATCGGCGGAACTACCGGACTTTCGGGCGCGTTCCCCACGAACCTTCCATGCGTCGGTTCGCGAACCAGATCACGGACGACTTCGGGGGTTTCCCTTCCCGGGTGACGGACTCGGGCCGGTGGGCGGACGACCTCCAGCACACAGACGATCTGGCGCTGCACGCCTACCTCGCGTTGTTCGACGACGATTGGCCCCTCGAGATGTGCGCTCGGCAGATCGTAGAGCGTGACGCGCACGACCGAGGCCACTTCAACGGGTGGGTCGACGCGACCGGTCGGGGTGAAGGTCGACCTGGCCTCTCACTCGCTTGGGCGGCCTGGCTGTTCGGTAGCGACTACACGGGGATCACCGCGCGCAACACCATGCGGGCGAACCTCGCAGTCCTCCTGCAGGAGTGGGACGCGAAGGACGTTGCGCCTGAGCGGCCGATCAAGCCCTACGGCACGAGCAACGACAACCGCTGGGCGACCTACGACGAAGATGGCAAGCGCCTGCCGTCACTCTCGCCCTACGAACACGGGACGATCATCGCGTGGCTCTGTGCGATGGCGCGTGCGGAGGTCGACGACGATCGGAAGAGGGATGCGCTGTTCGTCGCTCGGGTCCTGAACGACACGATTCACGGGCTCGCCTACCGCGTCAACGGCACGGACCTCTATCGCCATGCCTACGTTGTGGGTGTGCCTGACGGATCGGATCGAGGCAAGCGTCCGCCGGCTGAGGCGTTGGTCGACGGCAACCCAATTCACGAACGGTGGATGCAGGCGAATCGCGATGATTCATGGGTCCGGTGGGCTGGGCGGGCGACTTGGCTGCGTGATTGGATCGACGAGGCTCTTGGGGGGCTGGGATGGGATGTTGGCGATCGGCCTTTCATTGAAGAGGAGGCTGGAGTCGACCGTTCGCTTGTCCGCGAGCGGAGCGCGCTTGAGGACAACGACCCAGGTGCTCGGCGCAAGCTCGCCGAGTTCTATCGCATGACGGCGTGTCCCTTCGTTCTGGAGCAAGCCCCGCTCGTCTGACCCCAATCCTGCGGCACGTATGGTGACTAGATGGAGAACCGAGCAGAGCCCATGCGCGACCTACTTGGGCTCGCGCGGGCCATTCACGGGGCACTCAAGCCTGTTCGGCCGACTCGCCCTGCCGCCTGGCTTCAGGAGTCCGCTCGCGAAAGCTATGTGTCCGATCATGCGATGGTGGTCGAGGCGAAGGCGGAATACGACCGCGATTGCCTCAACGGCGAAGCGGCTGCGCGCTACTTCGATGCCGTGGATTCGCTCAAGGCATGCGACGCCATCGAACGGCACGGAATGCCCGAGAGCTGGGAGGAACTCGACGACGGTTCCGATAGTTCGCCGTGCTCATTCTGGGTTCGTGCCGATGCAGAGGACCAGGGTGAGGCTGCGATCGTGACCGCCACACCAACACCAAATAGAAAGCAACGAGGAGAGTCGAAGCGGGCGCAAGCCGGTCAAGGATTGCTGTTCGCCGACGTGGACGCATGAGCGTGGCAACGAACCCCAAAGCTGAGCGGCAGCGTTCAGCACTCCGAAGAGCTCGCGCGAACCTGCAGCGGTTTGGATGGAGCCCTGGGCGCAAGACTGGCGATAGCTGGCGGCGCACGCATTCGACCCGTCTGTCGGTGTTTGAGGCTTTCCTGGGGTCCGACGATGGCGTGGCCACCGGCACGGATCCAGATCCGGAAGCGCTCGAGGAGTTCAAGCTCGGGTCCGCTCTTCTTTGTCGCGCGCTCTGGCACGCGCGGAGCGGGTATCTGCAGAGGACCGGGCGAATATCCAAGCCGCAGAAGGAGCGGCTCGGAATCGCTGCGTGGGAGCTCGACCCGATTCGTACCGAAGATCAGGTCTTGGCGCTTTTCGACGTTGCGGAAACGTTGGCCGACAACGCCAGGCCGCAATTCGACGGGGTCTCGTCGCGCCAGTTCTACGACTGGGACCAAGCGTTCTCGAGGGACTTCGGGGCATGAGCGGCACCAAGCTCGACAACGACAAGCCGTCGTTCTGGCTCATCCCGCACGAGCCGCTGCTGGAGGTCGCGAAGGTCTTGACCTACGGCGCGAGCAAGTACGAAGAAGACCCGCACGACCGCAACTACTTAAGAGTCGAGGACGGCGAGCGTCGCTATCTGGACGCGGTGCTGCGGCACATGAACTCGCATCTGCGGGGAGAGAAGAGCGACCCAGAGTCGGGCCTCTCCCACCTGGCTCACGCTGCATCGAGCCTGCTGATGGCGATGGGGTGGCGAAGCGCTCGACCAGGAGACACACCCACTTACGCGTGGGGTGAGGACGACACCAAACCATGACAGCAACGAAAGAGGCAATCACCATCACCACCGCCGACCTTGCTCGAGCGGTGCAGTCGGCCGCGCAGTTCGCGGCGAAGAAGTCTCCGAAAGAAGCACTTCTGTGCGTCAAGCTGCAGGTGACAGATAACGGACTTGAGGTCACCGCGACGGACGGAGCGATGGCGGCTCGCTTCCCCCTGACCTCGCCCGACCTCGCCGAGTCGTTCGCCCCGGACGAACGGCCAACGCTCTGCCTTCCTGCGGATCACCTCTCAAACCTCTTGAGCAAGGTCACCGCGGAAACCACTCATCTCGTCCCGGGTGACCTTCGAGTCACTGTGCTTGCCGGTCAGGGGGAGTTCGAGGTCCTCGGATGTCACCCGGACGATTTTCCTGACGCCTTCCGCGAAGTGCCTCCTGTCGTCGCGACGGTGCAGGCGAGTGCTCTCGCGGAGGCGCTGCAACGTGCCAGTATCGCTGCGTCAAAGGAGCCGACGCGCTTCGCGATCAACGGCATCCGAATCGAGATCGAGGACGGCAAGATCACTTGCATCGGGACCGACGGGCGTCGACTCGCGATCGCCGATGCTCCATGCAACACCATGCAGCCCGCGACTTGCGTGGTTCCGATCACCGCGGTTCGCAACATCATTCGCGTCCTTGCCCAAGCAGACGGCACCTCGGTTGGCTTACACATCGATTCCCAGCGCGTCGTCGTGCAGACGGAGATCGCGACGGTCTCCGTCCAGCTGCTTGAGGATCGGTTCCCTGACTGGGGCCAAGTCGTTCCAGAGGACTGCCCAGCTTCGCTCAACATGGATCGAGCGCTGCTGTTCGAGGCGGTTGATCGCGTGGCTGTTGCTTGTGGGAAGGATGTTCCTGAGGTCTCCCTCGACGTGGACGATCACGGAGGGCTCAGCATCTCAACGGAGTCGAGCGCAGGGTCAGGTGGTGAGGCGATCAAGGCTGAGGTCGAAGGCGAGCCCGAGTGCGTCACCGTGAACCCGGCGTTCTTGCTAGATGCGCTGAGAGCTGCCGACGGTGAGCAAGTGAAGGTAGACCTGGTCGATGGCAAGAGCCCGATGCTCTGGGGCCTCGGCGACGGCTTCCGCTACGTCCTCGTGCCGATCACGGGCGGCTAGAATCTGGGGTAGGTCGTGCTACGCTGCGCGTTCGAAATGCCGGGCGTCATGCCTGTCTTTTCGTTGCTTAGGCCTGTCAGTGAGCCCATCGCTGGAAGTCCTGCCCGGGGTGGTACCCGGGCGGGCAATTTCCTCCCCGTAGAATTGATTCCGGGTGACGGAGAGAAACAAAAAATCGCCGGGGAAACCCGCTGAGTCGTCAGATTCGAAGGACGGGATCAAGCGCCAGCCAAACTCCCCGAAGTTCGCGAAGGGGACCAAAGCCGGTCCGGGAAGGCCGAAAGGTGGGACCACCTTGCGCGCGGTCCTCGAGCGTCGGGGCAAGATCCCCGAGCTCGAGGATCTCGTTGGCAAGCTGCTTGATGAAGCGCTCGACGAGGAGAAGAAGGGGGTTCCACACGGGGAGCGCGAAGCCACCAAGATCCTCATCGGAAAGGTCTATCCGCAGCCGAAGACTCTCGGCCCGCAGGCGCCGGAGGGCTACCAGCCGATCAAGCTGACGGACCCGGAGTCCGCGCTGCAGGCCATGGCCAAGCTCGTGGAGCACGCTTCGTCTGGTGCGGACACCGACTGGACGGATCGGGTGATGAGGATGATCCAGAGCTGGCTGGAGGTCCACACGGAGCGCGTCGAGCTGCTGGAAGTGCGGGAGAGGCTGGAAGAGGTTCTGAACTCCGCCGACAGTCGGAAAAGTGTAAGAAAAAGTGGGGCGACACTAGACAGCAACGCATCATCCGCCAATACTTCTTCCTGTTGAGAAGAAGCCCGCCTTTCGACCCGGTCTCACCACCCGGGTTTGGCCAAGCAACGGAAAGACAGCCTTATGACCGCAACCGAGACGAGGACTGCCCGCGACGATCTGCGCGGGTTGAAGATCACGACCGAGACCGTGGCCGAGAACCTGCGGGGGATGGTCGAGGACGGTTGGTTCGAGGGAGTCGATCCAAGCAGGGTTGAGACGCTGCTCGAGAACATCGAGACGCTCGAGGCGAAGGCGCGCGGGGAGGGGGAGTGATGGCCAACGACCCTGCCTACAGCCGCCTACTCGCGCGGTCTAAGCTCGCTGCCGACTTGTCCGAAGGCATCGCGCACCAGTCAGTCCTCGCCGGCTTGAGCAAGCGAGACCTATTGAAGGCTGCTGGGGTGCGTCGGAGAAAACCTCGAGCGGCGCTCGGCACTCACGACTGCAAGCGGCTTCGCGTGTCCGAGGTCGCTGATCTTGCGCATGCGTTGGGGTTGCGCGTGGTGGTGAAGTTCGTTGCAGATGATGGGGAGGGCGAGTGATGATCGCCATCGATCACGGCTGGCTCTTGTTCTCGGTGCTCAGCTTCGCTGCTTTCTTGTGCGGGGTCGTATGCCTCATCGCGAGGCTGAGCGACCGACTCGAGGATCTCAAACGCGAGATCCGGAACGAGTGCTTCCAGACTCGACGCGAGGTCCGTGAAGTCGCAAGGAGGAGTTTGGGCCTATGACCCGCCCCCGCACCCTCCATATCCACGACTGGCTCGTCCGCGAAGCCCGAGGCCGTGGCGGCGACTTGCAGCAGTCCTACGCGCGCGCTGCGTGCGAGCGGATCAGGCACCTCGAGGAAGAGCTTGAGCGAGCGAAGATGGCGGGTGCGGAGCCGACGTTGGATGAGTTGGTGAGCATGGTGAGGGGGAAGAAGTGATGGACCCGCGACCCAACAGCTGGCCGGTGGACGACCTTCTCGTCGAGGTCACTATCGGGCCGTTCAC
>JBCBZB010000144.1:0-2350 GCA_039815565.1 Planctomycetota bacterium
AGCGAGGTTCGCACAGCGCGATCGCTTCGGCCCTGCGCTGTGACCGACGATTCGTCGAAGTTGGCCCCGAGGAGTTCGACCTCCGGCTCCGCCGAGTTGACGAACTCGAAATGGCGCGCCCACTCGCCGACGAGTGGCGTCGACGCATCCTCGAGGCGGATGGAAGAGTCGAGGTCGCACCTCAGGTCCCGACGACCCGAGCCTCGGCATTCTTCGCGGCCGACCTCCTGCGGAGCGACGCTCAGGTGCGGCCGCTGGGACGCGGGGCGTTCTGCGCGCGCGGGCGTGGCTCCTCGACCTTGGAGCGGTTGATCCGGGATCTTCGCCAAGCGAAGGGAGCCGTGCCGTTCGCCCGATTCCTGCAGAACCAGCGCGAAGGCGGTCGCCGCCTCCAAGCCCAACTGCTTCGGTTGAGTCGCGCCTTCGTTTCACCCTCCGAAGGGCTGGTGGATCTCGCGGAGAACTATCCGCTTCAGGGCGATCGCCTCGATTGGCTGCTCCGCGACGTGGATTTGCGGCTGCAGGATCGCGGCGGCTATATCCCGGCCAGCGAGCTGTGTTCAGAAATCCAGTCCGAGGGACTTCTCGGCAGCTTCTTCACCGAGCACCTTCTGCTGGATGTCCTGCGGAGGAACACCGGGTTGGAGATTCTGGCCCGTCACTTCGTCGCCGAACCTGAATTGCATCTGGGTGATTGGATCCGAGCCCGAATCCGGCAGACCCTCAGAGGCTCGGACTCAGCCCTGACCCGAGACGAACTGATCGCAACCTGCCCCGCTCTCGCGGAATTCGACCTCGTCCTGTCCCACTGTCTCGAATCGGACCCCTTGGTCGTCAGCTCCGACCAGATGCACTTCCAGCTCGTCTGACTGTCCGGCGCACCGGTCCGAGGGGCGGTTTCGGCTTGCCGACCCTCGTCGGGAAGCCCAGTCCCCGGTCCGAATCACCGATCGGCGCTAGACTTCCACCGTCCCAACTGGATCCTGAACCCATGCCCGTCGTCCGCGAGAAGCGTTTCCTCCGTGTCAAACTCGACATGGTCGGCTCGTGCCAGATCCGGTGCATCATGTGCCACTTCGCGCATCCGGACTTCGTGATGTCGAAGGAGCAGATGGGGCTCGAACTCCTCGAGAAGGTGGCGAACGATCTGTTCCCGCGCGCCCACGACGTGGTGCTCTCGTCGAGCGCCGAGCCTCTGATGGCGAAGCAGCTCCCGCGTGCGCTCGAACTCTGCGCGGAACACGGGGTACCCAACTTCCACTTCTCGACGAACGGGCTCTCACTGACGGAGACGATCGCCGACAAGGTCATCGAAGTCGGGATGCCGCTGATCACGTTCTCGATCGACTCTGCGAACAAAGAGGTGTTCGAACGCATTCGCTTCCCCGCGAAGCTCGATCGCGTCTTGAGCCGCTTCGACCTGATCAACGAGCGCAAGAAGGCTCTGGGTTCCGACAAGCCGGAGATCTCGGCCACCGCCGTCATGATGCGGTCGAACATCCACACGCTGCCGGACCTGGTCCGCGTGATGGCCGACAAGGGCGTGAAGTACATGAACTTCGTGCACATGGCTGTCATGGGCGGAATGGGTATGGAGGGCGAGTCGCTGATCAACCAGCCCAAGCTCTGCAACGACACGATGGACGAGGTCGAGGCCGTTGCACGCGCGGTCGGGATCGAGTGCGTGATTCCGATCCGACTGCCGGAGCAGAACGCCGACATCGATAACTCCGACGTTCCAGAGAGTGACGAAGGCGGCGGCAACGCTCTGATCCCGGACGAGGACACGGCGACGATGTCCGTCGACGACTACCTCAACCGGAAGAACCGTGAGTTCCTTCTCGCCGCGAAGCAGAAGACCGGCCACCGACGCCCCTGCTACTTCCCGTGGTACTACATCCACGTGAACCCGACCGGCACGGTGTTCCCCTGCGGTTCGTGGCACGAGCACACCGAGTTCGGCGACTTCAAGACGCAGAACTTCGAAGAGATCTGGACCGGCCCGAAGTTCACGGAGCTCCGACAGCAGCTCTATCACATGGAATTGCGTCCGACCTGTGCGAACTGCGCGGTCTCCAACATGGGGCGACCCGACGTGAAGGCGTCCTTCGCGCAGCGGGTGAAGTTCCGTTCGCGCGCGCGCACGGCTGCAGGCATCCAGAACTGACCCCCACGCGTGTCGGGGCGAGGAGCCACCTCCCCGAATCGCGAGGTTCTGAGGTCACCGGGGCGGGTTTCCGCGCACCGGGAGTGCGAGAGGCCCTCGGAGTCGCCGAGCGCCTACGCGCATCTCGATGTTCCGACCCAGCCACTGCCCCTACCCCGAGTGCTCGATGCATCGCGAGCCTTC
>JBCBZB010000015.1:0-74687 GCA_039815565.1 Planctomycetota bacterium
AACCTGCGGGGCCGCGCGCGCGGGCGAAGCCCGCGCGCCGGTCGCCACGCGAAAGGGGGGCAAGTGACTAACAGCCCCCCTTCTAACGTAGGAGAGCTAGGCGCATCCGCTCGGGTTCTCGCACACGGCATCGACACGCTCGTCCTTGCGTGCGAACTCAGTTGGCCAAGCGAAGAGCTTTTCGTGCATCTCTCGGAACTGAAGTCGAAGGCGCAGGCTGCGGAGAAGGACGAACCCGTCTGGTTCGATGTCACGACTGACGGCGTGTTCTGGCGCTTTCTCGTGAAGCCGCACGGCAATACAGGCTACGCGTGGATTCTCACGGGCCCAGAGGTCGCCCTGCGCATCGGAAACTGGATCAGTCCGAAGCAGAGGCCGAGTGCGATGGTGGAGATCCGCTCCGAGACGCTTTGGAGATTCGGTGCTGTCGGAGCGATCCAGCGAGTCGAGAGACTGCTGGCACGCATGGGCGCACACGTAGAAGCGCTTAAGCCGAGCCGGTTGGACCTGTGCGTCGACCTACTGATCCCGTCCGCGTTCTGGGGCGAGGGGATTCGCCGCCACTGCGTTACCCGCGCCAGGAATATCGGAAGCTACGAGAGTGCTCGGCGGTTCTCCGGACTCACCATCGGCAAGGGCAAGGTCTCCGCTCGGATCTACGACAAGTCGCTCGAGATTGCCGAACGTTCCCAGAAGACCTGGATGTTCGACGTGTGGGGAATCGAAGACGTCGATGAGTCAGAGCGCGTCATCCGGGTCGAGTTCCAGCTGCGACGCGAGACCCTCAAGGCGCAGGGATTCGAAGATTGGGATTCGCTCCACCACGCGCTTCCGGAAGTCTGGGCCTACTGCACCAAGTCGTGGCTCAGGCTCACTGACAACCCAAGGCTCCACCACACCCAGCAAACAGTCCTGCCGTTCTGGAGCATCGTCCAGAGCGGCTTCGCGGGGGCTCAGGACGCAGAGCCGCGCGTGCGGGAAGTCGCGATATCAAGGGACCGACAGCGAATCGCCGCTCAGGTTCTCGGTGGAGTCACGTCGATGGCAGCCCTCTGGTTCGAGCACGACGAAGACCTGAGCCGTTCGCAGCTCGACGTCACCTCCGTCTGCCGAGCAGCCGTGGACGAGTGCATCCGCATCGTGGAGCCGCAGGCGGAGGAGTTCACCAAGCGCGTCGAGAGGAAGCGCTCGAAGTACTGCCGAAGCTCCGAGAGAGTCGACCGTTCGCTAGATTCGAAAGCTGACGACCAACGCGAGGAAGCATGACCCGAACCGTGGGATACGTTCGTCGCTCGAGCGACAGCCAGGAAGAGTCACTCGGACAACAGCGGGAGAGGCTCCGCAGATTTGCCGACGAACGAGGCTGGGACTTGGTCGCGATCTACGAAGACGACGCGGTGAGCGGCAGCGACCTTACCCGACCGGGTCTTCAACAGCTCCTACACGCAGCCGAGTCACCACAGATCGAGAACGTCGTTGTCTGGGACAGGAACCGCCTGGCAAGACCCAAAGACCCCGTGGACGGCATGCTCATCGACCGCCAATTGCGCTCCTGTGGCGCTCGGGTCTTCTTCGCATGCAACGGGCAAGAGCTCCAACGTGACTTTGCCGCAGGAGTTCTCAGCTTCATCGAGCACCACCAGAACGGCGACTTCCTCAGACGACTGAGTCGAGACACACTCCGAGGGATCGCCGACCGAGCACGGCGTGGATTCTGGCCTGGAGGCCCTATCCCCTTCGGATTTGACCGGCTGATCTCAAGCGCCGACGAGGCGAGGCGAGTCGTCCGATACACGGACTTGGGTGGCCAGCTAGTCCTGGACGCGGTCACCGGCTCGGTTCTCGAGGAGCTCCCTAAGGGCCGCTCTCACAAGAAGCAGGAGCACGAGACCTGCTCGTTGACACCTTCGTCTCCGGAGCGAGTCGCGGCCGTGCGCCGCGTGTTCGAAAGCTACGCGCTAGGCTCCCCCACGCGCAGGATCGTCGACGATCTGAACGAGGCTGGCTTCCGCACATCACGAGGGAGCGCCTTCTCGATCCAGACCCTGCTTCCGATCCTCGAGAACCCCGCCTACGTCGGACGCCTGGTCTACAACCGCCGGACGCTCAGCAAGTGGCACCGATACAAGGGCGGTCAGAGCGTCGAACGCCTCGATGAGGGCGTCGAGAAGCGCGACTCCGCGGACTGGATCGTGCACGAGGACGCCTGGGAGGCCCTCGTGGATCGTGAGGTCTTCGACGCTGTGCAGGGCAGACGCCGCCGATCGAGGGAATCACATCAGGTGCCCGTGCGCGGACCTGCTTCCAAGAGCGACTACCTCCTGACCGGCCTCATGACCTGCGGCGTCTGCGGGGGTCGCCTTACCGGCAGCACGAAGACCAGCGGCAAGGGCAAGAAGACCCGTTACTACGTCTGCAACCGCTACCACTCCGGCCGCAAGGACCTGTGCCCGACCCGTTACACAGTGCCGGCGAACCTGGTCGAAGAGCACGTCCTCGATTTGATCCGGAAGGACCTGATGCAGTGGCGCGACGACTCCACATTCCACGATCAGGTCCGAGCCGAGATGGAGAGGTTGGTCGAAGTCTCGACGGGAGCACAACGCCAGCGTGAGGCCAGCCGCGCCTCGCTCCAGGCCGAGCTGGACCGACTTCGTAGGCACCTAATGCAGCTCGAGCCGGAGCAAGCGAGAGCACTCGGGATCTACGAGCAAGCCGATCGACTCACGGAGGAGGTCCGGCAGCTCGACGAAGAAACTCAGGATGCCGTCTCGATTCCGCCCGCCGACGAACTGCGGCGGCGGATCGTCGCGGCCTTCGACGACCTCGAGAGCGTGATGAGCACCGGCCTCCTCGAGGAGCGCCGCCAGTTCATCGCCGGATACATCCGCTCGATCGTGGCCCACCCCGAGGAGCAGACAGTCGAGATCACCTTCGTCCCCGCCTTGGTGAGTCAAGTAGTAGCGAGAGCGGGACTTGAACCCGCGACCCCGAGCTCATGAAGCTCAGCGGGGCTCTTCGAGCATTTCGCGCCGCTACTTGGCTTGAGCGGTCTGAGACATCGAACTCAGCAGTCTAGCCGGGGCTTCTTGCCCTCGGAGGATCACATACGACTGCAGTCGGTCGAGCACGACCAGTGGCGGTTCGAACCCGTCTGGACGCAATCGGGCCGAATCCAGGCCCGCTCTCGAGGGCTCACCGACCCCAGCCAGATTCGGGCCTGCGGATCGCTCGCTCCTCGACCGGCTGCCGGATTCGGACGGCATAGCGGCGGAACCTGTCATTGCTGAGCGCGGGTGACTGTATTGCGCCCGGTGAGCAGGGCGCGCATCCGTATCAGACCCGGCTGCGAAGCCGCGCGAGGTGCAGAACTCCATCTGCGTGATGACAGTCAAAGACCTTGCCGATGCAGCTTCTACGGTTGAACAAGTCTCCGATTCTCGGTCTCACTCTGCTCGTCGCCTTCGCGCCCCCGAGCGAAGCACAAGAGTTCGAGCGACTCCCGGCAGGCTCAACCGCGCCGCTCGGAGTCGTGGAGTTTCCAGAGTTCGGAACGAGGCCGGACCGCGCAACCCGACTCGTCCCGAACAAATCCGGTGGCTACACCGTGGTAGACACCGAGCTTCCGGACAAGCCGAGGGATGACGAATCCGCACCGAGTGACGCCGAAGCCGCCCAGGGAATCGCCGTTCTCCGGAGCTCCGTGCGATTCCTGGCTGCACAGCAGTCGCTGCGATTCCAACTGCTCTATCACCTCGACGAGGAGGGCAGCATGGGCTTCGTGAGCTCGGATACCGTGTACGGATTCGAACTCACGCGACCGAATCGCTTTTCGGTCATGACGGAGACCGGCGGTCTGGCCAGTCGCAAGTCGAGGATCGTCGGCAACGGACAATACGTCCTGCGACGCGAGATGGATCGAGTCTTCGCCCAGCCGTCGCCAGACTCGATCGATGAGATTGTGCAACTCGAGGCACTCGGCCGGTTCGATGGTTGGGGGCTCGAAGCGTCCAGAGTGTTGTCACTCCTGGATCCCGGAGCGATCGAGGGCCTACTGAATCTCACGAACGTCTACCACGGCGGTGTCCGCCGCTTTGGCGACGTCGATGTTGATCGAATCGTGATCCGTGATCGCGACCAAGAGTTGCGGTGGGATCGCATTGGCTGGGAGGTCTTCATCGCCCGAGGCGACCGTCCGGTACCTGTCGCCATCCGACTCGACCAGGATGACACGCTTTCTTACATCGCCGACAAGCAACGCTTCTCGGACTCTTGGCTTCACCTGACCGAATGGCAGTTCAACGACGTCGATGAGTCAACGGCGTTCACGGAGGAACTGACGAATCAAGAACTCGTGCATGGACTCGGTTCGATGTTTGGCGGTGAGCGGCAACAACTCAACCCGATGGCCGGACGCGACTTGCCGAGCTTTACCGCACGAGATCAGCGAGGCGATGTTCGCGAGTCGTCCGAACTGTTCGCTGAGCAACCGCGAGTCCTGATGCTGTCAGATGACCGGTGCCACCTGGTCGGTGCGTGGTGGGAAGGAGCGTCAGAGCTCATCGAGCGATACGACGGGCGTGCGAGCTTGACGGTTCTGCACGTCGGCTCGGCGACCAAGGACGAGGCACTTGCCGAACTGGAGCGCTGGGATGCGACACCAGACCTCTGGTTCGACTGTTCGGCCCCCGAAGCATTCTCCGACGGCGCGTTCCGCGTCGACTGGGGCGGCAACCGTGTGCGAGCGAAGCTGGGCGAGCGACTCGTGTTCTACGTGATCGGCACCGATGGACGCATTCACTCGGTAATCGATATGGGTACCGGCTGCTTCGACTTGATCGCCTCGCAACTGGACGGATTACTCGAAGGGAAGGACATGTTGGCCATCAACCGAGAGCTCATGGCCGAGCGGAACGCGTTGAAGGCACGACAGTTCACGGACCTGCGGGCCTCGTTCGCTCCCGCAGTGAAGTGAGACCCGGCACCTGAGTGCACTGGGGATACCCACCGATCCCCTCTCGCTGGGATGAACGGGAAAGTCGCTAGCCCCGAGCGCTTCGACCACCGCAACACGGGACGATCCAGATGAAGACGAAATCGGCACTGTTGGCTTTGGCGCTATGTGGCTGCGCGGCGCTCGTGTGGTCCTTGCGATCCAGCAACGAGGGGCCGAGACCGGTCCCCGCGGCTGCTCAAACCGATCAACCGTCGGAGCGGTCCTCAGCCGTTGACCGTCCGCCGCGTCGCGCGACCAACTCAGGGTCACAAAGAACGGCTCGTCGCGAGGCGGCTGGCCCCTCGTCGGATTCCGTCATCTCGGCCTCACGGCCGGACCGACCGGAAGAGCCTGACCCAACGCGGCTGACCCTGCGCGTCGTGTTGGGTGATACCGAGGAGCCGGTGGCCGACGCGAAGGTCCGCTGGCTGCCCTTCGGGTCCGGCGGTTTCGGCTCGGGCGACCCCGTGGAGCGAATCCGCGTCCTCGAGAACCGCGGGAAGTCCGCATCTTCCGGAATCGACGGCCGGGTTGTGATTCCCTACCGAGGCAACCGACTACGGGTGTACGCCACAGCACCGGGCGGACTCATCGGGACCGACGTCCTGGCCTCGAGTTTCTCGCGAACACCATCGAGTGAAGAGCCCCTGATCCGAGTCTATCCCGAGGTGACGGCCCGTTTGCTCGTTGTCGGGCCGGAGGGGCGGCCGGTACCGCGGGCAGGAGTCGCCTTCTACACAGGCAATCGGTTCGCGACGGTCCGGCTTCGAGCTGACGACGAAGGACGGCTGACAGTTCCCATTCGCGGTTACGGAATCACCGGCGCAGACACGCGCATCCAGGCCGTGGCCTGGGGTGGCGGTGGCCCAGTCGTTCCCTTCTCGATCCGATCGCTGGCTGACAGCAGCGAGGACAACCCGGAGAAGCTGGAGCTCCCCGCCTGGGGTGGGATCGAAGTTCGAGTCCGAGAGGCGGATGCAAGAGCGACGGGAGTGGCCGACCTCTCAGCACTCGAACCCTCTCTTCTGGCCGAAGGAAACACCGATCGGGACGGTTTCCGGGTCTATCCACCGAGGTCTGGCGAGTTCGAACGCTATCGAGAGCAGGGCATTGCCACGTGCGCTCCCGTCCTGCTTGGACGCAGCTTTCGTGTCCTCGCCGGATTTGGGGACTTGGAGACCATCGTCGAGGGTCCCGATCAACAAGGCGAGGTGGTCTCGGTGGGACTCCAGTTCGACGGAGCGGAGGATCGCTTCCTCGCAGTCCGACTCCTCCGAACGGACCAAAGCCCGGTCCGAAACCAGCCGGTCACGCTGAAGCTGCGAGACCAGCGAGGCTACGCCGCGCAGAGTTGGTATCGCGCCAGAACCGACGAGTCGGGCTTCGTCGTCGTCCGTCGCACGAAGCAGGGCCGAGAGCCTCGCGACCTGCGCATCGCTGCGAAGTTAGACGGCGTCCCGCACGTTGGCGTCCTGCCCGTTCGCGACTTACCCGAATCCGGACGACGGGATCTCGGTGACTGTGTGATCGAGCCACTACCGCTGCTCGTAGCTGGAGTCGTCGTCGACACGGCGGATCGAGCAGTCCTCGACAGGATCGAACTGAAAGCTGAGTGCCGTAAACCGGACGAGGAGGATGCGGATGCTTTCGACATCTTCGGCGGACAGTCGTCGGAATGGCAGTCGATCGATACCGAGTTGCGCTGGTTTGGCGACGGCCGCTTCGAGCTCTACAGCGAGGATCGTTGCGAACGCGCGATGCGATTGATGGCAAGACGGCCACTGGTCGCCGTCGACGACACAGGCATCGGAGTGCCGTTCACCATGGCGCAACGCGACGTTCGCGTCGTCGTCGGGTTCGGGGGCGAAGTGCAGTTCGATTTCCTCGCCGAAGACCCTCAGCTGCTTGAACTCGTCTCAGCGCAGCTCTGCTGCGTAGTCGACGGCGAACCAGAAGCTGGAGGCCCCCCGAGTACGGCAGACAACCAGGGCGGTGCGGATGGCGCTCCTTTTGTGACCCGCTGGGATGGGCTCCCACCCGGCGACTACGTCGTCCGCTTGTATGGATCCGAGTATGACGCGCTCTTCACGACCGACGCCTTCACGGTCGGACCGGGTGGACTCACCGACGGAGTTCCAGATACCCCGGTCGACCTCGGGAGCCGCTTACGTGTACTCGGGGTCAACCTGAAGGGTGCCGACGGCCAAGCGATCGGGTCGGCTCAGGTGCGCACCCGCCGTTCCGGGTCAGACACTCCTTGGGTACTCGAGAGTGCCGGTCTCGATGGCCTTACCACCTCGTCCGCTCTCGAGCTGCGGGTGGATGTCCAGGGCTACGAACCGACGATCATCGCGAACCTGAGCGAAGACCGAACGCTCTTCCTGAAGCCACTCACGCCGATACAGTTCCGAGCAGATTCTTGGCCGGAGGCGCGCGGAGACCTCGACACGCTCTCACTCTCGATCACCGCGCCGCTTCCGCGAACCCGCGTCGGCGCGTTCCACTTCCGAACCTTCTTTGTTCAAAGTGACTTGGGGCCACGCAACGACCTGAGCGAGTTCCGAGCGACGCTCGAGCTGCCACGTCGGTCGCTCTCAGAAATCGTTTTGGTTCCCGGCTCGGCGCAGTTGTGGCGAATACGAGCCAGCGGCGATGCGACCGGCCCGAACGACGCAGCGGATCTCGACGTCACGATTCCCTCCCTACCCCCCGACGGCATCATCAGACTGACGTTCTGACCGAATCCTCCAAAGAG
This sequence comes from Planctomycetota bacterium, assembly GCA_039815565.1. Classification (GTDB taxonomy): domain Bacteria; phylum Planctomycetota; class UBA1135; order UBA1135; family UBA2386; genus JBCBZB01. The sequence continues at coordinate 7,752 of JBCBZB010000015.1, forward strand.
CTGCGCTGCGAACGGTGCTTGCTCGGAAGCCGCCAGCGGTCGCTCCAGCCTCGGACTAGCATCTTCGACTGATGCCTGGCCCGGTTCACCGCATGGCCAATCCCCGCCTGAATCTCGGAGAAGCTGGGGATGGTAGCGAGAGCGGGACTTGAACCCGCGACCCCAGGCTTATGAAGCCTGTGCTCTAACCGACTGAGCTATCTCGCCAGACCAAACCGACCCGCGATGGCCAGACTGGCGCCGCGGGAGGGTCGGGAAGTTTGGCGCGGAAGCGGCCGGCTGACAAGCCTTTCCCCGCCGCGTTCCGAGGCGGGACGAGGCGGCCGGAAAGCCCCCGAATCAGCCTTCTCCGGGGCGCCCGGCCGATCGCAGACTCTGGCCTCGCAGGCCTAGGCGCGACGGACGGCCTCGGCTCCGTCGGGCGAGTCGTCACCGAAGTGCCGGCGCCTGAACCAGAGGGCGACATGGACCAGAGCCAGCAGGACCGGCACCTCGACCAAGGGACCGATGACCGCAGCGAACGCGACGCCCGACCCGATTCCGAAGACCGCGACAGCGACCGCGATCGCGAGCTCAAAGTTGTTGGAGGCCGCGGTGAACGCGAGGGTCGTCGTCCGTCCGTAGTCGGCCCCCACGCGCTTCCCCATCAGGAAGCTGACCAGGAACATCACGAGGAAGTAGATGGTGAGCGGGATAGCGATCCGAAGGACGTCGAGCGGAACCTCGACGATGACCTCACCCTTGAGGCTGAACATCACGACGATCGTGAACAGCAGCGCGATCAGCGTGAGCTTGCCGATCCGGGGAAGGAACCAATCGTCGTACCACTCGGCCCCCTTCGATGGGCGTAGGAAGGTCCGGGTCAGAAAGCCCGCCGCGAACGGGATCCCGAGATAGACCGCCGTACTTTCAGCGATCTGACCGATCGAGATATCGACGATCTGACCTTCGAGGCCGAACATCGGCGGCAAGACGCCGAGGAACAACCATGCGTAGACACCGAAGAACAGCAGCTGGAAGAGGCTGTTGAAGGCTACGAGCCCAGCACAGAAGTCACTGTCGCCGTCCGCGAGGTCGTTCCACACGAGCACCATCGCGATGCATCGAGCGAGGCCAATCAGGATCAAGCCGGTTAGGAACTCAGGATGATCGCTGAGGAAGAGGATCCCGAGCCCGAACATCAGCACCGGCCCGATCAGCCAGTTCTGAATCAGCGAGAGCAGAAGGACCTTCGGCTTCTCGAAGATCGCCGACAGCCGCTCGTAACGCACCTTCGCGAGCGGCGGGTACATCATCACGATCAGACCGATCGCGATCGGAATGTTGGTCGTTCCAACGCTCCAACCGTTGATCTGATCCCCGACTCCAGGCCAGAGGGCTCCGAGCCCAATTCCGAGAGCCATCGCGAGGAAGATCCACAGCGTCAGGTAGCGATCGAGGAACGAAAGACGGCGCGCCGGCGCCGCCGCTCCCGAGTCGGAGGAACCCTTCATGATCGTTTCCCCTCGACTCGCAGGGCTGCACCCGGGCCACAGTCTCCCGCCTCGCGACACTCCCTTGCGCGCTCGGCGTCACGCGCCAGCTCGGGATCCGACCGAAACTGCTCAGACACGGTCCGCAAGATGCCGCCCTGAAGCGGGAGTGCATCGCCGGCGTCGAGTGCGTGGTAGTGGACGAAGGCCCCGTCGCGCCGCATCGCTAACAGCCCGGCACGGCGAAGGGCCGCGAGGTGGCGGGATGCCCGCGACTGGGTCAGCTCCAAAGCCGACTCGACGTGGCACACGCAAAGTTCTCCGACCCTCTGGATCATCGCGAGGATTCGGACCCGGGTTGGATCCGAGACCGCTTTGAAGACATCCGCGACTTGATCGGCCTGATATGCGGATACGCGCATGCCTGCATGTTAGTTCGGAGACCCGAACAACCAAGCCTCGACTCGCCGGCTCCCAGCCTGGAACGTTGAACCCATGCCGATCCCGGCACCCCGACTGATGACCGTTCGACCGACCGCATCGTCGTTTCCGCGCCGCTCTCTCTCTCCTCGCCTCGCTCTGACCTCGCTCGTGCTCGCCGGACTCTGCGGCCAGATCCAGGCGCAGGGGCCTGGGCCAGACGCGCGGTTCGACCTCCTCGAGGGCATCCCGGACCGCTCGTATCCCGAACTGGCGCCCCCTCCGGTCCGAACCCCCGTGGAGTCTCCTCTCCTGGTGGTCCGCGCTGGCCGACTGCTGCCGATCGACGGACCGCCGATCGAACGCGGAATGCTGATCTGCGAGGACGGCGTGATCACCGCGGTCGGCAAGGAACTGGACGTCCCCGAGGGCGCTCGTGTCCTCGACTACCCCGACTCGGTGATCGTGCCGGGCTTCGTCGAGCTGCACTGCCACGTCGGTGTCACCGGAGGTGACATCAACGACATGGTGATCGGGCACAACATGGACCTGCGCACGCTCGACCTCGTGACCCAAGATTCACCCGAACTCGCTCAGGCCGTGAGGGCCGGCGTGACCTCGGCGCTGATCATCCCCGGGTCGGGATCGACGATCGGGGGTCTCGGAACCTTCGTCAAGACCTGGGGCCCGACCTTCGAACAGCGGCTGCTCCGCTACCCCGGCGCACTGAAGATCGCGCTGCATGCCCGCGGCGGCAACCCGAGTCGCCGTTCCGGCGACCTCGGATCCATGCGACTCGGTCTTCACTACATGTTGAAGGTCACGATGCAGGACGCTCGCCGATACCACGACGAATTCGTCGCATTCGAGAGCGGCGACGGCGAGAAGCCCGCGTTCAACCCGCGCCTTGACCCGCTCCGAGGACTCTGGCGGCAAGAGTTCCCAGTCCTGCTGCATGCTTACGGCCAGAACGACACGATGACGTCGATTCGCATCCTCCTCTGGGGACTGCGGGCACCGATCGTGATCAGCCACGGCGTCTACGACTCGTTCAAGATCGCGGACGTGCTCGCGCAGACCGGCGTGCCGATGAATATCGGGCCGCGGCAGTTCGAGTTCGACGAAGGAGTCTTCGTCGGCAACGCCGCCGAGCTGGACCGCGCTGGTGTGCCGACTTCCATCTGCACGGATGCTCCCGTAGTCGACCAAGACCAACTGTTCGTGCAAGCTGCGATGGCCGTTCGCCTGGGGATGCCCTGGGAGCACGCGATGATCGGCCTCACCCTCGAGCCGGCGCGTGCGATCGGCTTCGCCGACCGGTTGGGATCACTGACGGTGGGCAAGGACGCTGACTTCGCGGTCTATCCCGGCGATCCACTCGATCCACGAAACGCCCCCCAACTGGTCGTCGTCGACGGCATGATCGCGGTCGACCGTCGACGCGATCCGCGTGACGGCTGAGCACTCGAGAACTCCGATGTCCGACCCACAGATAGAGAACCAACGCATCGTCTGGTTCGACATGCCCGTCACGGACCTCGACCGCGCCATCGCGTTCTACCGTGAGGTGCTGGCCATCCAAATCGACAAGGAGTCGTTCGAGAACTTCACCTTCGCCGTCCTCGAGCATGGCCCTGGCAACGGCGGCTGTCTGATCCCGGACCCTGAGCACAAGCCGACCGATTCCGGTCCGCTGATGTACTTCGGGGTCGAGGGACGCCTACCCGATGCCGTCGAGAAGACGCGCGCCCACGGCGGGGAAGTCGTGCAGGACACGCACCCGATCGGCCCCCACGGCTTCCGCGCGATCGTCCGCGACAGCGAAGGGAACCGCATCGCCCTGCACTCGGAGACGAACAGCGGAAGGGTCAGAGGATCCGGAGGGTGAGCGGATTGTCGCTCAGTCCCAGGTCGATCTCCGTGATCGTGCCCGTCGTTCGATCGAGGATCCGGAGCGACGACAACAAGGCCGAGTAGACGCGGTCAGCATCGGGGGAGACGCGAGGTTCCGCCAAGCTGAAGAAGCTCGTCGGAGTGGGGATCGCCGTGAAAGTCGGCCCCTCGTCACAGGCGTCTGGATCCAAGACCTCGACCGCGCTCGTCGGATTCCGACTGACGATGGCCTCTCCACTGGACGCGAACTGCACCGAGGCCACTACGGAGAACGAGTTGGACAGAGTCGTCGTCGAGAGGGTCTCCCCCGTCTCCAGATCGATCTCGTCAATCAGGTTCGAGAACAGTCTGGGGAGCAGGAGCGTCTCCTCGGACGGCGAGATCGCGAACAGGCCGGTGACTCCGCTCGGCCTCTCGATCACCAGGGCGTCCGGGGTCGGAGATCCCGGTGCCGTGTCGAGCACGGTCAGGACCAAGAACGAGCTGACGACGAGCTGATCTCCGCTCGGCGTGAACCGAACAACGGGATACGACGACCCCGCGAGCGTGAACGACCGAAGCTCGGTCATGAACGCAGCCGAGTCGGTGTCACCGTCGAACACCCGAACCGTGTAGGTCGTGGGACCGAGATCGATGGCCCCACTCACGACATAGATTTCGCCAGTCGTCGGATGAACGGCAACCTCGGCCGCTGTGCCGTCAAGATCCAACGAACCGAGTTGCACGATCGCGTCGGCGCCGACGTCATACCAACGCAGCTCTGGCACCGCGAAGTCGCGCTTGTTCAAGATTAGGATCGCGGCCTGACCATTCGACGTCACGACCAACGGTACGGATTGGTAGCCGGGCACTCCGTCACTCGGCGCGATCGACACGGAGTCGAGCTCATCGGTCGCGTCGCGCAGCTGGAACACCAGTTCGCTCGCGACGAACACCCGCTCCTCGGCGGGCATCACAGTCAGTCGGAGAGCACGCGTGGCCGTGAAACCACTCGGCGTTCTCGGGTGCGCGCTCAGCCATTGAGCCACGATCCGGGTTCCGACCAACGAGTCGAGCGGATCGATCGGCAATGGTGCGACCGCACATCCTTCGTCGTCGGTCACGATCGGCCCGACGACGACAGCCCTCGACCCCAGCTTGGGCAGGATCTCCAGCCCCAGGAACTCGACGGAATCGTGCCGAGGACTGAGGATCAGGAACGCATTCGAGTTCGGTTGAGCGCACTCGAGCCGAAGAGCGAACGACGAGTTTCCGATCCGCGGTTCTCCCTCGACGGAGATGCGGGTCGGGTCCCCAGATCCACCCCCCGAAAGTGAACCGAACGGAGCGACCGGCTCCTGGCCGACGGCAAGAGCCGTGAGAGCGAGGGTGAGAACAAGCGACAGAAGCCTCATACACCCGCAGGCGGGAGGACTGTCGCCAGCGTTACGCGGGTCGGCGAAGATTCCGTGCGATACAGAGCTCGGGCCGCAGCGAGGGGCAGGTTCGGCCCCGCCCCAGAACTCGACGCGCCTCGAGCGGCGCACCGAACCCGATCAGCGAACCGCCAGACCTGAAACGGTCCCGGTCACCGTGGTCGGGGTGACGACCTCGATCGCTGTGGCGCGGTCCAACTCGACCAAATCGATCCCGGCAAATCCGAACACGCGCGCACCATCGAGCGAGAATTCGACCCCGGTGAGGAACCCGATCGCTCGGGGATTCGGAAGACTCGTGACCCTTGGGGCACCGGCAGGCGGGATCGGATCGAAGAAGAAGATCTCGGTACCGGGGGCGCGAACGATGGCGAGTTCCCCGCCCGGCGCTCTGGTGATCGTGCCGAACAGACCCGGATCGTCTGCGAGAGTCGTCGCCCCGACCTGAACACCCGTGGCGACGCCGAACTCCAAGAGTTCCGTCGAGAACACCGGGAGGGTGAAGAACGTCTCTCCGGACGCCGACACGATTCCGAACCCCTGAAGGTTGGTCGTTCTCGTCAACACGACTTCCCCGTTCGTTTCGGAGTCTGGGTCCGTGTCGATGACCTGGAACGAAAACGCCGAGGCAAGGATCAGTTGATCGCCACTGGGACTGAAACCCATGCTGACACCAAGTCCTCCGATGACCTCGATCTCATTCGTCTGGGCCATGAAGTTCTGTGCGTCCGGATCGCTCTCGAAGCTTCGAACAGTGAAGACCGAGGGACTGAGCCCTCCCTGCCCGCTGTAGGAATAGAGTTCACCAGTGACCGGGTGGATTGCCACCTGGACGACCGTGCCACTGATCGGCGTCGCCCCTCGATCGGTCAGCGTCGAGGTTCCGACTTCGAACCAACGAATCTGCGGTGTCGCGTTCGGTTCGACCAAGCCCACCGCTGCTACGCGCCCATCCGCGCGAACCGCCAAGGTCGAGCTGGAATTGGGCGTCGAGAACGAGAAAGAGTCCAGCTCGCCCCCTTCGTCACGAAGTTGCAACTCGCCGGACGTTGAGACGAAGAGTCGAAACTCGGACGACACGACGGTCAGCCGAACAGCTCTCGTCGACTCGAGTCCGCTCGAAGCGAGCGAGTTCTGGCTCACCCATTGGGCGACCAATTGCGTTCCGAGAAGCGATTCGCTCGGATCGATCGGCAGCGGGCACTCGGCCACCCCATCCGCATCGACCGGAATCGGCCCCAGACAAACGGCTTCCGGGCCGAGCTCGATCAGGAACTCGAGGTTCTCCACCACAAGCGAATCGTGGCCCGAGCTCAGCAGGAGGAAGGCGTTCGAGCTGGGTTGAGCACCCTCGAGTCGCAGGGCGAAATCAGCGTTGCCGACCCGGGGAGCACCGATCGTCGAGATGCGAGTCGAAGGTGCGGAGTCCGCCGGTGAGGCGGAGCCGAACTGGACCACGGGATCCTGAGCAGCCATAGAGGCTGCCAGGAGGACCACGCACGAGAGCTGTTTGAGGTTCATCGAGAAACGGCTGCGGGAGGAGGCGCGTGATCGCGCCATCCCGAGGACGGCACCACGATCGCGAAGCGGACACAGTTCTCGAAGATTTCGGCCCGACAGCGGAGACGGCCGCTCGGCGGTCAGCGGACCGCGATGCCCGTCACCAGGTCGACGAGGCCAGTCGGAGTCGAGCTGCTCACGCCGGACGCGCGATCGATCTCGACGAGGTCCGGGCCAGCGACACCGAAGACAGTCGAACCGTCGAGCGAAAACGAGACACCGCTCTGCGACCCAAACCCGTTGGCTGCCGGCAGCGTCGTCACCACCTCGGCATCTCCACAGGCGAACGGCTCGAAGAACGCCAGCTCCGTGCTCGGAATGCGGACGGCCGCGATCTCTCCGGCAGGCGTCCGACACAGGGAGCCCGCGATGCTCAGACCGTCGGACAGCGGCGTGCTCGAGATCAGCAGTCCGGTTTCGATGTCGGTCTCTTCGATGTCCGTCGAGAACGGCGGAAGTCCGAAGAAGGTGTCGCCGGCGGGCGAAACCGCCGCGAAGGCGCGAAGCGCCCCCAACTCTCGCGTGAGCAGGACCTGCCCTTCGGTCGGTGAGCCCGGCTCCGTATCGATCACCTGGAACGAGAAGCCGGACGAAACGATGAGCCGATCGCCACTCGGGCTGATGTCCATCCGCTGACCGAGTCCACCGAGCACCGCGATCGAGTCGATCTCGCTCATGAAGGTCGGAGAATCCGGATCGCCATCGAACTCTCGGACCGTGAACGGAGTCGGACCCAAGCCTGCGAGCCCGGAGTAGGTGAAGAGGTTGCCAGTGACCGGGTGAAAGGCGATCTGGACTGCGTTGACTTCGACCTCTGTCGTGCCGACCTCCGTCAGCTCGGAATCCCCGACGGCGATCCACCGAAGTTCACTCGACACCATCGCTCGGCTCAGACCAACGACCGCAACGCGCCCATCCGCGCGCACCGCGAGAGAACTGCCTGAGCTCGCCAGACCCTCCGTGAGAGGAGCGATCGAAGCCGTGTCCAGCACTCCGGAGGAGTCTCGAAGTTGCACCTCGACGCGCGTCGCGAGCACTGCCCGGAACTCCGGCTGCCCGACCGTGACCCGGACCGCACGTGTCGCTTCCAGCCCACTCGGAGAATCGGCGTTCTGACTGACCCACTGCGCGACGAGCTGCGTACCGAGTAGGGAATCGTTGGGATCGATCGGCAGGGCGTATTCGGCGACCCCGTCTGCATCGACGGGAATCGGCCCCAGGCACACGGCGTCGGGACCGAGCTCGATCAGAAACTCGAGGCCCTGCACCGTGAACGAATCGTGATTCGAACTCAGCAGCAGGAACGCATTGGAGTTCGGCTGCGCGCAATCGAGTTGGAGCGTGAAGCTCGAATCACCGATCCGAGGCGTTCCGATCGTCGAAATCCGCGTCGGTTGATTCGATCCGACTGGCGACGCCGATCCAAATTGAACGACGGGGTCCTGGGCGCAGGCCACAGACGCGAGGACGAGAGAGGCAATGGAGGGCGCAAGTCGCATGAGAGCGGAGGCGAGTAGGGATTTGGGAGTCCGACCGTCGGCACCTCGCCGAGGATCTGTCCGGACTCTCCTCGATTCCGCATAGGTTTGGGTCACCCGCGGGTAACGACCAATGCCTCGACGCGTGACAGGGCCCCGCAAGCCTCCGCAGGACGGTGCGCATTGATTCGCACCGCCGCAACTGCGGCCCCCGAGGACCTTGAAGCCCATGACGGACGGTCAAGAATCGGACCGTTGGACCAAGGCGAAAGGCAGACCGAGCACAACGATCGCTCCACCGATCATGGACGGCTCCGGACGCGTCCAGATCGCACCGACCATCACCAGGACGGCAGCAACAACGAACAACGGGACGAGCACCGATCCAAACGGCACGCGGAACCCATCAGTTTCGACCGAACGTCGCCGCAATCGCCACAGCGCGACGCCGCAGAGCCCCATGAACAACCAGTCGACGAAGACGACACCGTCGACGAGTTCACCGAGACTCGCATTGACCTGCCGGGTCAGGACCAGGAGCAGGATCGCCCATCCGCCCTGCGCCCAGACCGCGAACACCGGAGTTCCGCGCGAAGAAACGCTCTTCGCCCGGCGGAAGAACAACCCCTTCTTGGCCATCGCGTGCAGCACGAACGGGGGCGCCAACAAGAACGTGTTCATGATGCCGACCGCCGACAGCACGACGGCGAACGCGAACACGCGCTTACCGAGATCGCCTAGACCGACCGGCTCGAGGGCGGCCTTGGCGGCTTCGATGCCGACGGTGCGCCCCGCCGACCGAGCCCCGTCGAAGCCGAGGAGCTCGACGATCGCTAGGTTGATGGCGAGGTAGGCCAAGACGACCGCGAGAATCCCCGCGACGATGCCCTTCGATACCGCCTGAGTGCTCTTCGCAGATCCGGCGACCGAGGGCCCTTGTTGCCACCCGCCGAACGAGAACATGACCGGCAGGATCGCGCCGAGGAGAGCAAACGCGCCTCCGCCGGTGCTGGCAACCGACTCGCTTGGAGCACGCTCCGTCGCACCGCCGGAAAACACGGCGAGCATCACGAGCCCCATCACCGCCGCCAACTTCGCGAGAACGAGCACGTTCTGGAACACTCGGGAGAACCGCAGCCCCCACACGTTGAGCAACGTAAACGCCAGGATGATGGCGACCGATGCCGAGGTCAGGACGACCGGCTTCAGTTCCGTTCCGGGCGAAACGACTTCGACCGCGTGCTCGACCGCGAACACGGTCACAATGCCGAGCGCACCGGCCTGGATGACCAGCCAGTTGGCCCATCCATAGAGGAAGGCCGGCACACGGCCGAACGCCTGGTGCACGTAGCGGAACATCCCGCCGTGACCCGGCACCCGACCTGCAAGTTCGGCGAACACCAGGCCGCCGATGATCGCGAGCAGACCGCCGAGCACCCAGGCCAAGAGCAGCTGCGTCTCGTTCTCGACCTTCTGCGCGACAACGCTCGGCGTGAAGAAAATGCCGACGCCGATGATGCCTCCGGCGACGACACAGGAGTAGTCGAAGGCCGAGAGGCGAGGTGCCGAGGATTCTCCGTCGGCCAGGGATCGATCGTCGCCCGAGGTCACGCCGCAACCATCGGCGAAGCGCTCCCCGATCGCCAGCCCGCGTTCCCCATCGAGGATCGGCTAGCCGAACTCTTCGAGATCAAAGATCAACTCGTCGTGCTGCGGCCGGCCGTCGGTACCGGGGACGAAGCGGTGAACAGCTCCATGGTCTCCGTCGAGGGCGTAGAAGGCCTCGTGGAGATCGCCCGCAAGAGCGACGACCGTTCCGAGCTCGCTCGGCAATTCGACGTCGCGCACTCCGCGGTCCAGAGGCACGTGGCGAATTCCCGGCTCATCACCGTCGTCGGCCACGAGGATCGAACCCCGATCATCAGCCAGGACGGAGACCGGCCGAGCGATGTGCTCACCATCCGTCGAGACCTCGATGCGACCGAGGAAGGTCCCGTCGCGACGAAACCGCTGGACGATTCCGTGCTGAGTGTCGGCGACGAAGAGCCCCGCCTTCGACAAGGCCAGGCCGCGAGGCGCGCCGAATCTTCCCTCGATGTCGCCGAGGCTCCGCAGTGGACTCATCACCGATCCGGATCGGTCGAAGCACTGCACGCCGCATCGAAGCCACCGCTCGCCGCAGGCGACGAACACCGTCTCGCCGTCGACGAGGACGTCTCGCGGCCGGTTCAGGACACCGGGCCGGTCGCTTCGCACCGAACCCGGAGACTGCTCCAGATCCCCGCCGAGCACTTGCAGAGATCGCCCGAACGGCGAGAACCGACGGACGCAGTGGTTGCGTTGGTCAGCGACCCAGATCGTGTGGTCGCGATCGATCGACACACCTCCGGCGTCGCCGTTGCCGTCCTGCCCTTCCCAGGTCCAATGCGAGACGAGTCGCTGCTCGTCGAGATCGACCAGGTAGAGATGCCCTCGCGAGGTCGTGAAGGCGATACAGAGCAGGTTTCCTGCGACGGCGAGCCCGCCGAACATCGATTCGTTCTAACCGCGTGCAGGCCCATGGCCAACGCATCGGCGAGGCCTCACGGGAGCCACCGATCGCTCCGAGGAGAGCGGACTACCTTTCCCGGACCGAACCGCGCATCCTGATGCGTCGAGCACGAGCTGACCCCTTACGATTGATCGCCCGCATTTCGTCCAACCCGCTCGCACGCCTGCTGACGATCGGCGTCGCCACACTCCTCGTGACCGCATGCTCGACGCTGCCGCCCGGCGAGTGGCCGGACCGCGTCGGATCGGAGATCGAACTCTCGATCCCCGGAGCGGTCGGCGACTTCCCGTTCCCGGAGTCCGACGATCGCTGGACGATTCGCGAACTCGTCCTCGAGCCGGACTGCGGGGAGCATCGTGTGGCCGGCCGGCGTCGATTCGTGATCCCCGACGGTGTCGACCACGTGCGGATCCTCTGTCGGTCGCGCCTCCTGCTGGACGGAGAGCGATGCTCCCACGACTCCGACGAAGCGATCGACCGTGCGCGTCGGGACGTCGAGGCTCGACTCGCGGACTTGTTTGCCGAGTGGGGCGACGAAGATCCACGCTCCATCGTGATCGAACACCGACTCCGGATGCTACCACTGCCGATCGATACCGAACCGAGGCCGACCCCGTGAGCCCACCATCCGAGAGCACCGAAGTCGTCCTCGGAACCCTCGCGACGGCAGCGATGCTCACCTACACGCTGCTGGGACTCCCGGCGCAGGTCCGGCGAAACCACGTCCGTCGGTCGACCGGCGACCTCTCCGGATTCACCTACGCCCTCTCGTTCCTGGCCTTCGCGCTGTTCTCCGCCTACGGAATCGTGAAGGGCGACCGGTTCGTGACCCTCTCGAACGTTCCGGGCACGATCTTGGCCGGCATCATCCTGGGCCAGATCCTGTTCTACCGACGCCGATCCAAAGCGGCCGCCGCAGGAGTCTCCGCCGAGGATCGCCACGACGACGCGACCGATGACCGCACCGGATCAGCCTGAACTGCGCTACGACCGATCGACCGGACGTCCGGTGCTGGTCGCGCCCGGACGCACGAAGCGCCCTCTGCACACGGTCGCCGGTAGGGACGACGCCGAGCAATGTCCGTTCTGCCCCGGCTCGGAGAACGAGACGCCGCCGGAGTCCGAAGCGATCCGCGCCGACGGCTCTGCTCCGAATGGTCCTGGTTGGACGGCCCGGGCGTTCCCCAACAAGTTCCCGGCGGCCAAGCATCACGAGGTCCTCGTCGAAGGTCCGAGACACCTCGCTGGTCCCGACTCGCTCACCTACGACGAGTGGGTCGACTCGCTGACGCTGATCCGGAATCGAATCCTGAATTTCGAACGACGACCCGAGGTGCGTTGTGCGTTCTGGTTCAAGAACGTCGGGCGCCACGCCGGTGCGTCGGTCGCACACAATCACAGCCAGCTCCTCGGTCTGCCGATCCTCCCCCCTCGACTCGAACTCGAGCTGGATGCGCAACGAAACGAAGGTCCGCTGATCGAAGACGACCTCGACCGATCGAACAGGGAAGGACGTCGGATCGTCGACGGGCCAGGATTCAGCTGGCTCAGTCCGACGCAGCCCAAGCTCCCCTTCGAAACCTGGATCGTTCCCCACGACCGGACTTCGACCTTCGAAGACGCCGATCTCGTGGATCTTGCGCAGGTGCTGTCGAGAGCGACCAAGGCACTCAAATCGACGCTCGAAGAGCCACCGTTCAATCTCTACTTGCACCGCGTGCCGAACGAGGAGTTCCACTGGCACTTCGAGATGCAGCCCCGCACCGGATTCCTCGCGGCGCTCGAACTCGGTGGGGACATGTACATCAACTCGATGCCCGCCCAGGAGGCCTCGGCCCGCTTTCGCGATCACCTCGGGTCGAGCCCCACCTAGGTCCACCGAGGGGCGCTCAGCTCACGCCGATGAGTTCGGCCAGTCGACCCGACCGGTCCTTGGTCAGCCCGTAGCGATCGCGGATCTCCTCATCTGCTCGCCGGGCTTCGTCCGCGTCGAACACGATGCGCGCACCGCTCGAAGTCTTGAACTCGACCGCTCCACTCGCCGCGTCGAGGGACCGTGCCAGATCAACGAGATCGACCGGCATCCGCCCGTCGATCGCAACCAGCACTTCGTCCTCGAAGTCCGCGTAGCCGACGTTGACCGCTCCGGCGAGGAACTGCGACAGGATAACGACACCCTGGCGCTCCGGCGTTCGGATCCCGGCCTCCTCGTGGTGCAGCAACTCGTTCGGCGCTCGATCCCACCATCGATCGCCCCAGGTACGCAGGTAGTCGCGGCTGAGTTCCTGGAAGATCACCCCACCGAAGGACAACCACAGCGGCTCGAGGTCGAAGCCGTATGACGGCACGAGCGTGCGGTAGGGCCGAAGCTCGATCTCGACCGAAATCTGCTCGTTCCGCCGCCAGACATCGAGCTGCAGCCGGTCCCCGATCGACCGCTCGCCGAGAACCGCGTCGAACGTGGTTCGGAACCGATCGCGGTAGCGGATCGTTCCGTTGTTCGCGATCGGGTGGCCTTCGACCGCCAGCAGCACGTCATCAACCATCAGGCAGGTCTGAGCCGCGTCGTCTCCCGGTCCGGCGATCGAGCAGCTCGTGCCGTGGTCGACGGCCTGCACGCGCAGTCCGCTCTTCGAGCCGAGCCCGAGCGCACGACGGAGTGCGGGGTTCTCGAGACTCTGGATCGAGATGCCGAGCCCGGGAACCTCGGTGGATCGCCCAGCGTCGATCGCAGCCAGGAAGCGCTCGATCAACGGGACCGGGACCATCTCCCCGATGTTCTCGGCATCCTCGAGGGACTGGAACGCGATACCGACGACGCGGCCCTCCCGATCGACGACCGGACCTCCGCTGTTTCCGCTGTTGATCGCCGCGTCGACCGTCACCGCGAGCAGGCTCCGCTGCGAGTGGGCGTAGCGCTGAACCTCGACGCGACTGACCACGCCACCGGTGATCGAAACCTCTTCCCCGCCGACCGGGAATCCGACCACGCGGATCGGCTCTTGAAGATCGGGCAGCCCACCGAGCACTGCCGGCTCGATCCCGTCCGCGAAGGCTTCGTCCTCGACCTCGAGCAGCGCGAGGTCCGCGTCGTGCGAGACCCCAACGAGACGCGCAACGAAGCGCTCCGGAGACGACTCGAGCTGGACCTGCAGGAACGTCGCATCCGCGACGACGTGCGCCCCCGTCAGCACTCGCCCGCCCCGGATCACGACCCCCGATCCGGTCCCGGTCGCGGGTGGCATACGCTGCCAGGGCTGCTCGTAGTCGAACGACTGCGTGGTCGCGAAGACCCGGACGACGGCGGATTGGATCACCTCATCATCATGCCCGACCCGGGCCGCAAGACGACCTCGGAGCCCTCCACCGGACCGGAGCCGCCAGATTCGACTCGCCCGATGCGGCCGGTTCAGGGATCCTGTCGGCCCGCGAGGCAAGGTCGCCACGCGACGAACCATGGGCAGCAGTGCACTCTCGGCAAGACTCGGAAGACTCGGACTGGCAGCGATCCTGCTGCTCGCGAGCGCGGGGCTGATCGCCCCGATCCTCCTCTCACTCGAGTCAGCCGAAGCGGCTGTACGTTTGAACGAGGCTCTGCGAACGGTTGTTCTTCGACTGGGCATCGTCGCGCTCGGACTCTCTGTGATCGCGGTTCTCGCCTGGCCCCCGGCTCTGCCCTCACTGCGCCTGTGGTGGCGGCGGTTCCTGCATAGCGGACAAGCCTCATCGGCTGCCGTTCAGGAAGCTGTCGGGAGACTCCGCAACTTCGACAACCCGGCCGACCGCATCACGATGGCGAGATCTCTGGCCGATCGCGGCGAACACCTCGCTTCGATCGAGCACTGGCACCGAGCGTTGGAACAGGATCAGAGTTCGCTCACCGCCCGTGACGGCCTCGGCCGCGCGCTCGCAAAGATCGGAGAACACGAGAAGGCGATCACGTTGCTTCAATCGGTCCGAAGCGAACAACCCGACTTCGGATTTGGCGACACGCTTCGGATCCTCGGTCGCACGCTGTTGAAGAGTGGGCGCTACGACGAAGCTGCTGAGGTGCTCGAACAACACGAGCAGATCGCCGGCACGGATCGAAGGGTCGACCTGCTGCGGATGAGAGTGCACGACCGCCTCGGCCAACCCGATGTCGCGCGACAGTTCCGCGAGCGCGCGAGGGCCCCACTCGCCGCGCAAGAGAAGATCCAGCCGGAGATGGCCCTCGCACGCGCGCGCGCTCGAGTCGCTCGCCTAGGGGGCCGCCGATGAGCAGTTTCTCGAACGGCCGAAACCGATCAGCGCTCCAATCGATCGACGAGACCCCGCTGACCTATCTCTTCCTGATCGCGAACCTGACGGTCTTCGCGTTGATCTGGCAGCAGAAGGGGCAACTCGAAGACCTCGGACCCTATCTCGCCGAACGGGTCGCGCTCCTCCGTTGGGGCGCGCAACAGGGCGTGCTGCTCCAGGACGGCCAGCTCTGGCGCCTCTTCAGCTCGATCTTCGTCCACATCGACTTCCTCCACCTCGGCTTCAACTGCTTCGCGCTCTGGAGCTTCGGTCCGGGGCTGGAGCGACACCTCGGCTGGTGGCGGTATCTGGTCCTCTATCTGGTATCCGGTCTATGCGGCAGCCTGCTCGGCGCGCTTGCCTATGAGGGCTACGAGCTGATGGCTGGCGGTTCGGGGGCCATTTTCGGTTTGATCGGCGCTCTGTTGGCCATCGCCTTACGTCGTCAACGCAGCTCACGCTTCGTGTCCGAGTCGACGGCTTTCAAGCGACTCCTCGGAATCACCGTCGCCTACCTCGTCATCGGGTTCGTGATCCCGTTCATCAGCGGCTGGGGCCACCTCGGCGGCTTCGCCGGCGGATTCGTGCTCCTGTCCTGCTTCTACTTCCGTCCGTTCCACCCGCGGGACCGATCGGCGTGGATCCTTCGAGCAGCCTTCGTCGCAACGCTCTTCGCGATGACCGCGCGCGCCCTGCACCCGGTCGAAGACCCCTGGTATCAATGGCTCCGCTTCGAACAGGCCAAAACCGATGAGGCCCGGGACTCCTGGTATGCGGAGCTCCTTCGCAACGCCAACCGCGGTCGCAAAGTCGACACCTACACGATCGACTCGCTCAAGGCACTCGGCCCGGCCGGCCGCGCCGCGATTGAACGACGCGGCCTCGAGGACTAAGCCCTCACCCCTCGATCGGCAACCGCGACGCGAGCGCGCGGAGACGAGCGACCGCGTGGTCCTTGCCGAGCAGGAACACGATGTCGGCGAGGCCCGGACCACGCGTCGTGCCGCTGAGACCGGCGCGGAGCGGGTGCACGAGCTTCCCGAACGGGATCTCGCGCTCCTCGGCGAAGGCACGCAAGTCGGCCTCGATCTGCTTGGGGCCGAGACAGGGAGCACCTTCGGCGGCTGATGAGTCATCGCTCGTCGGGAGGTGAAACACCTCGTCGACCGCCCCTCGCGCGCTCGGATCCGAGGCCGGAAGGTCGAGGGCTTCGAGCCGCGCGGCGTATTCCTCGAGCCAGCCCTTCGCCTCGGCCGGGGCCTTCTTGGCCTTCTTGAGCGCGCCGTCGTCGAGTTCGACCTCGCGACCGAAGACCCAACCGAGCTGCGGGCCGACCTCGCTCAGGAGCTCGGCGCGCTCCTGGTAGCAGGCGCAGAGGTTCTGCAGGAAGGCCGACGCGGAGTCGAACAGGCCCTCCTCGACGACGCGGTCCCCGAAGGTCCCGTCGAGGTACGGACGGAGCGCCTCGAGGAACTGCGAGCGATCGAGCTTGCGGATCCGGTCACCGTTCATCCAGCGCAGCTTCTGATCATCGAACTTCGCTCCGCCGGAGTGGATGTCTTCGATCTTGAAGCGCTCGAGGAATTCCTCGCGCGAGAACACGTCCTGATCGCCGGAGAACGACCAGCCGAGGAGCGCGATGTAGTTGAACAACGCATCCGGCAGGAACCCGAGCTCGCGGTACTCCAGCAGGTTCGTGACCGCATCTCGCTTGCTGAGCTTCTTGCCGGACTTCGACAGGATGAGCGGGATGTGCGCGTAGCGCGGGGCGGTCTCGCCCAGCGCATCGAACAGCACGGACTGCTTGAAGCCGTTCATCGTGTGTTCGTCGCCGCGAACGACATGGCTGATGCTCATGTCGGCATCGTCGACGACGCACGCGAAGTTGTAGGTCGGCATCCCGTCCGGACGGACCATGACCCAGTCGTCGAGCTCCTTCAGGTTGATCGACAGGGGCCCTTTGCACAGGTCTTCGATCGTCCACTCCTGATCGAGCGGCATCCGGAAGCGCAGTGACCCGGGTCCCCGCTCTTCGCGAAGTCGAGCGCGATCGTCGTCGCTCAGATCACGGTGCCGGCGGTCGTACATCGGCGACTTGCCGGCAGCAACCAGCGCCTGACGCCCTTCCTCGACTTCTTCGGGGGTCGCGAAGCACTCGTAGGCGTGACCGCTCGCGATCAGCCGATCGGCGGCGGCGCGATACTTCTCGAGCCTCTCGGTCTGGAAGTACGGCCCGTGCTCGCCTCCACCGGAGCCGTCGCGCTCCGGCCCTTCGTCCCAGTCGAGGCCCAACCACGACATGCCTTCGAGGATGATCTGTAACGACTCGTCGGTGGAACGAGCGCGATCGGTGTCCTCGATGCGGAGGATGAACGAGCCGCCGAGTGCTCGGGCGGCCGCCCAGTTGTAGAGAGCCGTACGGGCGCCGCCGATGTGGAGCGGGCCGGTCGGCGACGGAGCAAAGCGGAGACGGGGTCCGGTCGTCATGCGGACCCCATCGTCACCTCACATCGACTCGCGGTCGACGATTGCGTGGACGAGTTCGAAGTTCCCCTCACCCGAACGCAGCACCTGGAGGCCCTCGGTGATCTCGACCACCGCCGGATTCGTCGGGAATCGGTCCTCACCGGGGCCGAGATCCATCGCCAGGCCAACCGCCAGGCCGAGTGGCTCCTGGTCGACGACGAAGCGCCAGTTGGCCTCCCGACCGGTCAGCTGGTAGCGGTCCGATCCACTCAGATCGATGGCGAACGCGAGGGCGCCCTCCTGCGCCAGCCCGAAGGACGGCCGTGTCGCCAGGTAGCTGTCGTCACCGGCGCGATCGAGGAACAGGCCCATCCCGTCCAACGAAGCGGAGCCGAGGATCAGACGGCGACCGGCGTAGCGGTCGTTGCCCTCCGAGTCGGAGAACACCCCGATTCCGTTCGCGTAGCCGAGACCGAGACCGGCGTCGAGCAACGAGTAGTCATCATCGCCGGACAGATCGCGGAACACGCCCGCTCCTCCCCGAAGGCCGCAGCCGAACGACAGACCGGCCGAGCGGTAGGTGTCATCCCCATCGACATCCAGGAACGCTCCGATGCCGCCGGAGAGGAGTGGCAACACGCCGACACCCACTCCGAAGCTGACGGAGACCTCCTCCCGTTCCATCGTACTGGTCCGACCCTCGGGCGGCTCGGCAACCTGCTTCTTGACCCGCCCGGTCTCACGTTCGTCGTCGCCCTGCGAATCGAGGAAGAAGCCGATACCGGCCGGCAGGCCGACACCGAACGACTGGACGCCAGACTTCTGGATGTCGTTGCCCTCGAGATCCATGAACAGCCCGGTGCCGCCGAAGCCGGTCCCGAAGCTCTGGTTGCCGAACTCATAGGTGTCGTTGCCGCGAACGTCGACGAGTGCGCCGACGCCACCGATACCGAAACCACCACAGCGCTTCTCGCCGGTGTAGGTGTCGTCGCCCTTGGTGTCGACGATGATGCCGATACCGAAGGTCGCCGATCCGAGCGAGTCATTGCCGCCCTCGTAGACATCGTCTCCGTCGAGATCGACCACGACGCGGATGCGGGTCAGGAGGTCTTCTCCGCCGGCGCCTCCAGCGGGCCCGCGGTAGTAGTCATCGCCGCCCGGATCGAGGATTAGCGCGAACTGGGTGCAGTCGTAGACATTGCGCCCGAAGCCACCGACGACAAATCGGCCACCGGGGATGTCTTCGTCGATCAGCACGTCGCCTTCGACGTCATTCTGCGTCTGACGAGGCTCGCGCGTGCGCATGCGCTTCAGGCTGTCGATCAGCTCCGGGCGATCGAGTTCGATCGCCGTGCGGATGATCAGCTCGGCGGCGTCGATCAGCGGACCCTGCTCGAGGAACCGGAACCGACTCAGTCGCTCGCTCAGCTCCTTGCGCTGCTCACGACTCAGTTCGCCGAGATTCTCGGTCGAGTTCTGGATGCGCTCGATCGCCGAATGCAGGCGAGCCGAATCCACATCCAATCGATCCCCGGATCCGGCGGCCTTCTGGAACTCGGCAAACGCCTCCCCGACCGCATCCTTCAAGGAGTCGACGTCGACCCGTCGCTCGACCCGCGCCGGACGTCCGCGCAGCCCCCAGGCCTGACGAAGGCCGGTGAACGCAACGACCATCCGGTCGTACGGCTGTTCCGGGACGGTCAACCGCGACTCGACGAGGTCGAGAGCTCCCGGGCCGGCATCTCGCAGGTCCTTCACCAGCTGCGGTGTCGGCAATCCCTTGACCCGACCGTCTCGCGTCCGGCGAAGCCGTCGGACCGTGGCCTCGACGTCCCGCTCGACATCGATCTCTTGGTGAACGGCCTCGACCATTGGTGCAATCGGCTGCGGACCGCCGGGATCCTGCATCGAGGGAGCGAGAAGGGCCAGACTGGCGAAGGTTGCGAGCATTGCAGTCTCCGAGGAGGGGTTTGCCGGATGGTCGATCAGGCGTTGGGAGCAGCCAGAGGGACGACGGATCCGGTCAGGTTGTAACGGTCGAGGGCCCAACCGCCGCCAGGCAACTCCGTCAGCGTGGTCAGGCTGGCCAGATCGAGAGACCAGGGCCTGAGGACCGATCGATCCAGACGGAGAAGATGGCACAAGGCGTTCTTGATGACGCCGCGATGGGCCACCAGAAGCAGATCCCCGGCCGGCGCATCGGCGAGCGCCTGGTCCACGCCGGTGGCGACACGCTCCGCGAATCCGCGAATCGTCTCGCCGTCGGGGAAACCATCGAAGTCGTCCGCGTCCCAGGCCGCCGCCCAGTCGGGTTCCTGTTCGCGGATCTCATCGATCGTGAGGCCCTCGATCCGGCCGAAGTTCACCTCGCGCAACCCCTCATAGGTCCGCCAGGACGAGGCGTCACCGAAGTGATCCGGCCCGAGCGACGCCATGACTTCGAGCGAGCGCCGGGCCCGCTTCATCGGCGAGCTGACGACTGCATCGAATTGGTGTCCCTCGAGATACGGCCAGAGACCCTGAACCTGTCGCTCACCCAATTCGGAGAGCGGGACATCCGTCGCCCCCCAGAACCGCTGAGAGGACTGGCCGGTGGTCTCCCCGTGCCGGACCAGGAAGATCCGGCGGCCGGGCAGAGCCTCGTGACCACCGGATTGTGCGTGCGAGGACAGAGCCATCAGTCGCAGCCTATCGGGCAACGAGGGCCACTCGCCAAGCACAACCTCGGGTCTGCGAAGAACCCGAGGGTCGGCTCGAACTGCTCAAGCCGTGGCGAGCAGAGCCGCGACAACGATCAGCGCGACGAGGACCAGCGAGAGAAGGACGATCACCGGACGGTTGGCCTTCTGGTTCGACTCGGCAAGCTGGTTGAGCTTCTCGGCGTGCTGCTCCTGGATCTGCGAGAGCACCTTCACGCCACGATCGTGGGCCGCGCCGAGTCGCGCCGCCGCGTCCTCGGTCGCCGACTTCTGCGACTTCGCGAAGCCGTCGAAGGACTCGGTCAGCGCTTCCTTCTCCGCCGAGACCAGCGACTGGGTCGCCTCGCTCTGCGACTTCGAGTGGTCGACCATCTTTTCCATCGACTCGTTGATCCGGGCCATGTTGGTCCGGAACTCGTCGAGGGACTTCGCCTGGCGCTCGTCGGTCGCCGCCGCGCGGTCGAGCGACTCTTGCACGGACTTGAGCGTCTGCGGCAGGTCACCGAGCGAGCGCGTCAGAACGGCCGTCTGCTCCGACTGACGATCGAAACGATCGGCCAGACGGCGGAGCGTCTCGAGCTGTTGCTGCCCGATCGCCGGGAGCTGATTGACGCTCTCGACCGTGCGAGCGATCTGCTCGCCCTGCGAATCGATTCGCGACTGCATGCCACGGAGAAGGCTGCCGAGCTCCTGGAAGCCGTCGCGCATCGCGAGGCTCGCGTCCTCCTTGGGCGAGAGCTTGCGAGCGACCTTGGCCTCGGCCGCACGGCGAGCGACAGCGTCGACCTTGCGGGTCGGTTCGGCTGGGCTCCGGGTCGGCTCGGCCGGCTTCGGCTCGGCCTTTGGAGCCGAGGAGCCCGTCACCGTCGTACCGACGCGCGAGCCAGCTCGGCTCGAATCCGCTTTGCCCGTTCCGACGTTGCCCGAACGAACATTGCCTGAACGAACATCGCCCGAGCCAGTCCGAGCCTGCGTCGTCTGGCGTCCCTGAGCCGCACGGTCGGCGGCTCCCTTTTCGGACTCGACGCGCACTCCACCGGTGCGCATGCGATCCTTGATCTTGTCTAGAAAGCGAGACTTCTTGACCACGGGAGTTCCCTGTCTTTGCCACGGTGGCTGACCGACCACCGCTGATTCCGCACCAGCGCGGGCGAGTCCCGCGCCTGTGCTGTCGAGCGTATGCGACAAGCCGACGACCGCAAGGACCGGTGGGACGGTTCTGTGGAATCCCTCCCGCCCGCCTGCCGGGACCCGATCCGCGCAACCGTAGACGGCCGCTTGATTCGACCGAAACGCTGGCTACTGTCCTCCGTCCCTCGCGCGCTCGAGGCGCTCGCCGGTCGAAGAGGCGGCGCTCTCAGCACGCAGGTCCGAGCAGCCTGCTGGCGACGCCTTTCGGGGAGTTAGCTCAGTTGGTAGAGCGCCACAATGGCATTGTGGAGGTCAGGGGTTCGACTCCCCTACTCTCCATCCCACGGCCGACGCCGCGGGCTGCTCCTGAACTGACCCCGCGCGATGTTGGCAGCCCGGAGCAAACGCAGCGCTCCGGCTCCTGAACAGCGTTCGCAGACCGATTCAGAGAAGTTCGGGGCAGGGAGCAGAACTTCCGCTCCAAACCTCTCGAAACAAACCGGTTACAGGCCTCGGCGTGAACGGGCCACACCGAAAGGGATCAGCTCCCTAGCTCTCCATGGTCGCTGGCGGCTTCGGCGCGTGGAGCATCCCCTCCGAGCTCGCGACCACCGTCGTCACCGTCGCGTCACCGCTGACGTTCAGCACGGTGCGGCACATGTCGAGCGGCCGATCGACACCGAGGATCAGCGCGATGCCTTCGAGCGGGATGTTGAGCTTCGCCAACACGATCGTGAGCAGAACGATTCCGACGCCCGGAACCGCGGCAGTCCCGATCGAGGCCAAGGCCGCGGTCAACACGATCGACACCTGATCGGCGAAGTCGAGGTCGTAGCCCATCACGTTCGCGATGAAGACCGCCGCGACGCCCTGATACAGGCCAGTGCCGTCCATGTTGATCGTCGCGCCGAGCGGCAGAACGAAGCTGGACACCTCCTCGTCGACCCCGAGGTTCTCCTCGACGCAACGGATCGTGACCGGCAGCGTGGCTCCGCTCGACGAGGAGCTGAAGGCCAGGAGCTGCGCGGGCGCCATCGCCTTGAGGAAGCTCAGCGGCTTCACCTTCGTGAAGATCGCTAGCAGCGAGCCGTAGACGATCAGGCCGTGGAGAGCCAGGGCCAGCACCACGGCCGCCATGTAACTCAGTAGAGCTCCGGCGATGTCCTGAAGGGCCTCGACGTCCCTGCCGAGATCTGTGACCAGGGTCGCCAGCAGCGCGAATACGCCGATTGGCGCGATCTTCATGATCAACGTGACCATGTCGATGACGGCGTCCGCGAGGATCTGGAACAGATCGACGACCTTCTGAACTTCGGGCCGGGTCTGCGCCAACCGAACGAGCGCGACGCCGAGCAGCAGGGAGAAGAACACCACCTGCAACATCTCCGCGGTCGCCAGCGACTCGAACGGGTTCGTCGGGACGATCTTTACCAGCTCATCGACGATGGAGACTCCACCTCCGGAGGAGTCTTCCGCGAGTTCGGCTTTGACCCGAGCCTCCGCGAGCTCGGCGGCCGCATCGAATCGATCCGCCGCCTCGAGAAGCTGAGTCCGGTCGACCCCGGCCGAGGTGTCGACTTGTCCAGCCTGCTCCTCCGCCCGACGTAATCCGTCGGCGAGTTGACGAAGCGCGAAGACGCGAGGGTCGACGCGTTGGGACGCATCCTGCTCGCGAACGCGTTCGAAGGCCTTCTCCTGACGCCCCCGTTCGAGGAGAGAGTTGCGAGTCGCCTCGTCGAGGCCCTTACCGGGGCCGATGAGATTGACCACGATCAGCCCGATCGTGATCGCGACCGCCGTCGTGCCCAGATACAGCCCGATCGTCTTGCCGCCGATGCGCCCCAGCTTCGCCGTGTCGTTCAGACTCGCGACGCCGGCGACGAGCGAGAAGAAGACAAGCGGGACCGCGATCATCTTCAGCAGGTTCAGGAAGATCTTCCCGACCGGCTTCAGGACGTCGCCAACCTCGTCGCCGATGCCCAATTGGACGGCGACGAAGCCGAACACGACTCCGACGACCATCGAGAGCAGGATCCACCAATGAAGAGCGAGCCTCGGCATCGAGGCGAGCTTACCCTTTGCCGCCGCGATGACCGAACGACGAACAAGCGAACCGGACCTCTCGCGGCGGGCCTTCCTCTCGAACGGCTCCAAGCTCGCGGCAGCCGGAGGCTTGGCCGGCCTGGGAGCTTGCCGAGACGGGTCTCCGGAGCGCGCGAACACACCGGACGCGGTCGAGCAAGACCCGGATGCCCCTCAAGATCCTCAGAGCCTCGATGTCGAGGTGCCGGGCAAGGACGGTCTGCGTGTCCTGAACGATCGGCCGATCAACGCCGAGACTCCAGCCCATCTCCTCGACGACGAAGTCACGCCGAGCAACCGCATGTTCGTTCGGAACAACGGCCTCCACTTCCCCGTCGACGAGAACGACATCGACGCCTGGACCCTCGAGATCGCAGGAGAATCCTGCGATCGCCCCCAGACGTTCTCGGTCGCGGAGCTGCGCGAGCGCTTCGAGGCCGTCACGCTGCAGCTGACCATCGAGTGCGCCGGTAACGGACGAGCGGAGTTCTCTCCTCGCCCCTCGGGCAATCAGTGGACGACCGGCGCGGTCGCCTGCCCCGAGTGGACCGGCGTGCGCGTCCGCGACGTTCTCGCCGAGTGTGGCGTTGCCGAGGACGCGGTGTATCTCGCCTACGAAGGCGCGGACGCTCACCTCAGCGGACGATCCGACAAGCAACCGATCTCGCGCGGGGTGCCGATCGCGAAAGCTCTCGAGCCCGAGTCGCTGATCGCGTTCGAGATGAACGGCGAACCGCTCCCGGTTCTCCACGGCCGCCCGCTTCGACTCGTCACCGGCGGCTGGCCGGCGTCGACCTGCGGGAAGTGGCTCCGTCGCCTGCTCATCCGCGACCGCGTCCACGACGGCGCGAAGATGGCGGCACCGTCGTACCGTGTGCCTCGCTACCCGGTCGCACCCGGGACGAAGGTCCCCGACGGCGACATGATGATCATCGGTTCGATGCCGGTGAAGTCGCTGATCACCGCGCCGGAATCCGGAACGACCCAGCGGGTCGACGCGTCGTTCGAGGTTCGTGGCCACGCCTGGGCCGGCGATCTCGGAGTCGCACGTGTCGATCTATCGACCGACTTCGGTGCCACCTGGATCGAGACCGAACTGCGCGCACCCGCCAATCGCCTCGCCTGGCAGCACTTCCGCCACTCGATTCGGTTTGATGCACCCGGCTACTACGAACTCTGGGCGCGCGCAACCGACCAGGAGGGGCGAGCCCAGCCGATGGTCCTGCCTGGCTGGAATCCGAAGGGCTACCTCAACAACGCGTGCCACCGCATCGCGGTGCGAGTCGAGGCTTGAAATGCAGCCACATCGACGAGGCACCCGGTCGACGCTCACCGCGTCCCTCACATTCGCTCTCATCACCGCGACGACCGGGTGTGGCGAGTCCGAACCTCCCGCCCCCCAAGTCTCGATGCACGAGAAGGTGAGCGACTCACTCGATCGAATGGCGACCGAAGTTCAGTGCAGTCTCTGCCACTCGTTCCACCTGGTGTCGAGTCATCGCGGCGATGAAGCCTACTGGCTCGAAGTCGTCGAGCGGATGCAGCGCGACCACGGGCTGCTAGGCCTCGAAGAACCGCGCAAGACCCAGATCGTTCGCCACCTCTCCGAACGATTCGGCCCCGACGTGGTCGTGTCGGAACAAGGCCCGATCCGCAGGCAGCCCCTGCCTGCGCGCCTGCGGCCGGCACGCTGACGCAATCGACTCCTCTCGACGCGTGTAGGTCACCCGCAGTCCTTCGCCGAAGCCGACGCCCGAAGGGCCATCGCCGAGGAACGCGTTCTGGAACGAGAGCGTCCCGGGTTCCAGGAACTCCGCGCTCGGATCAGCCGGACGCCTTCTCCTCGAGCTCTTCCCAACGCGCCATCAGTCGTTCGACGGCCTCGGTTTTCTCCTGATGCGCCCGCCCGAGGTCAGCGGCCCGACCCTGGCTGCCCTCGTAATGGCTCGGGTCGTTCAACTTCTGTTCGACTTCGGCCAGGGCCTCCTCGGCGGCCGAGATCCGGTCCGGGAGGGACTTGAGCTCCTGCTTCTCGTCCCAGCTGAGCTGTGACTTGCTCGCCCCCTCATCGCTCGCACCCTTCTGCGCCTTCTTGTCCCCGGTCTGAAGTCGCTTTCGCTCGGACTCGCGCTCGAGCCCCTGGGACTTCTCCTGCTCGAGACGATCCAGGAGGAAGCTGAGAGGACCCTCCCAGACGCGATGCGGACGTCCCCCACCAGGCATGTGCACGACGCGGGTCGCGACGCGATCGAGAAACCATCGATCGTGACTGATGCAAATCACGACCCCGGGGAACGCGATCAGAGCCTCTTCCAAGACCCGCAGCGTCGCGAGATCGAGGTCGTTGGTCGGCTCGTCGAGTACCAGGACGTTGCCGCCCTTCGTCAACATCTTCGCGAGGGCGACGCGCGACCGTTCGCCTCCGCTCAGGTCCCCGACCTTGGTCCGCATGAGCTGACTCGGGAAGAGGAAACCCTCGAGGTAACTCTCGACGCGCATCTTGTGCCCGGCGAAGTCGACGAAGTTGTTTCCGCCTCCGACCTCCTCGACGACGGTCTTGTCCGCGCGCAGGTCCGCCTTGCTCTGATCGACCACCGCGTATTCGACCGAGGGGCCGGTCGTCACCGTGCCCTCGTCAGGCTCGAGCAGCCCCAGGCAGCACTTGATCAGGGTCGACTTGCCCGCGCCGTTGGGCCCGATGATCCCGACTCGCTGACCGCGAGTGATCTCGAGATCGACGTGGTCCAGAATCGTGCGGTCGCCGTAGCGGACGGTGACGCCAGCGAGGGTGACCACACGATCACCGAGACGTCCACCGCTCGGGATCTTCAAGGTCAGGTCTTCAGGGGTAACGTCCGGCGCATCGCCCTTGAGCTTCTCGTAGGCCTTGATGCGAGACTTCGACTTGGTCGTCCGCGCCGGCGGACCGCGCTTGATCCACGCGGTCTCGCGACGCAGAGCGTTCAAGCGAGACTGCTCGGAGCGCTGCTCGTGCATCAGGCGGTCCGTGCGCTGCTGCACATAGTCCGCGTAGCCGCCTTCGGTCGAAAAGAGGCGGCCACGATCGACTTCGACGATGCGGCTGACGACTCGATCGAGGACGTAGCGGTCGTGACTGACGAGTACGAGGCCACCACGGAACTGCTGGATCAGGAAGTCTTCGAGCCAGGCGATGACCTCCGCGTCAAGGTGGTTGGTCGGTTCGTCGAGAAGCAGGAGCTCCGGCTCCGAGAGGAGCACCTTGGCGAGCGCCGCACGGCGGGCCTCACCACCGGAGAGCCCGGCGCACTTCGCGTCGGGGTCGGGAAGGCCGACGGCGCGGATCGTTGCTTCGATCCGATGGGACACCTCGTGCCCACCGAGCGCCTCGAGGCGATCGTCGAGCCGCACCTGATCGCGCAACAGTGACTCGAGTTCTTCCGGCGTGACGTCGGGGTCCGCCATCCGAAGGTGCAGCTGCTCGAGTTGATCGAGGACCTGCCCCCTCTCGCCGAGGCCTTCGTGCACTTCTTCACGGATCGTCTTCTCCGGATCGAGATGCGGCTCCTGCTCGAGCATCGCCATCCGGAGACCGCGCTTGATCGTGCGACGGCCGTCGTCCATCTCCTCACTGCCGGCGAGGATCTTGAGGAGCGTGGACTTGCCGGAGCCGTTCTTGCCGACGAGCCCGATCCGCGCTCCGTCCTCGACGAGGAGGGATGCGTCCCGCAGAAGCGGCTGGTCGCGGAATCGCTTCTGGACGTTCTCGAGCTGGATGAGGACCAAGGGTCCGGGATCAGAGCCGACCGCGCGTCGCTGGTCCAGCGCTCAGGAAATCGACGCGTTCACAGCGGCGCTTCAGCGGGCGAGGAGATCGGCGTAGCCGATCGCGGACGGCCCCGGCACGGCGGTCACGGAGCAAACACGGGCCGGATTGATCAAGATCGCATGCTCTCCGCTCCGCACGAGAAGATGCGTCCGCTGGAGGAGGTCACGGAACAGACGAGCGTGGAGCGCCTCGGGTGCGGCCTGAGTCTCGACGCGGAGATGCATCACGGCACCGTCCTCGAGTTCGAGCTGAATCAGCGCAACGACCTCACCGTCGACAGCACTCTCGAGAACCGTCGGGTCTCGGTGAAAACGAGAAAGCTCGGAGTCGAACTCCGTCGAGGACATCTCCTGCACAGAACGAACGCCGGGTGCGTGTGCCCACTCCGGAGGGTTCGAACCCCCGAAGTCGAGACGAACGATCTCCTTGGTCCGAAACGTGGTGACACTCGGCGGGGTGTGGACCACGAGCACCGGATCTTCGAACACGGTGTCCGGATTGATCCGACCGAGGTTTCGCGCCCCCACCTCGCCATCGTCCTGGACGAACTCGTGTTGGGCACCCGACACGAGAGAAACACGCAATTGAAAAGGAGACTCGTTCATCATGGATCTCAGCTCGGCGACTCTGTGTCTTCGACGAAGTGCCTCGCGAGTTCCGGGACGGCGGCGACGGCTGAGGACCGCCAGAGTCCACCGACACCCGCACGTTCTGCAGCCTCGCTGAAGACAGTCTCTTCGGGACCGATCACGACAATCGGCACCTCACGATTCACGGCGACCGAAACGATGTTCGACGGCAGCGTAGTCGCACCGGACGTTCCGACCACGATCAGACCATCGCTTTCGGAGGCCAGCCGCATCGAAGTCTCGAAGGAGAACCATCGCTCGTCGTAGCACTCGTCGAACCACAGAACGTGCGGGCGATACCAGCGTCCGTCCTCCCGCCGCAAAATCGCACGCTCGGCCTCGGACAGCTCGGTGCGCTTGACGCCATCGCGATGTGCTCCCAGCGCGGCGGAGTCCTCGTCGAACAGTCGGCGATCGATCGGCTTCAACTCTGCGTGGTCATCCCCCGCCAATCGCACGAACTGGAAATCCCCGTGCACGGTGAACATCCGTTCGCGACTGGATCCGGCACGGCCGTGCAACCCATCGACGTTCTGAGTGATCAGCGCGAACCGTGGCCCCATCGATCGCTCGATGTCGACCAGCGCGTGATGCGCGGGGTTTGGCTTGGCGCCCCAGCAACTGACGATGCGCTCCAGATACCAGGCCCAGACCGCCTCAGGCGCGCGCTGGAACATCGACCAGGTCGCGATCTCCTGCGGCGCGTAGTTCTGCGAACCGATCGTCCAAAAACCGTCGGCACCTCGAAACGTCGGGATCCCGCTCTCCTCCGAGATCCCAGCTCCGGTCAGGACGACGAGCCGTGCATCCGGACCGGCTCGAGAGAACCGCTCCAGGAAGTCGTCGAGTAGCGCCGGAGCGTTCTGATCGCGCGAGCTCTCCATGGCCGCATCATCGCGCCGGAGGCCCGTCATGCGCTAGAACCTCGTCATGGACTGGCGATGGATGGTCGTAGCGGCAGCAGGCGCGATCGGCGCGATGAGTCGCTACGGCGTCACGCGGTGGCTGCCGAGCGATGCAGCGGCCGGCGAGTTCCCCGCCGCCACGCTGGTCGTGAACCTCGTCGGCAGTCTGATCTTCGGCGTCGTCGTCGGCCTGGGTGGCCAACTGCCCGAGTGGATGCGCATCGCACTCCTCGCCGGAGTCTGCGGAGCGTTCACGACCTTCTCGACCTTCGCCTACGAGACTCTCGCACTGTGGACGAGTGGGCGCGTCGGACTCGCGGTCGGACAGGTTCTCTTACAGGTCGTGGTCGCGATCGCTTTGATCGCAGTCGGCCTGTGGATCGGCCGGAGCCTCGGCGAGTAGTCGCTCAAGACGGTGGGCCCTGCACAACGTCGAAGCCCTGGTGGATCCAGTGCGCCATGCCGCCGCGCAGATTGCGCAGTGAGTCGAAGCCACGCTCCGCTAGGAACTCACAGGCCGCGACGCTGCGCACCCCGTGCTCGCAGACGACCAGCCAGTCGGCATCGGGATCGAGGCCCTGCCAGGAGTCGCCGAGTTCTTGGATCGGACGGAGCTCCGCCTTCTCGAGCCGGTGCTGCACGAACTCGCCAAAGGTCCGCACGTCGAGGACCTTCAGGTCGGGAAAGTCGGCCAAGACGTCCTTGGCCTGAGCGGGATCGAGGTCTTCGAAGTTCACAGGAGCGGGTCGGCCAGTGCCGGAGACGTTCAAGAGAATCGTCGTAAGTCCTTTGGAAAAGGCGATTTTCGACTGGTTCCCGGCAAACCCCAAATCTTCGGCGACGCGCAGCGAAGAGGGCCCCGAAGTGACAACGATCGAGGACATTCGCCTGGTCTCGGACGCCAAGAAGGGCTGTGCCGAGAGTTTCGAAGCCCTGATGAGCCGTCATATGGGTCCGGCCAAGCACGTCGCCTACGGCTACGTGCGCAACCGCGACGATGCGACGGACCTCGCACAGGAGGCTTTCGCTCGCTCCTACTCGGCGCTCGACAGGTTCCGGGATGGAGAACCGTTCGCACCGTGGTTCTACCGAATCCTCCGCAACGCCTGCCTGAACTTCCTCGACCGACGCCGGCGCCGCCGCGCACTGTCGATCGAGACCTCGGGCTTCGAAGGGGAGCGCATGGAGATCGCCGACCCGAAGGACCTCGACCCGGTTCGCCGCGCCGAGAACCACGAGTCGCAGTCGTGCTTCTGGGAGCTGCTCGACCAGCTGAGCCCCGCGCACAAGGACGTCATCCTGCTTCGCCACGTCGAAGAACTCGAATATCAGGAGATCGCCGAGGTTCTCGGCATCCCGGTCGGCACGGTCATGTCGAGTCTCTACCACGCACGACGCCGCCTTCGCGGCCTCCTCGAACCCTACGTCGAGGGACGCGCGTGAAACGGCAGACCGACCGGCGAGCAGACATGCTGCACCGAGAGATCAGGACGGATTCCCACGAGGACCCGGCGCTCGAACCGCGCCAGGTCCTCGCTGTCGTTTACGCCGACGGCTGCGCGAGCTTCGAGCAACGCGCACGCGCCGAGGAACTGATGCGGACCGATGCCGAGTTCCGCCGGGACGTCGAGGCTCAGCAACGAGCCGCAGCGGCCAGCGTCTCGGCTTGGTTCCTGAACTCGCAGCGGGATGAGTTCGAGAACGTATTCCGCCGGGTCCTCAAGCGCCCGCGCCCGTTCCGCAGTCCGAACCCAGGAGCAGGCGTGTTCCTGCTCGCGATCGGGCTCGCGGTGTGCGGGCGTTGACGATTCGGCTCAGAACCGAACTTCGGCGCCCTGGGTCGTCGTGAACCCGGACGACGACATCGGATCGAGCACCCAAGCTTGAGAGTAGAGGGTGCCGCCGATCACCGCGGGCAGATTCACAGACAGGCGAACGCCTTCGCGGGGTCGGTTGAAATCGGGCCCCAGCAGCACCGAAACGCTGGCGAAGATCTGCCCGACCAGCAGTTCACAGCCGAGTAGAGGGAGCTGCGTCGACTGCGTGCCAAGCAGCAACACGCCCGCGCTGCCAGCGGCACCTTCGTAGACTCGAAACGTGAGGACTCCGCCTCCAACCGGCTGACCGAGAGCGGTCAGGAAAGGGCCGATCTCAATCGGGTTGGGGCAGTTCGATCCGTAGGCGGTGAACTCGACGTCGGACACGCCGAAGGAGAACCCCGGTGCCGGCGCCACCCAAGCCATGGAGTTGAGGAACAGCGTTTCGTTCGTGGGGTTCAGCTCCGCCGACGCACAACCGTTGAAGCCAAACGAGACGAACACTTCTTCGTCCGAGATCGCAGCCATCCGACCGGAACCGACGACGAACGTGGCCGCGAACGACTCACCCGCCAGGCTGATGGCCTCCGTGCCCAGAGGTCCAAGGTCGACGAACGATCCACCAAACCCACGACTGATGCCGAGCCCGACCGATCCGGCCGTGCCGAAGGGCCCGTTGACCATCGGCGAGCTGGCGTTCGAGATCGTCGGAGTTCCGGGGGTTCCGCTCGCCTGCTCGGTTGCCCCCACCATGTCAGCGATCGAAGTCGATGCCCGGTTCTCGGCGATCAGGAGTCCCCCGCCTGCGCGCACGAACGAGTTGATCAACATCAGTTCGCCTGGCTCGAGCGGAACGCCCGCTGCAACCGCGAGCACAACGTCTGCCGAAGCGAGCGTCGACTCGTTGAACTGCGCAACCTCGGTCAACTGAATCGGCCGGTTCACCACCCCGCTCGGCCCGAAGTTGGCAGGAGACGCCAACGCCGCTCGAATCTGGTCGAAGAACATGCTGAAGAAGTGGACGTTGTTTCCGAGGCACTGGGAGATCCGGGACGAATCGAGCACAACGACTCGAATGGGCGCTTGCCCGACCAGGGACGGAGCGAGAGCGAGTGAGGCAAGAGCGATAACTCCTGCACGGAGAGCGAGGCGAAGCATGATGGAGAGCGAGTCGACGGTCGGCGCCGCATCGCAAAGCGATCGAACGAAACGAGTCGCGATTCCTTCGATCCGAAACCGGACGCCCACGTTACCCCGGCCTCAACTCCACCGATGAGGGATCGACCGAACTGATTCTGCTGTCGCTGACCATGCCGGTCGGGCGAAACTCGGTCAGGTGCAGTTGGACCAACGGAGCCTGGATCGCATCACGGAGTCGGTCGGTGGACAGCCGCGGCGGCCGGAGCGAATCCAGTCGCTGTGGAGTGGCTACGGCGAGATTCTCCGCGTGCCGATCGACCGCGGCCGTGTGCCGAGCGTGATCGTCAAGCGGGTCACACCCGAGTCGACTGATCAGCACCCTCGCGGTTGGTCCGGGCGGACCGGACACGAGCGCAAGCTGCGTTCGTACGAAGTCGAGCGAAGCCTCTACTCGCGTTGGCTGTCCGAGCCCGACGCCGACCACCGAACGGCTCGTTGCTACTCCGCGGAGTCGACGAGCGAGGGATTCTGCTTCGTGCTCGAGGACTTGGACGCAGCCGGGTTCGATCGAAGGTTGCAATCGCTGGACGACAGCTCGTTCGAGCACTGCCTGTCCTGGCTCGCCTCGTTCCATGCGCGGTTCCTCGGAGTCCGGCCCGAGGGACTCTGGCCAGTCGGCACCTACTGGCACCTCGACACGCGGCCCGACGAGTTTGGCGCGATGCCCGAGGGCTCGCTGAAGGACGCGGCGAAGACTCTCGATCGTTTGCTGAAGGAGTGCCGCTTCCAGACCTTCGTCCACGGCGATGCGAAGGTCGCGAACTTCTGCTTCGGACCGGGCGGTGTCGCCGCCGTCGACTTCCAATACGTGGGTGGTGGCTGCGGCATCAAGGATGTCGCGTACTTCCTCAGCAGCTGCCTGAGCGACCACGAGTGCGAGGCCCAGGCCGAGACGCACCTCGACACCTACTTCGGGCTTCTGCGGGCCCACCTCCCCGCCTCGATCGACCACGACGCGGTCTGCGAGGAGTGGCGCTCGCTGTATCCGGCTGCCTGGGCCGACTTCCACCGATTCCTCGCCGGCTGGTCGCCGGACCACTGGAAGATCCACCGCTACACGACCAGGATGACGGAGCTCGCCCTCTCCCGACTCTGAACACGGTCCCGTTCCCGAACGATTACCATGCGAAACCGACCTCTTCTCTGTCTGCTCGCCGCTCTCAGCGCGATCGCTCAGACCCAGGCTCAGGACAAGAACTCCGAGTCGGCTCCCAAGCCACTCAAGGTCTTTGTGCTCGCCGGCCAGTCCAACATGGTCGGCGCCGGCATCGTCGGCTGGAACGAGGAGCGCAACGGCGGCCAGGGCTCGCTCGAGTACCTGGTGAAGAACGAGGACACGGCCTCGCGCTTCGCACACCTCGTCGATGACGAAGGTGAGTGGGTCACCCGCGAGGATGTCTGGATCTCCTACTTCGATCGGAGTGGTGGCCTCCAGCCAGGCTACGGCGGCAACCGCAACCAGATCGGCCCGGAACTCGGCTTCGGCCACGTCGTCGGCGAACACTTCGACGATCAGGTCCTGCTGGTCAAAGTCGCCTGGGGCGGCAAGTCACTCGCAGTCGACTTCCGCCCGCCGAGTGCCGGCGGCGAGGTCGGACCGTTCTACTCGCAGCTGATCGAGCAGGTGCACACCGTGCTCGACTCGCTCGACGACCGCTTTGCCGACTACGAAGACCGCGGCCACGAGTTCGTCGGATTTGGTTGGCATCAGGGCTGGAACGACCGGATCAACCAGGGATTCAACGACGCCTACGAAGAGAACATGGCGCACTTCATCCGTGACATCCGTGCGGAGTTCGAGGTTCCTGAGCTGCCCTTCGTGATCGCCGAAACCGGGATGACCGGGCCCGACGAGAAGCACCCGCGCGCGCTCTCCTTGATGAATGCCCAGGCCGCGGTCGCCGAGCGCGAGGAGTTCCGTGGCAACGTCGCCTTCGTCGGCACCCGCAACTTCTGGCGACCGAAAGAGGAGTCGCCGTCGAGCCAGGGTTACCACTGGAACAGCAACGCCGAAACCTACTACCGGATCGGCGACGGAATGGGTCAGGCGATGCTCGGACTGCTCCGCGAACGGCGCTGAGTGCCGGATTCCGGCAGAAATCCCCAGATCGAACTGATCCCCTAGGCCCTCAACCCGTTGGGCCACGGGACAGCCCCTTGTGCGGACCGTTCGGCTGACTCACTCAGGCCGCCGCGACCCGTCCGACGGCCCCCGACTGCTACATTGACCCTCATGGTGCGACCCCTTCACCAGCTCCTCCGAACCCGCCTCCCCGTCTCGATCGCGACGCTCTGCGTCCTCTCGCTCGGTTGGGCCCCAGCGATCACCGCCCAGCAACCGAGCCAGCAGGACCGACAGCCGCTCGGCAAGGTCTTCAAGTCCGAGGTCGACGGCCTCGTGACGCTGCTCCGCCAGGTCGGTGGCCCGGACCTCGGTCGTGGCTCGGTTCGCCTGACGGCGCAAGCGCTCACCGCGCTCGGGCACTGCCACCGCTTCTACAGCGCGGCCGACGGCCCGGTTGTGAAGCCGGCGATCGACGCAGTCATGGAGGGGCAGAGCCTCGCGGGGTTCATCCAGGATCGGAACGACGACACCGACGCGGATCGCGCCGTGACGACTGCCTGGGCCGCAGCAGCACTCCGCGTCCTCGAGCCAGAGCTGCACGCACCGCAGGTCCGCGCCGCGATGAAGTGGCTAGAAGAGCAGAACAGTGCCGACGCCGATCCGTTCCGCGCCCGCGTCGACGCGATCCGTGGCGCCTACGCGCGTGGAGAGGGTGGCCCCGAGCAGTTGGTCGCTCGCTCGCTCGGGTTCGTCCAGAGCCTGCAGCGTGGGGGTGGTGAGGCTCCGAACGTCGCCTCGGTCATTGACGCGATGCTGAATCTCGTCGCGTGCCAGGTCTTCTGCCGCGAGCACGACCGCGATCTGAAGGCGGCGAAGAACGCGACCTGGAGGCCCGTTCAGGAACGGGGGCTGAAGTTCCTGCTGACGCAGCAGGAAGACGGCACGTTCTTCGTCGAGACGCCAGGCGGTCGCTTCCCGGACACCGGACTGTCGTCGATCGCCCTCGGAGCCCTGCAGACCAAGCCGAAGCATCTGCGCTCAGCCGAGCTGCAGTCGACGATCGAGCAAGGCCTCCAGAGTCTGATGGCGAGCCAGAACGAGGATGGTTCGTTCGGACAGCGCAGCCTCAACTACACGACCTGCGCTGCGATCCTCGCGCTGACGCGTGCCCAGGAGCCGCGCTTCGACGACGCGATCCGACTCGCCCGCAACTTCGTCCTCGCTCTGCAGAATGTCGAAGATCGCGGATACGCCCAGAGCGACCGCGACTACGGCTCGATCGGCTACGGCGGCGACCAGCGCGGCGACCTCTCGAACCTGCAGTTCGCGGTCGAGGCTCTGCGTGCGAGTGGCCTCGACGCCGAGAATGAGGCGTTCGCCAAGGCGATCGTCTTCCTCCAGCGCACGCAGAACCTGCCCGAGGTCAATGACTTCGAGGGCCGCGTCCGCAACGAGAAGGGAGAGTGGATCGAAGTCACGCCGGGCGACGACGGAGGGGCCGCCTACTACCCGGGCAACTCCCCGGCCGGCACCGTCGAGCTGTCCGACGGGCGTCAAATCCCGCGCAGCTACGGCTCGATGACCTACGCGATGCTGAAGACCTACACGCTCGCCGGCCTCCAACCGAGCGACGCGCGGGTCGAGGCTCTGCTGAACTGGCTCGGTGAGAACTGGTCGGTGACCGAGAACCCGGGTTCCGATCCGCGTCTCGCGGAGAAGACCAAGTACCAGGGTCTCTACTACTACTACATGGTCTTGTCGCAGGCCCTGTCGCTCGTCGGAGCCGACAAGGTGGGCGAACACGACTGGCGAGCCGAGCTCTCCGCGCAACTTCGCGCAGTGCAGCGCGACGACGGTTCCTGGCTCAACGAGCAAAACGGCCGCTGGTGGGAGAACCGCGCGCTGATCTGCACGGTCTACTCGCTGCTGGCTCTCGAGAACGCTTCGCGTTGAACCACGACTTCGAGTGGCCGGAGTCCCTGGCCTGGTTCTCGCACCGGGTCGAGGGACGCTGCCATCTGGGAATCGCTGACCCGGCGACGCACACCGTTCGAGACGCTGGTGCGTTCGATCCGGATGTGGAACTCGCGGCGGAGCGTCTGACGACAGCTTCGTTGCGCACCCGCCTCAACTCGGCGACCCATCTCGACCTCGACGCGATCGACTGGCTGCCGCCGTTGCCTTCGCCGTCGAAGATCCTCTGCTTCGGCAAGAACTTCGCGGCCCATGCGGCGGAGTTCGGAGCCGAGGTACCATCCGAACCGATGTGGTT
Organism: Planctomycetota bacterium; assembly: GCA_039815565.1. Lineage (GTDB taxonomy): Bacteria > Planctomycetota > UBA1135 > UBA1135 > UBA2386 > JBCBZB01. The sequence goes on from JBCBZB010000015.1 coordinate 43,896, forward strand.
CGGGAAGCTCGTCGACACGGTGATCGCCCACGGCGAGCCGATCGAACTCCCCCACTGGGTCAGCACGCGCATCGATCACGAAGCCGAGCTCGGCGTCGTACTCGGCTTCGACGACCCGGAGTGCCGCGGCATCAGAAACGTCCCCGAGGACCGAGCTCTCGAGCTGGTCGCCGGATACACGCAGCTCAACGACGTGACCGCACGCCGGATGCAAGGCGACGACCGCTCGCAGCAGAAGCCCTGGATCCGCTGCAAGTCGTTCGACACGTTCTGCCCGCTGGGCCCCTTCGTGATCCCCTCCGACGCCTTTGAACCCGGCTGCCGACGACTCACCTGCCTCGTCGACGAAGACCTCCGTCAAGACAGCACTCTCGACAAGATGGTCGTCGACGTCGCGACCGGCATCTCCTGGCTCAGCCGTCACACCACGCTCCGACCCGGCGATCTGATCGCGATGGGAACCCCCGAGGGCGTCGGACCACTGCAGCCGGAGAATCGGTGCTCGGTGTGGATCGAGGGACTGGGGCGCTTGTCGAACCCGATCGTCCGCGGCGCGGACGCCCCCATGCGCCCGGGGCTTCCCCGGCCTCGCTGATCCCTCGAATCGGCCGATCCGAGGGCCTTTGGAGTCGGCCCGGTGCGGAATCTGCCTTCGGAGCGGGAATTCGGATAACGTGCGGCATCGCCTCCCTGCCCCGCTGGTCCGCTTCTCCAGCCTCATGCTCCGAATTCTCCCCCTCGTCGCGCTTCTGTGCGCGGGAACGGCGCCGCTCCAAGCTCAGAGCCCGTCGAACCCGTTGCCGTCGATCTTCAACACGGCTTCCGCGCTTTTACCCTCAACGATCGACAGCCAGGCGATCGACAACCCGAGCAACCAGGCAACGGTCGTGTTCGCCCAGCCGATTCAGGTGACCGGCTCCCCGTGGCTGCAGCTGCAGTTCGGTGAGAACATCAGCCTGCCGGCGGGTTCGTTCCTGCGCATCACGTCCATGCGTGATGGCGGAGTCCAACGACACACCGGCGAAACGATCGTCGAGTGGGGCGCTCAATCGGCGTTCTTCAACGGTGACCAGGTCTTCCTCGAACTCGTCGCGGGCCCGAACACGTCGAAGAACCGAGTCGACATCGACGCGATCCAGTACGGCTTGCTCAGTGGCGTCGGCTCGACGATCTGCGGCGACACCGACGACCGCGTGCAGAGCTTCGACGATCGACAGGGTCGACTGTTCATCGGCTGCACCGGCTGGCTGATCGGCTTGAACGACACTGGCGACCGCGACCTGATGATCACGGCGGGTCACTGCGTCGACAGCAGCGCGACTCGGATCATCGAGTTCAACGTCCCGCTGTCGACCCCGGGCGGAGGCATCGTCCGATCGAACCCGGACGATCAGTACCCATTCACGCGCGATGCGTTCCTGAACGCCGGCGTCGGATCCGACTGGGGCGTCAACCTCGTCGGCCGCAACTCGAACACGCTGCAGCTTCCGACCGAAGCCAACGGCGGTCAGTTCTACAACCTCGGCACGGTGCCGGCGACGCCCGACGGCAACGACATCCGGATCACCGGCTACGGCTCGGTGCAGCGGATCGATCCGTCGCTCAACCTGGTCCAGAAGACCCTGGTCGGGCCGATGCAGAACGGCCTGAACGCGAACTCGCTCAATTACGGAACGGACACGACCGGCGGCAACTCCGGCTCTCCGGTCATCCACGAGCAGACTGGAGACGTGATCGGCGTTCACACGCACGGCGGCTGCAGTGACACCGGCGGCGGCAACAACGGCACGCGCATCGACCGACCGGACTTCGACGAAGCGATCGGCGACGCCCGCCGAATCCGCGGCTTGTCGACGGCCTTCGGCTCGGGCTGCGGCTCGTTCGATTCGTTCTGCTTCGAGGTCAACCCGTCTGGCGGCACGCTCAGCGACGAGTTTCGCACCAACGAGTACGCCTACCAATTCACGCTGCAGACCGAGACCACGGTCAACGGCTTCGAGCTCTTCACGGCCAGCACGGGTGGTGACATCACGATCGAGGCTCGCCTCTACGCCAGCGACGGCTCGGAGCCCTCGGCCGTGCTGGCGACGAGCATGATGACGGTCGGCGACGTTCCGGCCTTCTACCCGGCAACCTTCGCCCCGACGCTTCTAGCGCCCGGCACTTACTACGTCGCGGTCGACAGCAGCAACCAGGACGTCCAGGTCAGCACGCTGCAGAGCGGATCCCCCGGCCAGGCGTTCTTCCGCAACCCGCCGTTCAGCGGCAACTGGAACCCGAGCACGCTCGTGCAGCGTCCGTCGTTCCGCGTCGATTGCACTGGTGGCGTCGCCGCCTTTGCCGGCACCGAACCGCGGATCGGTCAGGCCCTCGAGACCGGACTCGTGAGCGGCGAGGTGGGCACCCCCGCTGCGCTGCTCCTCGGCTTCAGCAACACCTCGAGCGGTGGCACCCCACTGCCGTTCGACCTCGATGGCCTCGGAGCCATCGGATGCCAGCTCCTGATCGACTCCGTCTCGAGCGAGTCGGTCATGACCGACGCCAACGGCGGCGCTTCGTCGACGCTCGCGATGCCGTCGAACAACGCCCTGATCGGCCTGTCGCTCTTCCAGCAGTGGCTCGTCCTGGCCCCGGGAGCGAACCCACTCAACGTCCTGACCTCGAACGGTCTGGAACGCACGCTCGGCAACTGATGCCGAGCGGGGCTGCTAGAGCCGCAGCCCTCCGTCGACGTGGATGTCCTCACCAGTGAGGTATCCACTCCCCTCGGACAAGAGCATCTCGATCGCCGAACGGAGGTCCTCCACCGTTCCCGAGCGTCCGAGGGGCACCTTCGACTCCATCCGGTCCTGGCTCTCCGCGTGGCTGACCGCGTGACGGATGATCCCCGGAGACACCATGTTCACGGTCACTCCGGAGCGCGCGATCTCCTTGGCCAGCGAGCGGACCATCGAGAGCAGCCCAGCCTTGATCGCGAAGTAGATCGGCGCCCGCGTTTTGGCGGTCGCATCCCCGACACCGGCGGCGCCGAAGTAGATCACCCGTCCGCGACCGGCCTTCACCATCGACGGCACCAGCGCTTTCGCGGCGAGGAACGCCGAGGTCAGATTGTTCTCGAGCAGATGTCGGTAGAGATCGTCCGAGGTCTCGAGCAACGGCTGCTCATCGAAGTCCCCGACGCTGTGGACCAGCGCCCAGGGCGCTCCGTTCTCGGCCAGAAACTCCTCGGTGGCTGCGCGAACGCTCTCCGCATCGGTCGCATCCACGCCGTTCGTGCTCCGCGACCAGACGATCGCTTGCTCGCCACACCAGTCCGCCACCGCGCGACCGATCCCGGTGCGCCCACCCAGGATCAGGACCTTGCCGGGGAGTTCGATCTCGACCATGGGGACAACGTAGCGTGCGCTGGGTGGGTCTTTCGCGATAGGCTCCAACTCGCAGATGGCGGACCGAGAACAGAACCCGAACCGACGACGTGGATTGGCGGTGCGGCTCGTCGTACGGCTGCTCGCCCTCGCCGTCGGTTGCCTGCTCGCTCTGACCCTGCTGGAGATCGCCCTTCGGGTTCTCGATCCGCTGCGCACCGGCGAGACCCTCGATCGCGAGACCTTCCTGGAGGACGTGCTCGTCCGACACCCAAACGGCGACATCACGATGACGCCCTCGGGAGACGACCCATCCGACTGGGCCGAACTCTTCGGGCAGTCGATCCGGATCCGAGAGAACGGATTTCGCGACGACCCCCTCGAGGTCCCGAAACCCGAAGGGCGCTACCGGATCCTCGTCATCGGAGACTCGGTCGCTTTCGGCTGGGGTGTCGCGGAAGAGTCCGCGTTTCCGCAGGTCCTGGAACGCGAACTGAATGCGGCGAACTGGCCGGACGCCGCGACCGAAGTCGAGGTCTTCTGCGCCTCGGCGCCCGGCTGGGGGCTTCCGCACTACCTGCAGTTCGCCCAGCGAGAGGCGCAGCGCCTTCAGCCGGACGCTGTCGTCGTGACCCTGATCGACAACGACCTGACGGACATCCTCGAAGCGAACGGGGTGATTCCCCCGGCTTCGGGAGCCGGCCGCCCGCCGGTCGCCTCCTTGGTCCGCGACCTGTTCGTCACCCGCGCCGCGCACCGCCTCTGGGTCACCGTGACCGACGTGGACGAGAACCCTGGTTTTGGAGCTCTGATCGAACAGAGTGACGCGGAAGACTTTCTCGTCGCCGCCGGCCTCGAAGCCACCCAGACCGGCACCTCGGTCGACATGGTCCTCGATGCCCTCACCGGGGTCCGCGAACTCTGCCGCCCGGCGCGGTTCGCGATCGCCGACACCCTCGGCACGGTCGACGGCAAGCGCGTGATCCGACTGGTCGAGGGACTTTCCTCGCGCGGGATCGATCACATCGAGTGCTACCTCGATGTGAAGGAGCACGAACTCAGCCCGGTCGACCGCCACCCGGACGACGGCGGCCATCAGATCCTCGCGGACAAGATCGGAGCCTGGATCCGTTCAAGATGAGGGTCCTGCTGCTCAACAGCTACGCGCCGCCGAAGGGTGGAGCCGAGGAGCATGTCGCGCAGGTCCGCCACCTCCTCGATCAGGCCGGCCACGACGTCCGCTTCTACGCCCCGACCGAGCGCTCGGGCTTCCGCGGTGCACTCGATCGATTCGATAACCCGCAGGTGACGACGGAGCTCTCGACGATCGTCGACGAGTTCGCGCCCGACGTCCTACACGTCCACAACTTCTTCCGCACTCTCTCAGCGGCCCCGTTTCGGCTCGCCGATCGCCGATCGATCCCGATCCTCTGGACTGCCCACGACTTCCAGATGGTCTGCCCGAGGACTTGGGGGCTGCGGTCGAACGGCGAACCATGCGAGCGACCAAAGCTCGGTCTGTGCCTGCTCGGATCCTGCCGAGGCTCGTTGAGCGGTCTGTCCGGACGCGCGACCTACGCAGCGAACCGATTACGGACGAGCCTCGCCGCACGGCGCGTAGCAAGAGCGGCGACGACGATCACAGCTCCGTCGAACGAGCTGGCAACGAGACTGCAACGTGAGCTCGATCGCGCGGTCACCCATCTCCCCTACCCGTTCCCGACCGTCCTCGAAGACCCGGCTGCGGCGCGCGATCTCGATCTCCTCTTCGTCGGACGGCTCGGCCCAGAGAAGGGGCTCGATCGCATCCTGCGCGCGCTGCCCGAGGTTCCCGACCTGCGGCTGACCGTCGCAGGCTCGGGCCCGATGCTCACCGAGTGGACCAGTCTCGCACGCCATCTCGGCGTCGACGATCGGGTCGACTGGCGCGGTTGGTTGGACGGCGAAGCGCTGCGTGTTCTCCGCGCACGCCACCGAGCCCTCGTCGTGCCGAGCCTCTGGCTCGAGAACAGCCCACTCGTCGTCCACGACGCACTGGCCGAAGGGCTGCCCGTCCTCTGTAGCCGCCGTGGCGGACTGCCCGAACTCGTCGAACATGAACGCAACGGGTTCGTCTTCGACCCGAAGAACCAACCGGAGATCGTTGCATCGCTCCGACGGCTCTCGCAACTCGACACCGAGACCTGGAACACCTTTTCGACCGCGGCGCGTGCTCGAGCAAAAGACCCGACCGGCGCGGAGTTCACCGAACGCCTGGTCGCGCTCTACGAACAAGCTCGGACCACCCGCGCAGAGGTGACAGCATGACGAGCCCATTGGGTTTGGCGCGCAACCTCGCGTTCTTCTCCCTCCGCCACCTTCCGCCCCCGCTCCGTGAGGCGCTGCTCTCCAGAGCCGTCGGACGCAAGCCGTTCCGCCACCACGACGGCAAGAAGGAGAAGAAGAGCCTCGCACCCTGCATCCGGTCGCGTTCCCTCTTCATCCACGTCCCGAAGGCCGCCGGGATCTCGGTCGCGACCTCGCTCTACGGCTCGATGGTTCCGGGTCACACCTCGGTGCGCACCTACCGCAAGACCTTCGGGTCTCTGCTGAACCGCTACTACGTCTTCACGTTCGTCCGCAATCCGTATGAGCGGCTGCGGTCGGCCTGGAACTTCCTCAACGAGGGTGGACTGAACGAGCAGGATCGACAGTGGGCCGTCCGCTACCTGCACCCGTTCAAGTCGCTCGACGCGTTCGCTCGGGATGGACTCGAGGCCGCGATCGACGGCAGGGTCCTACACTTCCTGCCGCAGGTCGACTTCGTCGAAGATCCAGGAGGCGGCCCGGGCGTCGACTTTTGTGGTCACTACGAGACCCTCGCGGACGACTACGAACAGGTGCGGACTCGGCTCGGCATCGGCAAGCCGCTGCTCTGGCGCAATCGCACGGACAGCCGGGAGCAGGGCCTCGAGTGGTCCGATCTCGCGCGCTGGCGCATCGGTGAGGTCTACGCCCGCGACTTCGCGGAGCTCGGCTACGATCGAGACCCCGCTCGCATCGGACCGATCGAACCATCGAGCTATCACCGATAGCCGATCGGCTGGTCCCGGGAGACAATGGCGACGTTCTCGTCGCGCTCTTCCCGATGTTTCAGAAGTTCTTGGGCCTGTTCCTCGGCGGCCTCGGCCTGTGTGCCGCCGGGCTCTTCATCTACCTCGGCCACGTCGAGGAGATCAAGGAAGAGGTCAGCTGGTGGAAGGAAGCGGGTCTGACGATGGCGATCACAGGCGCGGTCTTCGTCCTCACGTTTCTCTCCGACGCGTTCGCGCCGAGGAGCCGCTTGACCCACTTCTTGAAGGGCACGCTCGGCGGCGGCTCGTTCGCGATTCTCGGAGGCCTGGTTCTGTACGGCGTCGCGATGCCGACCTACGACGCGTGGCAGTTGAGTGATCACGGCAGAGTCCAGGTAGTCGAAGTGATCGACGTGCGGCACGTTCCCAAGATCGGCAAGTACGGCACGGCCAAGGACATCGCCAAGATCCGCGTGGACGGTCGCAACCACGAGATCAGCCCCTGGCATGGCTCGCGTTCGGCCACCTCGGCGCGGGTGATCTACCTGCCAGAGGATCCGAGCGTGCTACGGATCTACTCCGACGACGATGGCCTCATCGAACACCTCGAAGACGCGCCCGGCTACTGGTTCCTCGGCCTAGGAACGCCGCTCGGCCTCTGCGCGTTTCTCTACGGGCTCTACGCGATGTTTCTCGGAATCAGCGGCAAGGGGCGCAAGGAGTTCCTCGAGCCGGACTGAGCCCCCCATCGGCGGACTCAGCGCCGCTGCTCGGCGATGTACTCTCCAGCGAAGGTTCGCCGCTGCGTGTCGAGCCCGAAGAAGAACTGGAACGGCAGATGAACCCGGTCGCCCCAGGCCTGCTCGTTGTGCCGGCCGTCGGGGAACGCGAAGTACATCAGCTCGACGCCTTCCTGGTAACCCGCACGCACGAGGCGCGCGCGCATGTCCCGCGTGACCTCGAAGTTGTCGCGAGGCCAGCCACTGTCGAGGTAGATCTGGATCTCGCGGCGCTCGTCCTCGAGCACCTGAGTCGCGAGGCGGTCGGCATAGCCGAAGCTCGCAGAGAGACTCGCGACTTTTCCGAACTGCTCCGGAAACCGCCAGGCCAGTTCGAAGGCGGCGACCCCACCGAGTGACGAGCCGACGACCGCATTGTGCGCAGGGTCCGGAAGGGTGCGGAACTTCTCGTCGATGTGCGGCTTGAGCTTCTCCGACATGAAGGACGAGAACGCATCGATGCCTTCGTCGCTGTAATCGACCATGCGATCGTTCGGGTAGACCCCGACAACGATCACTGGCTCGATGGTGTTCATCTCGTGCAGCTTCTGCACCGTGTCCTGCACGCTCCAGTCCTGACCAGTCGCCGCCTCATGCCGGTAGAACAGGTTGTGCCCGTCCATCATGTAGACGACCGGATAGCGGTGCAGTTCGTTCTCGTGGTAGCCGCGGGGCAGGAACGCTCGCAGCGTGTAGCCATGGCCATCGACCTCGACCTCGTGCGGATCGGTCACCTCGGCCGGCGCTGGGTCGAAGGCCGGGAAGGCGTCCCATACTCGCTCGGCGCCGGCCGTCGCGATCCGGTCGGGCCCATCCGACCAGCGGACCTCAGCGTCCTTCGGCAACAACAGAGGCTTGTAGTAGAGGAAAGGCTCCGCCGTCGTGACCTCGAACTCCCAATGTGAGTTCGTTTCATCGACGCTGATCGAAACGATGTCGAGATCCCAGTCGGCGTTCGTCCGCAGTCGGATCTCGCCCTCGTCGGCGGGGTAGTGGATGTGGATCCGCACCGTGCTCGGCTCGAGGCTTGGGCGGGGTTTCTCTTCGGGCACCGCAGGTGCCGGCGGGGGCTTCTGTCGACTTCGGAACATCGGGGCTCCGGAGCGCCGGATGAATGGCTGGCCGCTCCGTGAACTCGCATCGTGAAGACCAGGACCTCCGCCTGCAAGGTCGGCCCGGTTACGCTCGCCGCTCATGCCCAGCGCCCGCCTCAGAGCCTTGGGGAGCATCGTTCCCGCCCTCCTTCTCGCCTTCGTCGCCCCCTGCGCAATCGCGCAGGAGCCCGAGTCCGACGACCGGATCTTCCCCTTCGAGTCGAAGATCCACGACTTCGACAACGGCCTGCGCCTGATCACAGTCCCGACGGAGTTCCCGGGTACGGTCGCGATCCACTGTGTCGTTTCGGTCGGCTCACGGAACGAAGTCGAGGCCGGCAAGTCCGGCTTCGCACACTTCTTCGAGCACATGATGTTCCGCGGCACGGAGAGCATGTCGGCCGCGGAGCAGGCCGCTGAGTTCAAGTCCGCCGGCGCGGATCGCAACGCCTACACGACCGACGACTACACGAACTACCACACCGTCGTCCCGACTGAGGAACTCGAACGCGTCTTGCGGCTCGAAGCCGATCGCTTCCAGAATCTGAGCTACGAGGAGACGGCGTTCCGTACCGAGGCCCTCGCGGTGCTCGGCGAGTACAACAAGAACAGCGCGAACCCGATCAGCCAGCTCTTCGAACGCATTCGCAAGAAGGCGTTCTCCACGCACACCTACGAGCATACGACGATCGGCTTCCTCAAGGACATCCGGGTGATGCCCGGGGCGTACAAGTACAGCCTGCAGTTCTTCGACCGCTACTACCGGCCGGAGTACACGACGATCGTCGTCGTCGGGGACGTGACGGCGAAGCGAACCCAGGAACTGGTTCAGAAGTACTGGGGTAGCTGGGAGCGCGGCGGCTTCACGGCCGAGATCCCCGAGGAGCCCACCCAGACCGAGCCGCTCGAGGTTCGCATCCCCTGGCCGGCGCCGACCAACCCCTGGGTAACCGTTGCGTTCAAGGGACCGAAGTTTTCGCAGACCGAGTCCCACATGGCCGCACTCGACCTGCTGTCGCAGCTCGCTTTCGGCGACAACTCGACGCTCTTCAAGCGCCTCTATCTGGAGGAGCGGCTCGTCGACCAATTCTTCCCCTACTTCCCCGACCAGAGCGACCCAGGACTCGTCTACGTGATGGCACGGGTGCGGGACCCGAAAGATTGGGCGACGGTGCGGGATGCGATTCTGGTCGAGTGCAGGCGGCTCCGCACCGAGCTCGTCGACGCGGAGGCGCTCGAGCTGGTCAAGACGAACGGCCGCTACAGCTTCGCCGGCGGACTCAATTCCTCGGCCGCGATCGCAGACACGATCGCCGGCTACGTCGCGCGCACGCGGACACCGGAGTCCATCAACGATCTGTACCGGATGTATGCCGGACTGAAGCCGGAAGATCTACGCGAGGCGGCACAGAAGACCTTCGTCGACTCGGGTCGAACGATCGCCACGGTCAGCCATGGAGAGCTGCCTGAGGCGCCGGCGCCAATCACGCTTTCGAAGTGGGAGAAGCTCGAGACGACTCCCGGGGCCGATGTGACGATCGGCTCGACCTCGGTTGCCGCAAGTCCGACGACCTGGGTTCGAAACGGCACGCAGGTCATCCTTCAGCCATCTGCAAGCCCTCTCGTCACGATCTCGCTCGCGTTCGAGACCGGTGCCGCCCACGACCCGGTGGGCCGCAAGGGGCTGACCTACCTCGCAGCACAGCTCCTCACCGGCGGAGCGACGACCGAGCGAAGCTACGACCAGATCCTGTCCGACCTCTACCCGATGGCGACGTCGGTCGGCGCGTCCGTCGGTGAGGAGCTGACCGTGATCGGTGGCACGGTCCACAAGGACCACCTCGACGCCTACACCGACTTGCTGTGCGAGATGCTCGGCTCGAACGCCTTCTCCGAGTCGGACTTCGATCGCATCCGTTCCGACGCGATCACGTCGATCGAAATCGGCCTGCGGGACTCAGACGACGAGGAGCTCGGCAAGGAAGTTCTGCTGCAGCAGATCTTCGACGACCACCCGTACGCCCCGCTCCAGCAGGGCTCGGTCCGAGACCTGAACGCGATCGCACTCGCCGACGTCCGCGCGCATGCGCGGAGCCATCTACTCGGCTCGCCGGTCGTCATCGGGTTGGCTGGTGGCTACCCCGAGGGCTTCGCGGACGCGTTCGTCCAACGACTCCGCACCTTCGCCCCGAAGGCCGGGAACGCGACCCCGGATTTCGGCAAGCGCCTGTCAGAGACCGCCTCGGCACCGGCGACGCTCGACGAAAGCCAGATGCTGATCGTCGAGAAGAACGCGCTCGCGACCGGTATGCACTTCGGCTTCCCGATCGAAGTCGATCGCTCTCACCCAGACTGGCACGCGATGTGGTTGGTCCGTTCCTACATCGGTGAGCACCGCTCGGAGAACAGTCACCTCTACCAGCGCCTGCGTGAACTCCGCGGCCTGAACTACGGCGACTACGCCTACATCGAGTACTTCCCGAACGGTGGCTCTCGAACTCAACCGCCGGCGAATCACCCTCGCCGCTTCCCGACCTTCACGGTCTGGCTGCGCCCGGTGCCGCACGAAAACGCCGCGTTCGCGTTGAAGGGCGCCTGGTTCGAGCTCAACAAGCTGATCGAGAACGGTCTGAGCCAGGAGGAGTTCGAGGTGACCCGGTCGTTCCTCAGCAAGTATTCCGCCCTGCTTCTACAGACCGCCGACCGCCGTCTCGGCTACACCATCGACCAGCGCTTCTACGGGCAGAGCGACTTCGTCTCGTTCGTCCGCGCGGGCCTTGAGCGCCTCACCCTCGAGGACGTCAACCAGGCGATCCGCCGCCATCTCCACGCCGACCGCATCCAGTATGTCGTCGTCACCGACGACGGCGAGCGCTTCAAGCAGCAGATCACCGCCCTCGAGGCGACACCGATCACCTACGCGACCAAGCCCGACCAGGCGACCCTCGATGAGGACGAGATCATCGAAGCGATCCACCTCGACCTGAGGTCCGAGAACGTGCGGGTCGTGCCGGTGGCGGAGGTTTTCGAGCGGTGAGGCGATCGCTTCTGGGGGCCTGCCTCGCCGCGATCTGCGCCACGACCGCCTTCGCTCAGGATCAAGGAACGCACGACGTCGATGGCGAATCGGCGGTTGATCCGGAACTGCTGGACCTGGCTCAGCGCCTCGCCTCTCGAGGAGTGGTCTGCCTCGCGGACCACAGGGACGGTAAGAAGGTTGGCTGGGGTTCCTATACCTACGAGGTCGTCGAGCACCACGGGCTAGCAGCGCTCGCGGAGAAATCCGTCTCACTCCTCTACGACCCTCACGACGTGATCGCACCGCCTCGCTCGGTCCGCTCAAGGGTCGTTCACGCATTACAGCGGCCTGGGCGCGTGCTGGAGATCGAGCTGCGAGACGTCACCGGGGATCTCTCCTATCGAGTCGAGGCAACCCGCACGACGCTCGACCAGCCGATGACGGCCAGAATCACTGGCCGGGAAGAGTCGCCCGTCATGCTCAATCAGGCCTCATTGCTGGCGAGCGTGAGCGAGAACCAGTGGTTCAGATCATGTGCCGATTCCGAGGAGTCGGACTGGCGATCGTTCGACTACTGGTGGGTTTCTGGCTGGGCTCCCGAACTCGAAGCTCAGTCGACCGCGCACTACCTCGGTTCAAGCTGGGTCGTTCTGCACGGTGTGCGGACGTTGGTTCATGTACACGACCTGCATCGACTCGGAAGCGTGGCAACGGTCGATTCGGTCGAACACATGCTGACCCTTCGAATCACGAGTGCCGAAGGCTGGTCGTCACGCCGCGAGCCCCCATCGCTGGCGCGATCCATGGTCGGGCCAACCCTCGATGTGTTCGGGAGGCAGGGCCTGGCGATCGCGAACGCCGATCTCGACACCTCGATTCCTGCGACGATCCGACTCCGCCTCGACAACCTGCGGCGCTACGAGGTTCCGTCGACCGGCTCTCAGGAAGCTCTGTCCTTCGATGATCGGTCTGCGGTGATCGAGGTTCGCTCGATTGCTCGTTCCGACTGGAGGGATGACCTCTCGTCCGAGGACCAACGACGTCTTACCGAACCATCGGATCGCTATCCGACCGCAGCGAAATCCATCGCGGCGGCACTCGCGCCACTCGGACTCGCCGACCACTCCTCGACCGAGGACCGGATCCGTGAGATCACCAAGTTCCTCGGGACGCTCACTCCCAGATTCGGCGGCTGCAACCGAGACGCCGTCCGCGTCCTCGAGAACGGCTGCGGAGACTGCATCGAGCTGTCGATTCTCTTCGTCGCGCTCGCCCGCGCGGCTGGTATCCCCGCGCGCGAAGCGAGCGGTCTCGTGAGCTACACCGACGATCCTAGCACTCTCCGATTCGCGAGCTGGGTCCAGGTCCACGACGGCACCCGCTTCGTCGACATCGATCCGTTCGGGGCGAACAACGAGCCGATCGCGTTGCGGCTGCTCCTCGGCACCGGACCGAGCTTGAAGTGGGCCAAGCGACTACATCAGCTGCAAGTCACGCAAGTAGAGGCAGGCGACGACTAGGTCCGCGACGTTCACCCAACCGCCACCACCAACTTCCGCAACGCCTCGAACAACCGCACGTAGGCGTTGCCCCAGGCCTCTTCTCGAAACAACGATGGCTCGACCTCGGGCCAGCCGACGAACGGGCGCATCGTCCAGGCGAGCTGGATCGCGACGAGGATGTAGAGGATGAGCCAAGAGCCGACCGTGATTCGGTGCTTCGGTTCGCGGAGGATCAGTGAACGCACCTGCTGACCCAAGGCGACGCGCGCGAGTAGAGCCGCGCCCAGGTAGGCGAGACCGTTGACGAAGGTCGCGAACGGATAGACGTCCGAGCAGTAGTAGGCGAACCCGATCAGGGGCGCGCAGGACGCGAGGAAGATCGCGGCCACCGCCTGGACGACGAGCGTCGCTCGGCACACGCGCAGGAAGTCGCGCTGCAGACCCAGCACGAGGTGCAGCATGTAGAAGCTCGGCAGCACGATCAGCGTCGACAGGATCAGGAGCAGAGGCACCTTGATCGCCGAGAAGACCGCCTGCAGCGCGCGCCCATCGTGCAGCCCCATCACAGCCCCCTGCACGCCACCACCCAGGACGACGCAGAGCAACAGTGTGCGGACCGGGATGCGCTCCGCCTTCGGGCCGAACTGGCCTTCCGAACGCAACACATCCCGCACCGTTCGGTCGGCCACTCGTAGCGAACTCGAACTCATCGCGGCGCTCCCCTCAGCGAAGCGACTCGGTCAGAAGCTGAACGAAGCCGCTCAGAGCGTTGGATTCACGTTCGGTAAACCACACGAACGGCTCATTCGGACGCCCGATCAACGGACGGAGGATCCATGCCGACTGAGCCGCGACGACGAACGCAATCACGAACCACGCGCGCAGGAGACCCTGTCCCGTCTCGAACCCGGCACGAGCCGCGCGCGGCGGAAGAGGCGGAGCTGGCGTGGAGGGTGGGCGCTCCTCTCCGCCTTCTTCTTGCTGTTCCCCCTGTTCGAGTCCTTCCTCGTCCACTCGCTCCCAACTCGTCGGAGCCTCGGCAGGCCCGCGACGCGCCCCCACCCCAACGGGCTCGACCCGCACGTCCTCGACCACCGACACCCCGCGCGACCAGACCGCCTTCATGCCGAGGAAGCTCGCCACGAGGAAGAACGCCGTGTTGAGCAACAACAAGAACCCGTGGCTGTCGGTCGACATCGTGAAGAACACGACGATCGGTCCGAGGCTGGCGAGCAACGAGGCCAGCACCGACAGCCCGACCAGTTGAAGCCGGAACAGCTCGCTCGCGACCAGTCGCACCCCGCGCACCATCGACAACACGTAGAACGACGGGAACGTGATGACGACGGTCAGAGCGAGCAACAGCGGCACCTTGAACAACGAAGACGCCACCTGCTGGAGTCCCTCGACTCCACGCATCGACACCGCGTAGAGCCCCATGACCGCGCCGTAGAACGCGGCGCATCCCGCCGCGGTCAGCAACAACTCGCGGAGCGAAGGACGCGACGCCTCGTCGACCTCGAGTCCTGTGATGTTGCGGAGGATCTGGTCGAGACGGTGGAGCCAGCGCAGGGCTCCGGACGGCGCAGCACGAGAGGTTCCCATGCTGGGGGATCCTACTTTGCAATCCAAAGCTCGCAAGCCGCGGCTTCGGAAATCCGCCCTGGGGTCGGCTTCCGGGCTTTCAGACGACTCTCAGCGATCCTCGCCCTCTCGTCCAGCCACCCGGGTCAACGCGTCCAGTGCGATCACCCGCCCCATCTCGCGGTAACCCCTGTCGTTGCAGTGGTTGTCGGTCACGAACCAATCGCTCCGAGCCTCCCGCCGCAGGATCTCCTTGAAGTGCTGCTGGAGATCCACGCAGTCGACCCCCAACGAACGGGCGATCTCGCGGTGGGCTTCCGCCAGCTCATCCCGGCCGCCCGGGTAGGTCAGGATCACCGGCTCGGCGCCGCGCTCACGACAGGCGAACACCATCGCTCGCAAGTTCTGACTCAGTACCTTCAGGGTCAGATCTTCGGTCGCGAGGGCGTCCTCGAAGTCCGCGACCAGGGGCCCCCGCTCCGGGCTCGGCAGTTGAGCAGCCCGCGCCCGAAACGCCTCGGGATCGATCTGCGCCCTTCGAAAACGGATCGTCTTCCGCCAGATCTCGTCGCGACGCAGTCGACCGATCTCGACCAAGGCATCGATCAACGCCTGATCATCGACACCGAGGTCGATCCGCATGCCGAGCAAAGCGATGCGCCAGGGATCCGGGATCGACAACTGCGACGCGACCGACGCGAGGATGCGGTCGAAGCGCAGCGGGTCCGGTGCTCGCAGCCCGACTCGCGTGACGAACTCGATGAAGGTCTCGTCGATCGTGCTCGGCACTTCGGTGAGGCGCTTCTCGATCCAATCGAACACGCGTTTGTCCGCACCGGCACTCAGCAAGAGCTCGAGCGTCTTGGCCTCGGCCCGTGAGTCGAACGGCTCGAGCGGCGACTGCTCCGCCCGGGGATCGAGGATCAACTCGAGCACCTCGACCGCGTCGCCCCCACGCTCCGTATCGATCAACAACTGCGCGAGTTCGAGCCTCGCCTCGTAGCGGATCGAGTCCGTTCGGAATTCGGCCTCGGCGCGCTCAAGGTCACCATCGAGCAAGGCCTGACGACCTCGGCCGACCGCAGTGTCCGTCGGATGGCCCGGCGTCAGGTCGAGCTGCAACCCACCGTCCGCCGCTTGCAGGGTCAGACTCGGAGAGCCATCCACGGCTGTTTCGAACTCGAAGTTCCACACGAAGGCCTCCCCACTCTCGCGGCCATCGAGCAACAGCTGCCCTCGGTCCCCCTCGACGTTCGTCGCGGTGTAAACCAGATCGACCGCTCCATCCGGAGTCCGGAGGGTGCGGTCCGACCCAAACACGAAGACCTGCGGGCCCTGGTGCCAGGGGCCGAGCAGGCGAGCTTCGACTCCTTCATCGTGCGGCAGCGGATCTTTCGGGTCGGCGGGAGCCGTCGTCGCTTCGCCCTCAGATCCCGCCGTGCCGTAGTCCGATCCAAAGAGCACCCGCAGCAGCTTTCCGGTTCGCCACTCCCAAACGAATGCATCGGGATCCTTGTCCACGACGATCGCGTCGGGATCGACATCGGTCCACGAGTCGTTGTAGCCCACGAGCAGATACACGAGCTCCGGCCGGTAGCGATCGAGCTGCGCAGGAAGACGTTCCCGCACGCGCTTGGAGTCCTGGCCCGGCACGCCGACGTTCACGAACTGCAGAGTCGGCCCATTCGTTCGGATCGCCGTGTCCTGGGCCGCCGCCGGGTAGGCGTTCTTCCGCCGATCCTCCGCCCGCAATCCGAAAGTGAACGAATCCCCGGTGCAGAGCACGACAGCGGCACCACCGCGTGGCACTTCCGGAGTCGCCCGAGACAGCCAGACGCCCACCGCGGCGAGCTGGAGCAGGACCTCGAGACTGACCAGCGCCGCGACCAATGCGATCAGCACCCGCTTCATCAGATAGAGCGGACCATGGCCCCCCGGTCCCGGGACGCGTTGTAGGCCGGCGCTTTGAGCTTCGCGATCGTTCGCAGAGTCGGACAAGGCAACCCCGATCGTCGGACTCAGCGGCGTCCGAGTCGAGCCTCGGACTCGAGGATCGGCTCAGAAGAGCGAGACACGATCGAGCGGCCAGACGCGGGCGCGCACGGTGCCGCGAATCGTCGCAAGCGGAACCACGCCGAACTCACGGGAGTCACAAGACTGAGGCCGGTTGTCTCCGAGCACGAAGCAGTGCCGCTCGGGCACGATCAGCGGACCGGCATGCGTTCCATCCCGGATCAAGCCGTGGTGCTCCTCGACCATCGAACCGTTCACGAACACCCGGCCATGGCGAATCATGACCTCGTCGCCGGGCAGGCCGACGACGCGCTTGACGTAGTCTACGCCCTCCTCGGTCGGCGACTGCAGCACGACGACATCGAAGCGTCCGACACCGAGAGCCTCAGCCCCGAGTCGATCGACGACCAGCCGGTCTCCATCACGAAGAACCGGCTGCATCGACCGACCGCGCACGATCGAGATCTGGAGCAGCACCGAGTGCGCGACCATCAGCATGCCGAGAGCGACGACCACCCGCTTCAGACGGCGAGGAAGTTGCTCGGAGGGGCAGTACCACGATCGCTTCGTCGTCTCGGCAACAGGTCCCTTGAGACCAGAGGTCGACGCAGAAGTTCCGATCGGGTCGCTTCGCATACCCGCTCCGTCGGCACGATCCCGCGGTTCCTGAAGGCCTCAGCTTCCGCAGGTCTCGGCTCGGGACGCGGGCTGTCGCCGAATCGAACAGTCCTTGCCCGACGTGTCGGGGTTCGCGCCACGCGATGTCCCGATCTAGACACCGGGGTCTCCGCCACTCAGCGCGGTGTCGCGAGCGAAAACACCCAGATCCCGGTGCTCGTCGCGACCAGGATCAGGACGACGGCGAGCAGCACGCAGACCTTGTGAACCTTCAAGGCGCCACGGTTCTTGACCGCGGCGAGACCCGAGATCACCGCGAGAAGCACGAGCCCGGCCGCCGACTTCGCCAGGGCCAGGTGGATCTTCATCTCCTCCGGCGGGAAGTCGTAGGCCCGACTTAGGCGCTCGGTCAGGATGATCGCAGTCGTCAGGGCCGCGACTCCGAGTGGCGCGAAGATGAAGTGCAGACGCCGGCGGCCGGTCTTGCCCGCCCAGGCCGCGACGCCCAGGAGCAGCACCGTCAGAACGAAGGCCAGCCAAAAGGTCCACACCATCGGCGGCATGATGCGGGGCCCGCGACTGTTGGTCGACCGAAACTCCGGACCCGTTCGCGGCCTTCTCCGTCGCGTTCGGGCCAAGAACCCCGCAGACTCACCCTACCGATGACTCAGACCATCCGCGGACTCTGCGATGCGACCGATCGCGTCGTCACGATCGTCGTCGCTCGCTTCAACGCGCTCGTGACCGACCGGCTCCTCCAGGGAGCCAAAGACGCGCTGCTGCGCTCGGGAGCTGCCGAGGATGCGATTCACATCGTCGAGGTGCCCGGCGCCTTCGAGCTCCCGCTGGCGACCCGCTGGGCCGCCGATCGCTCGGATGCGGTCGTCGCGCTCGGCTGCGTGATTCGCGGCTCGACCGACCACTACGACTACGTCTGTGGCCAGGCGAGCCGTGGGGTGATGGACGCGATGATGAGTTCGGGCACGCCGGTCGGATTCGGTCTCTTGACCTGCGACACGATGGAGCAGGCCCTCGACCGCGCCGGCGGCAAACTCGGGAACAAGGGCGCAGATGCCGTCCACGCCGCGCTCGAGATGCTCTCGGTCGGCGACCAGCTCGACACCGAGTGAGCTCGCCCTCACCGAGCAGACGGAAAGCTGTGCCGGCTTCCCGCCGACCGTCCGGCCTCGTATCGTTCGGCGCTCCTGCGGGGCCGTGATCCGGTCCCGACCCGCTTTGGCAAGACCCGACCAGAAACCCGAAGGGCGCTCGAACGCGCCCGCCCGCCGCCGCACCCGTGCGCGCGAAGTTGCGGTGCAGTTCCTCTACCAGCTCGACCTGCGCGGCGACGAAGTGTTGGCGGACCTGAAACAGTTCCTCGACGACTCGCAGGAGTCCGGCGCGCTTCGCGATGAGGATGCACGTTCGTTCTGCGAACGCCTGATCCTCGGCGTCCACGAACACCGCACCGCGATCGACGAGTCCCTCCAGAAAGTCGCGAAAAACTGGGTTCTGGATCGAATGGCAACGGTCGATCGCAACGTCCTACGGATGGCTGCGTTTGAGTTGCTCTACTGCCACGACGTTCCGCCAAAGGTCTCGATCAACGAAGCGATCGAGATCGGCAAGTCCTACTCGACCGCGAACACCGGCAGCTTCGTGAACGGGATCCTGGACCGCATTCGGATCGACTACGCCAAGCGTGACCCCGACAGCGTGAGCTGACGCCTCCTTCGACTTCGATGCTCGGAAAGCTCTTCAAGGGTCTGAAGAAGACCCGCGACAAACTCGCTTCTGGCCTCGGCCGGCTGTTCCAAGGCCGCAAGCTCGACCAGAGCCTGCTCGAAGACCTCGAGGAGGCGCTCTACACCGCCGACCTCGGACCGACTGGCACCTCGATCGTCCAAGAGCTCGAGGCCGAGTGGAAAGCCGGCGACCTCAAGGAGACCTCGCAAGTCCCGGTCGCGCTGAGGAGGAAGCTCCTCGCACGCCTCGAAGGTTGCGAGGGAACGCTGCAAAGCGCGCCTTCGAGCCCGACGGTCATCCTGGTCGTCGGCGTGAACGGCGCCGGCAAGACAACCTCGATCGCCAAGCTCGCCAACCGCCTGAAGTCCGAGGGCAAGAGCGTGATGGTCGGAGCGGGCGACACCTTCCGCGCGGCGGCGGTCGAGCAGCTGACGATGTGGGCCGACCGGCTTTCGATCCCGATCATCAAGCAGTCTCACGGTGCCGAACCTGCCGCGGTGGCCTTCGACGCCGTCGCCGCGGCGATCGCACGAAAGGTCGACGTGCTGATCCTCGACACCGCAGGTCGACTGCACACGCAGAAGAACCTGATGGAGGAGCTCGGCAAGGTCGTGCGCGTCGTGCGGAAGCAGATCCCCGATGCCCCCCACGAGACCCTGCAGGTCCTCGACGGCACGACCGGCCAGAACGCGATCCGCCAAGCCAAGGAGTTCTCCCAGACCGCCGAGGTCACCGGGCTCATCCTCGCCAAGATGGATGGCACCGCGAAGGGTGGTGCCGTGTTCGGCATCCGCGAGGCCGTCGGCCTGCCGGTCAAGTTCATCGGTGTCGGCGAGGGCATCGACGACATGGAGCCGTTCCAGGCGGAACCGTTCGTCGACGCGATCCTCGGCGACGAACTCGCTGCGCAAGGCTGAGCAAGATTGGCCGGGAACGCAGCCGCATCCGAGGCAACGAGGCCGAACCCTTGGTTCGGCTACGCGCTCTGTGCCTCGCTGGGGCTTCTGACGTGGCCGCTACATCCAGATTGGCTCGACTACGAGTCTGCGCGTCGCCACGCCCTCGTGGCCATTGGTGGCTCGTTCCTGATCGCGATTGCAGCACACGCGGGACGGAGCGGGTTCTCCGATTGGAGGCGGATTTCTCCTCTCGGGTGGATCTACGTTGCGTTCGTGTGTGCGGCCGGGTTCTCGGAACTCGGTGAGGTGCGGCGACTCGAATACTGGTGGGGACTCGGCGCGATCGGTTGGTTCGCCCGGACGCAGTATCGCGATGACGGGCGCTCACTGATCCTCGCTTTCCTCCCGTGGCTCGTCTTGCCGGTCGTAGCTCTGGTGTTCGCACAACGACTCGGGTTCGACTGGCCGCGCGGGGCCGGACCCGCCGCAGCGGTCGGAACGTTGGGCAACCGCGGTGTCACTGCGGAGTGGCTCGTCATCGTCCTGTTCGCATGGGCTTGCGCCCCGAAGGCTGGCGGTCGATGGACTCGCTGGGCTGGCCTCGGCCTGACCGCGGTCGCCGTCGGTCTGCAGGACAATCGCAACGCCTTCGTCGCAACCGCTCTCGGTTCTGCAGCGATCGCCTGGATCGGCCATCGGCGGAATCCGACAAGCCCTCCTCTGAAGCTCTCTCAGCGTCTCGGGATCCCGCTCCTGATCGTTCTCGGCGTCGCGCTCGGAGCAGCCACGACCGCGAGCGGGCGACCGACCGAACCCCCCTCGCCTGCGGGAAGTCAAGTGGCGGTCGTCGCGTCGACCAGCCTGGGTGGAGAGACCGCCGAGGTCCGCCTTGAGGCTTGGGAGAGCTCGCTTCGACTGATCTCGGAGCGACCGATGTTCGGCCACGGAGCTGGGAGCTTCTCAGCCCTCTACCCACGAGTTCGTTCATCGCGAGAACTCGAACTCTCGTCACTCGGTCGCACCCGACTCACGAACGTCCAGACCGCTCACAACGACTTGATCGAGGTTCTGGTCGAATCTGGCATCGTTGGACTCACGCTCGCCTTGGCGGTCCTGGCCTCGCTGATCCGCGCCAGCATTCGACAGCGAGCCGCAACCGGAATCGTCGTCCTGGTCACGATGCTCACGATGTCCGTGTTCCGCTCACCGTTCCTCAGCGCGCCAACCGCAGCCGCATTCGTCGTGCTTCTGGTCTCAGGCCTCCGTCCAGCGACCGCTGAGACAGCGGAGGTCGACCGGCCGCGGACGACGGGCCGGGCATGGCGACTGTTGCTTGCGCTCCTGCTCGCGATTCACGGGCTCGGCATGCTGACTCTCGGCACACGAGGTGCACTGAGTTCGATCTTGGCGGCCGACTACGAACACGAATTCCGGGTACGTTCCAAATCGGGCGACCTAGATGGGTTAGATACCCAACCACTGGAGATGGCGATTCGATTGAGTCCACACGACCCGATTCTCCGACTCAAGCGGCTCGAGGCCCTTGCGGGTGTGACATCGAACTACCTACTCGATCGCGTTCCGCCCGAACTCAGAGATCGCGCCGCCGACGATCTTGAGTGCTTGGAGCGGGTATCACCGCATCACCCCCTTCGACTTCTCTGGCAAGCACAAGTCGAGAGGGCAGCGGGTAACGAGACGCGCGCACTCGAGCTGCTCGACCGCCAGCTGACCAACGACGCCGAGGACCCAATCGCCCAGCAGCTCGAAGCGATCACGCTGGTCGAGAACGGTCGGACGGAGGAAGCCCTCGACCGGCTGGTCCTGCACACCGCCCCGACGCTCCGACCGAGCCTCGGCGCGTTCTTGACCCAGCTCGCCGCCGTCCCGCTCATCCCGGACCAGGACCTCGAGCGGCTCGAATGGCTCGGCGCCGTCGGCACCGCGGCCCAGGGCCTCACGGACTTCACGGAGGAAGATTCGGCGGCCGTCGACCGCACCGACGCAGCGATCCGAATCCTCGAACGCCAGGGACGCAGCAACGCGGCGGCCCGCCTTTGCCGCGCACGCTTCCGAGCCTTCTCCGGCCGAGCCGACCTCGCCTCCGCGATGGCACCCCGAGAATCGCTTTCGTTCGACCGATTCGAGCGAGCCCTACTCCGCGATGTCATCGGGGAAATGGCCCAGATCGAGGGCTGGGCGGAGCCGCTCGCCCAGACACTCAGAGACCTGGACGCATCCGGCCCGAACCCGCGGTAACCTTCCGCGCGTCATGTACCGCGATCGGACCGTCTCGCTGATCATTCCCGCCTACAACGAGGAGGAAACGATCGGTGCCGTCGTCGAGGAATTCTCGACGGTGCCTCACCTCGACGAGATCGTGGTGGTGGACAACAACTGCGTGGACCGTACGGCCGAGATCGCCCGGGAGAAGGGCGCCCGCGTCGTGGCCGAGTCGAAGCCCGGCTACGGCTCCGCGCTGATGCGCGGTTTGTCCGAGGCCAAGGGCGACATCTTGGTCCTGACCGAGGCCGACGGATCGTTTGCCGCGCGCGACGTCGAGAAGCTCCTGATCTACCTCGACGACGCGAGCATGGTCATGGGAACGCGCACGACCCGGCAGATGGTCGAACAGGGCGCGAACATGCGGTTCTTCCTGCGCTGGGGGAACGTCGCGATGGCGAAGATCATCCAGATCATGTGGGCCCGCCCCGACGAGCCGCGCTTCACCGATGTCGGCTGCACCTTCCGCGCCCTATCGCGCGACTGCTTCGAACAGATCAAGCCGTTGCTGCACCACCCGGGCCCGGCCTTCTCTCCGGAGATGATGTGCGCGGCCCTGATCTACCGCCGCCGCGTGATCGAGATCCCGATCACCTACCGCCCCCGAGCCGGTGGCGAGTCCAAGCACTCCGATGGTTTCAGCCGCCAGGCCAAGACCGCCTGGATGATGTTCAAGGCGATCATGAAAAAGCGCTTCGGCCATATGCGTCGCCCGGCCGAACTGCGTGACGAACCGCAGCCGGTGACCGGCCCCTGAGCCCTTGGAGCCGATCGAACGACCACGATGACGACGACCGACAGCGAACCCAGCGGCAAGGCCGAAGCCGGAGCGACGAAGGGCCAACGCCTCGACATCGAATCCTGTCAGCTGTGCGGCCAGACGGAGTTCACGGAGATGTTCCGGGACGAGCCGTATTCGGTCCGCATCTGTAAGGACTGTGGCTTCGTCTACGTGACTCCGCGCCTCGACGACGAGGCGCTCAAGGAGGTCTACGGCGCGACCTACTGGGAGAGCGACAAGCCGCGCGAACAGGGCTACGCGAACTACGCAGCCGACGCCGACCTCTACCTGAAGACGTTCCGGCGGCGCGCGCGGCTGGTCGAAAGGTTCCTCCCTGGCTACGGCAACCGCTCCGCACGCATCCTCGACGTCGGATGCGCCGCCGGCTTCTTCCTCCAGGTCATGCACGAACGCGGACACGACGTCCGCGGCTGCGAGCTGTCCGCGGCGATCGCCCGGCACGCGGTCGAGGTGCTCGGTGAAGAGCGCGTGCACGTCGGCTTCCTACACGAAGTCGCCGGTACGGAGCGCTTCCCGAAAGGACACTTCGACCTGGTGACCATGTGGGACGTCCTCGAGCACGTCCCCGACCCCCAGGCGCTACTCCACGAGGTCAAGGAGATGTTGGCACCGGGAGGACACCTGCTGCTCGAGACTCAGAACGTGCAGAGCCGCTTCGCCAAGTTCGTCGGCAAGAAGTGGCACCACTTCAAGCACGAGGAGCACATCTACCACTTCGACCCGAAGACGATCCGGAAAATCCTCGACGACTGCGGTTACGAGGTCGTGCACCAGGGTCCCCGCTTCGGCGGCAAGTTCGTCTCCCTGGGCTTCATCGCGGAGCGCGCCGGCCGGCTGCATCCCGCTTTGAGCACACTTCTCAAGCCGCTGGAGCTCGTTCGCCGAGCCAACGTATACCTGAACTTCCGCGACGAGATGATCGTCGTCGCTCGGCCGAAGAACACGGCTGGACCCAGCTGATCCGATGGAACCCGTTGCCTACGACACGATCGCCCAAGCCCAACGCGACCACTTCTGGTTCCGCGGTCGCCGGGCGATCTTCGAATCGATTCTGAAGGACACCTTCGAGAAATCCCGCCAGAGCGGCGAGAAGCCTCGGATCCTCGAAGTCGGATGCGGCCCCGGCGGCATGCTGCCGCTCGTCGAGCGCTTCGGTGACGTCCACGCACTCGACATCAGCTTCGAATCGATGGAGCAGTGCCGTGACTCGGGCTACCCGAAGGTCGTCGCCGGCTCCGGCCTGGACCTGCCGTACAAGGACCAGAGCTTCGACATGGTCTGTCTGTTCGACACGATCGAACACATCCCCGAAGACCAGAAGGTCCTCGAGGAGGCGCGCCGGATCCTGAAGCCGGGTGGCGTCGTGTTCGTCTCGGTGCCGGCCTACCAGTTCCTGTTCTCGCAGAACGATCGCCTGGTTCACCACCAGCGTCGTTACACGAAGGCGATGTTGCGCGAGCGCTTCGCCGGCGCCGGATTGGCGCCAAAGAAGCTGACCTACTTCAACACCTTCCTGTTCCCGCTGATCCTCCCGGCCGTGATGATGGTCAAGGCGAAGGAGAAGATCGTCGGGTTGCCGGAAGGCCAGACCAACCTCAGCCACAGCTTCTTCAAGCCGATCCACGACGTGTTCGCGTGGTTCATGGGCAGCGAGAAGCACCTGATCCGCCACATGGAGTTCCCGTTCGGGCACTCCTTGGTTGGCGTGGCGACGGCTTGAGCTGAGCACAGCGAAGCTTTCGCTGGACACGACGAGCGGAGAACCCACGGCTTTTCGAGACTTCGCCGACTAGATAGGGAACCGAGCGAACACTAGGCGAACGTAGACGCGAGGGCGCTCGTGGCCCTCTAAGTCCGTGGTTCATCCCTGCACGCCGCAGCAAGGCGCGGGACATCGCCGTCCACCGAGCTGCGAATTCGCACCTGCACGTGTGCCCCTTGCTCGGAATTCAGTTCGCCGTCGTCCGAGAAGACCCTGAGGTCGAGCGAGAGATCCTCACTCGCCGACCGAAGCCTCCTCGCCGCCTCCTGCTCGTCGGATCCGGTGGATGCACCGCGTTCTCGCTTCAGACCTGGTGGCCAGACTTAGAAGTCGTCCTGGTCGAACCGAACCCAAGTCAGGTCGAGCTCATTCAGCAGAAGCAACGAGCCCTCGAGACGGCCAGCGCAGTGGAGCTCCATCAACTGTTCGACATCGGACCGACAGAACAAACCGGCCTCTCACAGACCGGATCCTTCGAGTCGCTCTTCCGGCAGCTGCGGAGATTCGTCGAGGAGTTCGTGGCAGACGGCGACGAGATTCGACGGTGGTTCCAACCGGGCCGAGACGTGGAGCGGCTGAAGAATGCCTTCGAGAACCGCTACTGGAGCGTCGCGTTCGAGATGTTCTTCAGCGACGTCATCCTCGAAGCGATGTTCACGAACGCTGCCACGCAGCACGCGCCGCCCGGATCCTATCCACCGTACTTTCGAGCGAGGTTCGAGCGCGGACTGCTCGATGATCGCGCGATCACGAATCCGTTCCTCCACCACGTGTGGCTCGGACACTACCGGCCTCGAGCAGACTGTCTCCCACCGTTCTTGTCCGTAGCGCTCGACGGGAGACGGCATCAGTACTCGCTCGAGTTTCAACATGAGCGCTTGGAGTCGATCGATTCGTTCGCATCGTTCGATCTGATCGATCTGTCGAACGTGATGGATTGGATGATGGACGATGTCGCGAGGCTGCTCGCAGGTCGTGTCGCAGCCGAGATGGATGTCGGTGGAACCGTGCTCTGGCGCCAGCTCAACAACGCCGCCGATCGCCGTCCGTGGTTCGGATCGCAGGTCGAGTTCGACTCAGCCCGTGACCTGCAACTGACGCAAATGGACCGAAGCCTCTTCTACGAACGAATTCATGCCGGAACCAAGGCCAGGCCATGACTCGAGCCTCGCTTGCCCACTCGAACGAACGATGAACGCCTCTCCCGAGAACGACCAGCACTCGCTGCACGCCACCGTCGAGCGTGTTCGCGCCGAGTTCCCATTCGAACAGAACCCGTACTTCCGCGCTCTCTCGGACGGAACGTTCGAGCATGGTGACTTCGTCGCAACGCAGATCCAGTTCTACTACGCGGTCGTCTTCTTCAGCCGCCCGATGGCCGCCGTGGCCGCCAAGATCCCGAGCGCGAGCTTGAGGGTGGAGGTCTTGCGCAACGTATGGGAAGAGCACGGAGAGGGCGCCTCGCCACGCATGCACGGAGAAACCTTCAAGGTCCTCCTCGAGCGACTGGGCGGCCTCGACGCGGAGAGCATCGATCGGACCGCGCTATGGCCCGAGCTTCGCGCATTCAACACGGCTCTCATCGGCTGCTGCGTCCTCGACGATTGGGAAGTCGGAACCGCATGCTTGGGGATGATCGAACGCATGTTCGTCGACATCTCCGCGTTCCTCGGATCAAAGATCGTCGAACGGCAATGGCTCATGCAAGACGATCTCGTCCACTACGACGTCCACGAAACGCTCGACGTCCGTCACTCCGACGACTTCTTTCAGGTAATCCAACACGTCTGGGATCGCAGCCCTTCCGACCGCTACGTCGTGGAGCAGGGTCTGCAGCTCGGCGCCTACCTGTTCGATCAGCTGTATCGGGGGCTCTATGCGGCGCGCCGACGACGAGTCGACGCGCCCAGCCGATTCCCCCAGGAACGCGTCTACGCCGGGTGAGCCCGTCTTGGGAGAACTAGTTCTTCGCAGCTACAACCTGGCCGACTCGAAAGCCTGGAGGCCTGAAATCGAAGCGCTCGGCAGCAAGCTGCTCCGACTCGAAGCGACGATCGACTATCCCCTTGGCACGGATCGATTCCGGATCCGTCACGACGACCGCGACTACTTCGCGTTCTTCAAGCGGCTCGGATCGGTTCGCTGCGTCACGGCAGAGACTTCCTCGGGTGACTTGGCCGGCGTGATCGTTGCCGTTCGGCGATCGACACCCGTCGGGAGCGCCTGGTATCTGGGCGATCTGAAGACCTTCGAAGGGCCATCGCCGGCGCACGCCGAGACTTCGGAGACTCCGCCGATCCGACGCCCGACGTCGATTGGACTCCAGCTGATTCGAGAACTCGAGCGAAGCTGTGCCACCGACAACGATCGAGCCTTCGGCATCTCGATGAACCCGGCTAGCGGTCCGAATCGAGTCCTCAACCTGATCCGACGCACCCGACCAGACGCGGACGTATCGGCCCAACTCGAGCTCTTCTCGCTGAACTCGGAAGCCGCAGGAGACTGGGACGAACGGCTCAGAGCTCATCTCGGACCGATCGGCTACCTGTCTCTTGCCGGACAGAAAGACATCGTCGTTCGAAGCACCGGTGAGCCGATGCCCCTGCTGCACCTGCAGCACGGCGACGCTACCGCCGGGTCTCGATGCGATGGCGGCACCTGGCATGAAGAGCCACAACCATCGCAGGTTCACATGTTATCCACCGCCGTGGGAAGCCGACTCCATGCCGAACTCCTCGCCGCAGGCCTGGAACCCTCAGGCTCCGCGACGATCGTGAGCCTGGGATTCTCTTCGCGTGTCGACTGGCAGTTCGTTTTGACCAGTGACATCTGAGGCGGTGCCGATCGTGGTCTCGACTCATGGCCATGAGACTTGCTGCCTTGCAGCGGCCTAGTCGCGACGGCCGCAAGCGAGATCGGTAAGGTGCCTTCGGAGGCTTGTCCATGCACCGATCGCGTTCGCTTCTCGCCATCTCTCTGGCCGTGACCCTTCTCGCCGGCGCAGCTGCGCAAGATCAGGACGCATCGCGTCGCGCTCGAGACCTCGGCATCCCGTTCGGCGGCACACCCGGCGAGCAGAACGCGATCACCGACGTCGAAGGAGTACAGGTCGGACACTCGACCATCCTCAGCGAAGACGAAGGAGCGAACGCCGCACGCACCGGAGTCACCGCAATCCGTGCGAACCTCGGCGGTCGCAACGTGTTCGCTGCCGTGCACTCACACAACGGTGACGGCGAGATGACCGGGAGATACTTCGTATTTGCGCCGTCTGCGCGATCTCGGTCATCAGTCATGGTCGCAATCTACTGTGATTAAGCCGCTTACGATGACGATCTCCGGCCTCGCTTGATCGACGAAGATCTCGCGGGGACACTAACGGGGACACTCCATGGCAAGCAGACCCAGGAAAGGGAAGACTCCAGCCACGATCCCCGGCGTCGAACGACGCTGGACTGACTCGTTGGGCTGGCGTTTCAGAGTGAAGATCCGAGTCGATGGCCAGGTGCATCGAGGCAGCTGGACCAGCAACCCGGAACAGGCTCGGAAGGAAGCGGAGGGGGCGAAGGGTCGAGCTCGACGAGTCCGCGACGTCGAACCGATGACTCTGGGAGAAGCGATCGACTCCTACTTCGCGGTCATGGAGCGGCGCAAGGTCACGGACGCCACGTGGCAGGACGCGACTCGCAAGGTCCGGAACCTTCGGCGGTTCTTCCACGACGACACGATCCTCGAAACGATCACCCGCCGAGACCTCGATCAGTTCCGGGACTTCCGCCTCCAGAACAAGATCGGCGCCCGCATCCCGAATCCACGGACGGTCGAGCGAGACATCGACTACCTGGGCTTCCTGATCCGGCGTGCGAGGCGGGATGAACGCTACTCCGGGGCAGACCCGACTCGAGACCGAGAACGGCCAGTCGAGAAGCGAACCGAGCCGGGCTTCTACACGCCCAACCAGATCCGCGAACTGATCGAGTGCTACCGAAGCGTCAACTACCCGACGTCGGGGTTGATGCCTCATCTCGTAGTCGCGCTGTTCACGACCGGTTTCCGGGCCGCCGAGCTCTGCCGGCTGACCCGATCCAATTGCGACTTCAAGGCGCGGACCTGGACTGTCGAGCGGAAGAAGTCGATCCAATCTCTCCCGATGTGCGTGACCGCGGGCCTCGCACTCCAGGAAGTCGCCGGAGAGAGCGACGAGCTCATCTTCACCCGAAGCAAGCGAGCCACTGCGGCCGGCCGCGCTCAGGCGCTGAGCATCCTCTTCGACCGTTGGCGCGAGGTCCTTCCTGCGCACCTGGTCGAACATCATCACCCTCACACCTTCCGGCACAGCTTCCAGACTCAACTGCTCGAGTCGGGCGCTCCAGTCCACCACGTCGTCGCGCTCATGGACCACTCCAAGAAGGGCAGCATGACGCTCAACTACGCGCACGCGACGCCGGGGGCGTTGCGTGAAACGCTTGAGGCAGCGTTCGATGGACTGGGGTTGATGTGAGGTCACGGTGTCTCTGGCGGCACTCCCCGCTCGAGCGTCTCGTTGAACTCACCAAGCGTCATGCCCATGAACTTCCGAAGGTCCTTCTCGTTGACACCCTGGGCCAGGTCGATGAGATCAACAGCGGCCGTGAGAATCGCGGCACTCTTCGGGGTTGGAGCGACCGCGACCAACCCATCGACGCTCCCGCCAGTCGATTCCACCCGCAGCCGGATCAGCTCGTCGGGCGCGAGAACGTCCAGCCCTCGCCCGAGCGTGTAGAGCGTCTCAAGTGCGGCCATCGCGATCTCGCCGACTGTCGGTTCTGCGCTCATGCCCCCCTCCTCCGCTGCATCGAAGCCCGGTCCGGCGGATTGAGCGTCTCATCGATCACCCTAGTCCGACGCCTCTCCGCGACGCGCTTGCGTCTCGTCTCCGCCGGCAGGACCTCCGTGATCCAGTGCTCGAAGACTTCGCGC
The DNA here is from genome assembly GCA_039815565.1 of Planctomycetota bacterium. Classification (GTDB taxonomy): domain Bacteria; phylum Planctomycetota; class UBA1135; order UBA1135; family UBA2386; genus JBCBZB01. The sequence continues at coordinate 73,374 of JBCBZB010000015.1, forward strand.
TCGACCTGCCAAACACGTCCCTTCTCGGACACGTCGAAGTAGGCGACCTCGTCTTCATCCATCATGTCGCGGATGACTCGAGGCTGCATCTCCAGGATCTTCGAGGCCTCGCTGCTCTTGATGAACCTCGACTTGACCTCGAGTTCGCGGACCGACTCCTTCGAGCCCTCCTGACTCTCGACAGCGTGCTCCGGCTTCACGTCTTCTTCTTCACTCATCGAACCCTCTCTCGATCTCTCTCTTCAACGCGCGCTCGAGTCGCGCCTCCTCATCTTGTGACGCGTGCCACCTCTTCGCGGCCACGGTGGCCACAAGCGCGAGCACGCAGAATGTTGCTGCGATGCCGATCACGTCTTCTCCCTCAACATCTCGTTCAAAGCCCTGATGGCGAGCTCGGTCGACACGACCTCGGCAAGGTGCCCCACAAGACCGATCTCGAAGTCAGTCACCACGTAGGCGTCAGGCCGAAGCCCCATCACCTCGCGGCCCTTCCTCACGAGTCGGTCCATCGGCATCGACGCCACGTGGTCGATCGCCTCTCTGGTCACCTTGTCGAGTTGCTTCGCCATCTGAAGAATCCGCCCACACCCCACCGTCACAACGGGGTCAACTCCGCCATCCGCTAGCTCTCTCTCGCGCTCCCTGGGGAGGCTCCAACGTGGAGCCATGAACCCCTGCCGCGATGTGTCTCAGCGGTGTTCGGGTGAGGTGTGGGGCGGGGTTAGTTGTGTGCCTCTTCCTTGTCTGCGTTCGTGATGTGCAGCGATCCGCAGTGCGGACAGCGGTAGACACGCAGACGGTTGCCAAGGCCGCGGTGACACTTGCGAGCGCCCTTCGCGCTTTGGTGCTTTCGCTTGCCGGTCGTTGGGCAGTAGGTCTTCACGCCGCCCCCGCTGCCGTCACGAGGAAGAAGAACGCGAAGACCGAGAAGCCGATGCCGACGATGACGACCACGTCACCACGGGTCAGCTTGTCCGCGCGGTGAAGGCGCTGGGGCGATGGAGTCACGACTCCCCCCTTCCTGCTGCCAGGACGCGGTCGACTTCCGGCTGGAGCTCCGGCCAACGCCTGGCCATCTCCTCGAGCACCGAGTCGGCGTTGCGCGAGCCAGGGCCGAAATCGCCGACGAAGCGAACCCACGCGTTACGGACGATGTCTCGGTGGTCGCCGGCTCCGCTGGTCATCCCCACCTCAAAGGAACGAGTCTCGATTCCACCTACCAACCGATCAGTCAGACCAGGGTTTTCCCCACCTGTCAGATCTGGGCTGTTCATGCGCTGGCCCCCTCGGCAGATCTCGCTTGAACGAGGACAG